>NZ_JARVRE010000003.1:0-466280 GCF_030209855.1 Agrobacterium sp. lyk4-40-TYG-31
GCCGCCCTCGTCAGTGAGCGGACTTATAGAGGACACTCACGAAACAAGTCAACAGGGCAATTTTCAAATTCAAAAAGAAAATTATAAGATATTGTAATTCAATAGTAATTTTGAAGTCTCGGCGTTTTCAAACCAAAACACACCCGGCACAGGTCAGTTCCCCATACGATTTTACCCAGCATGGTCGTGATCACTCGTGAGGCGTCATGCTGTGCTGATGGCGTTTGATGATCTGCTGACGTTCCAGTGCGAACACGGAACCGTTTAAGCACTTATCTGGTGCTTACGTAGCCACTTCCAACATCACGACATAGCGAGCCTTGTAGCGTCGTTGAGCGATCAGGAATGAATTTTGAAAAGGGCGTTTATCGACGGGGCACTGTGCTAACCCGGATAGATCGAACTTATGGCAAGCTCGATGAAAATAGCGGCGGGAGATTCATCCCGCCGCTATCAGCAATTAGAAACGGTAGTTGACGCCGCCCTTGACGACGTGGTCGCTGAGGTCGGTGTGCGACACGACGTTGTTAGAGAATGTGCGCACATCATCGGTCGCTACGTAGTTATATTCGACCTTGGCAGAAATCTGCGGCGTAAAGCGGTGTTCAGCACCTGCGCCGAGAAGGTAACCTTCCTTCATGCCGTCAGGACCTGTTACGCCGCCGCCATCGCGCAGGCTGGTAACTGTGACACCGGCCGTACCGTAAACCAGCGTATCATCAAGCTTGACGCCTGCCTTTGCCTTTACGGCAGCGCGCCAGCGTTCTTTCAGATTGCCGTTCGGAACCTTAGCCTTCGCATCGCCCAGATGGGTCGCTTCGACTTCACCGCCGATGACAGCAGAGCCCAGATCGTAGTCGTAGCCTGCCTGTGCGCCCAGCGCCAAGCCCTTGCCACCCTTAAACGGGTTAGCGCTTGGCATTGCAGCGCCGATGTGACCGCCGACATAGGCACCTGTCCATGAGGTGGAGGCTGGTGCCTCATTGTAGGCTGGCGGGTTCTCGTAAGAGGATAGATCAGCCGCCCATACGGGGGATGCGGCAAAGGAAACAAGCGCTGCAGCTGCAACAGATTTCAGTGTCTTCGACATAGGCTACTCCAAACATTTTCCAAGCGAGACGACCCACCAGGCCACTCAATTTCCAAAACGCATCCATGACTGCGCGTCTGTCCGTCGTTTTGTCTAAAAATGGCACAAAGATAAGACCCGTTCCGAAATTCCATTCAAATTTGACTAAAACTTTAACGGCATGGCTAACAGGAGGTTAATTTCGGGGGTTGCGCGGATCAAAACGCAGGCGCAGGGAACAGAAGGTGCCCAAAAGTCATTTTATACAGGAATAATATAAGTTCTTTCGCTTACTAGCTAATGATACGGTCGCGGATGACGGCCATAAAACAGGAATGATTATGAGAGATACGGATAGCAAAGCAATTACGGGCGTCGAAGGACTGGATGACATTTTATCTGGAGGCCTTTCCCGGCGTCACGTGTTCTTGCTTGAAGGCTCTCCGGGCACCGGCAAGACCACGATTGCGCTTCAGTTTCTGATCGAAGGCGCGGCCAATGGCGAACGCTGCCTCTATATCAGCCTGTCGGAATCCGAAGAGGAACTTCGCGACAGCGCTGCGTCCCACAACATGTTCCTTGACGAGAATATCGACATCTTCGAATTGGTGCCGCCCGAAAGCTTGTTGGATGCAGACCAGCAGCAGAGCTTGCTTTATTCGTCCGATCTGGAGTTGGGTGAAACCACCAAGTTGATATTCGGCGCGTTCGAGCGTCTGAAACCGGATCGCGTCGTTATCGATAGCTTGTCGGAAATTCGCCTGCTGGCGCAGAGCTCCCTGCGGTACCGTCGCCAGATTCTGGCCATGAAGCATTACTTTTCGAAGTCAGGCGCAACCGTGCTTTTGCTGGACGATCTGACCGCCGATGTTCTCGACAAGACCGTTCACAGCGTTGTCCACGGCGTCATCCATCTTGAGGAGTTGTCACCGAATTACGGTCCAGAGCGGCGCCGGGTGCGCATTTTGAAGTATCGTGGTCAGGCCTATAGAGGTGGCTACCACGATTTCGTCATCCGCACAGGCGGCGTGGCGGTGTTCCCGCGGCTACGCGCTATTGAACACAAGACGTCGTTCACCCGCGACGTTCTGAGCAGCGGCATCAAGCGTCTCGACGGCCTGCTCGGTGGTGGCGTCAACCGTGGTTCCAGTACCCTGCTGATTGGACCAGCCGGTACGGGTAAGAGCATTTTTGGTATTCAGTTCATCGATGCTGCGATCAAACGTGGTGAAAAGGCCGCGATGTTCATTTTCGATGAGGAGCTTGGGCTGCTCTTCGACCGGATGAAGCATCTTGACATCGACCTCGAAAAGCTGCGTGATTCCGGTCATCTCTACATCGAACAATTGGATGCGGCTGAGCTTTCTCCGGGCGAGTTTGCGCAACGGGTGCGTCAGCAGGTCGCGAAATACGATGCCAAGACGGTGCTGATCGACAGCATCAACGGCTATCAGGCAGCGATGCCCGAAGAAAACGCACTGATCCTTCACATGCACGAATTGCTTCAGTTCCTGAACAGGCAGGGCGCCAACACGTTTCTGACCGTTGCCCAGCACGGGTTGGTGGGCGATATGAAGTCACCCGTGGATGTGACCTATCTTGCAGACACCGTTATTCTGCTTCGTTACTTCGAGGCATCCGGTCGCGTTCGGCGCGCTGTTTCCGTGATCAAGAAGCGCACGGGTACCCACGAGGATACGATCCGGGAATACACCATTACCAATGAAGGCCTCATCCTCGGTGAACCGCTTTATGCCTTCCAAGGCGTGCTGCGCGGCGTCCCGTTCTTGATGTCTGAAAATGCCGGATTAACGCCGGCGGATGGGAGTTCGGAAAATTTCTGAGCCCGGACATTTCGCCCTCATTTATGCCCCTAACGGCAGAGACGCCCAGATCGCGACAACCCTGCTCACCGAGGCAGGAATCGCATCGAAAGCTGTGTCGACGGTCCGGGCTATCGTGTCTGAACTCGGCGACGACGCTGCATTCGTCGTCGTTACCGAGGAGACATTGCGCTCGGCAGACCTCAAGCCTTTGTCTGACTGGATCATGGCGCAGCCAGCCTGGTCAGACTTGCCATTCATCGTTCTCACACACCGGGGCGGCGGTCAGGACCGTAACCCGTTTGCGCTGAGACTATCGGAAATTCTAGGCAATGTGAGCTTTCTGGAGCGTCCATTCCACGCAACCACCTTCATCAGTGTTTCGCGCACGGCCTACCGGAACCGGCTTCGCCAGTTCGACGCCCGGTCCAAGATCGAGGCGCTCGCAGACGGTGAACTCTGGTTGCAGACCGCGTTGAGTGCAGGCCGCCTTGGATCGTGGCAGTTGGAACTGGCGTCGATGACGCTCGACTGCTCGGGCACGTGCAAAGCGATTTTCGGATATCCGAGAACAGCGAGCTTCGGTTATGAGAACCTGCTGGCAGGTGTGCACCCGGATGACCGCCAACGCATGCAGGCGGCGGTTCGAGATACGCTTGAGAACGGTACGGAATATTCGATCGAATACCGTGTTGTCTGGCCCGATGGTTCAGTCCACTGGGCTGAAATCAAAGCACAGCTTTACCGCGACAGGCGCGGTGTGCCCACCAAGCTGGTCGGTGTTTCCGCAGATATCACGGAACGCAAGGAAGTGGCAGAGCGGCAGCGGCTGGTGAATGAAACGCTGGAACTGCGGGTTGCGGAGCGCACGGCGGAGCTTTTGCAGGCGCATGAAACCGTCATGGCTGAAGTGGATCAGCGACAGAAGGCCGAAGAGCAGTTGCGGCAAGCGCTCAAGATGGAAGCCATTGGCCAATTGACAGGCGGCGTCGCGCACGACTTCAACAACCTGTTGATGGCCGTCATGGGCAATCTCGAACTGCTGGCAAAGCATGTTTCTGGCGATGAGCGCGGCATGCGGCTGATCGATGGTGCCCTGAAAGGGGCAAAACGCGGCGCATCGCTCACGCAGAGACTGCTGGCCTTTGCCCGTAGGCAGGACCTTCAGGTCAAGCCGGTCGATATGTCGAAGCTTATTGAAGACATGGACGATCTCCTGCGTAAATCCGTTGGTTCCAGCATTGTCCTGCAATGGGCGGTGGAGAAGGATTTGCGCTTCGGACTTGGCGACGCAAACCAGATCGAACTTGCTCTCCTCAATCTGGTTGTCAACGCGCGAGACGCAACGCCGGAACGTGGCACGATTATCATTGGCCTTCGAGAAGACAGTGTTTTGCGTGGCTCGCCGGAGCTTGCAGCCGGTGATTATGTCGTCTTGTCCGTAACCGATACCGGCGTCGGCATGGACGCCGAAACACTGAAAAAGGCTATCGATCCCTTCTTCTCGACCAAGGAATTGGGCAAGGGCACCGGTCTCGGACTTTCCATGATTCATGGACTGGCCTTGCAGCTCAAAGGCGCCCTCGTTTTGAAAAGCGTCAAAGGACAGGGAACGACCGCCGAGCTATGGATACCCGTCAGTGAAGAGCATGTCGGCGGATCGGTCGAGACGCATCTTTCCGAAACGGTCGCTGCAAATCCATCGGTCAACAACAGGAACCTCAGAATTCTAATGGTCGATGACGATGCGCTGATCGCCATGAGTTCGGTCGATATGCTCGAAGATCTCGGTCACGAGGTCGTTGAAGCAAGCTCTGGCCGTCAGGCACTGGAAATTCTCGCGAACCAGGGGCAGTTCGATCTGTTGGTGACGGACTTCTCGATGCCCGGCATGAACGGTGCGGAACTGTCGCGCAGGGCGCGCGAGCTCATACCGGGCCTCCCGATCCTGATTGCGACGGGTTATGCCGATCTTCCCGAGGGTACCGATCTTGAGATCACGCGGCTGGGGAAACCCTATACGCAGGATCAGCTAGCAAGCGAGATATCCAAAGTGCTCGCATCGAATTGATGGCTCAATCGCTCAAAAGGCGATAACCGACACCCGGCTCGGTCTGAACGATTTTGGGCTGGGCTGGGTCCCGTTCGATCTTTTGTCGAAGCTGGCCGATGAAGACGCGCAGATAATGCAGGTCTTCTTCATGGGCCGGGCCCCAGACCGAGGTCAGGAGTGTGCGATGCGTCACCACGCGCCCGGCGTGATGGGCAAGCAGGGTCAAAAGATCGTATTCCTTCGGTGTCAGCCGAATGGATTTGCCGTCTCGCAGAACGATGCGCTGTATCATATCGATGGTCAGACCATCAGTCGTCACCACGGATGGAGCCTTGCTGGCCGTGCCGCGATGGCGCATGGCGGTTCTGATGCGGGCGGTCAGTTCGCCTATGGTGAAGGGCTTTTCAATGTAGTCATCGGCGCCGAGATCGAGTGCTGCGATTTTCTCCGTTTCGCGGTCGCGGGCCGACAGGATGATGATCGGTATTTCCGACCAGCCGCGCAGGCTGGCGATGACATCCTTGCCGTCCATATCCGGCAGACCGAGATCGAGGATCACCAATTCAGGTGCAGCGGTAGCAACGGCCTTGAGCGCATCCGCGCCGTTTTCGGCCTCGATCACCTCATACCCGGCAGCGGCCAGTGCTGGCCGGAGAAAACGCCTGATCTGCGGTTCGTCATCGACGACAAGAATGCGGGCAAGTGTCATGGTGATCCTGCGGTTCGGTCTTTTTCCTCTACCGGGAAACGCATGACAATACGAGTGCCTCTCTTCCTGACCGCCGGACTTTCCGCATGGATGCGCCCGCCCAGTGCCTCGACGAAACCACGGGCGATCGACAGGCCAAGCCCCGTGCCGGGGGATCGTCCATCGGATTTCGAGCGGCGGTAGAACTTCTCGAAGATGCGGTCGAGATCGGCAGCCGGGATGCCCTTGCCCAGATCGGTCACCGAGATCGCAACATCCTTGCCATCCCGGCGGACGTAGATGTTGACGGGTTCACCGCCCCCGTATTTGGCGGCATTGTCCAGAAGGTTGAACAGAACCTGCTCCAGCAACACGCTGTCACCACGCATAAGCGGCAGGTCCGTCGCTATCCCGGTCTCGAAAACCTGTGCGGGGAAATATTTGCGGGCGCGGTCGGTTGCCGCACGCACCACATCACCCAGATCGACCCAGTCCCGCCGCGCTCTCAGCGTTCCCGCCGATATCCGCGTCATGTCGAGAAGATTGGCGACGAAGCGGCTCAACCGCGCGCCCTCTTCCTCGATGGATTCCAACAGATCATCGCGGCTTTCCGGCGTCATCCGCTCTCCCAATTCCCGAAGACTGGTGACGGCGCCGGTGATTGTTGCAAGCGGCGTGCGCAGATCGTGGGAGATGGAGGATAGCAGAGCCTCGCGGTAGCGTTCGCTTTCCAGCCGCAACGCCTGCTGGGCGCTTTCGGATGACAGTCTTGCGCGGTCGATAGCCGTGGCGGTCTGATCGATGATGGCGGAAAACATACGTTCCGCATTGGAATCCAGTGGCTCACCGGCGACTTCATAGCCACACACTCCAACCACGCCGTGCGGGCTGGTCAACGGCCTGAACTGAAAACGGCAATTGGGCAGCGTGCCGGTTCCGGCACCTGCTGCCTCTTTCTTCGTATTGGCCCATCGCGCCGCAGCGACTTCGGCGACCCCAAGTTCGGTGTCCGGTGGCCATGCGGCAGCGGTTTCCAGCAGATCGCCATTGGGGCGCAGCAGAACGATGTTGCGGTTGAGGCCAGCATGCAATTGCGTGACGGAGGCCCACAGCACCTCGTCGACATCTGCGGTGCCCGAAAGCTTGCGCGCGAAGTCATAGAGCGCCTGCATGGCAGTGGCACGTGAACGCGCCGTCTGTGCCTGCTCCCGTATACGCGAGCCGAGACTACCCGCAAGAACCGCTGCGACGATAAAGATGCACAGCGCAAAAACCTCGTGCGGAGATGCGATGGTGAAATTGTAAAGCGGCGGGATGAAGAAGAAATTGTAGGCGAGCGCCGACAACAGGGCAGACATCAACGCCGCCGCAAACCCGGCATAGGTAGCGGACGCAAGAACCGCCAGTAAAAACAGCAGCGAGATATTCGGCAGGTAGATGATGCGGTCGATCAGCACGCCGACGACCGTCGCCGGCAAAACGGAGATCAATGCAACGGCGAAAGGCCGGGTGAGAGCTGGAAAGCGCGGCCAGGGCGAGGGTCTTTTTGCAGGACGTTTCAGCTTATCGTCAGATGTGACGATATGAAGTCCGATGCCGCTCATCTCGCGCGTCAGCGCATCTGCGAGGCTGTTGCGCAGGGCAAAACCCGGCCATCGGCGGCGTTGCGAACCGATGACGACCTGCGTTGCGTGTTCTCGCTTGGCCAGTTTCAGAATTTCGGCAACGAAGTCACTGCCTGTCACTCTGCCTGTTTCAGCACCGAGCTTTTCTGCCAGCCGAAACGTATCGTCTATGCGGCGAAGGTCTTCGTCATCCATGGTTTCCCGGTCGTAGCGGGCAACACTCACCACCAGCCACGGCGCGTTCAGACCGGATGCCAGACGGCTTGCCACACGCACGACTTTCTCCGACAGGGCATCAGCGCCGATGCAAACCAGAAGCCGCTCCCCTGTTGCCCACGGGCCTTCGATGGCGTTCTGGCGCAGATAATCGATCATCTGATCATCCACCCGGTCTGCGGTTCGCCGCAGCGCCAGTTCCCGCAAGGCGGTGAGATTGCCGAGGCGAAAGAAACGGTCCGCTGCGCGACGGGCACTGGCAGGAAGATAGACCTTGCCATCCTGCAAACGCGTGATCAGTTCGGCGGGCGGCAGATCGACCAGAAGGACTTCGTCGGCCTTTTTTAAAACCGTATCCGGCACCCTTTCACGCACATTGACGCCGGTGATCTGCTCGACCAGATCCGACAGACTTTCGAGATGCTGAATGTTGAGCGCCGTCCACACGTCGATGCCCGCATTGATCAGCTCTTCGATATCCTGATAACGCTTGGGATGCCGGAAACCATCCGGGTTGGAATGGGCCAGTTCATCGACAATGATGGTGGCCGGTTTGCGCGCCAGCGCCGCATCCAGATCGAATTCCAGCAGTTCCTTGCCGTGATAGGCGACCGGCAGGCGCGGCAGGATTTCCAGCCCGTCCAGCAGAGCCGAGGTTTCTGTACGTCCGTGCGTTTCCACAAGCCCGGCCAGTATTTCCGTACCCTCTTTGCGCAGTCGCTGGGCGCGGTTCAGCATGGCATAGGTTTTGCCGACACCGGGGGCCGCGCCTAGAAAAATAGTGAGCTTGCCCCGGCGGTCTTTCTCCGCCAGGGCAAGCAATGCATCGGGGTCGGGACGGTTCGTCTCGTATGGCTCGTTTGCCGGCATCCGTATCAACTCTTCAGCGCATCGAGCGCAAGATTGAGCTCTAGCACATTCACACGCGGCTCGCCTACAACTCCCAACGTTCTGGTCTCCTTATGGGTTTGAACGAGCGCCCTCACCTGCTCCGGTGACAGCTGCCGCGCACTGGCCACCCGTGCCACCTGCGCATCGGCGAATTCAGGCGAAATATGTGGATCGAGGCCAGAACCTGAAGTCGTGACGGCATCTGCCGGGACAGGGGCGGCCAGACCACCGGATTTCAACTTTTCCACATCGGCTGCCACACGGTCGCGCAGCTTTGCCGATGTGGTGCCGAGGTTAGAGCCGGATGAGGCGGACGCATTGTAGGCGTCCGGTGATGTGGCCGATGGCCTTGGCCAGAAATAGCGATCGGTCGTGAAGTTCTGGCCGATCAGCGCAGAACCAACCACGGCGTCACCACGGCGGATCAGCGAACCATTTGCCTGTTGCGGCATGAGTGTCTGGGCGATGCCGGTGACCGCAAGCGGATAGGCAACGCCGGTCAGCAAGGTCAAAAGACCGAGAAAAACGAGGGCGGGTCTGATAAGTTTGAACATGGTTACACCAGGTGCAGGGCCGAAACGGCCAAATCGATAATCTTGATACCGGCAAAGGGCAGTAAAAGACCGCCAACGCCGTAGATGAACAGGTTTCTACGCAGAAGTGAGGCCGCGCTGGAAGGACGATAGGCGATGCCCTTCAGCGCCAGCGGTATCAGCGCGATGATGATCAGCGCGTTGAAAATGACGGCCGACAGAATGGCCGACTGTGGCGTCGAAAGTCCCATGATGTTGAAGGCGCCGAGTGCGGGATAGGTGGCGACGAACAGCGCGGGGATGATCGCGAAGTATTTGGCGACGTCGTTTGCGATGGAGAATGTCGTCAGCGAACCGCGTGTCATTAGAAGCTGTTTGCCGATCTCCACGATTTCGATGAGCTTGGTCGGGCTGGAATCGAGATCGACCATATTGGCGGCCTCGCGAGCGGCCTGGGTGCCGGTCTGCATGGCCACGCCGACATCGGCCTGCGCCAGCGCTGGCGCATCGTTGGTACCATCGCCGCACATGGCGATTAGTCTGCCGCCCTGTTGCTCCCGGCGAATATAGGCCAGCTTGTCTTCGGGCGTTGCTTCGGCCAGGAAGTCATCGACCCCTGCTTCCGAAGCGATGGCTGCGGCGGTGACGGGATTGTCGCCCGTGACCATGACCGTGCGGATACCCATCGCGCGCAGCGCCGCAAAACGTTCCTTGATGCCGGGCTTCACCACGTCTTTCAGATGAATGACACCCAACAGACGGTTTCCATCGGCCACACCGAGCGGAGTGCCGCCTGAGCGTGCCACACTTTCCACCGCCTGAAGAAATTCGGCAGGCGCATCCTTGTCCGACATACCAGTGAATTTCAGCACGGCATCGATGGCGCCCTTGCGCAGACGATGCGGGCCCATGTCGATACCGGACAGGCGGGTCTGCGCACTGAACGCGATGGTGTTGTCGGCTACGGCCTTGGGCGCTGCGATGCCGAAATCACCCATGGCGAGTGCTGCAATCGAGCGACCCTCCGGTGTTTCATCGGAAAGGCTTGCCAGAAGTGCGGCCTCTGCCAGTTGCTGCTGGCTGACGCCTGGTGCGGCGATGAAATCTGCCGCCATGCGGTTGCCGAAGGTGATCGTGCCGGTCTTGTCCAGAAGCAGCGTATCGACATCACCAGCCGCTTCCACTGCGCGACCGGAGGTGGCGATAACGTTGAAGCGCACTAGCCTGTCCATACCGGCGATGCCGATGGCCGAGAGAAGACCGCCAATGGTCGTCGGAATAAGAGTTACGAGCAAGGCGGCTAGCACCGTGACCGACAGCACCGTGCCGGAATAGCCCGCAAGACCCCAGATCGTGACGACCACTATGAGAAACACCAGCGTCAGACCCGACAGCAGGATCGAGAGTGCAATTTCGTTTGGTGTTTTCTGGCGTTCCGCGCCTTCGATCAACGCGATCATGCGGTCGACGAAGCTGGCACCGGGTGGTGTGGTGATGCGTATGGTCAAGCGGTCCGACAGGACCTGCGTCCCGCCTGTCACCGCCGACCGATCGCCACCGGATTCGCGAATGACGGGTGCGGATTCGCCAGTGATTGCGCTTTCATTGACGGATGCGACGCCTTCGATCACCTCTCCGTCACCCGGAATGAGTTCGCCTGCATCGACAATGACGACATCGCCAACAGCGAGCATGGTTGCCGGAATGGCTTCCTCAGTACCGTTGGAGACGACCCGGCGTGCGGTGAGGTCGGAGCGTCCGCGCTTTAGGCTTTCCGCCTGTGCCCGGCCCCTGCCCTCCGCCACCGCTTCGGCAAAGGTGGCGAACAGCACCGTGAACCAGAGCCATGCGGCGATCTGGCCGGAAAAGATGGCTGTTTCGCTGGCTTTGATAAGGTCACGCAGGAACAGGACCGAGACCAGTGCTGCGACGACTTCGGTGACGAAGATCACCGGTGCCCGGACCAATTGCCTCGGATCGAGTTTGATGAAGGCCTGCCTGGCCGCAGGCAAGATGATTGCAGGATCGAAAAGACCAGGTTTTGCTGGCTTTTGTGACATGAACTTTGTCCTTTAGAACGTTTGGCCAGCGAGCATTGCGAAATGTTCGACAATGGGGCCGAGCGCCAGGGCCGGGAAGTATTGCAGCCCGCCAAGAATGAGGATGATGCCGATGAGCAGGCCTACGAAGAGCGGGCCATCTGTCGGGAACGTGCCGGTGGATGCTGGAACCCGGATTTTTGCCGCCAGCGAACCGGCAATGGCCATCACGGGAACGACATAGGCAAAGCGTCCCAAAAGCATGGCGATGCCGAGCGTGGTGTTATACCAAGTCGTATTTCCAGAGAGACCACCAAAGGCAGAACCGTTATTGCCCGCAGCCGAGGTGTAGGCATAGAGGATTTCCGAAAGACCGTGCGGGCCTGCCGTACCGATGCTTGCGAGGGCCGAAGGAAGAAGTGCCGACACCGCAGAGAAACCGAGAATAGCGACGGGCAGGATGAGAACGGCCAGCATGGCGCATTTCATTTCCCGTCCTTCGATCTTCTTGCCCAGAAACTCCGGGGTACGACCGACCATCAGACCTGCAACGAAAACCGCAAGAAGCGAGAAGACGAGCATGCCGTAGAGGCCGGAACCCACGCCGCCCGGCAGAATTTCGCCAAGCTGGATAAGGAACATGGGAACCAGTCCACCGAGGCCGGTGAAGGAGCCATGCATGCCATTGACGCCACCATTCGATACACCGGTTGTCACAGCGGCATATAGAGCGTTCATAGCTTGGCCAAAGCGGACTTCCTTGCCCTCCATATTGCCTTGCAAAGCATCGACGCCCAGCGCCGTCAGGATCGTATTGCCTGATGATTCCGCCCAGTAGATCATGGCAACACCCGCGAAAAGAAGGGCGCCCATGGTGGCAAGCAGAACCCAGCCCTGGCGGCGGTTACCAACCATTTGGCCGAAGGTGTAAACAAGAGCTGCCGAGATGGCCAGCATCGCAAAAATGTTGAGATAATTGGAGAACGCCGTTGGATTTTCAAACGGATGGGCGGCATTGGCGTTGAAGAAACCGCCACCGTTGGTGCCCAGTTGCTTGATGGCTTCTTGGCTCGCGACAGGTCCGACGGAGATGACCTGCTGGGCACCTTCTAGGGTGGTCGCTGTTACGGTGCCGTCCAGCGTCTGGGGTACGCCCATAGCGACGAAGGCAAGGGCAACGACGATAGCGAGCGGCAGCAACACGTAGAGCGTGGCTCTCGTCATATCGACCCAGAAATTGCCAAGCGTGATGGATTGCGAGCGCGCGAAAGCCCGTGTGAAGGCCACGGCCAGCGCAATGCCGACGGCACCGGATAGGAAGTTCTGTACCGACAATCCGGCCATCTGGCTGAAATTGCTCATGGTCGCTTCACCGGCATAGTTCTGCCAGTTAGTGTTGGTGACGAAGCTGACAGCGGTGTTGAACGCCAGATCCGGCGGCACATTGGCAAAGCCCTGCGGATTGAGCGGCAGATAGGCCTGCAATCGCAATATGGCATAAAGTGCTAGGAAGCAGGCTATAGAAAACGCGAGCATGGAAAGCGTATAGGCCAGCCATCCCTGTTCTTTTTTAGGGCTGGTGCCTGCGGCCAGATAGATGACGTTTTCGACGGGAATGAGAACGGGAGACAGAAACGTTCTTTCGCCGGAAAACACCTTGGCCATGTAAAGACCGACCGGCTTGACGACGGCAAGCACGGCGAGAATGAGGAGGCTGATTTGCAGCCACCCGAGAATAGTCATGGGAATTCTCCGAGATCAGAAGCGTTCAGGACGCAGCAGCGTCACGACGAGATAGACGGCAAGGCCGCCCGCGACGACGAGGGCAATCAAAGGCTCCATTACGTCACCCTTAGAGACGGTTGAGCGCACGTGCATAGAGCGCAAAGCCCAGCAGCACAGCACTTCCAAGAAGGACAAAAACAAGATCGGACATAGGTTTCTCCATATGATCAGGAGAACACCCTAATCCTGGTGCGCGTCAGGGTTCGATTGGGAAGATGGGCTGATGACATAAGGAAAAGATAAAGACGCTGGCCGCTTCCTCAGACGGGAACGCCGTCATCCAGCTTTTGCAGGAACGCGCGCGCACTATCGAGGTAGGTCTTCTGCTGCGCCTCGCTCATTCTGCGCCATGTCGCGTAGGGCTGGGCGAGCCTGCGGTTGGCAGATAATTTCTCCGCGTTTCGCGCCAGAAAATCCCAGTAGAGAGCATTGAAAGGACAGGCGCCCTCGCCTGTTTTTTTACGCACATCATAGCGACAGTTTTCGCAGTAATCCGACATACGGGAAATATAGGCGCCGCTTGCTGCATAGGGCTTTGAGCCCAAAAGCCCACCATCGGCAAACTGGCTCATGCCGATGACATTCGGAAGCTCTACCCACTCATAGGCATCGGCATAGACTTCGAGATACCATTCATGAAGCGCATGGGGATCGAGCCCTGCCAGCATGGCGAAATTGCCTGTGATCATCAGGCGCTGAATGTGGTGCGCGTAGGCATTCTCAATGGTCTCGCCGATAACCGTGGACAGACATGCCATCTGAGTCTCCGCCGTCCAGAAGAAATCCGGCAGGGGACGGGCCGCCTCGAAGAAATTGCGCTGTGCGTAGTCCGGCATGAAGAGCCAATAGATGCCCCGCATATATTCCCGCCAGCCGATGATCTGGCGGATGAAGCCTTCGACCGCATTGATCGGTGCCTTGCCTTCGAGATAGGCCCGCTCAGCCGCCTGACAGAGCGAGAGCGCATCGAGAAAGCCGATATTGATATAGAATGACAGCAGCGAGTGATTGACGAAGGGATCGCCCGAAATCATAGCATCCTGCGTCTCGCCGAATTTCGGCAGGAAGTCTACGATGAACACATCCGCTGCCTGTTCTGCATCTTTTCGCGTGACGGCAAAGGCAAAGCCCTCTGCGGACCCCATGTGATCGCCAAACCTGAGATCGACGAGTTTCATCACGTCCCGCGTCGTCTCGTCGGGTGCGAAGCGTGGGTGGCGAGGACGAAACAGGTCCTGCTTGGCGGGTGACCGGTTCTCGCTATCGAAATTCCAGCGCCCTCCCGCCGGTGCATCGCCTTCCATCAACAGCCCGGTCTTGCGGCGCATCTCGCGGTAAAAGAACTCCATCGTCAACTGACGGCGGCCTTGCGCCCAGGTCTTGAACTCGTCATGCGAGCAGAGGTAGCGCCCATCGGGGCGGATATCGACAAGCAAGCCGATATCTGCATGCCAACCGCGCATCTGTTCCAGAACGCGCCATTCACCGGGTTCGGTAACGACGATGCTGTCAGGCCGCAAATCCTCGACGGCCCGCTTCAGTTCGGACGTGAACGAGCCAGTATTGTCGGCATCATCCAGTTTGATGTAACGGACCTTGTAGCCTTCAGCGGATAGTTCTTTGGCAAAATGGCGCATGGCCGACAGAATGAAGATGATCTTCTTGCGGTGATGCCGGACATAGGTCGTTTCTTCCGCGACCTCGCATAGAAGAACAACGTCACGCTCGCGATCTATGCCGCTCAGGCTCGATATGCTCATCGAGAGTTGGTCACCGAGTATAAAGACGAGGTTCCGGCAGCGCGCCATGGCAGAAGCATCCTTATGTTACCGACATATAACGAGGGAGGCACGCTGGTGGATGAGGCAGAGGATAAATATATCCTGCTCGCAGACACGGTTTTTTACAGCCATATTTGCTGCGACAATACATAGGAAAACAACCGCGTTAACCCACGCTTGACAAGTATGAACTAACTGGTACAAACATTGTGTCGACGATGAATGGATGCGCGGGAGGCGCTGATGTCGGCACATTAAAAATCCGGTAGCTTTAGAGGCTACGGGCAAGAATAGTGAGCAGGGCAATCCGCGCTTTGCTGGAGAGGGGAGGATCGATGTCATACACGCTGGATTTCTCGGCAGTTTTCGACCGCCTGCCTGAACTGTTGCTTGCCTGCCTTGCAACGATTGGCCTTGCTCTCGCAGGCATGTTTCTCGCGACCATTATCGGTGTTCTCGGCGTTATCGCCCGCGGGTCATCGTTCAAGCCACTGCGCGCGCTCGTCATCGCTTTTGTCGAAGTCATCCGCAACACGCCGTTTCTGGTCCAGATTTTCTTCATCTTTTTTGCCCTTCCACAAATGGGTCTGCGGCTCAACCCCACGACGACAGCCATCGTCGCGCTCGCATTGAACGGTGGCGCCTACGCCATCGAGATCATTCGCGGCGGCGTGGATGCTGTTCCCAAGGGGCAGGTGGAAGCAGGGCTCGCGCTCGGTCTGCGTCGCTCCCAGATTTTCCGTCACATCATTTTGAAACCGGCCCTGCGCGCCGTTTATCCGTCGCTCACCAGCCAGTTCATCATGCTGACACTGACGACATCCGTTTGCACATCCATTGCAGCCTATGAACTGACATCTGTTGCGCAACGGATCGAGGCAGAAACGTTCCGCTCCTTCGAGGTCTATTTCTCCATCACACTTCTCTACCTCGTCATTTCCTCGCTCATGATGGCCGTTTTCGCTTTGATTTCGCGCCTGTCATTCAGCTACCCGGTCAAGTGAGGCAAAAACAATGACACCTATCGGCACCAATGAATTGTTTTTCCTGATGCAGGGTCTCAAGTGGACGCTTGCCTTGACACTGATCGGCTTTATCGGCGGCGGCGTCTTTGGCCTCTGCGTTGCGCTCGCCAGAACAGCTGAAAACAAGATCGGCCAGCGCGTGACAGCCGGTTACATCGCCGTGTTCCAGGGCACGCCGCTATTGATGCAGCTATTTGTCGTCTATTACGGCGTTGCGCTTGTGGGTCTGGATATCGACGCGTGGCTTGCCGTGGCCGTTGCCTTTACGCTGCATGCAAGCGCCTTTCTTGGCGAGATCTGGCGTGGCGGCATTCAGGCTGTTCCGAAGGGACAGACGGAAGCCGCAAAAGCGCTTGGTCTGCACTATGTCTCGCGCATGAAAGATGTCGTGCTGCCGCAGGCGCTGAAGATTTCCCTGCCCGCGACCATCGGTTTTCTCGTGCAGCTCATCAAGGGCACATCGCTTGCCGCCATCGTCGGCTTCGTGGAGCTATCACGCGCCGGGCAGATCGTTTCCAACCAGACATTCAAGCCGCTGACCGTTTTTGCCATCGTCGGTTTGATTTATTTTCTCATTTGCTGGCCGCTCTCCCTTTGGGGCGCCGGTGTCGAAAAGCGGCTTCAGACCGCCTCACGCTAACCATGCCATCAGCTTTGTAAGGAGGAGCAAAAGATGAAACTCAACAGCTTGAAAATGAATCGCCGTGTGCTGCTTGCGCTTGCCGCAGCAACCGTCGCCCTGCCGTTCGTAGCACCGGTCAGCGCCGTTGCCGGAACGCTCGAAGAAGCGAAAGCCAAGGGCAAAGTCGTCATCGGCATTCAGGGCGACAACTCGCCTTGGGGCTTCGTAAACTCCAGCGGCGTTCAGGACGGTCTCGACGCCGATATCGGCAAGGCATTCGCGGATTATCTCGGCGTGAAGGTCGAGTTCGTACCGCTCGCCGTTGCCAACCGCATCCCGGCCTTGATGACGGGCAAAGTCGACGTCCTCTTCGCCACCATGGGTATGACGGCGGAACGTGCAAAGACGATCCAGTATTCCCAGCCATACGCCGGTAACGTGCTGTCGGTCTACGGACCGAAGGATAAGAAGATTGCCGGTTATGACGACCTGACGGGCGTATCTGTCGGCGTTCCAAAGTCCAGCGCCATGGACACATCCATCACCGCAGGTGCTGGTACCAAGGCCAACATCCTTCGCTTCGATGACGATGCCGCCAATATTCAGGCTCTGATTTCGGGACAGGTGGAAGTCGTCGGTGGCAACCAGTTTTACGGTGACCGCCTGAATGCTGCAGCTGCTGGCAAGTACGAACCCAAGTTCGACCTGACCACGCTGTATAACGGTGCAGGCACGCGCCCCGGTGAAAAGGACTGGAACGAATCCATCAACGCATTCCTGGTGAAGATCAAGGGTGATGGCGAACTTGCGAAAATCTACACCAAGTGGATGAAGCGCGAAGTTCCGGCCTTCCCGGAATCCCTGCCTGAGATTCCGTTCACCGTAAAGTAATATGGAGGCTCCCATGCTACCGACCGCCGACACTCAGGTTCCGCTGATCGCTCTTGAAGCGGTGGAAAAGTGGTATGGAGCCTTTCACGCACTGAAAAACATCAATCTGACGGTTCGCAAGGGTGAAAAAATCGTCCTTTGCGGGCCGTCCGGTTCCGGCAAATCAACGCTGATCCGCTGTATCAATCATCTGGAGGAAATCCAGACTGGCACGATCACTGTCGAAGGTACGAAACTGACATCCTCGACAAGCGCTATCGATACCGTCAGGCGCGAAGTCGGAATGGTGTTTCAGAATTTCAATCTGTTTCCGCACAAGACGATCCTTGAGAATTGCACCCTTGCGCCCATGCGGGTAAAAGGTCTTTCCAAGGCCGAGGCCGAAAAGACAGCCCGGAAATATCTGGAGCGCGTGCGCATTCTGGATCAGGCCGATAAGTACCCCGCCCAGCTTTCCGGCGGCCAGCAGCAGCGCGCAGCCATTGCCCGCGCACTGTGCATGGAACCGAAGGCCATGCTTTTCGATGAACCGACATCCGCGCTTGACCCGGAAATGGTCAAGGAAGTGCTCGATACCATGATCGGCCTTGCCCGCGATGGCATGACGATGATTTGCGTGACACACGAGATGGGATTTGCTCGTCAGGTCGCCGACCGCGTGGTGTTCATGGCATCCGGCGAAATCATCGAAGAAGCTCCACCGGAGGAGTTTTTCCGCAATCCCCGACATCAGCGAACACGCACGTTCCTCGGCGAAATTCTCGCCCATCATTGACCCGCGTGCTCGTTTCTCTTGACCTCTCCCGATGAGAATGCCTGCTATGACAGAGAAAACATCCCTGAAAGTCGGCCTGATCGGTGCCGATATCCAGCTTTCCAAAACGCCGGCCATGCATATGCGCGAAGGCGCTGCGCACGGCATCGCCTATGATTACGAGCTGATCGATATCAACACGCGGCATGTGCCCGAAAGCGCTTTGCCAGACCTTCTCGATGAAGCCGAATCCAGAGGATTTGCAGGCGTCAACATCACGCATCCGTTCAAGCAGCGGGTCATCGGGCTTCTTCATGACCTGTCGGAAGACGCCCGTATGCTGGGTGCCGTCAACACGGTGGTGTTTCGCGATGGAAAGCGGACGGGCCACAACACGGACTGGTACGGCTTTTATGAAAGCTTCAAGCGCGGACTGCCGGATGCAAAACGTGACCGCGTTTTGCTGATCGGTGCAGGTGGCGCAGGTGTGGCGGTTGCCCATGCGGCCTTGAAGCTGGAGATTGGCCACCTCGACATTCTCGATCAGGATATCAGCCGGGCGAGACAGCTTGCGGACCAGTTGAATGCCCGGTTTGGCACGCCACGTGCGTTTGCGGTCGAGAGCGCGGAAAGCTCCCTCCCCCACGCTGACGGTTTGATCCATGCGACACCGACAGGCATGCCAGCGCATCCCGGCATACCGGTTCCCGCTTCATTGATAGAAGCGCGTCATTGGGTGGCCGATATCGTCTATATGCCGTTGGTGACGGAGTTGCTGGCGCAAGCCACGCGAAAAGGCTGCAAGGTTCTACCCGGCGGCGGCATGGCCGTGTTTCAGGCCGTGGATGCCTTCCGGCTTTTTTCGGGAAAAGAGCCCGATCCCGAACGCATGAGCGCGCATTTCAACGAATTGTGCATGAACGAGGCTGCGGTATGAACTCGGCTTGCAGCACCTACGAAAGCGGCTCTTCGGCGCGCTGCGTCACAACCCGGTTTGTTCGGTAGCGCCGATATGATCGACCCGAAGCACATAGCGCAGCACCATCTCAGCGACATGCTTCGAGAGAGCTTCCTGACCGTTGTCGGTAAACAGGCTGTCCCCGAAAATGAAAGAAAACGTGGCTGCGTTCGAAACGTTGAAGAACGACAGCGCGCTGATCTGCCAATGCAGCTCGAGCGCTTCAACGCCCTCACGAAAAATGCCCTGACTTTGGCCGCGCGCCAGCACGTTTTCAAGCGCGCCGATCGCCGGACGGTTGAGCTGGCGGATGGTTTCGGATGCCTGCATGTGTCGCCCATGGTGGACATTCTCGATCATGACCATGCGAATGAAAGCCGGATTCCGGCGGTGGTGATCGAAGGTGAAACGACAGAGCTTTTCCAACGCCGCGCGCGGCTCCATGCCATCGAGCTCGAGGTCGCTTTCTCCGCCACGCACCTTGGCATAAGCCTCCTCAAGCGCTTGCTGGTAAAGCCCCTCCTTGTCGCCGTAATAATAGTAAATCATGCGCTTGGACGTGCGCGTGCGGGCCGCAATCTCATCGATCCGCGCACCAGACAGGCCGTTTTGGGAAAACTCGTCCATGGCGACCGACAGAATATCGCGCCGCACCCCTTCGGGATCGCGTTTGGACTGTCGCACAGTGCTGGTCTTGCTCGAAGTTTCGGCTTTGGTCATCGTCCACCCATTGCCGGTCGCCCGGCTTATTATTAACTAATTAGTACATAATCTCGGAAAGGAAGGCAATATGGTCATCTCTGGCACGACACAGCAAAAGCTGCCGATGCGGACATCCATCGCAACCGTTTCCATCAGCGGAGAATTTCCCGAAAAGCTCGCCGCCATCGCCAAGGCCGGGTTCTCCGGCGTGGAAATTTTCGAGAACGACTTCCTGACCTACGACGCCTCTCCCCGTGAGGTCCGCGCCATGGTGCGCGACCATGGGCTTGAAATCACCCTGTTCCAGCCGTTCCGTGACTTCGAAGGCATGCCGGATCATCACCGGCAGCGTGCTTTCGAGCGCGCTGAACGCAAGTTCGACATCATGGGCGAGCTTGGCACCGATCTTATGCTGATATGCTCCAACGTGTCGCCGATTTCCCTCGGCGGCGTCGATCGCGCCGCCAACGATTTCAACGAACTGGGCGAGCGGGCCGCAAAGCATGGCTTGCGCGTGGGCTACGAGGCGCTGGCGTGGGGCCGCCACATCAGTGACCACCGCGACGCCTGGGAAGTCGTGCGCCGCGCCGACCACAGCAATGTCGGCATCATTCTCGACAGTTTTCATACGCTGTCGCGCAAGATCGACCCCAACTCCATCCGCTCCATTCCTGGCGACAAGATTTTCATCGTCCAGCTTGCGGACGCGCCCCTGTTCGACATGGACCTGCTCTACTGGAGCCGACATTTCCGCAACATGCCCGGCGAAGGCGATCTGCCGGTCGTGGATTTCATGCGCGCCGTGGCGGCAACCGGCTATTCCGGTCCCTTGTCCCTTGAGATTTTCAACGACCAGTTCCGTGGCGGCTCAGCACGCCTGCTGGCCGAAGATGGCCACCGCTCGCTGGTCAACCTGATGGATAAGGTTCACAGGCTGGAGCCGGACATCAACATTGGCGTGACAGACATGCCAAGCCCGGTCGAAACGACCGGCGTCGAATTCGTGGAATTTACCACCGGGCAAAACGAAAAAGCCGATCTGGAACGGCTGCTCTTGACGCTTGGTTTCGCCAAATCTGCACGCCACTGCAATCGCGAAGTCGATCTTTACACACAAGGTGACATCCGCATCGTCATCAATACGGATAGCACAGGTGATAGTTTTGCAGGCGCGTCCTATTCTGTGCATGGGACCAACGCCTACGCCTTTGGCCTAAAGGTGGAAAACGCGGCGGCCGCACTCGAACGCGCTGCCGCGCTGGGCGCACCGACATTCTTTGAACCCCGCAAGAGCGGAGAGGCATCCATTCCGGCTATTCAGGGCGTGGGTAATGGCGTCATCTATTTCCTTGATGGCTCCCCTGCCCTTTCATCGATCTGGGATCAGGAATTTCTCCCTCTCGCACCTGAGACCGAGGGCAGTGCCGGATTGACCCGCATCGACCATCTGGCCCAGACGACCCGCTACGACGAAATGTTGACGTGGCTTTTGTTCTACACGTCAATCTTTTCCATGCGCCGCACACCCATGGTCGATGTGGTGGAGCCGGGCGGCCTTGTGCGCAGTCAGGCAATCGAGAGCCTGCCAAAACCGGATTTTCGTCTGACAATGAACGGGGCGGACAATCGCAAGACATTCGCCGGAAAGTTTCTGGCAGAAGGTTTCGGCACCAGCATCCAGCACATCGCCTTTTCCACGGACGACATCTTCGAAACCGCGCGCGAACTCCAGGCTCGTGGTTTTCAGGCACTGCCCATCTCCCGCAACTATTACGACGATCTCGAAGCACGCTTCGGTTTGGAGCCGGAATTGTCGGATGCGCTACGTGCCTCCAGTATTCTCTATGACCGCGATGAAAATGGTGAATACTTCCAGATTTACAGCCAGACCTTCGGAGAAGGGTTCTTCTTCGAAATCGTGGAGCGACGTGGTCAATACACCGGATATGGCGCGATGAATGCCCCGTTCCGCATAGGCGCGCAACGCCGATTGCTGCGCCCGGAAGGCATGCCACGCGATTAGGTCTCAGGCAACGTGTTCGGCGCCCGACTTGCCGTCGATCTGGAAACCGAGACGGTCGAGACCGCGCTGGACCTCCGGCGCACTCATGAACAAGGCCCATAGAAGCCCGGATCGGTAATTCTCCATCATGGCGATGACTGGGCCCTGGTCTATGGCCAGATGCGTATCCGCAACCCAGCCGGTAACAGGTGAAAACGCATCGACGAAGCCGTACCGGCCCATCAGCTTTCCGCCCTCGAATTTTGCAAATGCGCGCGCCGCCTTGATCGCCTCATCCGGCAAAACCGCAAAACTGGAAAGAGCAGCTGTCGGCGAGATGACATCGATGTCCTGCGTCGGCGAATTGACGCGGTAGCCCTTCGGCCCATCGCTTGCCGTCAGGCCCCAGATGTCAGAGCCCGGATATTTGGATTGGCAGTAGCTGTGGTTGATCCGGGTATGGGCATCGATCTGCTGCCAGTAATCGCAGTATCGGTCGGACAATCCACGTGGATCGAGCCCGCAAAAGGAATATTGCGAGAGAAAGAGCGGCCCACCATAAGGCTCGCCCAGTGGCAAGACAGTGCCGAGATAGGTATTGCCGTTCACCATCTCACCCGACCGTGCCCATCCCTCATGATAATGCACGGGTTCGATGAAATGCGTTTTTGCGCCTGCCGCCAGCACGTAGCAGACAAGCGCCTCGTTCCAGCCGCTGACGGGAATGTTGAAGCACCATCTGTGCTTCGGGCTCCAGTGCCACCAGAGGGGACCTTCCTTTCCGCGCGTGTACCAGTCCCACTCGACGCCCGTCACCAGTTCCTGGGCAAGCGCGCGGAACCTTGTTTCGGCGAGGCTGGAGCGCGAGAAGTATTGCCGGGCGCAGATCAAACCCTGTAACAGCAAGGCCGTTTCCACGAGGTCACCGCCATCGTCCTTCGGGCCGAAGGGTATGACCTCGCAGGTCTCACCGTGAAGAAAATGCGCGAATGCGCCATGAAAGCGTTTGGCCTTGTGCAGCGCGCCGACCATTGTCGTAACGCGCTCCAGCGCCTGATCGCGCGATATCCAGTGGCGCTCCGCACCCACGATGATGGCCATGAACGCGAAGCCCGTGCCGGACACGGAGGTGATTTCGTTGATAACAGTTCCATCGGAGCGCAGGCGATCCCGCGCCAAGCCGGATACGGGGTGGCTGCCAAGCCAGAAATACTCGAACGTCCGGTATTGGATGTCTTCGATATCGTCAGGGATGGAACGAGCGACTGAAATGGCTTGCGCGTCGAATAAATGGCTTTCGGTATCCAAAATGCTATCCAGCTTTTCTTTGCAATAACGCAATTCTAGCCGAAAGATTCTGGCAATTTAATAGCACTCATCCAACTCCGTTTCACCATTCCTCCTTCGTTTCTAGCAGGGTGGGCAGCCGCACCCTCCAACCTCATGCTGAGGTGGGAGCGAAGCGACCCTCGAAGCATCCGCCGCGCACTCCTGCCTCAAGCCCGCAACCCTCGTCCTTTGAAGCTCCGGCTTTGCCTCCGCACCTCTCCTTCGACAGGCTCAGGATGATGGATGAGGGTTGCTGCGTTGCACCCGTTGCTCCCGGCATCTGTCTTAGAATACGGCCAGATAATTGCCTTCAGTCACGTCTGCCATCACCCAATCGCTCATTCTTGCGCTGGCTGCCATTACCCTCCAAGAGCAAGCCAGCCAGCACGATTGAAAAAGGCCTATTCGAAAACGACCACAGTATCTCCCGCCTGAAGGTAATCACCCTCCTCGACGCGCAGCCGGATTTTGCCGGATTTCGGCGCTGTGATCTGGGTTTCCATCTTCATAGCTTCCATTACAGCGACCAGATCGCCTTCCGATACGGACGCGCCGTCTTCGACCTTGAACGACTGCAAGGTGCCGGATACCGGCGCGAGAATGCCTTCATTCTTGGGCGATGCCTCGGCTTTTGCATGTGCCGGGCTACCAGCAGACCCAAGACCCGTAAGCAGAATATGCGGCAACCCGACCGAAACACGTTTGCCGTCGATTTCGAGCCATGTTCGGGTCATCGACCCGTCATCGGCGGGAGCTGGACGCTCCATGGCATCAGGCATTTCGGCGAAATCGGTCTCGATCCAGCGGGTATGAACCTTGAAACCGTCCTCACCGATAAAATCGGCGGTTTCCAGCGCGGCGCGGTGAAATGACAGAACGGTCGCAACGCCGTCGATCTGGAATTCCTTCAGAGCGCGACGGGCGCGACGCAGAACCTGCTCGCGGTCGGCACCGGTGACAATCAGTTTCGCCATCAGGGAATCGTATACGCCGGGTATCGCCGAACCGGTGACGACGCCGCTATCCAGACGCACGCCGGGGCCGGATGGCGGATCGAAGCGCGTGATGGCACCGGGCGTCGGCAGAAAGCCCCGGCCCGGATCTTCGGCATTGATGCGGAATTCCATAGAGTGACCCCGCGGCTCAGGGGTTTCGAGAACACGCAAGGGATGCCCCTCGGCAATCCTGAACTGCTCGATAACCAGATCGATGCCGGTGGTTTCTTCGGTGACGGGATGCTCCACCTGAAGGCGGGTATTGACCTCAAGGAACGAGATCGTGCCATCGACGCCAAGCAGAAACTCAACCGTACCAGCACCGGAATAGCCAGCTGCCGCACAGATGGCCTTGGCGGATTCGTGGATTTTCTGGCGTTGCTGCGGCTCCAGAAACGGAGCAGGCGCCTCTTCGATCAGTTTCTGATTGCGACGCTGGAGCGAGCAGTCGCGCGTGCCCAGTACGACGACATTGCCATGCTTGTCCGCAATGACCTGCGCCTCGATGTGGCGGGGACGATCGAGGAAGCGTTCGAGAAAGCATTCACCGCGACCGAATGCGACCGTGGCTTCACGCACGGCCGAATCGTAGAGATCGGCAATCTCTTCCATTTTCCAGGCGACCTTGATGCCACGTCCGCCACCACCATGGGCGGCCTTGATGGCGACCGGCAGGCCATGCTGCTGGGCAAAGGCGGTGACTTCCGCTGCGGTCGCAACCGGACCATCGCTGCCTGCAACCAGAGGAGCGCCAACGCTGGTCGCGATGCGCCGCGCTTCCACTTTATCGCCGAGAACCTTAATGACATCCGGGTCAGGCCCGATCCAGATCAGCCCGGCATCTATGACGGCTTGCGCGAATTCGGCCCGCTCAGACAGGAAGCCGTAACCGGGGTGCACAGCATCTGCGCCGGAGCGCTTGGCAATGGCAATCAGCTTTTCGATGTTGAGATAGGTTTCTGCCGGGCGAACGCCGTCAAGGCCATAGGCTTCGTCGGCCTGACGCACAAAAAGCGCATCCTGATCGGGATCGGCATAGACGGCTACGGAACCGATACCGTAATCACGACAGGCGCGAACGATACGCACGGCGATCTCGCCGCGATTGGCAATCAGTACTTTTTTCATCGTTCTTCTCCCGAAAACTCTGCGGTTTTGCTCGCCGCGATCTCGGCGAATGGCCCAAGCGGGCGAAACTGGATTTTGGCGTTGACGGGTATCTGGCCCGCCAGATCGAGGTGATATTCCGCCACCGCACCAATGACCGGATATCCACCCGTCAGCGGGTGATCGGCCAGAAACAGCACCGGCTGACCGCTGTGTGGTATCTGGATTGCGCCGGTTGCCGTGCCTTCGCTCGGCAGTTCCGCACTGTCCTTGCGCTCCACCGGCACCTCACCGGCAAGACGAATGCCGACGCGGCTGGACTGCGGCGTGACCTGCCAGTGCTGGCTCGTCAGGGTGTCGATACCCTTTTGCGTGAACCAGTCCGTACGCGGCCCAAGGACAACGTCGAGGGTCACGACATCGCCTGCCTTCGGCAGATCAAAGGCCGGAACTTCGTCGATGGAGACGCTCGCAAGGCTTTCTTTCTGGTGTCTCAGCGCGAGGATGGTTCCTGCGACGACGACATCAGGGCCGACCACCGCCAGCGTATCTGTCGCCGCGCTGCCCAGAACCGGGGCAACCTTGAACCCACCGCGCACGGCCAGATAGGAGCGCATGCCGTTGGTTGGATTGGCGAAGGAAACCACGTCGCCCGGCTCCAGAGAGATCGGCGCATAAGGGCTTGCTTCGAAGCTCTGTTCCCCTGATTGGATCGTAATCACGCAGTTCGCACCCGCAACACCGATAACCGCACGGCTGGCGCTTTTGAAGGAAAAGCCGCCCAGTGTGATTTCGAGGCAGGGCGTATTGGACGGATTGCCGACTATGCGATTGGCCGTATTAAATGCCGATCGATCCAGCGCGCCGGAGGCTGATACACCTTGGCCGGTCTGGCCGAACCGTCCCAAATCCTGAAACAGGGCGGGCATTGGTGCTGCCAAAACCTCAAAATGCGCATCATCCCTGCTGGGCACGCGTTTGGTGGCAGCTGAGGTTTGTTGCGGTGTGTGAACGTCGATTGCGGCCTTCGCCATATCCACGAAGCGGACGCGGTAACCGGGCTGGAACAGTGCGCCAGGCTCGCGCTCGATATCCCACATTTTCAGCGGGGTGGTGCCGATGATCTGCCAGCCACCGGGACTGTTTTGCGGATAGACGCCACTGAACGCACCAGCGAGCGCTACTGAACCAGCGGGTATTCGCGTGCGTGGGCTTTGACGGCGCGGCACGTGCAGGGCTCGGTCGCCACCCACGAGATAGCCGAAGCCCGGTGCAAAGCCGCAAAAGGCGACGGTGAATTCGCTGTTCGTATGCCGCTGGATAACCTCATCGACGGTCAAACCCGTCAGCTCGGCGACATCGGCCAAATCTTCGCCGTTATATTGAACGGGGATTTCGACCAGCTTGTCGGATGGGGCGATTTTTGCGGAGAGATCGCGCGTGGAGATGTTCGCTGCGAGCGCTTGCGCCGTGATCGTTTCCGGGCGGAAACGGATCATCAACGTGCGGGCCGCCGGAACGGTCTCTTCCACACCGTCGATTGGGTCTGCCTCAAGCGAGGCAAACAGGGCGAGAGTCTGATCGAGATCAGCGAGTTCCACCAGAATGGTCGTGAGGCTGACGGGTAAGAAGCGCATCTTGTCCTCAAGCATGGTAGGCAGAATCGGGAATGTCGGTGATAAACATATGGCCGGGAGAATGGGTGATCGCAAAGGGCACGCCCGATGCCATGACCGCCGCTTGCGGCGTTACTCCACACGCCCAGAACACCGGCACTTCGCCGGGTTCGATCCGCACCGCATCGCCAAAATCCGGCTGGGCAAGATCGGCAATGCCGATCTCTGCGGGGGAGCCGACATGAACGGGTGCCCCGTGGACAGCAGGAAAGCGCCCGGAAATGGTTGCCGCATCCGCCACGCGCGAGGCGGGAATGGGGCGCATGGAGACGACCATATTGCCTTTCAGACGGCCTGCCGGACGGCAGGGCTGGTTGGTCAGATACATCGGCACATTGCACTTGTCCGTCATGTGGCGGATTTCGATGCCCGCTTCCACCATCGGCGTCTCAAACGTGAAGCTGCAGCCGATGAGGAAAGCGACGAGATCATCGCGTTCGGCCCATGCACTTGTGGCATCCGCCGTCTCCTCGACCAGCTTTCCATCCCGCCAAATGCGGTAGAGCGGCAGATCGGTGCGAAGATCAGCACCGGGAGCGAGTAAGGTCGTCGGCACACCTGGGTCGGACACGTCAAGCACCGGGCAAGGCTTCGGGTTGCGCTGCGCGTATAGCAGAAAATCAAAAGCCCAATCGCGCGGTAGCACGATCATGTTGGCCTGCGTGAAGCCGGGAGCGATGCCGGATGTCGGTGAAACCAGACCGTTGCGGTAATCGTCGCGCGCTTTGCGGGCAGCGGTCGCATCCGTGTGATCGAGATAGGATGTCGGGATCGTCATGGACGCTCCTTATGTGCTGGAAGCGAAAGAGTTGATGTCGATGCCTTCGGCCTCGAAACGCTGGCGGATTTGCTGCGCAATAGCGACCGCACCGGGGCTATCGCCATGGACGCAGATTGATTGCGCCTCGATTTTGATGATGCTGCCATCGATAGCTTCGAGCGTGCCTTCACGGGCAAGCTGAACCATGCGGGCTGCAATTTTTTCTGCATCGTGCAGCACGGCACCGGCCTCACGGCGGGAAACCAGTTGCCCTTGCGGGGTGTAGGCCCGGTCGGCGAAGGCTTCCGCCACCACCGAGAGACCAGATTTGCGAGCTAGATCGAGGATCGGCGCGTTGGCAAGCCCCATCAGCACCAGCGACGGATCGATGGACTTGATGCCATCAATGACCGCCTGTCCCTGCTTTGCATCATTGGCGATGCGGTTATAGAGCGCGCCATGCGGTTTGACGTAACGCACTGCCGTGCCCGCCGCCGCCGCTAGGCCCTTCAGCGCGCCGATCTGATAGATGACATCGGCAATCAGTTCTTCCGAGGTGACATCCAGATCGCGACGGCCAAAGCCGACGCGGTCCGGGTAGGAGACATGGGCTCCAATGACGACACCCTTTTCTGCCGCAGCCTTAACGGTGCGATAGATGCCCGCCGGGTCGCCTGCATGAAAACCGCAGGCGATGTTGGCGCTGGAAACGACCGACAGCATCGCGCCGTCGTCACCCATGCTCCATGCACCATAGCTTTCGCCGAGGTCACTGTTCAGATCAATGGAAGCCATGTTTATCTCTCCCTTTTTAGTAGCCGAGCAATGCGAAGATCGCACCGGCAGACTTGTAGGCCATATACCATGTCAGGCAGCAGGTGAGCGCACCCAGAACCAGCAGCCAACGTGGATAATGATAACCGTGCATGAGATCGGAACGCTTCCATGCTGCAAACAGCAGGATGGAGAGACCGATGGGCAGCACGAGACCGTTGAGACCACCGACGAACACAAGCATTGCCGCAGGTGGTGTCGTCATAATGATATAGGCAATCAGCGAGATAGCGATGAAGATGACCGTTGCAAGGTTGCGCTGACGTTCGCTCATAGCCGGTTTGAAGGCGGTGAGGAACGACACGGACGTGTAGGCAGCGCCGATGATGCTGGTCATAGCCGACGCCAGGAACACGGCACCGAACAGGCGATAACCGATATCACCAGACGCAGCGCGGAATGCCTGGCCCGCCGGATTGGCACCCTTGCCGGAAAGGTCGATGACGACGCCGGATGCGACAACGCCAAGAATCGCCAAAAACAGGATGTAACGAAGGACACCGGTGATCGCGATGCCGCTCAAGGCTGCGCGGTTGACGGCGCCGATGTTTTCAACACCGACCGTTCCCTTGTCCAGCAGGCGGTGTGCGCCAGCGTAGGTGATGTAACCGCCAACGGTACCACCGACAATCGTCGTGATCGTTACGAAATCGATGGTGTCCGGCAGGAAGGTTTGACGGAATGCATCGGCAACCGGTGGGCCGGAAACAAATACCGCGTAGAGAATGAGAGCGAGTTTGACAAAAGCTGCGACGTAAACGACGCGATCCATAGCGACGCCAGCACGGCGCGACAGGAAGATACCGATCGCCACCAGTGCGGCAATGGCTCCACCAATTTTCGGATCAAGGTCGATCATCGCGTTCAGGCCCAGGCCTGCACCGCCGATGTTGCCGATATTAAAAAACAAGCCGCCGATAATAACGAGGATGGCAAGCAAGTAACCAGAACCCGGGATAGCAGCATTAGCAATGGCCGGAGCGCGCATCCGGGTCACGGTGATGATGCGCCAAACGTTGGCCTGCACCACGAAATCAATGAGAATGGAAATGACAATGGCGAAAGCGAAGGCCGCGCCGAGCTTGACCGTAAAGTTCGCTGTCTGCGTGATGAAGCCCGGTCCAACTGCGGACATCGACATCAGGAACATTGCCGATAACAGCGCATAACGCTGTTTTTTTGATTTTTGCGCAGCCGTTTCCACGGCCGCTTGCGGCACACCTTTTTCCATGGATTTTCTCCGTATTGCTCCGCCCCTCGCGGATGCATTGAGGTGATCTTGGCGTCATCTACAAAATTGTCAATATTGTTGAACAATAAAAATATATCGTTCTTTCATTCTGCGCAATATTTGGGACGTTTGCGCGCAAAATGAGCATGATTTTTACGCCAGCTGTGCAAAATTTATGATACTGCAAGCGCGATAGTCGTTGCTCAACCTGACTCATACGGTTGCAGATCGGGATAGAAGGAAACCTTATGACTGAAGCTTTGCCGCTGGCCGACCGCGTGGCCAAGGACATTCGTGAGCTTCTGATCACCGGTGTCCTTTCCCCCGGCCAGCGTTTGTCCGAAGCTGCTTTCAGCGAACGGCTTGACGTGTCCCGCAATTCGCTCCGCGAGGCCTTCCGGCTTTTGACCAAGGACGGTCTTTTGCGGCATGAGGCCAATCGCGGCGTCTTCGTCTCCGTGCCCAGTACCGACTCCATCATCGACATCTATCGTGTCCGGCGCATGCTGGAATGCGGCGCCCTGCGACAGGCATGGCCAAAGCATCCCGCCACCGCAGTCATGCGTAGGGCGGTGGAAGAGGCGAAACGGACGCGTGATCTCGGAGAATGGCGCGACGTCGGCAGCGCCAACATGAAATTTCATGCCGCAGTGGTCGATCTCTCCGACAGCAGCAGACTGAGCGATTTTTACGAGCGCGTGGCCGCCGAGCTTCGTCTCAGTTTCGGACTGCTGAACGATCCCGAACAACTGCATTCACCGTTTGTGGATATGAACGACCAGATTCTGGGCCTCGTGGAGCAGGGTCTTGTCGGCGAGGCGGCAGTACAGATGGAGCGCTACCTCGACCTTTCCGAACGCACGGTTTTGAAAGCGCTGGAGCGGGCGGCGAAATAACATTGCAGTGGAAAGCCCCGTGTCGATATGCCATGAGGTTTTGACAATGCGTCCGAGGGAGCGCGTCTGAGCGCTTCCGGTTGCCAAGTTGAACGAGTGTGCCATGCAGGATAATACCAACGGGTCCGTCATCGTCATTTCCAGCCACGTCATGCGCGGCTCCGTCGGCAACAGGGCTGCCGTATTCGGACTGGAAACGCTGGGCTTTCCCGTCTGGGCCGTGCCCACAATCGTCATGCCCTGGCACCCCGGACACGGACCGTCCACGAGGTTGCGTTTCGACAATGGCGAGTTCGACAAGGCCATGCAGGATTTGGCGGGGTCGAAATGGGCGGGCGAAGTGCGCGCCATCCTGACCGGTTATTTCGGCAGCGCCGCTCAGGTGCGTTCCGTGGCAAAGCTCATCCGCACGATGAAAGAGCGTAACCCCGATATCATCTATGTCTGCGACCCCGTCATGGGCGACAAGGGCGGGCTCTATGTGCCGCTGGAAACCGCTCAAGCCATTCGCGATGAACTGGTTCCGTTGGCCACTGTGTCCACACCCAACCGCTATGAACTGGCCTGGATGAGCGGCGCGGACCTCGAAACCAACAATGAAATCATGGATGCGGCTCTGGCCTTGGGTCCGCCGAAAATGCTTGTTACCTCTGCCGTACCGATGATGGCAGGCGGTATCGGCAATCTTTTCCTCAGCGGACGACACGCACTTCTGGCCGAGCATCGCTCGATCGAAAATGTGCCAAACGGGCTGGGCGACCTTCTAGCCGCGCTGTTTCTAGCGCGACTATTGCAGGGCATGGATGATGAAAAAGCGCTGCAACTGGCCACCGCAAGTGTGTTCGAGGTGCTGGCGCGGACAATGAAGCGCGGGCTGAACGAGCTGACGCTGGAGACCGACGCTTCCAGCCTTTCCACACCCATGGCCATGGTGCAGATGCGTCATCTCTTGCATCCTTCACGAAGCAAGCGCAAATAGCGACACGAAAAACGGGTTTTTAACGCGCCGGGCTCCATTATCGATCCCGGCCTCAAGACAACGGTCCTGCGATATCATGAAAGATTTTCCAGAATACCTACTCAACGGCTACAAGAACTTCATGAGTGGCCGTTACGTCGATGAGCGCGAGAGATATCGCGCATTGGCGGAAACAGGCCAGAAGCCGCAGACCCTTTTCATCGCCTGTTGTGACTCCCGATCTGCGCCGGAAACGATTTTCGACTGTGGACCGGGCGAACTCTTCGTGATGAGAAACGTCGCCAATATGGTGCCGCCATTCGAACCGGACGGCCAGTTCCACGCAACGTCTGCCGCCATCGAATATGCGGTGCAGGTCTTGAAGGTCAAGGACATCGTCGTCATGGGACATGGCCGCTGCGGCGGTATTCAGGCCGCGCTCGACCCCAATTTCGAGTCGCTGTCTCCGGGCGACTTCATCGGCAAATGGATGAACATGGTCAAATCCGCAGCCGAACAAATCCAGAGCAACGATGTGATGACATCCTCGGAGAGGCAGACCGCTCTGGAGCGCGTTTCTATCCGCAACTCCATCAACAATCTGCGCGGCTTCCCCTTCGTAAAGGCGCAGGAAGTTGCCGGAAAGGTCAAGCTACACGGCGCATGGTTCGACATCTCGACTGGCGAGCTGTGGGTGATGGACAGCAAAACGGGCGACTTTCGCCGCCCGGAAGTGTGATCGCACTATAAGTTTCGGCGGCCAGCTTATTGGCCGTCGATAGCCTTGCCGATATAGGCGATGGACTGCTGATAGACGCTTGCGGCGTTCCATCCTTGGATGGCAGAAAAATTCGTCTGACCCTGCTGATATCCTGCACCGCGCTGCCAGCCATGGCCAACAAGGAAGTTTGCCGTTGAGGCCAGAGCATCGGCGCGCGAACCGACGAGATCGATACGACCGTTGCGATCGAAGTCCACACCGTAGCGAAGAACATTGAGCGGCAGGAACTGCGTCTGGCCGATTTCGCCGTGGGCCGCGCCCTTTGCCGTCACACTCAGATTACCGTTGGCAACCAGTTTCAGAGCAGCATAGAGCTGTTCGGTAAAGTAGTCCGAACGACGGCAGTCATAGGACAGGGTTGCGACAGCAGACAGCGTGTGCTGGTTGCCCATAAAGCCGCCGAAGCCTGTTTCCATGCCCCAGATCGCCAGAAGCGGGCCTGCTGGAACGCCGTAAGCGCGTTCGATATTCGCAAACAGAGCTGCGTTGTTCTTCTTCATCGCCTTGCCGCGAGAAATAATGGCCTGTCCGCCACGCTTTTGCATGAACTGGTCGAAGGACAGTTTGAAGCTGTGTTGGCCGCGATCCGCACGGATCGTAGCCTGATTGTAGGACACGCCGGAGAATGCGCGGTCGAGAACCGAACCGCTGATACCACGGCCTGCGGCCTCCTGTTTGAACGCGCCCACCCAGGCATCGAAGCCCGCCGACGTATTACCGCACTGCGCCGCCAGAACGGGCGTTGCCGCCAGTGCTGCGACCATTACCACGCCAACGGAAAAAGCCTTCATTGCCCGCATCAGATTTTGCCTTCAAATTCGTTTGGGATCATGCCCAGCGCTGTTGTGAGACCAGAGAGAAATCACAGGATTTTAAATTGCCCGCCATAATCATAACCAGCAAATAAACTGCCCGTGATAAAGAACAAACTAAAAACCCGCCCATTTCACTCATGGAATGGACGGGTTATAGTTAATAGTTGTTAAAAAACCGTATCAGGCAGCGACCTTACGTGGCTTGATAAGGCCGCGATTAACCAGAAGTTCGGCAATCTGTATCGCGTTCAGCGCTGCACCCTTGCGCAGGTTATCCGAAACAACCCAGATGTTCAGGCCATTTTCGACCGTTGCATCTTCGCGGATACGCGAAATATAGGTCGCGTCTTCGCCAGCGCATTCGACCGGGGTGATGTAGCCGCCGTTTTCATGCTTGTCGATAACGAGGCAGCCTGGGGCTTCGCGCAGGATATCGCGCGCCTGATCGGCAGTGATTTCGTTTTCGAACTCGATGTTAACGGATTCCGAATGGCCGATGAAGACCGGAACGCGCACGGCAGTGCAGGTCACCTTGATCTTGGGGTCCAGCATCTTTTTGGTTTCTGCCAGAACTTTCCACTCTTCCTTCGTGTAACCGTCTTCCATGAACACATCGATGTGCGGAATGACGTTGAAGGCGATGCGCTTGGTGAACTTCTTGGTCTCGACAGGATCGGCGACGAAGACGGCGCGTGTCTGCTGGAACAGTTCGTCCATGCCTTCCTTGCCGGCACCGGACACCGACTGGTAGGTGGAGACGACGACGCGCTTGATCGTTGCCGCATCATGCAAAGGCTTCAACGCAACGACGAGCTGTGCCGTGGAGCAATTGGGGTTGGCAATGATATTACGCTTGCGGAAACCTTCGATGGCATCGGCGTTGACCTCGGGAACGATCAACGGAACGTCCTGATCGTAGCGCCAAGCGGAAGAGTTATCGATGACGACGCAGCCCTGCGCGCCGATTTTCGGAGACCACTTCTTGGATACATCGCCGCCAGCCGACATCAGGCAGATGTCGGTATCGGAGAAATCGTAATTCTCCATGTTGGAGACCTTCAGCGTGCGGTCGCCATAGGAGACTTCCGTGCCCTGGCTGCGAGCGGATGCCAGCGCCACGACTTCATCAGCCGGAAACCCGCGCTCGGCAAGAATATTGAGCATTTCACGACCGACATTGCCGGTAGCGCCTGCGATTGCAACTTTGAAACCCATGATCAAGCTCTCTTTCTGCCTCTCCTCTTTTTTGGTGAGGGGACCCCGCAAATCGGCGGGTTCCTTCTTCCCCGACCAAACCGGGGAGAGAGCGGCGGGCCAGAGACGTTAGACGGTTTTAATCGTCGTTTTGGCCGTAATTCGGATGGAAACAGAAAAGCACGAGTGATCACCGACAGGCTGTGCCGGGTTTTGCATGACAACTATGTTGTGCATGTGTTCGATCAAGTTCGCGCTCCTTTTCGAGGCAAAGCTATTATGGTGTTTGTATTTTCTGTCAAGCGCAAACGCACGGCAATTTGGTCTTCGGCGGAAGCAATTCGGTGATCTGTGGCTGCAACGCGGCCCTGCGAAATTAGACTAAAGTCATAAGCCGAAAGCATCGCTCTTCCTTTTGTTAATTTTCTGTCAAGCTGTTGCAAGGTGCATCGTGCCGAAAGGGCAGTCCGGGGGAGAAACGGGCTGCTGCGATGTGTCATTCATATATCTGTGGAGGACAGACAATGGCGAATGTAGCAACCGCGACAGCGGAGAAAGCCCGTCCAATGACGGGGGAAGAGAAGAAGGTGATTTTCGCCTCTTCTCTGGGAACAGTGTTCGAGTGGTACGACTTTTATCTTTACGGCTCGCTGGCCATCTATATCGGCGCGAACTTCTTCAGCCAGTATCCTGAAACGACGCGCAACATTTTCGCTCTTCTCGCCTTTGCGGCAGGCTTTCTCGTTCGCCCTTTCGGTGCGCTGGTGTTTGGACGGCTGGGCGATCTCGTCGGTCGTAAATACACCTTCCTCGTCACCATTCTGATCATGGGCTTCTCGACGTTTCTCGTCGGCGTTCTGCCAAACGCATCGCAGATCGGCATTGCGGCTCCGATTATCCTGATCGTTCTGCGCATGTTGCAGGGTCTTGCTTTGGGTGGTGAATATGGCGGTGCGGCAACCTACGTCGCCGAACATGCCCCGAATGGCCGTCGCGGCTACTACACGTCCTGGATTCAAACGACAGCGACCCTTGGTCTCTTCCTGTCGCTCGTGGTCATTCTGGGCGTGCAATTTGCTTTGGGACGTGAAGCCTTTGCGGATTGGGGCTGGCGCATTCCGTTCCTGCTCTCCGTTATCCTGCTCGGCGTCTCCGTCTGGATTCGCCTGAAAATGAGTGAATCTCCTGCCTTCAAAAAGATGAAGGAAGAGGGCAAGACCTCCAAGGCGCCGCTCAGCGAAGCCTTCGGCCAATGGAAAAACGCGAAGATCGCGATCATCGCACTCGTCGGCGCCGTCATCGGTCAGGCTGTCGTCTGGTACACGGGCCAGTTCTACGCGCTGTTCTTCCTGCAAAGCATTCTGAAGGTGGATGGTCAGTCGGCCAATATCATGGTTGCCTGCGCTCTCATCCTCGGAACGGGCTTCTTCGTTCTGTTCGGATGGCTCTCCGACAAGATCGGCCGCAAGCCCATTATCATGGCAGGCCTTGTTCTGGCCATGCTGACCTATTTCCCGCTGTTCAAGGCACTGACCTGGGCCGGTAACCCTGCCCTGGCGCAGGCGCAGGCTTCGGTTCGCGCGACGGTGACGGCTGCCCCCGGCGATTGCCGTTTCCAGTTCAACCCGACGGGTACGGCGAAATTCACCACCTCTTGCGATATCGCAACCTCGTTCCTCACCAGAAACTCGGTACCTTACGATGTCGTTGCCGGTCCTGCTGGCCAGCCTGCAACCGTCAAGATCGGTGAGCAGACCATCACGAGCTATGATGCTGTTGCCGCAGGTGCCAACGCCGCTGCAAATGATCGCGCATTCCAGAAGCAGATCAATATCGCGCTTCACGATGGTGGTTATCCGCTGGTTCGCGGTGCCGCTCAGGTCCCGGCTGCAAAGCTGGATGCCTTCGTCGCTGCCAACCCGGAACTTGGCCTCAACGCCGACACGGTTCGCGCAACACCGGCAAAGACCGTACCGGCGGACAAGCTGGTTGCGGACAAGTTGCTGACACCTGCTGAGCTCAACGGCGCGACAGAAATGGCTGTCTACACGGTGGCCGGTGGCGGTACGTTTACGATGGTCGCCGATCCTGCTGCCGTCAACTGGATCGCCATCATCGCGGTTCTGACCGTACTCGTCATCTATGTGACGATGGTCTACGGCCCGATTGCAGCGCTTCTGGTCGAACTCTTCCCGACCCGTATTCGCTACACTGGCATGTCCCTGCCCTACCACATCGGTAACGGCTGGTTCGGTGGCTTGCTGCCTGCAACGGCATTCGCCATGAGTGCCGCAAAGGGCGATATCTATTACGGCCTCTGGTATCCGATCATTTTCGCAGGCATCACACTGGTCATCGGCCTGCTGTTCTTGCCGGAAACCAAGGATCGCGACATCCACAAGATGGATTGATCGTACCCGCTGAACCAAGAAACCCGGCAAGTCGATTGCCGGGTTTTTCAATGTCCTGATAGCAATTCCCGTCAGCTGTTCAAGGCGGCCAGCTCACCGTTGACGAGATCGCGCCATGCAAGGTTTTCGACCAGCGACTTGGGAAACAGTCCCTTGACCGAGAAGAGAAACGCCGAGGGGTCGTTGGCGTCGATATTTCGTACGGCATCCAAAATGTCGTCGCGTCTAGGGTCGTTGAGATCACCGCGTTTGTGGATAGACGCAATCCAGAGCGCCACGACATAGGCGAATTCCGCACCGTCCCCGCCAGCCTCCAACGTCTCCACCGCCGCAGCCAGAATGCGCTGCGGCAGCTTTTGGCTGGTGTCCATAGCAATCTGCTCATTGCGATGCGCAATGGTCGGGTTGGCAAAACGCTCCAGCAACTGGTTTCGGTAGAATGGCAGATCGATGCCCGGCACCGCATCCAGCGTTGCAGTCGCGGCTTCCATATGCCGCTCCACCTTAGCCACGAATTCGGGCACGGCCATTACGTCTCTTACGAATTCCAGATCATGCAGAATCCCAAGATGCGCAATCAGCGTGTGCGACCCGTTCAGCAATCGCAGTTTCATGTCTTCATACGGCACCACAGACTGTGCAAACACCGCGCCTGCATCTTCCCAGGCCGGGCGTCCCAAGACGAAATCGTCCTCGATGACCCACTGCATGAACGGTTCTGTTTCGATCGCAAGCTTGTCATCAACGCCCAGCAACGATGCTGCGCGGGCCCGCGTTTCATCCGTCGCTGCGGGAACGATGCGGTCCACCATGCTGCATGGGAATTTGCCTTCCTGCGAAATCCACTGCGCCAGTTCCGGGTCACGAAACGTTGCCATTTCCAGCACCAGACGACGCACGACGTGACCGTTGGACGGCAGGTTATCGCAGCAAAGAACAGTATAAGGCAGCAACCCCTTCTCCCTGCGCCGCGCAAGACCTTCGACGATGAAACCTATCACGCCCGTGGGTGAACGGGGGCTGGCCTTATCCGCCGCGATGGCGGGGTGGGCCATATCCAAACCGCCAGTAACGGGATCGAGTCCGTAGGCTTTTTCACTGACCGTCAGGGTCACGATACGGGTATCGGGGCTGGCAAGATAGTCCAGCACGTCATCAGCCCCTTCTGCCGCACAAAGCCAATCTACCGTTACGCCGATGATCTGCGCATCGTCACCATCTGCACCACGCACGATGATGGAATAGAGGCCGTCCTGTTGCTCAAGCGCGCGCACCGGTTCTGGTGAGCGCAGGTTGACGGCAACGATGCCCCAATGGCCGAAGTTCTTCTCGATTGCTTTTTGCGTGAAGACGGCCTGATGCGCGCGGTGAAAGGCGCCAAGACCGATATGGACGATACCGGGTTTCAATGCCGCGCGGTCAAAGGCGGGCTTCGTCACGTTAGGCTTCAAATGGGTTGAATTGGACAGCGTCGTCATAAGGGTCAGTTCCTTCCGAATTGCGGGTGGAGAAACGCACGCTCTATGCCGCGCAGTTCCGCCAGACCCTTGAGACGCCCGATGGCAGGATAACCCGGCTGTGCGCCGCGCTGGAGGTCATCGAGAATTTCCTGCCCATGGTCAGGGCGCATGGCGATGCGATGATCCTCCCGCCCTTCGGCACGGCGGCGTTTTTCTTCGTCCAGCAGGGCAGCGATAACAGCGACCATATCCGTTGACCCTTCCAGATGCTCGTCTTCAAAAAAAGAGCACGGCACCGTGTCCGTATCCCGGGTCACATTGCGAAGGTGCACGAAGTGAATGCGATCTGCAAACCGCCGGGCGATCATGGGCAGATCATTGTCCGCCCGCGCACCCAGTGAACCGGTGCATAGCGTGACGCCATTTGCACGACTATCGACCTGACCGAGCATATGCGCGTAGTCGGATTCTGTGGACAGGATGCGCGGCAGGCCCAGCAGAGGCCATGGCGGATCGTCACCGTGGGCGCAGATGTTGATACCGACCTCTTCGGCAACCGGGACCACCTGCGACAGAAAATCCACCAGATTTGCCTGAAGCCGTAGCCGGTCGACACCCTGATAGGAGCGCAGTTTTTCAAGAAGTTGATCCAGCGTGTAGCCATCCGCAGACCCCGGCAGGCCCGCACCGATATTGACGCTGAGCGCGATGACCTTGGTATCGGGCATCTCCGAAAACCGCCGCGCGGCTTCTTCGGTAAGCCAGTCGGGATAATCGGCACGCGCATCCGGGCGCTTCAGAATGTGGATATCGAAGGCTACGAAATCCGTCAGGTCGAAGCGCATCGCCTTTGCACCATGGCGCGTATCCCACCGCAGATCGGTGCGCGTCCAGTCCAGTATTGGCATGAAATTGTAGCAGACGGTGCGAATACCCGTCGCGGACAGGCGTCTTAGCGTCTCCTGCCAATGGGCGATATGCGCTTTCCAGTCACCGCTCTGCGTCTTGATGTCTTCCGACACAGGCACGCTTTCCACAACGTCCCAATAGAGACCGCCCGCCTTGATCTCGTCATGCCTTTTCGCAATCTCGTCAACCGGCCAAACTGCGCCCGTTTCGATGTGATGCAGCGCGCTGACGATGCCGTCAGCGCCTGCCTGCGCGGCATCCCGCACGGAAACCTTATCCACAGGCCCAAACCAGCGCCATGTATGCTTCATCTTGTCTATCCCTCAGATATCAATGGCATCAGCCGAATGTGATTTGAACCTTGCAAGCAACGGATCGGTCGCCCGCCTGCTCGAATGCGGCGACGGCATCTTGCAACGGAAACGCATGCGAAATAATAGGGCGCACGTCGATGGCGCGTGCCGATATGAGCGCTGCGGACTGCGCGAACTCCTGATCAAACCGCTGGGAACCACGCCAGACGATTTCCTTGCCCACCAGCGCATTGAGCGGAATCGTCATGTCTCCCGTCACGCCCACTTGGACGATGGTGCCGCGGGGTTTGACGACCGCAAAAGCGGAGCGCAAGGCAGGACCGGCAGCCGAGCAATCGAAAACGACGTCGAACACGCCCTTGTTCGCTTGATAGGGCGTTAAGCCGTCCTGATCCGTCAAGACATTGACGGTGCGGTCGGCACCCATGGAAGGTGCCCTTGCCAGCGCTGCATCGGCAATATCCGTCACCACGATCTCCGCGGCACCGGCATGCTTTGCAACGGCGACAGTCAGCAGCCCGATGGGACCTGCGCCGGTGACGAGCACCCGCTTGTCTTCGAGATCACCGGCCTGAGCCACCGCATGCAGGCAGACGGCGAGCGGTTCGGCACACGCAGCCTCACCGGGCGTCGTCTCGCCGCCGAAAGCCAGGCATTGCTTTGCTTCGACCACCAGCCAATCCCGAAACATCCCCTGCTCATGCGGCAGGCGCATTGCGCTGCCCATGAAGCGCATGTCGAGACAATGGATCGGTTGCCCAATCTGGCAATAATGACACTTACCACAGGGCTGAGATGGGTTTACCGCAACGAGTGAGCCTACCGTCAGGTGCGATACGCCTTCACCCAGTGCCTCGATATAACCGGATGCCTCATGGCCCGATATGATCGGTTCGCGCACCTGAATGGGGCCGAAACCACCGTCCTGATAATAATGAAGGTCGGACCCACAAATGCCGCCTGCCGCCATGCGCAGCAGCACTTGGCCGGGACCGGGCGGCTGGAACTCCTGCGTTTCGACCTTGAGGTTCTGTTTTCCGTAAAGACGCGCGACGCGGGTCGACATGATATGTGCTTTCGTCCCAATGATTGGAGGAAAACCCGCGCGGATAGCCGCGCGGGTATTTGTTATCGGATCAATCCCATTTCCGTCGGTAGCCAAAGGGTGATGGCTGGAATGAAGGTGATGAGAATGAGAGCGATGAACAGCGGCACCAGCCATGGCAGAATGGCCATCGTCGTCCGCTCCACCGAAAGCCTCGCCACGCGTGAGAGCACGAACAGGACCATGCCGAGCGGCGGATGCAGCAGCCCGATCATCAGGTTGAGTGTCATGATCAAACCGAAATGCACCGGGTCGATATCGAACTGCAACACCAGCGGCAGAAGGATCGGGACGAGAATGGTGATCGCCGCAATCGTATCCAGGAAGCAACCGACGAACAGCATCAGCAGGTTGACCAGCACGAGGAATATCCACTTGCTGTCGGTCAATGTCAGAATGGCACCCGATAGCACTTGTGCCGCCTGGCTGACGGTCAGCAACCACGCAAAGACGGAGGCCGCCGCCACGATGAAAAGAACCGAGGCCGTCGTCTCGATGGTGTCGAACGTTGCCTTCGCCAGCGTTTTAAAGGTCATCGTCCGGTAACGCACGAGGCCGAGGAACAGCGACCACAAGACCGCGGCGACGGCTGCTTCCGTTGGCGTAAACCAGCCCATGGTCATGCCGCCGATCAGAATAACCGGTGTCATCAAGGCCATGACTGCGGAAAAATCGAAATACCAGTCACAGGCGATCAACACCGCAAGCACGATGAAAATAGCAAGGTTGAGCGACAAGCCGAACATCGTCAGCACATAGACGCTGATCGGCACCAGCATGACGACCAAGACTTCCAGCGATGCGCCGAAGATCGTGCGCAGGCTGAACGGCGTGTCGGAACCCCAGTTCTTGATATAGGCAAAGACGGCGACGGTGATCATCATCAGCAACGTCATGACCACACCGGGCAAGATGCCCGCCATGAACAGCGCGCCGATGGAGACATTTGCCATCATGCCGTAGATCACGAAAGGCAGGGATGGCGGGAAGATCGGCCCCAGTGTGGCCGATGCAGCGGTGACGCCGACAGCCGCCTCGACGGGATAGCCGTGGTCCTTCATCGCCTTGATTTCGATGGTACCGATACCGGCTGCATCCGCAAGAGCGGTGCCGGACATGCCGGAGAAAATAACCGAGCCGATGATATTGACCTGCGCCAACCCACCCTTCATCCAGCCGACAAGAGCGACGGCGAAGGAATAGATACGGCCCGTGACACCTGCCACGTTCATCAGGTTGCCAGCCAGAATGAAGAACGGTACGGCCAGAAGCGGAAAGCTTTCGACACCGGCAATCATGCGCTGCGCCGCGATGATATCCGGCGCGACATTGTAGGCCAGAATGTAGAGCAGCGACGATGTGGCCATGGAAATGGCAACCGGCAAGCCGATCAGCATCAGAAGCAGAAACGATCCAATCAGAACCAGCATGTCACACCTCCTCCACGCTCTGGAATTCTTCCGGTCTTTCGAGCACGGAATAACCACGTTGAAGGTTGGCAACGAAAACCTGGATCGACCGGAGGAACATCAGCACGAAAGCTGCGAAGACCGTGTAGAAAACGATGCTGCGCGGCAGGGCCACGGTCACCATCTCTTCATCCGCCACGATTTCGAGATATCGCCACATCAGCCATGACGTATAGGCGAAAAAGCCGATGCGCAGCACATCGACGGCCAGCGACATGACGCGCGTCACGTTCGACGGCAGGTAGTGGTAGAGAACATCCACCTGGATGTGACGCGACATGCGCACGCACATGACAGAGCCGAGAAAAACGACGCCGATCAGGCAGTTGACGGCAATTTCTTCCGTCCATGCGTAACTGTCATTGAGAACGTAGCGGGTGAAGAACTGCAAGAACACGCAGCCTGTCATGACCCAGAAGAGGGCAAGGGTAAGCCAATCTTCGAAGGAATAGACCGACAGATCAACATTCGGCGGCGCTTCATCGAAGGTTTGGGCAAGTTCCTCAGGTGTCACCTGAGTGTGAGTTTCCTGCGACATTGAATTGTCCCGGCTGGAGCGTCTGACCGTTTCAGATCGCCAGACGCTGGAGAAAACGAGAAGGCGGCGCGGCCCATAAAACCGCGCCGGACACGGACTTACTGAATGGCGCGAATGGCTTCCCAATCGGCCTTGTCGTAACCGAAGTCCTCGAACTTCACCTTCTCAAGCACGTTCTTTTCGAAATCGGCCTTGTCGACTTCCGTGACGGTCAAGCCACGTGCCTTAAAGTCATCAACCAGCTTGTTTTCACGTTCCTCGATGATCTTGGTTGTTTTGGTCGCAGCTTCCTGCATGACGTCAACGAAGATTTTCTTGTCCTCGTCCGACAGGCTGGCCCAACGGCTCTTCGAAATCACCGTATTCAGGTGATCGACAATGTGACCGGTCAGGACAATGTTCTTCTGCACCTCGAAAAACTTCTTCGCCTCGATGGTTGTCAGCGGGTTTTCCTGCGCATCCACGGTCCCATTCTGAAGCGCCAGATAGACCTCAGCGAAGGCAATCGGAGTGGTGTTGGCACCGCAGGCGCGCGGCATGGCAAGGTAGGCTGGAACGTCAGGCACGCGCATCTTCACGCCAGACAAGTCTGCGCAAGTCGAAATCGGCTTGTTGGCCGTCGTGTGGCGCGTACCATAGTAGCTCACCGCCGCAATCACGTTACCGGTCTTGTCCTGATAGCCCTTGGCCAATCGCTTGAAGACGTCGCTCTTGGTATAGGCGATCAGATGTTCGGGGCTGCGGAAGATGTAGGGGAAGTAGGTCACGCCGATGGGCTTGTAATCACGTGCGGCAAAGCTTGAGCCTGAGATGACCATATCGACGGTTCCCAGCTTCAGCCCCTGGTTGATATCGACTTCCTTGCCAAGTTGCGATGCCGGAAAGACATCGATCTTGTAGCGGCCTTCCGTGCGCTTTTCGATTTCCTTGGCGGCCCAGACGGATTCCGTGTGGAATGGCTCGGTCGTCTCGTAAACATGCGCCCATTTGAGCGCGGTCTGCGCCTGTGCGGTAAAGGCGGAGACGGCGACGATGGCCGTTGCGCCAAGCAATGTGATGAATCTTGATGTCATTGGTTTCCCTCCCGGATTGATGTCAGACTGCTGTTTTCATGATCCCGCTCTCTCCCTGCGGAACCACGCCTCCCCTACGGCTCCTCCCCGAAGCTTTCGGAAAATCTCTTCTGCGATTGTGTCAGATGGCGACGCATCGCATCGCGCGCGGCGGCTGTGTCATTTCTGGCAATGGCATCTCTGATGACCCTGTGTTCTTCCAGCGCCAGACGCCATGTTTTCGGTCCCTCGAAATGGCTGGCCAGCCGCTCGAAGTAGGGCGTCATGCGACGATCGAAAATCTGCCCGGTAAAACGGTGCAGCGTGGCATTGCCGATGATATCCGTGATGGCAGTGTGAAAAGCGCGGTCCTGAACCAGCATATCGACCGGATCGCCAATCGCGTTTTCCATTTGCTGAAGGCACGCGTCGAGACGCGCAACACCATCGGCAGTCGCCACCCGGGCGGCTTCCTCGGCAATCGCACTTTCAATGATGCTGCGCGCCTGAAGGATTTCGAATGGGCTGTCATTGTCGTCAACCGGCAGCACCTGAGCCGGATGGCTCGGCCGCTGGCTGACATAAATACCGGACCCCATGCGGATCTGGATGTAGCCCTCTACCTCCAGAACGATCAGGGCTTCACGAATGGTGGGACGCGAAACCGCGAAGCGTTCCGCAAGGTCACGCTCGGCAGGCAACTTGGCACCATGCCCAAGCTCCCCCGCCTCTATCAACGCACGTATCTGGTCCGCAACCTGCCTGTGCAAGCGGCGCGGCTCCAAAGCCACAAACATGAAATCCTCCCGAGATCCCATCTGGTAAAATGGTCTTACCAATTGCAACTTTAGGCGGGAAAGTAGCAGTGTCAACCCTGCGTTATGAGGTTCACGTGTCTAAACCTATGCGAATTTTGTGGAGTGACTTGTTCTAGTCGGCCCATCGCCGTTGCCGAAACGTCAGCGGAAGCTGTCACCGCTTGTTCGGCCTGATCTGGTTGCGCAGTTCCACCAACCGGTCCAGTGTCGCGAGGGTTCTGTCCCGGTTTTTACCGGCGAGAGCCAGTGTCAGGGCTTCGATGCAAACGAGCGAAGCGCCGTGCATGGCCACTTTTTCGTTTTTCGCGCGTGGCAGAACGAGGGTCGCGCAGGCGTGTTGGGCGAGTGCGCTGTCTTCTTTTCCGACAATGGCGATAATGGGTATCGAGAGGCGCTGCGCCTCGGTGATCGTCGTCATGACCTCGCGGTGCGGGCGCCCCTGCGCAAGAACGAGGAGGACATCGCCGGTCTCCATTTGCAGCAACTGCTCTGCCAGCATGATCCCGGTCCTATCAAGCGCGTAGGACGGAAACCCGGAGCGGATGAAATTACGCGAGGCATAAAGTGCGACGACACCAGATGCGCCAATGCCGAAGACGCCGATTTTCGTGGCGGCGGATAGCACCTTTACCGCCGTGGTCATGGCTTGCCGATTGTCAGGCGATGACAGCGCAGCCATCGCATAGCCCATGTCTGCCACCACGAAGTCGATGGCGGAATTGGTATCATTGAGGAGATCGTTTGTCGTTGCCGCCATCTTTTCGGATGGCGAGTCCGTTTCACCGAGATGCGCTTCCAGCGTATCTTTCAGATCAACCAGACCTTCGAAGCCGAGCGCCTGAATGGCCCTGATGACCGTCGCGTCAGACGTGCCGATTTCACGACCGATTTCCAGCGCGGATTTGGCCAACACTGCGTGCCGGTGCCTGTCGATATATTCCGCAACGGCCAACAGACCGGGAGACAGCACATCCCGCTTCTTCTTCAATCGCTCGCCAAAGCGGTCTATGTGGCGTTTCTTCAGAACAGGACTGCGCATCGATACCATCGTGGTCACTTCAAAAGCGTGTATAGATACACAGTGCCTGAGACGTCTTCATTTTTAAAGCAGCAACCACTATTTCGCCGGGCGCTGAGCCGTGGTCGATTTCACGATGGCCGTCATCAGCGCCATGGCAGCGTAGCTGTTCGAGATCGCCTCTTCCCGCGAGACCATGACGTATCGGCCTCCCACGCAGGCCTTCAGGAAGCTGCAGAAATCCGGCACGACTTTTTCCATGGCGTCGATGTCTTCCTTCGACGTGCCGCCGGTGTCTGACCGGTAGGGATCGAAGATGAAGTCAGCATCGACATCCGGCAAACGTTCGCCGCTGACTTCGACACGCCCTCCCTCGGCAATGCCGTTGATGATATCGGGAAAGCGAAAACCTGCATCTCTCAACACCTGACCAAGCGCCCTGTAGGTGTGATAGATGCTGATCTTGCCGTTGAGCGGTTGAATGACCGATACCGTGATCGATTTGGTATCGACAGCAGTTTTCAGTTCCTCGATACCGGCACGGTATCGACGGTCGAGTATCGCGAGCTTCGCTTCTGTCCCGGTCAGTTCCGCAAGCTTTTGATAGGCGTGCGCAGTGCCGAAGCGGGTGGGATCGATCACAACGGTCGGCGCAATTTTTTCCAGCGTCGCTATGGGAGTTGGCCTGCCTGCAGCGGTGATGATGAGGTTGGGCTTCTGCTCCGCAAGCGCTTCGAGATCGATATCGACAGCACCCAGAAAGGCCATGCCGGAATTGTCGAAATCAACGCCAGTCAGTATCGCGCTGGAGCGAAGATAAGGCTTTGCGTCGGCACCGATGCGTCCGTGGCTGGCGATGGGCGTTACGCCGAGTTCGATCAGCGGAATGGTGACATCGATGTCGTGCAGCGAGGCGATCCTAAGCGGCTTTGTCGGCACTATGACACTTCGTCCCGCGTCGTCCTGAAATTCATGCGTGGCATCAGCCGCGCTTGCACCGGTGGCGAGAAGGGCCAAAAACAGCAAGGCAAGGATACGCATCATAAAACCTTTCACAATTGGTCGCGACGGCGCCACAAAAGAGCGAGAAGAACAGGCACGCCGACAAGCGCGATGACGATACCGGCGGGGATTTGCAAGGGAGCGAACAGCGTTCGGCCAAGCGTATCCGCCATCACCACCAGCCCTGCCCCAATCAACATGCTTCCAGCGAGAAGTGACCGCTGCCCGCCACCAATTGCCAGCCGCGCCGTGTGGGGCGCGATCAGCCCGACGAAGCCGATACTGCCGACGCAGGACACGGCGGTGGCCGTCATCACAATAGGGCTCACCAGCCAGATGACGGCGAGAAGATTGCGTCGCACACCCAGCCCGAAGGAGAAATGATCCCCAAGCCCGGCCACGTCTGCGGCACGGGCTGTCGAAAACAGCAGTCCCGCGCCGATCAGCAGCCCGGCAACGGCAAGGGGCACCATGTCGGGCGTGACGGTGGCCAGACTTCCCGCCATCCAGGTCAGGGCGATCTGGATACGGTCGATGTCGGATATCGTCAGCAGCAAGGCGATGGCAGCGGACAAAAACCACGAAAAGCCGATGCCGATCAGCACGAAGCGTAGACGCGAGAACGAACCTGCAATCATCGCGACCGCAAAAGCGACTGTCAGCCCTCCGGCAATGCCGACGAATGGGCGGAAAACCAGCGGCGTCTGCGGGAAAATGATGATGACGGTAACGATTGCCAGCGCCGCACCTTCCCGTACGCCCAGAAGGCCCGGATCAGCCAGACCATTGCGCGTCAGGGACTGGATAGCGGCACCAGAAAGGCCGAGCATGCCGCCGCAGCACAAGGCCATGACGGTTCGTGGCAGCCTCAGATCACCAACAACGGACAAGCTTCCCGGCGTTGCCGAGCCTGTCGCGAAGGCGAGAAATTCGGAGAACCCCGCTTTGCCGCTTCCCGACGCAAGTGCCCAGACGAAGAGTAAGAAGAGACCCGCCATGAGGGCCAGCAACAACGCCAGCCGCACGGGGTGGACTTTGGCGCTGATGCTCCCGAGCGCGATGAGGCGATAGGACCCGTTCAACTTTCGCACCGTCATTTCAGCCTCCGGGCAACAACGAGGATGAAAACGGGAGCCCCGATGAACGCCGTCAGAATGCCGGTTGCCAGTTCACGCGGAGCGGCAATCGTGCGTGCGGCGATGTCTGCAGCAACAAGCAGGCATGCCCCCAGCAGCGCCGAAAGCGGGACGGAGAGACTGTGCCGTCCGCCCGCCAGCCGATGCGACATGCCCCCGACGATCAAACCGACGAAGCCGATGGGCCCGCAGAGTGAAACGGAAGCCCCACAAAACAGGGCTGCCGCGACCATTCCGAGCATCCGCGTCTGACGGACCGGCACACCGAGGCCCGCTGCAAGCGTGTCTCCCAACGCCATGATATCCAGCCGCGTCACGATGAAAGCGGTCGTGGTGGCTGCAGCGATAACGATGGGGATGACCGCCTGTATATCGGACACAGAAATGCCGGAGAGATCGCCAGCGAGCCAGAAGCGCATCTGCTCCAGCGTCTCCTGATCAAGAATGAGGATCGCGGACACGCAAGCCGATGCAAGTGCGGAAAGGGCTATGCCGCAAAAGGTCAGCTTGGTCATCGTCAAGCCCGTTCGCCCAGCACAGGAGAGCGCCAGAACAGCTGAAAACAGCAATCCGCCACCTAAGGCGGCAATGAGAGGTCGCGTCAGGGCGAATGGGATGAAGGCGGATGGAAGCGCTATCGTCAGCACGATGGCAAGGCTAGCCCCGGCGTTCAGACCCAGAATATGGGGTTCCCCCAAGGGATTGCGCAGGATGGATTGCAACAGCCTGCCCGAAATCCCGAGTGCCGCTCCGCACAACATGGCGGCGAGCAATCTTGGCAGGCGCAGTTTCAACAATATCTGCTGCTCGAAATTAGCATGATCGCGCGCCATCAGGGCATCTATGACCAGTCGGGCCGACACTGGCCGAGCACCGACACCCAGATGGACGACGCCGAGCAGCAAGACGGTTACGACCGCGCAAGGTATCCACAGCCAGACGGCAGACGACGCCGTTTTGCTTGGAGACGTCACGGCGAAGTGTTCCCAGAGCCCTGATCGGGTAGAAATGCTGGCCTGCCGGTCGTGGGGTGCGTCACGGCGATGACCTTGGTGTCGAACACTTTTTCGATATCCGCCGCCGAACATTCGGCCGTCGTTTCAGCGATGTGATGAACGGCCCCGTCTTTCAGAAAAACGATGCGGTCTGCATATTGCAACGCCGCGTTCAGATCGTGCAGGACAGCGACGACAGTGCGATTTTCCGTGCGGCTCAGTTTGGAGAGCAGTTCCATGACCTCGACCTGATATCGCAGATCGAGAAAGGTCGTCGGCTCATCGAACAGCAGCGTCTGCGTGTCCTGAGCGATGGTCAGCGCGATGAAACGCCGCTGGCGCTGCCCACCGGAAAGACTGTCCACCGAACGGTCGGCGAGATCGCTGAGGCCGGTTATGACCAACGCCTGCTCGACTGCCTCTTCATCCGCCTGTGTCCAGGATTTGAACACACCACGATGGGGGTATCGTCCACGCGACACCAGATCGTAAATGCTGAGACCTTCCGGCGTGACAGGTGCCTGCGGGAGTAGTGCGAGTTTGCGGGCAACGTCGCGGGTCGGCATGGTGGCAATGTCACGCCCATCGATGAAGGCCGTACCGCCGGTTGGCTTGAGGACACGCGAGAGTGCTGCCAACAGGGTTGATTTGCCCGAGCCGTTTGGCCCTGCAAGCGCCGTGAACTTGCCACGCGGCACGAGAAGCGACACGCTTTTCAGAACATCCACCTGGCCGTAACCCGCGCTCAGATGTTGCGCGCGCAACGCCGCATCATTCCCATCCGCCCGCATCGATAAACCATCTTCCTTCGTGAAATTCCTGCGTCATTTGTATTTTATGAATGTAGTAGTCAACAATTAAACCGCTGAAAATTCCTGCCCGACACGCATTCTCGGTAACGAAGGGCTAAAATATGCGGGTGAAACCCCCATTTTTTCTTCAAAAATTTCGCCCGCAGGCATCGAAATCGCCACTTCAAAGTTGACTACTACAGTCATGAAATACAGAAGGCGGGTGAAATGACGTGATCTGTTCGGTGGGGACTGAAGCATGAAGCTGGGTAAGAGATTTGAGATGCAGACGGCAATCGTTCTGCTGACCGTGGCAGGTATCGCCGTCATGTCGCCTGTGAGGGCGCAAGACAGTGCCGACATCAAAAAATCGCAGCGCAAGGTCGATACCGCGCAGACGAGCACAGTCCTCCAGCCGATCATCGTCGACGGTGCCGGGCAGACCGACGGCTACCAGCCGAAATCGACCAGCACCGCGACCCGTACCGACACGCCGTTGATCGATATTCCACAAGCGGTCAATGTGGTCAGCCATGAGGTCATCGAGGACCAGAACGCAACGAATCTGGACGAAGCGCTAGGCAATATCAGCGGGGTCACGCAGACGAACACGCTGGGTGGCACGCAGGACTCCGTCATTCGTCGCGGTTTCGGGGATAATCGCGACGGCTCGATTTTGACAAACGGCCTGAAGACGGCCCTGCCCCGTTCGTTCAATGCCATGACCGACCGTATCGAAGTCCTCAAGGGACCGTCCTCTACGCTCTACGGCATTCTAGATCCCGGCGGCATGGTCAATGTCGTCACGAAGAAGCCGAAGGACACGTTCTCGGGCGACGTCTACGGCAGCGCATCGAGCTTTGGCGGTGGCAAGACCGGCCTTGATTTCACCGGTCCAATCGAAGGGACCGACTTCTCCTATCGCCTCATCGGCGAGTACGAAAACACCGACTACTGGCGCAATTTCGGCGATACCAAGAAGTGGCTCCTCTCTCCGTCTCTGACATGGACCGGCGAAGACACGGAGATCACCGCCACCTATATGCACGAAGACTACAGCGTGCCATTCGACCGTGGCACCATCTTCGACACCACGACAGGACGCGCCGTCAATGTCGACCGCAAAATCCGGTTCGACGAGCCCTACAACATCACGGACGGCAAATCAGACCTCTTCCAGATCGAGATCGATCACGAACTCTCCGATAACTGGAAGCTTGGTGTCGACTACAGCTACAGCCGCAATGAATATTCCGACAATCAGGCACGTGTCATGGGCTATACGCCCTCTACAGGCGCCGTCAGCCGCCGCGCGGATGCAACCGATTATTCGACGATCTACAATCACGCTCTCCGTGCCGATTTGACGGGAGAGGTGGAGATCGGCGGTTTGCAACACGATCTGTTGATCGGTGCCTCCTACGACTACAGCGACACACTTCGCACCAACATGATCCGCTGCGGCTCCGCGTTCAATTTCAACATTTATAACCCGGTCTATGGCAACATGCCTGCCTGCACGAACGTTTCCAATTTCGACAGCGACCAGACTGAAGAGCTATCCACCGCATCCGTCTATGTACAAGACTCCATTCATCTGAATGAACAATGGATCGTCGTCGGCGGACTGCGTTATCAATATTACGATCTGCTGGCAGGCAAAGGCAGACCTCTCATCAGCAACACAGATAGCTTCGGAGATGCGCTCGTGCCGAACGCCGGTATCGTCTATAAGGTGACACCGGATATCTCGCTCTACGCCAATGCCGCCAAGACATTCCGCCCTCAGTCCTCCATCGCAAGCCTGTATGGCAATCTGAAGCCGGAGGAAGGCGTGTCCTATGAAGTCGGCTCCAAGTTCGAGCTCCCGTCCGGCTTGACCGCAAATGTCGCGCTCTACACCTCCGACAAGGAGAATGTGGCCTATACCGACGGATTGGTCGTAAAGACGGCGGGTCTCGTCAGGGCACGTGGCTTGGAAGTGGATGTCGCAGGCGCATTGACCTCGGACCTCGATTTCATCGCAAGCTACGCCTACACCGACGCCAAGGTTTTGGAAGGCGAGAATGCGGGCAAGCGCCCGGTCAACGTCGCACGCCACACCGCCTCGCTCTATCTCGCCTACGACGTCGGCGAATTCGGAGCATCCGGCAACAGCCTGAAAGTCGGTGGCGGTATCAGGGCGGTCGGTGAGCGCGCCGGCATCAACAGCAATGGCTATTTCCTGCCCGGCTATGCGGTCGTGGATGCCTTTGCCGCCTACACGTTCGAGCTGGAACGCCCGATTACGCTTCAGCTGAATTTGAAGAATATTTTCGACCGTACCTACTACACGTCATCGATCGGCGGCACAGCTTTCGGCAACCAGATCGGCGAACCGTTCAATGCGACGCTGACAGCGCGGGTCAAGTTCTGATACCGGGCAAAGCTGAATCTGCGTACTCGCAAATGTCAACGGCGGGCGGCTTGTGCCGTCCCACGGTTGTGTGCTGATATCGGATGATGGCGGCCTAGTGATTGGCGCAGTCGGTATTGGGAGGAATGACATATGATCGTCGCGTTGCTTATCGATGGAAAAGACCAGAAGGCCGAGGGCGGGCGCACTTTTGACCGCCTTGACCCGGTGACGGGAACCATGGCCGCACAGGCCGCCGCTGCAAGCACTGCGGATGCCGAACGTGCCGTTGCTTCCGCCGCAAAGGCGTTCGAGACATGGTCGAAGACAGGCCCCAACCATCGCCGCGCCCTGTTGATGAAAGCAGCCGACGTGATGGACAGCAAGGTTGCGTCCTTCGTGGAAGCCATGATTTCGGAGACTGGCGCGACCGGCCTTTGGGCGGGCTTCAACGTCAAGCTTGCAGCCGGTGTCATCCGCGAAGCAGCAGCAATGGTCACACAGCTTGGCGGTGAGGTCATTCCGGCAGACAAGCCCAACACGCTGGCGATGGGCGTCTTGAAACCCAAAGGCGTCTGCCTTGCCATTGCACCTTGGAATGCGCCGGTCATCTTGGGCACGCGCGCTGTCGCCATGGCAATCGCCTGTGGCAATACGGTCGTTCTCAAATCTTCCGAACTTTGCCCTGCAACCCACCGTCTCATCGGTGATTGCTTTACGGAAGCAGGTTTCCCGGCTGGCGTTCTCAACGTCATCAGCAACGCGCCGCAGGACGCAGCATCACTTGTCGAGGCGCTGATCGCAGACCCGCGCGTGCGCCATGTCAATTTTACCGGCTCTTCGAAAGTCGGACGGATCATCGGGCGACTGGCGGGAGAAAATCTCAAGCCTGCGCTGCTGGAACTCGGTGGCAAGGCCCCGCTGGTGGTTCTCGATGATGCCGACATCGACGGTGCAGTGAATGCAGCGATCTTTGGCGCTTTCATGAATCAGGGCCAGATTTGCATGTCTACGGAGCGGATCATCGTCGATCAATCCATCGCCGATGACTTCGTCGCCAAACTCGCTGCCCGCGCAAACGCTCTTCCCGCCGGAAACCCACGTGAAAAAGTCGTTCTGGGCTCTCTGGTGACGCCAGAAGCTGCGGAAAAAATGGACGCCATTATCGCCGACGCTACGGCCAAGGGTGGCAAGGTCGTTGCAGGTGGCACCCGTAAAAATACGATTGTTACGGCTACCATCATCGATCACGCCGCGCCTGGCATGAAAATTTACGCGGAAGAATCTTTTGGTCCTGTCAAGCCTGTCATTCGTGTGAAGGACGAGGCAGAAGCCATCAGCGTTGCCAATGATACGGAATATGGTCTGTCTGCCGCGGTGTTCAGCCGCGACGTCGGACGTGCCATGCGCGTGGCCGACCAAATCCAATCCGGCATTTGCCACATTAACGGCCCAACCGTGTCGGATGAACCGCAAATGCCGTTCGGTGGCGTCAAGGCATCCGGTTACGGCCGCTTCGGTGGCAAGGCTGCCATCGCCGAATTCACCGACCTTCGCTGGATAACAATCGAGGATGCCGGGCAGCACTACCCGTTCTGACAAATCTCCGTAGCAATCGCTCTCATGCCATTGCTACGGCTTCTTGCCCAAGGCCGTCAGGCCATGTCGGGTGCCTGCTTCTTCAGCGCCACATATTCCCAAATCGCCACCAGCAGCAGAACCGTCACGGCAGCAATCTGCAACGCGTAAAGCGGCATTCCCTGTAGCAGTAAGAGAACGATGAGCACGCCGATCCCAACGAAGTGCGAGATCGGGCGGACATATGACGCCGCAATTTTCACCCCGATGTTTCCCGCCAGAAACAGGATTGGCCCGCCAACGATGGCAAGCGACTCGCGCCAAGTGGAGTGCTCGTAACTGTGCGATAAGCTGAAGTCTTCGCCAACAGCCGTCAGAATGATGCCTGCGACGATAGGCAGATGGCCATAATTGAACAGCGTCTGCGCAATCTTCTCGGGCTCGGGAGACTCCTCGGCTTTTTCAGATGCTTTTTCCTGGCCGTGGTGGAAATAAATCCACCACATCAACACCGTGCTGGTGAAGGCCGCGCAAAAAACGACGAAGCTGAGGCTTGAGTTCATGTGGTCGGTCGCGGTCTGCCCGGTCGTCAGAATCGTCTCACCGAGACAAATGAGCACGAAGAGAGCGCATCTTTCTGCCAGATGCTCCCCCGAAAGATGCAGCTTCTCGTGTTCTCCGGTTTTAAGCCCGGGGAAATAATATTTTACCGCAGGGCCTGCATATTCAATACCGATGGCAACGGCCCAGAGACCGATCTGCCATTCCAGACTTTCGGCAAAGCCACCGCACAGCCAGAAAATGCTGGAGACGCCCAGCCATATGGCCATTCGTGTAAAGGTCAGCGAGTTTTCGTGATCGACGCCTTTGAAGACGTAAAGGGCGAAAAGCGATCGCATCACCTGCATGCCGCTGTAGATCAGGGCAAAGGTAAAACTTTGATCGTCGAAAGCTTTGGGCAGAGCGATTGCAAGCAGCACACCTGCAAACATCATCGAAAACAGAAACAGCCGGACAAGTCCGGCCTCCGTATTCAACATGTTGGTCAGCCAGGTGATCTGCACCCACAGCCACCACAAAGCCAGAATGATGATGGCCGCTTCCAGCAAAGCGGTAGAGCCGAAATCCTTGGCGAGGGTATGAGAGAGCTGGATCATCGCAAACACGAAGACGAGATCGAAAAACAATTCAGGAAAAGTCGGCTTTGCAGCTTCTGCATCGGCCTGCCGGATAAGCCGCCACTTCGAGCCAGTTTTCATGCTCGAAGTCTCCATGGTCTGCCCCATAAATGTTCTGTTCCTCAAAAATCCAAAAGCTTGAATATCAGTTTGAAGCCATCTGCGAACGGGCTTCTTCACGCACTAATGCGTCTGCGCGACCGAAAAGCGCGACCTCTTTTGAATTATCCGGGAAGAAGCGTGGACCTACAAGCCGGACCTGACGACCGCTGACATCGACGATGTATCCGGCCTGTGCCTTTACGGGTCGTTTCGTTTCGATGCTCACAGCCGACTGTTTGATATCGAGGCTGCTCACCTCAATGTCCTGCGCTACGGCGGCGGTTACAAAACAAAATACGGCGCCCACGGCGGCACCAATGGCAACCCGTTCCATCAACAATCTCCTGAATATACTGAGCTTTTGTGGCTCTTCAACACAAGAGGCGGGTGTTTTGTTCCATTCGTTCTATCGACGGTTCATGCAGCAAACCGATAGTGTAGCAAGGATGTCATTATCACCTTTTGACAGATGAGGGCGCTCAGTGCGCTGCGGTTCATAACAAGAGGTCAAACGTTTCCCACAGATATCAGGGGATAGGTTTCGAGAAGACCCGTTTTCGAGCCTAACTTGCTATATGTTATAAACATGATATTTCTAGTCATCTAATGACATTCATGTCGGAAACGCCTTGGCCCATGTCTGCGCATAAAGCGGGTAATGGCGAAGTTTTGCTTGGCGCGCCGATTTTCAAGCGCATGAGACTGGTTTGAAATTGTGACGTATCTGCACTCAATGACATCTTTCACGGACGGCATCCGTGCGCTAGGACCTGCCAGATGGCGTGGTCTCGATGGGCTGATCAGCGTATTCTGGGACGCCGAGGCGCATGCTGGAGCAACCGGCTACTACCTGTCACCAGATCCGCGCATCGTTATCTTCTTCAACGATGTCTCCTCGCACATTCTCATGAGCAACCGCGACGGTAAAACTGCCGATGCTTACAGGCCAATGAAGAAGGCAATCTATGTGCCCGCCGGGGTGCCGTTGTGGACCAGCTTCACATCGTTTCACCGCTTCTCCCACGTCGACATTCACCTGCACAAAGACCGGATGTTGAAATATCTGCTGCCATCAGTCGGAAGCTCCGTCGCCGCCAGCGCGCTGCGCAGGCCGGTCGAGATTCAGGACACACGGGCAGTCGAAGTGCTAGCCAGCCTTTTGGTCGACGAACTGATTCACCCCGCCAAACACGCAGTCTACGCTGAAAGCCTCGTCGGCAGCATCATTGCCGGTCTTCTGGATTTGCGTGAAGGGCAGCCAGAAGACAACACCAATGCACGACTGACACAGGCGCAGATGAACAAGCTCATCTCCGTCGTCAATACCCGCGCCGACCGCCGCATGACCGTCTGCGAAATGGCTGAGATCGTCGGCCTCTCGGAAAGCTGGTTCGCCAATGTCTTCAAGCTGACCACAGGCAAAACACCCTTACAGTGGCAGTTGAGCAGGCGCATCGACCTTGCCCGGACCATGCTGACCGACAGTGATCTCAGCGTGGCAGCGATTGCGGCACAGCTCGGCTTTTCAGATCAGGCCCATCTGACGAAAACATTTCGGCAAGTCGCAGGCGAAACGCCCGCCGCATGGCGTCGTATGCGGCGGAGTTAGTGGAGCCATTACCAAGTCTGGCGAAGCGTCGCCAAAATTGTGCGCCCAGGATTGTAGTAGTAAGCGCCGCCATCATCATTGGCGATATGCTTCTCATCGAAGATGTTGCTGGCGTTCAGTTGGAATGTCGTGTTTTCCTGAATTTTGTAAGTGAACGCAGCGTCGAATACGATCGCATCATCGGACTTTCGGGTGTTCGCATTATCGAAGTAATACGCGCCGATGTAGCGGGCACCTAGACCGAACGTCATATCACCACGCGCGCCCTCACCTTCCCACGTATACGTACCCCAGAGTGCGGCAGAATGTTTCGGGACCTGCGCAAAACTCTTGCCATTATAGCCATTAGCATTACCCGGCTCGATGATTTCAGAGTCGATGAAGCCATAGGATGCGATCAGATTAACGTTCTGCGGCAACTCGACCTTGGCTTCGAGATCGAAACCGCGATGCCTGATTTTTTCAACGGTCGATTCGAGATAGACCGGAGCTTCGCGAGTCGAAATATTCTCCATCGTCAGATCGTAAATGGACGCGGTGATCAGAGCCGGAAATGCCTCTGGCCGGTACTTGATACCTGCCTCGTACTGTTGGCCGGTCGTAGGCTCGATACCTGTTGTTGGAGGAGCAACCGATTCAGCATAACTGGCATAGGCTGCCAACTCATCGGTAATCTTGTAGCTCACCCCGAGACGCTTGCTGAATTCGCTATATTTGCCTGACGTCACCGTTCCAGCGACGCGTTTCGTTTCATCCAGATCGAGCCAGTCGTTGCGCAAACCGAGGCTGACCGTGAGCTTATCATAGAAAACCAAATCTTGCTGAAGATAGATCGCCTTTGTCGTCTGATCTTTCGTCGTGCTTTCACTCAGCGGAATGGAAGAGGGAACGCCGGAATAGACGGGATTTTGCCAGTTGATCGGAGGCGCGGTGCCTCCCCAGATCGCCGGATAGAGGAGATAACTATTGCTCGTCGAGTCGATCTTGTTGTGGTCGACACCCACCAGTGATCGGCTCTCGATATTGTCGAAATTGGCTTCATAGAGGAAATGCGCATCGATGACGAACTGCTCGTCTGAACCGTCTCCGCCAAAGAAGATGCGATCTATCGATGAATCAGCCGGGTCGCTCGCACCAATGCTGTCGTAGATATAGGCATAGCCAAAGCTATTGGAAGCCTTGCTGTAGCGCGCATTCGAGTTGAACGTGAGACCATTTTCGAAGTCGTGATTAAGCTGAACACTGTAGGTGTTTCTGTTGGTTTTGTCGTAATTGTAATCCGGCTTGCCAAAGAAACGGCTTCTGTCCAGGTCCGTAAATCTTGGGTGGCCGCCGCCACTCGGGGTTCCATCCTTGTCGAGATGGTCGAAAACAAACGAGATCGTCGTCAGGTCCGTGGGACGCCAGGTCAGGCCGCCCATGATGAAATTCTCGTCATCCTGAGAGTAATCATACTCACCGTTCGCCCGTTGGAATTTCCCGGTGAGGCGATAGGAAAGAGTGTCGTCCTCGGTGATATTGTCGCCGAAATCGAAGCCAGCTTCCTTGTGTGCCGACGTGCCGCCGGTGGTATAAGCCTCGCCGAAACGCTCGCTTTTCGGGGTTTTGGTAACGTAATTCACCGCACCGCCCGGGTCCGAGACGCCGAAGCCAGTAGAGCTGGCACCCTTCAGTACCTCGACGCGTTCATAGGCGTAAGGCTCCTCACGAAGACCGCCCCAGCTTCTTCCGATCGGCAATCCATCGCGATAGGTGAACGGGCTGAAACCTCTGATCTTGAAGTAGTCATAGCGGTCATCCGAGCCGTAGTAATCCGTGACGACGCCCGCAGTATATTGCACCACCTGTTCGACGGTGGTGGCGGCGCGGTCTTTGATTTCCTTTTCGGTGATGACGGAAACCGATGCTGCGGTCGTGAGAACATCGCTTGGCATTTTACCGGTAGCGGTGGTCTTGTTCGCCACGATGGTCTTGGCATCGCTATCACCACCCGCACCCTGGACCACGATCGTCTCAAGCACTGTGCCGGAACCCTGTGCATCGGCCTCCTGAGCAAGCAGCCTGACTGGTGCCAGCGCGACAAAGGCCGTGCAACCCAGTAGAAACGCCTGACGGTACGGGCGACGCGCGTGGCCATGGTTTGCGCTGGTGGTTTCAATGCTCATGATCAAATTCCAGATGTCGAGTGCTGATTCTGGCAACCTCGGTGGAAAACCCGGCGCGCCCTGTATCGCCTGATAACTTGAGGCCATTAGTCTGGTATTGTACAATTCCACGGTTTTGTAAAAAACCACGGAAACTTCCTTGGCCATCGCAACAGCTTGTCAGATCGGTCTTGACCTTCCATCGTGAAGCTGAGACTTCAAGTCAAGTTTCAATACGGAAGAAAGTTTGCCCATGCTGCGCTTCATCCGCGCTCTCGCGCCCTTCATGGCCCTGTGCCTACACCTCTTCTTTTCAGCGAGCGCTGCCCAGGCCGAGGGCACATCCTATCCTCTCGTCATCAAACACGCCTTGGGCACCACAACGATAGAGAAAAAGCCGCAGCGCGTCGCTACCGTTGCCTGGGCCAACCATGAAGTGCCTCTGGCGCTCGGCATCGTGCCCGTCGGGTTCGCTGCGGCCAATTTTGGAGATGACGATGGTGACGGGCTGTTGCCATGGGTGGCGGAGAAGCTGAAAGCTCTCGGCGCGGAAAAGCCTGTGCTGTTCGATGAGGGCGATGGCATCGATTTCGAAGCGGTTGCGGCCACCAAGCCGGATGTGATCCTCGCGGCCTATTCCGGTCTCAGTCAGGCCGACTACGATACGCTGAGCCAGATCGCGCCCGTCATCGCCTATCCGCAATCACCATGGGCGACGGACTGGCGTGAGATGATCCGCTTCAACAGCCTCGGGCTCGGCATGGCTCAGGAGGGCGAGGCCCTGATCAAGCGGATCGACGCGGAGATTGCCGACGTCGTGGCGGGTTTTCCTCAGCTCAAGAACAAGACGGCCATGTTCGTCACCCACCTCGATACGACCAACCTCAGCACTGTTAATTTCTATACGGCCAATGATACACGCGTGAAATTCTTTGCAGATTTGGGCCTCACATTGCCGAAAAGCGTGAAGGATGCGACCAAGCCTGGCCAGTTCGCTTCCGGTGTCAGCGCAGAGCGTGTCGATGCCTTCGACGATGTCGATATCCTCGTGACCTATGGCGGTCAGGCGCTGTTCGATGCCGTGAAGGCCGATCCGCTTCTGTCCAGAATGCCCGCCGTCGAGCACAATTCCATCGTCATGCTCGGTCGCAACCCGCTGGGCACAGCGGCAAACCCTACGCCGCTGTCGATTTCATGGGTGTTGAAAGATTATGCGGCCCTGCTGGCGCAGGCTGCGGAAAAGTCTGCCGGAAAGCCTTGATGACCTTCAGATACGCCCGGCAACCGGCCCGCAGCGCCGTCATCAAGCGCTCAAACGGCGTCAGATCGCTCTGGCTGATGATCCTGCTTGGCGTTCTGGCACTGCTTTGCATTCTGTCCGTGGCCATCGGCACGCGGGATGTCGCCTGGGTCGATATCGTGGCGGCACTTGGTGGCCGGGCAGAGAACATCGGTCAGGCCGCAGTTGCGGTGCGGATTCCGCGCACCGTCCTTGCGCTTGCTGCCGGGGCAGCTCTGGGGTTGGCCGGGGCTGTCATGCAGGGCGTCACGCGCAATCCCTTGGCAGACCCGGGCATTCTGGGCGTCAACATGGGTGCCTCTCTTGCGGTTGTCATCGGCGTGGCATGGTTCAACATCGCGTCCGCCAACGCCTTTATCTGGGCGGCTATTCTGGGCGCAAGCTGTTCCGCCGTGTTCGTCTACACCATCGGCTCGCTTGGTCGGGGCGGGGCAACCCCGCTCAAACTGGCGCTGGCAGGTGCTGCAACATCAGTCGCCTTTTCCTCGCTGGTCATCGCGGTCGTTCTGCCGCGAAACGATATTGCGGGCGGCATCCGGTCGTGGCAGATCGGTGGCGTCGGTGGCGCGACCTTCGACCGCATCTCCCATGTCCTGCCTTTTCTCGCCGTCGGCTTCGTCATCAGCCTGTTATCGGCACGCAAGCTGAACTCGCTAGCGCTCGGAGATGAGTTAGCCGCAGGACTTGGCGAGCGTGTGGCCATCGCTCGCGCCTTTTCCGCACTCGGGGCGATCCTGCTTTGCGGGGCTACGACCGCCGTCTGCGGACCCATCGGCTTTCTCGGCCTCGTCGTGCCGCATATCTGTCGCTTGCTCGTCGGCGTCGATCACCGCTGGCTTTTACCGTTTTCGGCGCTTTGCGGGGCGAGCCTGCTGCTTGCAGCAGATATCATCGGTCGCATCGTCTCGCGACCTGCCGAGCTGGATGTGGGCATCGTTACGGCGCTGATCGGCGCACCCTTCTTCATATGGATCGTTAGACGGCAGCGGGTACGTGACCTATGACCATACATTCGACGATCACCACCTCCCTCACGCGCAACCGTACCCAGCAGGCACGAAAACGCATGCGCGTGATTGCGGCGCTCGTTGTTTTAATTATCGTGATTTTCTCGCTCACGCTCGTGCTTGGCCAGTCCTTCACCCCGCCGATGGATGTCATTCGGGTTCTGCTGGGCCAAGATGTGCCAGGCGCAGGCTTTACCGTGGGGCAATTGCGTCTGCCCCGAGCCGTGCTGTGCGTTCTTGCCGGTCTGAGCTTCGGTCTCAGCGGCGTGGCGTTTCAGATCATGCTACGCAATCCCCTCGCCAGCCCGGATATCATCGGCATCAGTTCAGGCGCCAGCGCCGCCGCCGTCTTTGCGATTGTCGTGCTGTCACTGAAGGGGCCAATTGTTTCGGTGTTTGCTGTCGCGGCAGGGCTTGGCGTGGCACTGTCCGTCTATGCGCTTTCCTCCCGCAATGGGGTGGCAGGCACGCGACTCATTCTCGTCGGCATCGGTGTTTCGGCCATGCTGGAAAGCGTTATCGCCTATATCCTCTCCACCGCGCCAGCCTGGAGCCTGCAAGAGGCAATGCGCTGGCTGACGGGAAGCGTCAATGGCGCACAGCTTTCTCAAGTTCTGCCACTTCTGATCGGGCTCGCAGTCTTCGGAACCCTGCTTCTTAGCCGCCAGCGCGATCTGGAGGCATTGCGGATGGGGGACGATACTGCCGCTGCCCTCGGTGTTCGCGTCGGCGAGACCCGCATTCTCGTCATCATCGCTGCCGTCGGCATGATCGCCATTGCCACCGCCATCACCGGACCCATCGCTTTCGTGGCATTTCTGTCGGGACCGATTGCGGCGCGCATCGTCGGCGCCAACGGCTCGCTGCTGCTGCCCGCAGCTCTCATCGGCGCGCTGCTGGTGTTGGCGGGGGATTATGCCGGACAGTTTCTGTTACCCAGCCGATACCCGGTTGGCGTCATCACCGGTGCGCTGGGCGCCCCCTATCTGATTTTTCTGATTATCCGTGTCAACCGGACCGGAGGCTCGCTTTGACCAATCACGCCCTCACCGCTACCAACCTATCCGCCGGATATGGCGAAAACCTTATTCTGGAAGACCTCGATCTTGTTGTTCCCGAAGGCAAGATCACGGTGATCGTGGGTGCCAATGCCTGCGGAAAATCGACACTGCTGCGCACCATGTCGCGACTTTTGTCTCCGCGCCGTGGCCATGTGCTGCTGGACGGAAAGTCCATCCACAGCATGCCGCCGAAAAAGCTGGCAAGAACGCTGGGGCTTTTGCCGCAGTCTCCCATCGCGCCCGAGGGCATTACGGTCGCAGACCTCGTCAGCCGGGGGCGCCACCCACATCAGGGCATTTTATCGCGCTGGAGCGATGCGGATAATAACGCGGTGGCCACGGCACTGGAAGCGACCAAGACCTTCGATCTTGCGGAACGCCCGGTGGACGAGCTGTCCGGCGGGCAGAGGCAGCGGGTGTGGATTGCCATGGCGCTTGCGCAGCAAACGGACATTCTGCTGCTGGACGAACCCACCACCTTCCTCGATATCAGCCACCAGATTGAGGTTCTCGATCTGCTTGTCGACCTCAACCATAGCAGAGGCACGACCATCGTCATGGTGCTGCACGACCTTAATCTCGCAGCCCGTTACGCCGACCATCTGGTGGCGATGGCCGAGGGCCGCCTGCACATCACCGGCACCCCGCAAGACGTGCTGACGCAGGATCATATCCGTGAGGTTTTCGGCCTTGAAAGCCGCGTGATCATCGACCCCACATCGGGCCGCCCGATGATGCTGCCCATTGGCCGCCACCGCATGACCAATGCGTCTCTTGAAGAACCGAACTGATCACCAGCGCCACGCAGGCGCCGAATTCGTCATTCACTGTAAACAAAATGTCATGGTCCACGGGCATTTTGCCGACGACCGATTCCAGACGAATTGATTGACATCATCAGGAGGCTGTTTTGGCCACAACGCGCGCGTATTCCTTTTTTATCCGCTCCAGCTTGCTTGCATCCATTGCCGCACTCAGCATCACATCTCACGCATTGGCATTCGATGGAAAGACGCCATCAGGCGCTGGCTACAGCGTCGTTGTTCCAACGCCATCCGTTGCCTATCCACTGCCTGTTGCTGAGAATTACCATAACCAGACCGGCAAGAACGCCAAGGGCGAGGCCGTCAATGCCTATGATGACAAGCAAAACCCGGTCATCAACATACTATCCGGCTTTAATCGCATCTGGACATTGGGCGACGATGCCTGGGCCAATGGTGGCGCCAATGGCGATGGCCCCAAGGATTACAGCAAGGCCAAAATCCTCGACGCCGATATATGGGCCGAGAACATGCGCTATGTCCTGTCCGTCACCGGCAAGAACCGCACCGATGCGCAGGCGCTTAACGCCTATTTGAACGACCGCCGCTCCCAGGGTTACAGCGTTATAGAAGGTCTTGGGCCTTTTGCTCCATGGTACCGCGAAGGGTCCGGCGCGACGACCACCATCAACCACACACTCAGCGATTTCAACGTCAATGAGGTGATCACCAGACGAGAAGACGACAAGGGCGCGGAAGCGGGAACGGACACATCGGACCTTAAGGACTTCGTCGCCTTCATGAAGCTGATGCGCGGCCCGGAAGGCACGACGTCTCCCTCCAAATATTTCTATTCCAGCCCGCGCCCATGGCGCATGAACGCCAAGGGTGAGGTGATCGAAACCGGCACCGAAACCATCGGCGACAAGACATTCGAGCGCTACGAAACCGAGCCTGACGTCACCGTCCCCGCCTTGCGCTATGCCCGGGAAAACCGCGGTCGCGCGAAAGATGGCGGTTTCCCGAGCGGTCACACCAACGCCGCCTATCTCGCGGCAATTGCCTATGCCTATGCGGTGCCCGAACGTTTTTCCGAACTTCTGACCAAGGCCTCCGAACTGGGCGAAACCCGCATCGAGGCGGGCATGCATTCGCCGCTAGACGTCATCGGTGGAAGGATCACGGCAACGGCCATTGCCGCAGCGGTTCTGCAAGATGCGAAATCCGCAGATGCCAAGAAGCTGGCGCATGACGAAGTGCAGGCCTATCTGACCAAACGCTTGCCACAGGGACAAACCCTGCAAAGCTTCGCGCACAGCGCTGATATCACGACCGATCCTTACACGGATGAAGCCAAGAATAAGGCTGATTTCCGCAAGCGCATGACCTATTCCTTCAGCCGCGAAATGTCTGCGCCGCGCCTTGCCATGGTGGTGCCCGAGGGTGCGGAAGTCCTGTTGGAAACCCGCCTGCCCTATCTGGACGCTGCACAACGCCGCGCCGTGCTGTTCTCCACCGGCATCGAATCCGGCTATCCGCTGCTCGATGACAGCAATGGCTGGGGCCGCATCAACCTTGTGGCCGCCGCATCCGGCTATGGCGCGTTCGATGGCGATGTCAGCGTGACGATGAACGCGGCCGCTGGCGGTTTCAACGCACAGGACCGTTGGACGAACGACATTTCCGGCCCTGGTCGTCTCGTGAAATCGGGTGATGGTGCACTCGCACTCACCGGCAACAACAGCTACTCCGGCGGCACCGTTTTGGAAGATGGCACGCTGACGGTTGGCTCCAGAACCGCGCTCGGCACTGGCAGCGTGAACGTCAGCGGTGGAACCCTGGCGCTTGGTTCAGAGGCTGTCGGGATCACGGGCGATTACAGCCAGACCGGCGGTACGCTCGCGCTCGATGCTGCGAACGGCCCTTTACAAATCAAGGGGCAGGCCAGCATCGAGGGTGCAGCTCTCCATCTTGCTTTCGGGCAAACCGCGCCCATTGCCAGGACGCGATTCCCGGTGCTGTCAGCCAACGCGCTCCATGGAACATTCGCCACCATCGACGCCGGATCGGTCAAGATTCGGCCAGTCTACACCGGCAATTCCGTATCGGTCATCGTCGAATAACGTCACGTCCACACGATTGAAGAGGCGCAAAAATCGCTGCGCCCCTTCACAACGGTCCCGAGTTGCACTAGAAGCCGCACCGTAATCCGGTCGCAGCCCACCCGGTCAAAACAAGGGATCCCGAACCATGAAAACTATCGTCATCTGCTCCGGCGGATTGGACTCCGTTTCGCTTGCGCACAGAATAGCAGCGGAAAACGAACTTCTCGCCCTCGTCTCCTTCGATTATGGTCAGCGCCATAAAAAGGAGCTGGACTATGCGGCGGCCTGCGCCTACAGGCTCGGCGTGCCGCATCATGTCATCGATATCCGCCCCATTGGCGCACATCTGACAGGTTCGGCGCTAACCGACGATATAGCTGTACCGGATGGTCACTATGCGGAGGAAACGATGCGCTCCACCGTGGTGCCCAACCGCAATGCCATCATGCTGACCATCGCTTTCGGACTGGCCGCAGCGCAGCAGGCGGATGCCGTTGCCATTGCCGTGCATGGCGGCGACCACTTCATCTATCCCGATTGCCGCCCCGGTTTCATCGACGGCTTCAACGAGATGCAACGTCACGCGCTGGATGGCTACGCCAACGTCAAGCTGGTTGCGCCCTACGTCAACGGGTCCAAGGCCGATATCGTGACGGACGGATCAAAGCATGACACCCCGTTTGCGCAGACCTGGTCCTGCTACAAGGGCGGCATGCGCCATTGTGGGCGCTGCGGCACCTGCGTGGAGCGACGTGAAGCCTTCCATCTGGCAGGCGTCAACGATCCCACCGATTACGAAGACCCGGATTTCTGGGTAGCGGCCACCAGTGCCTACGCGGCGCAGGAGGTGAAATGATGTTTCGTATCACCAAGGAATTTCATTTCTCCGCATCGCACCAACTCAAGGGCCTGCCCGATGACCACCAGTGCGCACGTCTGCACGGTCATAATTACATCGTTGAAGTCGAGCTTTCCGCAGATGACCTGAACGAACACGGCTTCGTGCGCGATTACCACGAGCTTGCGCCTTTGAAGCAATACATCGACGACAGCTTCGATCACCGTCACCTCAACGACGTCTTGGGGCACGACATGGTCACGACCGAGCGCCTCGCCCGGCATTTTTACGACTGGTGCAAAGCGCGTCTGCCGGAAACGAGCGCCGTGCGCGTCAGCGAGACCGCCAAGACCTGGGCAGAATATCGCCCCCGTCCCCAGCCATGAGCGCGGCCAAGGAAAGCCCGATCCGTATCAGCGAAATCTTCGGACCGACGATCCAGGGTGAAGGCGTGCTGATCGGTGTTCCCACGGTGTTCGTGCGCACGGGCGGCTGCGATTATCGATGTTCGTGGTGCGATACGCTGCATGCGGTGGACAGCGAGTACCGCGATGACTGGAAGCCCATGTCTGCCGATGCGATCTGGCAGGAGGTCTTGCGTCTATCCGGCGGCAAGCCACTGACCGTTTCCCTGTCCGGCGGCAATCCTGCGATTCAACCGCTCGGACCGCTCATCGACAAAGGCCATGGTGAAGGTTACCGCTTTGCACTGGAGACGCAGGGCAGCATTGCGAAAGATTGGTTCGCAAGCCTCGATTATCTAGTGATCAGCCCCAAACCACCTTCCAGCGGCATGCAGACGGATTGGTCAGCCTTTGAAAACTGTCTTGCAGCGGCGGGAGACCGTCCGCACGTGGCGCTGAAATTCGTGATTTTCGATGATGCCGATTACCAATACGCCAAGGACGCCAGCGCACGCTATCCCCATCTGCCCGTCTACCTCCAGCCCGGCAACCACACCCCGCCGCCACCGGAGGACGATTGCGCCGTGGTCGATATCAATGGCGTGATGGATCGGATGATCTGGCTGGTGGACAAAGTCAGTGACGACCGCTGGTTCGACGTCCGCGTGCTGCCGCAACTGCATGTGCTGCTGTGGGGCAACAAGCGCGGCGTCTGAGATCCTAAGTCTTACGGATATGGAACCTGTGGCCTGCTTCCGTGGGCGTGGCCTCCAGCAGGGTATGTCCGTCTTCACGACACATATGGGGAATGTCGATGATGGCAAGCGGATCGCTGGTTTCGACGCTGAGCTCGTCACCAGCCCGCATCCGCGACAGCTTCTTGCGGCACCTTAAAACAGGAAGGGGGCATTTCAGCCCCCTTAGATCGTAGATTTCGGCATGACTAGCGGTCATTGCTTGGCCCAGAACTTCCAGAACGGCTTCTTCTGCGCATCGTCGGGTGACGGTGGTGCGCTGAAGGCTAGCGGGTTGACCGTGGGCACCGGAACGCTTTGCGGCGCGCCTGCCTGCGGTTGCGCTGCCACCGGCGCAGCGGAAGCAACCATCGTCGGTGCCGCCGCTGGGGTGGCTGCCGGCTGCCGTGTCACGACCGTCGCCGCAGTCGTTGCACCCGGATTTGCTGCCGAAGCCATGGCTGTTGCAGCCTGGCCGGAAATGCCCTTGGCCGCCTTCTTTTCCATCAGCGCGGCAAATTCGGTTTCCTTCATCAGCTTGCCTGCCTTGAGCGCCGAGCCGGTTGGAGCATAGGCGGGCTCGCGACCCTTACGCTTTTCGGCAACCAGTGCCTTGCGCTCGGCTTCGCTGGGATCATACCAGACCATGCCGTCAAGCTTGTTGGTCGCCTTGGCATAGGCAAGCTGGTAGGTCTTGTCATAGTTCGTCAGCGCACTGGCAAGGGCTGGCGGGGTGCTCATCTTGGGGCAAGCAGCGGAAGCATTGAACTGCCCACCTTCGATCTGCTGATTGAACACGTACTTCTTTTCGCAGACATTGACTTCAGGCGGACGCTTGGTCACTTCGAAGTTGTCGTAACCGACCTTCAGCATCTTCCAGAATTCAAAATGCTCGCTCTTGCGGTGGCGTGCCATGTTTTCCGCCGTCATGCGGAATGGCAGGGCCTGCAACTGCACCGTCTTCTGGCCACCCTTGAAGGCGTCGCGCGCAAAGCCGTAAATTTCCAGAACCTGTGCATCCGTCATGGAGTAGCAGCCCGACGACGAACATGCGCCGTGGATCATCAGGTTGGTGCCGTTGCGCCCGTTTGCCTGATCATACCGATTGGGAAAACCGGTATTGATCGCCAGATAGTAATTGGAGTTGGGGTTAAGGTGTCCCGGCGTCAGATTGTAAAAACCTTCGGGCGCCTGCCGGTCGCCTTCCCTGACCTTGGGGCCGAGCTTTCCAGACCATGCGCAGATGTCGTAGGAGGCGATGACCTCAAAGCGGTTGTCGCGACGGGCCTTCCAAATCTCAAGCTTACCCTCTTCCTTGAAAATACGGATCATGATCGGCGCGTTGCGATCCATGTTCTTCTTGTCCATTTCGGCAAGAATGGATGGAGCTAGCGGGTAATCGACCTTGTTTTTCACATGGGAAACATCACGCTCGACGGTCTCGAGCGTTTCGTTGCAGCCTGCAAGCATGAGAGCGGTGCAGGCGAAAAGCGCAATATGTCTCAAACGCATGGCGTTCCACCAATTTTCAGGATGTGCAAAGGTGGTAAAATATTTCGGATTTGAATACAAGTCCGCGAACTTGTGATCGCCGGTCTATTTCCGGCAAAGGGCTGCTGATCGGCTCTCATGATCTCATCGGCGTTGTTGAATCCGTTGGTGGAATATAGCTTACAGAGTCTTAACACATCGCTACACAGCTGGCAGGCGATGTCGCTTGCGGCAGGGCCGAACTCATCTATATTCCCGATATGATCGACCTCATGACCGCCTACTGGCCGCACATCCTCGCAACCCTCTCCGCAATCATGGGTGCAGCCGCTGCCATCCACGCTACCATGACGAAACAGGAAGTCCGCACGGCACTTGGCTGGGTCGGCGTCATCCTGCTCTCACCTTTCGTCGGCGCCGCCATCTACGCCATCGCTGGCATCAACCGCATCAGGCGCACGGCACTCGGCCAGCAGCGCTCTTTGATGCATGGCACCATCATGGACCGGGTCGCGCGTTTCGATGCCGACGATAGTCTTGTCGTCGAGCGGTTCGGACGACGTTTCGCCTCCATGAAAACGGTTGGTGACCGCGTTACGCGCACGGCGCTGACGACCGGCAATGTCATCGAGCCGCTGAACTCCGGCGATATCGCCTATACCGATATGCTGGATGCCATCGCGAACGCCAAACGGTCCATCATTCTCGAAACCTACATTTTCGATCAGGACCGTATCGGCATCCGTATCGTCGAAGCGCTGGCCGATGCCTGCGATCGTGGTGTCGAGGTCAGGGTACTGGTGGATGCGGTGGGTGCCCGCTATTCTGTTCCAAGCATTTTGCCTGCCCTTCGAAAAGCCGCCATCCGGGCTGCGGTTTTCAACGGTAATGTCATCATGGGTCTTCGCCTTCCCTACGCCAATCTCAGAACGCACCGGAAAATTCTGGTGGTGGATGGCCGCATCGCCTTTACCGGCGGCATGAATATTCGCGAAGGTTTCACGGCGGAGTTTGCTAGAGAACACCATTCTCACGACACCCATTTCAAGGTGAGAGGGCCGCTGGTCGCCGATCTGTTCACCGTTGCCGCCGAAGACTGGCGCTTTACTACGGGCGAGCTTTTGGATGGCCCGGTCTGGGATGTCACGCTTCCCGAGGGCGAGCCGGGTCAGCCGGTATTGGCACGCGTGGTCGCTTCGGGGCCGGATAACAGCATCGAGACCAGTCACAAGATGCTGATGGGCGCTTTTTCCGTTGCCCGCTCGTCCATCCGCATCATGTCGCCCTATTTCCTGCCGGATCGCGAATTGATCTCCGCACTGACGACGGCAGCCCGGCGTGGCGTGCAGGTCGATATCATCATTCCTGCGAACAACAATCTGACATTGGTCGACCATGCCATGACGGCACAGTTCGATCAGATGCTGAAAAGCTATTGTCGCATCTGGCGCGCGACCGGCCCGTTCAACCATTCCAAACTGCTCGTCATCGATGACCGTTGGTCCTATGTCGGCTCGTCCAATCTCGATCCAAGATCGTTGCGATTGAACTTTGAGGTGGACATAGAAGTTATGGATGAGGGTTTCGCCGAAGCAGTCTCCGCGCGCATCACCGACGCGATGGAGACGGCAGTGGCTGTGAACCTCGAAGCCTTACGGGCTCGCCCGTTTCCTGTCCGGCTTTTCGAGCGGATTTTGTGGCTGGCATCGCCCTATCTTTAAGGGCGACACCTTTGAGTGTTGGGAATGAAATCGTTGATGCGAGATATGAAATTGAAACGAACCAAACCCGACAGCCTGTCCTCCGTTCTGATGACATCCCTGCGCAATCGCAAGAAACGCCAGACGGAGAGCAACGGTTGCGGAGAGGAGGGACAGCCCATTATCGCATCCTACAACGTTCACAAATGTGTGGGGCGCGACCGTAAATTCGACCCGGACCGCATCTGCCATGTCATCAAGGAAATTGGTGCCGATATCATTGCGCTACAGGAGGCCGACAGCCGGTTCGGAGAGCGCACCGGCTTGCTCGACCTCGGCAGGCTGGAGCGCGAGTGCGGGCTGACGCCGGTGCCGATCAGCGCGAGCGCCAAGGCCCATGGCTGGCACGGCAACGTCGTTCTGTTCCGAGAAGGCTCCGTTCGTGATGTTCATCCGCTTAGGCTTCCAGGTCTGGAACCGCGTGGTGCGCTTGTCGTGGAGTTAGAATTGAAACAGGGTGGGACATTGCGCATCATCGCTGCCCATTTCGGGCTGTTGCGCCGCTCACGCGCGCAGCAGGCCAAAGCGCTTGTCGATCTTCTCAACATGCGCGACGAGCAGCCAACAATTCTGCTCGGTGATCTCAACGAATGGCGGCTGGGAAATGGCTCATCGCTCAATACGTTCCGCGATGCCTTCGGCAGCCTGCCGCCAGCAGTTCCCAGCTTCCCATCGGGATTGCCGGTGCTGGCACTCGACCGGATCATTTCCAACCAAGAAGGCCTGATCGAAAATGTAACGGCGCATGACAGCGCGTTGTCGCGGGTCGCATCCGACCATCTGCCGCTCAAGGCGGCAATCTGCACGGATATTCTCGTCGGTTGAAGAGCAGAAAAGGCGGATGCGGCCTGCGCACCCGCCTTGTCAGTTTTATCGGAGCAATGCCTTGGCTTCTTCGATACCCAATGCCGCCGGCTGCGTGCAGGTGGTGGTCAACTCAATGAACCGACCTTCCTCGCCGGACTTCAGGATCGATGTCATCACGTCGATGCCGTGAAGGGACCGTTCCAGCGAGCAGCGTGCATCGCGTCCTTCGATCAAGGCCAGCGCCATATCGGCCAGCCCTGCCGTGCGGTAGTTGGCGCGTGCACCCTGCGGGCTTTCCTGATTGGCAATCCCGAAAGGATGCTCCCAGTTTTCCAGCGGCTTGATGTCCTTGTCGCGACCGCTGGCCTCGACCACGCCGCCGAAGAAGTTCGGATCGGGCACGTAGACCGAGCCTTCCGTGCCGTATAGCTCCATATTGGCATGGCGGTGCGACCACACATCCCAGCTGGCCGACAGGGTGATCGTCGCACCATTCACGAACTCCAGGAGGGCGTGGATATTGGTGGGGGTTTCCACAGGAATGACCTGACCGTTCAGAGGCTGGCTGGTCACCGTCCGCGTCGGGTTCGCCATCGACGTCAGGGCACCGACACGTTTGACCGGGCCGATGAGGTTGATGAGATTGGCGATGTAATAGGGGCCGAGATCGAGGATCGGGCCGCCGCCTTCGAGGAAGAAGAAGCCGGGGTTGGGGTGCCACATTTCCATGCCGGGACTCATGACATGGCATGTACCCGAGGTGATGCGACCGACACCGCCCTCATCGATATATTTACGCGCCAACTGGTGCGCACCGCCCAGAAACGTATCGGGCGCACAACCGACAGCGAGGTTCTTTTCTGTCGCCAGACGCCGCAGCTCCTCGCCTTCTTCCAACGTTAGAACGAGCGGTTTTTCGGAATAGACGTGCTTACCAGCCTCCAGAATGGCTTTCGACACCCCGAAATGCGCTGCGGGGATGGTGAGGTTCACCACCACGTCAATTTCGTCGTTCTGGAGCAGCTCCTCGATGGACTGCGCCTTGACCCCGTATTCTTCGGCTCTCAGTTCGGCGGCACTGCGGTTGAGGTCGGCGCAGGCCAGAACTTTCAAGCCCTTGAACAGGGGCGATAGCGAGAAATAGGTGGTTGAGATATTGCCGCATCCAATGATGCCGACGCCAAGTTCCTTGGCCATGAATGTCACTCCAAATTTGGATTAGTAGCTGTTGAAGGATGCGATCGATCTGGTGATCAGACGGTCGGCATCGCTAGGATTGTCATGTTCGACCACGTAATATTTGACGGCGGTTTTCTTCAGCACATCGACAAGGCCTTTCCAGTCCACGGTGCCGTGGCCAACATCCGCCCAGCCGTCTTCGTCCGTATTTTCGCCTGATGGCGCGATGTCCTTCACATGCACCGCGGTGATACGGCTTGCGTAACGCTCGATCCACTCAAACGGATCGGCTTTGCCGCGAATGATCCAGGCAATGTCCGCTTCCCACTCCAGTTCAGGACCGCCTGCAAAAATTTGCTCCTGCGGCGTGGTGCCGTCTTCCAGTTTCACAAATTCAAAGTCGTGGTTGTGCCAGCCAAAGGCGAGACCTGCATCACGGTAAGGCTTGGCAGCTTCCTGAAGACGCTTGCCGAAGGCCAGCCAACCAGCGGCATCGCTTGGGCGCTGGTCGGGCAGAAGATAAGGGCAGTAAATCGTCTCAACCCCGAGGATTTTCGCGATGTTCAGTGCTTTCTGTGGCTCGCTCTCCAGCAAATCCAGACCGAAATGGCCGGTCGGCATGGTCAGATTATTGGCGTCGAGATCGCTGCGTAGCTCTTTCAAGGCCGCGTCGTCCATCGTGCCGTAAATGCCGCCGAACCCTTCGACATGGGCGTAACCTGCCGCTGAGAGTTTCTTGAGGGTATCTGAAAGCGGCGGGAAATTACGCGCGCTGTAAAGTTGAAAGCCGAGTTTCGTCATCTGTCTCTCCTGACATTGGGACTGTGTCCGGTGGAAGGGTGGGATATGGGTTCAGATGCGGTCTTCCGTCGTCGCATCGAAAAGGGAGGCCATGGACATATCGAAGGCGAGCTTCACCTTCGTGCCCGGCGCGAAGCGGCGGTGGCCGCCGACCCGCACGGACATGGTGTGACCGGCAAGCTTGAGCCAGATGAGATTGTCCGCCCCCATCGGCTCTTCGATATCGACAACGGCGTCATGGATTTCACCACCGGTAATGTCGTTGTCGACACGCACATGCTCTGGCCGAACGCCGAGCACAGCTGTCGCTCCTGGCCTCAGTGCCGAAGACGCGTCATAACCATCCAGCGTGAAGCTGACACCATTGGTGGCGAACACGACCTTGCCGTCCTTTTCCGCAAGTTCACCGCGCAGAAAGTTCATCGACGGAGAGCCGATGAAGCCTGCCACGAACAGGTTCTTCGGCTTGTTGTAGATCGAAATCGGATCGTCCAACTGCTGAATGACGCCGCTTTTCATAATCGCTATGCGGTCTGCCAATGTCAGCGCCTCGATCTGGTCATGCGTGACGTAAATCATCGTGTTTTTCAGCGACTGGTGAAGCCGTTTGATTTCCACACGCAGTTCCGAGCGTAGCTTCGCATCGAGGTTGGACAGCGGCTCATCGAACAGGAACACATCCACATCGCGCACCAGCGCGCGTCCGATGGCCACACGTTGACGCTGACCGCCCGAAAGTTCTGCCGGTTTGCGTTTCAGCAGTGGCTCGATCTGGAGAATGCCGGCGGCGCGCTTCACGCGCTTGTCGATTTCCTCTTTTGGTATCTTGGCAACCTGCAAACCAAAGGACAGGTTCTTTTCGACCGTCATCTGCGGGTAAAGCGCGTAAGACTGGAACACCATGCCGATTCCTCGGTCCTTCGGCTCTTCCCAGGTGACGTTTCGGTCCTTGATGAAGATTTGCCCTTCCGTCGGCTCCAGAAGTCCAGCAATGCAATTGAGCAATGTGGATTTTCCGCAGCCGGACGAGCCGAGAAGGACGAGAAATTCACCTTCGTAAATATCGAGATTGAGATCCGAGAGTACGTTGACTGCACCGAAGGACAAGGACAGGTCGCGAATGGAGACGCTTTTATTCATGAAGCTTAACCTTTGACTGCGCCTGCGGCGATGCCGCGGACAAAAAGTCTGCCTGAAACGAAATAGACGAACAGCGGAACGGCACCGGTCAGAAGGGTCGCCGCCATATTGACGTTGTATTCCTTCACGCCTTGAACCGAGTTGACGATGTTGTTGAGCTGAACCGTCATCGGGTAATATTCCGGTCTGGTGAAGACGACGCCGAACAGGAAGTCGTTCCAGATGCCGGTCACCTGCAAGATCATGGCCACCACGAAAATCGGCAGCGACATGGGGGCCATGATGCGAAAATAGATTTGCCAGAAATTCGCACCATCGATGCGCGCTGCCTTGAACAACTCTTCCGGCAGACCCGCGAAGTAGTTGCGAAACAACAGGGTGAGGATCGGCATTCCGAAAATCGTGTGCACGATAACGAGGCCGGTCAACGTGCCATAAACGCCCATTTCACGCAGGACAATCACGATCGGATAGATCATCACCTGATAGGGAATGAACGCACCGATGATGAGGATGGAGAAGAAAAACTCCGAGCCTTTGAACTTCCAGTTCGCCAATGCGTATCCACTGACCGATGCAATCACAATCGATACGATGGTGGATGGGAGCGTGATGAGCACGGAGTTCCAGAAGCCACGTGACAGGCCATCGCAATTGAGACCGGTACAGGCATTGGACCATGCCTTGACCCACGGCTCAAAAGTAATTTCGAGCGGCGGAGCAAAGATGTTGCCCATGCGGATTTCAGGCATGCCTTTAAGCGATGTCACGACCATCACGTAAAGAGGTAACAGATAATAGAGCGCAGCAATGGTCAGGCTGCCATAGAGGATGATGTTGCGCCGGGACAGCCGCTTCTTAGGCTTGCGCCCGCGTGGACCATCGAGTTGGGCCGAGACGGGATCGACGCCTGCCGCGACCGTATTCAGTGTCGAGATATTAGCCACGCTTGCGCCCTCCGAACTCGAGATAGGCCCATGGAACAACAATGATGGCGACCGTCAGCAGCATCATGGTCGATGCGGCGAAGCCCTGCCCCAGGTTTTGCGCCTGGAACATATAATCGTAGACGTACTTGGCAGGCACTTCCGATGCGATGCCGGGGCCGCCGCTGGTTTGTGCCACCACGAGGTCGTACACTTTGACGATGCCGCTAGCGATGATGACCAAGGTAGTGATGAAAACCGGGCGCATCATCGGGATGACGATGAGGATATAGGTCTTCCACATGGGAATACCGTCCACACGAGAGGCCTTCCAGATGTCCTCATCGATCCCGCGCAGACCCGCCAGCATGAGGCACATGACGAGGCCGGTGCCTTGCCAGAGTGCCGCAATCAAGATGCCATAGATCACGAAATCCGAATTATAGAGCGGATCGAAGGTGAAACTTTCCCAGCCGAGAGACCGCACAACGGCCTGAATGCCGAACTCCGGGTTCAACAGCCACTGCCAGACAAGGCCGGTGACGATAAAGGACAGGGCGAAGGGATAGAGAAAGATTGTTCTAAAGGTATTCTCGAACCTGATTTTCTGATCCATCAGCGCCGCCAGCACGAAGCCGATGACAAGGCTGAAAATCAGCGAAAGAATGCCGTATATGGCTAGGTTCTGGATCGATATCAGCCAACGGGGCGCCGCCCAGAGGCGTTCATATTGTTCAAAACCAATGAATGTCGCGCGAGGTAGCAATTTTGAATTCGTAAAGGAATAAACGACTGTCCAGATCGTTCCGCCCATGAAGATGACCATCGCGGTCAGGATCATGGGGATAGATGCAATCTTTGAATTCAGATTGCGGAATAGCTGGTTGGGACGACCAGAATGGCTTTTAACCGCCATGTACCACTCCTCATCAATCATAAAGGTTGATTGCGCGGCGGGTAGCTTCAGCATATCCCGCGGCACGATTTTCCAGACGCAAAATCAAGGGCGTCGGGTAAGGAGGCGTCTGTCACCGGCAAACGTAAGCGTTTGCCGGTGACAGACGAAGAAGATCAGTCTGCTGAGGCAATGATGTCAGCAAAACGCTTTTGTGCAGCCTCGGCAGTGAGGGACGCATTGGCAAAAAACTCGGACATCAAGTCCTCTTTTTGCTTTTGCGTATCGGCGGAGATCAACTGATCCGTGCTTGCCAGCACATTGCCCTTCGCCAAGATATCCAGACCCTTTTTCATGCAGTCGTTCGCGACACCGAGGTCAACGTCCGAGCGGATGGGAAGCGAGCCCTTCTTCAGGTTGAAGGCCAACTGTGTCTTGGGATCGACGATCACTTCTGCCAGAACCTCCTGCGCCTTGGACTTCGCTTCGTCTTTCAACAAAGGAAAATAGAAAGCGTCGCCATTGGCTGTCAGATATTCATTGAGACCAAGGCCTGGAAGGCAGGTGTAATCGGTTCCCGCTTTCATATTGGCTAGTTGGAACTCACCTTGCGCCCAGTCACCCATGATCTGGCCGCCAGCTTTGCCGGTGATGACCATGTTCGTTGCCTGGTTCCAGTCTTGAACGTTGGAACCCTTTGTCAGCTTGCGGGCTTCGTCGGCAGCAGCGAAAATCTTCTGCATGTCCGGTCCGGCGGCAACCTCGGCGTCCTTATCCTTGTAGACCTTTTCGTAAAGGTCCTTGCCTCCCATCGCAATCAACAGCGTATCGAACAGACCGTTGGCCTGCCAAGCCTGACCACCCAGCGCGAGCGGCTGAATTCCGGCCTTTTGCAAAGCAGGCGCTGCGGCGATGAATTCCGTCCAGTTCTTGGGAACCTCTACGCCAGCCTTCTTGAAAGCTGCATTGGAAAGCCATAGCCACTGCCACGAGTGAATGTTGACGGGCGCGCAATAAATCTTGCCGTCGATGGTGCAGCTTTCGAGCAGGCTGGCTGGCTTGATAATCTCTTTCCAGTTGCCCTTTTCAGCTACGTCGGTCAGATCGCGCATCAAACCGGACTGCGCCAATTCTTCTGCCTGGCGACCATGGTTGAACTGGGTTGCGCCCATCGGATCGCCGCCGGTGATGCGGCTGATCATGATTGGTCTCGCCGTACCGCCCGATCCGGCAATGGCACCATCGACCCACTTATTGCCGGTTGCATCGAAAGCCTTGGCGAGCTCTCCCACCGCTGCGGCCTCACTACCCGATGTCCACCAGTGCGTTACTTCCAGGTCTGTCGCTGCGGCAATACTTGCCGGAAGCATCACACCAGCCGACAGAGCGGCCAAAATAAAACGAATGCGCATGAGTCTCCTCCCTCACTGAAACGTTGCCGTAAAAACGTATTCGAATCATTCCCCTTCTGCAACAGCACCGGTCATAAAAAATTAAGACTGATAATTACTTATTTATATCAATGCTTTGAACTATTTCTTCGGGCAGATTTTCGTGCGTCTAGACGCGATTTACAGCGGCCTGTGAAAAATGGCTGATAACTTCTTTGGCTGTGACGATCACGGAGCATGAGAGGTCGTAACCACGGATATGAGGCACCTGTACCTGCGCTTCACAGGAACGTTATCGAGTAACGACGACGATACTCTTATCAACTTTATGTAACGTAACGGTGTTTGAGTACCGTATATCTTCGGTAGTAAATCTAATATATTGCCGACAGGCATTTTGAATTAAGGCAGCGCAACCATACATCTTAAGGAATGCGACTAATCGCAACCTGGCTTAACGACGCATTAACTAGTCCGCGCATATGAATATGGCTAATATAACAAGCGGAACCAACAGATAGCGGCGCATCGCAGCAGTTGTGCACCGCTATAACGGGTTGCATGAAGCCGACCCGATTTCAACAATGTATCGATTTGAAACGCTGTCCAGGTTCGGCTGGATGGTGCGGTCATGGCTGTGTCTAGCGCTTGGCGCATGCCCGATGCAAATCCTCAAAACAAACTGTCAACGCCGACATGCGTACCAATACGCGTGCCTGATCGTTGCTGGGTGCGGATCATACTTCTTCGCTGGCCAGAGCGAAAGCAACAGGGGACGTTTAGGAAAACTGATGACACCAGAAATACTCAATCTGCCTCCTTCGCTTTCCATACGAGGCATCTCTGCCATTCATGAAACGCTTTTCGAGGCGTTGCAGATGAACAAGGCCGTCACGGTCGAAATCCCGGCAGATGCCCACGCGGACCTCAGCTTCATCCAGCTTATCGAAGCATCGCGGCTCTATGCGCGCGCCGAAGGCAAATACATCACACTTACGAAACCGGCTTCGCCAGCAATCGTCGATACCCTGCGGCGGGGCGGTTTTCTGACCGACATGGACGAGGCCTCTCGCCTCTTCTGGCTGCATGGAAAGGAAATACAATGAGCGCCAACATTCTCACCGTCGATGACTCTGCAAGCATCAGAATGACCACCAAAATTGCCCTGACGAATGCAGGTTATCAGGTAACAGAGGCGGTTGATGGCGCAGATGGCCTTACCAAAGCCAAGGCTGGCACGTTCGACCTCATCGTCACCGATCTGAACATGCCCAACATGAACGGCCTGGAAATGATCGAAGCGCTGCGCCAGTCGCCTGCGCATACAGGCATTCCCATCATCTTTCTGACCACGGAATCGGACGCAGACATGAAGGCCCGCGCGAAAGCCGCCGGTGCCACGGGCTGGGTCACGAAGCCGTTCGACCCGGAAAATCTCGTAAAAATTGCTAAAAAGGTTCTTGGTAGATGAATATACTGGACCCCATTCAGGTTTTCAGAACAGAAGCGGCAGAGCTTTTCGAGCAGATCGAAAGCGGTCTGCTCGACCTGTTGCATGATCTGTCCAATCAGGGACAGATCGATGCCGTTTTTCGCGGCCTGCATACCCTCAAGGGGTCCGGTGCCATGTTCGGCTTCGAAGCCTTGGCAGCCTTCACCCACCATTGTGAAACCGCATTCGACCGCGTTCGCAAGGGCGAAGTCCCTGCAAGCAGTGAACTGATCGCAGCCGTTCTGGAAGCGCAAGATCACATGCGTTGCCTGGTCGACAATCCATCCCGTGCGTTGCCCGAGACCGGCGACCGTCTTCTGGCCAAATTGCAGGCTGCAGTCGGCACCGACGCGATGGGCGCGGTCCATCATGTCCAGCCAGCAGCGCCGAAGAAGGCAGACGCACCTTCTGTTGCAACGTGGCAGATCGATTTCAGCCTGCCCTCCAATGCGATGGCCAACGGCACCAATCCCCTTGGCCTTCTGGATGAGCTGGCAGAACTGGGTGACTGCACGATTGCCGCCAATACCAGCGCCATTCCGGCTATCGACAGCATCGACCCGACCAATCTCTATCTCTCGTGGAAAGTGACACTCACGACGGACAAGCCACGCTCGGCTATCGACGACGTCTTCATTTTCGTCATGGATGAGATGGAGATCGACGTCAAAAAGCTTTCCGACGAACCCGCCCCATCCGCCGAAATCGTGCCACCTCTGGCACCTGTTGAAGAGGCCGCAAAGGCAAATCCGGCAGCAGCACAGGCAGCCGCCGATGGCAAGCAAAACAAGGGCGCGGAAAACGTCCGCGTTCCTGCCGAGCGCCTCGATGAACTGATGGACCGCGTCGGCGAACTCGTCATTGCCCAGTCGCGCTTGTCGCAGTTGGCAAACACAAGCGTCGATATCCAGCTTCGCTCCGTATCGGAAGATGTGGAGCGTCTCTCCGGTGAACTGCGCGACACGATGATGGTGCTGCGCATGGTGCCCATCGCGCAGCTTTTCAGCCGCTTCCGCCGTCTGACACACGATCTGGCCCGCGAAACCGGCAAGCAGATCGAGCTTGTGACCGAGGGCGAGTCCACCGAGGTGGACAAGGTCGTCATCGAGCGTCTTGCCGATCCGTTGGTGCATCTCGTTCGCAACTCCTGCGACCATGGTCTTGAAACGCCGGAAGAACGCATTGCCGCTGGCAAAAAGCCTGCGGGACAGGTCACCCTCGTTGCCCGCCAGACCGGTGGCGACGTGACGATCACCATCAAGGACGATGGTCGCGGCATCGACCGCCAGCGCGTCCGGGCCAAAGCGGAATCGTCGGGCCTCATCGCCGCAGGTGCGAACCTGTCCGATCAGGAACTCCTTCAGATGATCTTTGAGCCCGGCTTTTCCACCGCCGCCGCCGTCACCAATCTGTCGGGTCGCGGCGTCGGCATGGATGTCGTGAAAAAAACAATCGAAGCGCTGCGCGGGACCATCAACGTCTCCAGCACCGCAGGCGTCGGTTCCGAAATCACCCTCGCCATTCCGCTGACGCTGGCCATCATTGATGGTCTGCTCGTGCGGGTCGGCAACGGGTGCTACGTCATTCCGCTTTCTGCGGTGGAGGAATGCCTGGAGCTTTCCCCGGAAAACGACGTCAAATCGCGTGGCCGTTCCTTCATATCGCTGCGTGAAAGCCTTGTACCCTTCATCCGTCTGCGCGAACTGTTCCAGACCGGCACCAGCCCTGACCAGTTCCAGAAAGTCGTCGTCATTTCCACGGGGTCCGAGCGTGTCGGTCTCGTCGTGGACCAGATCATCGGCGACCACCAGACCGTTATCAAGGCCATGTCGAAACTTCACCATGACGTCGCGACCTTCTCGGGCGCGACCATTCTGGGAGACGGCAGCGTCGCCCTCATTCTCGATGTCGGACACCTGGTCATTGCAGGCCAGCAGCAGGAGGCGCATATGCGTATTGCCGGATGAACCAGCCTCTTTTGAAACAGCCAGAAGACATGTGGGCAAGCCGCGAAGACCTGGAAGTTCTGACCTTCAGCATCGAAGGCGAGACATTCGCCATCGAAGCAGTTCTTGTTCAGGAAATTCTCGACCTGCTGCCTGAAACAGCAGTCCCTGGCAGCAAGCCTTTCGTCGCCAGCGTCATCAACTTCCGCGGCAAGGTCATTCCGCTTGCGGATATCCGGTTGGCATTCGGCATGGGCGCTGCGGAAAAGACCATCGACAGCCGCATCGTCGTCATCGAACTTCCTATGGAAGGCGAGCGCACGCTGATCGGTCTTCGCACCGACAAGGTCTACGAAGTCACCACATTCTCCAAAACGGCGAGCGAGCAGCCGCCGAGCGTGGGCATGCGGTGGCGTCCCGACTACATCAATTGCCTCATCAAACGGGGCAGCGAATTCGTCATTCTTCCCAACCTGAATGCGATTTTTACCTCACAGCCTGACGCATCCGCCAAGGGCACCTCCCGCAACAACGTCATCGAACTCTCTAAGGAATTCTAGAATGCGATTTACCATTAAGATGAAGCTAGCTGTCGCATTCGGATTCCTGATCTTGATGCTCGCAGGAACAGCCGGATACGGCATTTTCAGCCTTGGCGTCGCAAAGGGCGCGATGGATGACGTCGTTGACGGCACCGTCGTTCGTCTCGACAAGACACACCAGATCAACGCCCTGTCGCTTTCCATGGTCCGTGCGCAGAAGAACCTGATTCTGGCGACATCGCCGCAGGAAGCACAAAAACACATCGCGACCAGCAACGAAATCCGCGGTGAGATGGACAAGATGATTGCTGACATGGCAGCAACGGCGAGCGCCGAAACGCGCGGCTACTGGACCGACCTGCAGACAATCACCAAGGCATTCGAGACGAGCGACGAACGCGTTCGCGAATATGTGGCCGAAGGCAATGTCTCAGCCGCATCGACTTACTCTTCGGGTGAAGGCCGTGTGGCTGCAAGCGCACTGACCCAGAAACTCGATGAAGGCGTGCAGATGAACCGGACACGCCTCAACGAAGCCAAACAGTCTGCCGCTTCCGAGTACGAGCAGACACGCATGATGCTGATTGCCGCATCGATTGCAGCCGTTGTTATTGCGGTGATGACAGCACTTTGGATTGCCTTGGGTATCAGCAGCGGCCTTCGTAAGATCATGACCGTGGCAGAAGCCGTGTCGGTTGGCGATCTTGATCAGGAAGTTGAGATCAAGACCAACGATGAGATCAAGGATCTGGTTAACCGCATCAACGTCATGACCGGCAATCTGCGCAACACCGCAAGCGTCGCTAACGAAATTGCAGACGGTAACCTGACAGTCACGCCAAGACCGCTTTCTGACAAGGACACGCTTGGTATTTCTCTTCAGCGCATGGTCGAGCGCCTCCGTGGCGTGGTTTCGGATGCGTTGACCGCTGCCGACAACGTCTCGTCCGGTAGCCAGGAACTGTCGGCAAGCTCCGAGCAGCTCTCACAGGGTGCGACGGAACAGGCATCGTCTGCCGAAGAAGCATCTGCTTCGATGGAACAGATGGCTGCCAACATCAAGCAGAATGCCGACAACGCGGCCCAGACCGAAAAGATCGCCCGTCAGTCTTCCAAGGATGCGGAAGCCAGTGGCGAGGCCGTGGGCCGTGCCGTCTCTGCCATGCGCACCATCGCGGAAAAGATTTCCATTGTTCAGGAAATCGCTCGTCAGACGGACCTTCTCGCGCTGAACGCCGCCGTTGAAGCAGCCCGTGCTGGCGAACATGGCAAGGGCTTTGCCGTCGTTGCCTCGGAAGTCCGCAAGCTGGCCGAACGCAGCCAGGCCGCTGCTGCCGAAATCTCTTCGCTGTCGGGCGAGACCGTACAGGTCGCGACCGAAGCCGGCGATATGCTGAACCGCCTGGTGCCGGATATCCGCAAGACCGCCGAACTGGTCTCGGAAATTTCTGCGGCCTGCCGCGAGCAGGATATCGGTGCCAGCCAGATCAATGAAGCGATCCAGCAGCTCGATCTCGTCACCCAGCAGAACTCCGGCGCGTCTGAAGAAATGTCCGCCACCTCGGAAGAGCTGGCAGCACAGGCCGAAGAGCTACAGGCCAGCATTGCCTTCTTCAAGGTAGAGCGCGGCAATTCCGGCTACGCCCAGAAGACGCAGGCACGGCCTTCCGCACCGGCACCGCGTCAGGCCGCAAAGCCTGCCGCACCGGCACGCCGCCCGACACAGGACCAGTCCATCCACGGCCAACAGGCCCGCGCCAAGGGCTTTGCACTTGATATGTCCATGGGCGGCCCAGATGCCAGCGACGCCGACTTCCGCGAAAGCGCGTAAATCAAAGCAACACCCCCGCTTCGTTCGATTTTAATGACGAAGCGGGGACTACAAAATTAGAGAATGAAGCATTCCATTCAATCGATCTGGGGCCTGAGATGACCTGGCTTGCGTTCAAGATTTATAAGGGACAAGTATCATGCACCTCACCATTAAACTTAAGCTAGCGCTTGCCTTTGGCCTCATCATTTTGATGATGGCGGGTACATCCGTCTACTCCATCAACAGCCTCAACAGCCTTAACACTGCCATCAGCAACCTGATAGCCGGTCCTGCCGCCCGCCTTGAGGCCGCTCAAGAACTTGGCCGCATCCAGCTGCGCTTCACCCGTTCGCAGATGAACATGTCCACTGCGGATAATGCCGCAGCTGCCGAAAAATCCATTCAGGACAGTGACACCTACCGCAGCCAGTTCAATGAAAAAGTCGATTGGCTTCAGAAGAATGCGACCACAGATGCGGGTCGTACGCAATGGCGTCTCGTTGGAGAATTGGGCGCAGAACTGTTTCACATTGACGACGACATCCGCAAATCCGTGAGATCTGGCGATCTTCAGACTGCTCTGATCAAGACGAAGACTGAAAGCCGCACGGCCACCGACAAGATCGGCGATATTATCGACCAGCGCGTAGAGGCAAGCAAAACCCAGATGCGCCAGGCCGACGCGGATACGGATTCGCTTTACGACACCACATGGACGATGATCACCGGCATTTCCTCAACAGCAATCGTGATTGCTCTTGCTGCGGCATTCCTGATCGCACTTGGTATCGTCAAGGGCCTCAGCAGGGCATCGGCAGCCGTCCAGAAAGTTGCCGATGGCGACCTGACAACCTTGAGCGAAATCACGTCGCGCGATGAAATCGGCAAGCTTCTGGAGCAGGTCAATGTCATGATCGAACGTCTGCGTGGTGTCGTCTCCGACTCCCTCTCTGCCGCAGACAACGTCTCGACTGGTAGCCAGGAACTGTCCGCCAGCTCCGAGCAGGTCTCGCAGGGCGCAACAGAACAGGCCTCTTCCACAGAAGAAGCATCCGCATCCATGGAGCAGATGGCTGCCAACATTCGCCAGAACGCCGAAAATGCGGCTCAGACGGAAAAGATCGCTCGCCAGTCGTTCACTGATGCCGAAGCCAGCGGTGCCGCTGTCGGTCGCGCTGTCGTTGCCATGCGCACCATTGCCGAGAAAATTTCCATCGTTCAGGAAATTGCCCGCCAGACCGACCTTCTGGCTCTGAACGCCGCCGTGGAAGCGGCCCGTGCAGGCGAGCATGGCAAGGGCTTTGCCGTCGTTGCCTCGGAAGTCCGCAAGCTGGCAGAGCGTAGCCAGTCTGCCGCCGCTGAAATCAGCGCCATGTCCACTCAAACCGTGACTGCCGCTGCCGATGCAGGCGAAATGCTGAACCGTCTGGTTCCCGATATCCGCAAGACGGCAGAACTCGTTGCCGAAATCTCTGCGGCTTGCCGCGAGCAGGACATTGGCGCCAACCAGATCAACGAAGCGATCCAGCAGCTCGACCGGGTGACGCAGCAGAACACCAGCGCATCGGAAGAAATGTCGGCGACTTCGGAAGAGCTTGCAGCCCAGGCCGAAGAACTTCAGGCCAGCATCGCCTTCTTCAAGGTCGAGCGTGCGAACGCCGCGGCAGCAAACCGCCCGTCAACGCAATCCCACGGTACCGTCCGCGTAACTCATAATCCAGCACCGGCATCGAAAAGCTTTGCACGCAAACCGAACGACAACTCGATTGGCGCTCAGCAAGCGCGCGCCAAGGGCTTCGCACTGGACATGTCCATGGGCGGCCCGGATGCCAGCGACGCCGATTTCCGCGAAAGCGCATAAGTCGACCACCAAAGGGCTCGGGGAGAATAACTCCGGGCCCAACGACCATCGCAAGCTTTGTCGCCAGTGAGATTTCCGCCGCCTTCAAATGGTTTTTGAGGGCAGAACACAACCTTTTTTGCAACCCTCTCCCATTTTGAACCCGAGGTTATTATGCGCTTCACGATTAAACTAAAACTGGCTCTAGCGTTCACGCTCATCATTCTGATGGCCGGGGGCATGGCGACCATGGCTATTTTCAATCTCGCATCCCTTAACGATTCCATTACGGAAATCATCGATGGCCCGGCGGAAAATCTGCAAAGCCTGAACGCACTTTCGGAAAGCATCTCTGGTGCCATTCGCGCCGAAAAAAATGCTGTCATGTCCACCGATATGCAACAAATCAATGAGTACCGGCGCGATGCCACGGAGCGCCGTAAGGTTATCGAGACAAGTATTGGCAAGATCGAACTGGATACGTCTCCAGAAATAAAAACGGCTACGACGTCCTTCCGTTCGATTTACACCGACTGGATGAAAATACAGGACCAGGTTTTTGCCCTGGCAACTGAAAACACAGCAGAAAGCAATGAGCGCGCTGGTCAGTTGTCGATGACTGATGGAGCGATGGCAACGGATCGATTGCTCACGACCCTGACGGCACTGTCCTCGACGATTAACTCCGACCTGAAGAAAACCGACGAAGCAACCAACGAACAATATGAGTCGGCACGAAACATTCTCATTGGTGCATCGATCGCGCTCGTTATCTTCTCCGTCATTATTGCTTTCATGATTGCCCTCGGCATCAGCCGTGGCCTGACGAAGGCCATCGCTGCGGTTCGCGACGTCTCAGAGGGTGATCTCACGAAATTGGCGGCTGTCACGACCCGTGATGAAATCGGTCAGTTGCTTGAACACGTCAACACCATGATCGAACGTCTGCGCGGCGTCGTCTCCGACTCCCTGTCTGCCGCAGACAATGTTTCAACCGGCAGTCAGGAGCTTTCATCCAGCTCCGAGCAGGTCTCGCAGGGCGCAACAGAACAGGCCTCTTCCACAGAAGAAGCATCCGCATCCATGGAGCAGATGGCTGCCAACATTCGCCAGAACGCCGAAAATGCGGCTCAGACGGAAAAGATCGCTCGCCAGTCCTCCACCGATGCCGAAGCCAGCGGTGCCGCTGTCGGTCGCGCTGTCGTTGCCATGCGCACCATTGCCGAGAAGATTTCCATCGTTCAGGAAATCGCCCGCCAGACCGACCTTCTCGCCTTGAACGCAGCCGTGGAAGCGGCCCGTGCAGGTGAGCATGGTAAGGGCTTTGCCGTCGTTGCCTCGGAAGTCCGCAAGCTGGCAGAGCGTAGCCAGTCTGCCGCCGCCGAAATCAGCGCCATGTCCAGCGAAACAGTGACTGCCGCTGCCGATGCAGGCGAGATGCTGAACCGTCTGGTTCCCGATATCCGCAAGACGGCTGAACTGGTTGCCGAAATCTCTGCCGCCTGTCGCGAGCAGGACATCGGCGCCAACCAGATCAACGAGGCGATCCAGCAGCTCGACCGGGTGACGCAGCAGAACACCAGCGCATCGGAAGAAATGTCGGCAACCTCCGAAGAGCTTGCAGCCCAGGCCGAAGAGCTTCAGGCAAGCATCGCGTTCTTCAAGGTCGAGCGTGCAAACGCAGCGGCAGCCAACCGCGCGCAACCGCAGTTCCACGGCTCCATCCGCGCAACTCAGAGTGCGCCAAAGGCCGCTGCACGCAGACCGAACGACAACTCGATTGGCGCTCAGCAGGCACGCGCCAAGGGCTTTTCACTGGATATGTCGATGGGCGGCCCCGACGCGGCCGACCAGGACTTCCGCCAGTCCGCTTGATGACACATTGGCGCGGCGGACATTGCCCTCCGCCGCGTCAATGCCGAATACCGAGATCAGACGCAGACGACCTCGACTGACGAAACCATGACTTTGGAGAAGACGTAAAATGGCGAGCCCATCATCTCATACCCAGTACGTGACGTTCAGTCTCGGCGAGGAAGTCTTCGCCGTTCCTGTGGATGTCGTCCGAGAAATTCTCGACCATGAGGAGGCGTTCAAAATCCCCCATGGGCCGGATTATCTGCTGGGCCTGCGCGACGTGCGCGGTCAGGGCGTTCCCGTCATCGATCTGCGCCTGCGTCTGGGCATGACACGTACGGTGAAAACGCCGCACACCCGTATCCTCGTTCTCGACATCCCCTTCGGCGACAAGTTGCTGGCGCTGGGCTTGGTGGCCGACAAGGTCTTCGAAGTCACGCCGTTCCTTCTCGACCAGATCGAGACTGCGCCGGATATCGGCATTCGCTGGAACTCCAGCTACATCGCCGGCGTGGTGCGCCGCGAAGGTGATTTCGTCGTCATCATCGATCTTGCACAGTTGTTTTCAAGCGAAGCTGGCGATCTGGCAAAGATCAATGCCGGACCCATGCGCGCTGCGTGAAAGGAATTTGAGAGTTGAGTACCGCCGTCAGCGTAAATTTCGACGACAGCCTGAGCACCCGCGACTTTCGCGAACTCTCGAGCTTCATTTATGAATATTGCGGCATCAAAATGCCGGAGACCAAGCGCTCCATGCTGGAGGGTCGCCTGCGCAAACGCTTGCGCGCCACGGGTTATGCCAACTTCAGCGACTATTGCGACTATCTGTTTCGCCACGGTGGAATGGAAGCGGAATCGATCTTCCTGATCGACGTCGTCACCACGAACAAGACAGACTTTTTCCGCGAACCGAACCATTTCGACTTTATGGAAAAAGTCGCGCTGCCTGCATTGGCAAAGAGAGGGATCGGACGCGTGCGCGCCTGGAGTTCGGCCTGCTCGACAGGTGCCGAGCCCTACACCATGGCCATGGTCATGGCTGAAGCCGTGGAACGGAACGTAATCTCGGATTACAACATCCTCGCCACCGATCTGTCCACAGACGTGCTGCAAAAAGCCCATAGCGGCATCTACAGCCGTGATCTGGTCGATCCCGTGCCGCCGGAAATGAAGCGCAAATATGTGATGCAGGCCAAGGAGCGCGACCGCAACGACGTGCGAATTGCTGCAAAGCTTCGCTCCAAGATCGGCTTTGCGCGCATGAACCTGATGAACCCGAAATATGAAATCGGCGATCCTGTTCACATCCTGTTTTGCCGCAACGTCCTGATCTATTTCGACAAGAAGACGCAGACCCATGTCTTGACCGAGCTTTGCAAATGCATCGCACCGGGTGGCTATCTCCTCATCGGCCATTCGGAGACCGTGACCGGTATCGATCTTCCGATAAAGCAGGTTGCCAACACCGTCTTCATGAAACAATAAAGTAGCATGATCAAAAAAACCCGCGTCCTTATCGTCGATGATTCCGCCAGCGTCCGGCAGACGCTGACGGCGGTTCTTCAGTCCGACCCTGCAATCGAAGTGATCGGCGCAGCGTCCGACCCCTTCATGGCGGCGAAGAAGATACAGGAAGATATGCCGGATGTGATCACACTGGACGTGGAAATGCCGCGCATGGACGGCATTACCTTCCTGCGCAAGATCATGTCCCAGCACCCAATCCCGGTCGTCATGTGTTCATCGCTGACCGAAGCCGGTTCCGAAACGCTTCTTCAGGCGCTGGAAGCCGGCGCGGTGGATATCATCGTCAAGCCACGCATCGGTGCCGCCGATCATCTGGCTGAATCGGCACAGCGCATATGTGAAGTGGTCAAGAGTGCCGCGCATGCCCGCGTCAAGGGCGCCAAGGCGGTTGCCCGCCGGTCTGCCGCCAGCGATCCGCAGGCGAAACTGACTGCCGATGCCGTGCTGCCGCCACCATCTGGCAAGGCCATGGCCCGCACCACCGAAATGGTCGTCTGCGTCGGCGCATCCACTGGCGGCACCGAGGCATTGCGGGAAATGCTGGAAAAATTGCCCGCAAACGCGCCGGGCATGGTCATCGTCCAGCACATGCCGGAAAAATTTACCGCCGCTTTCGCGCGCCGCCTGAACACGCTTTGCGAGGTAGAGATCAAGGAAGCATCAGATGGTGATCCGGTCCTGCGTGGCCATGTGCTGATTGCCCCGGGTGACAAGCATATGCTGCTGGAAAGACAAGGCGCGCGCTACTATGTGTCGGTTCGCAATGGCCCTCTCGTTACCCGCCATCGCCCGTCGGTGGATGTGCTTTTCCGCTCCGCCGCGCGGTCGGCAGGGTCAAACGCCATGGGCGTCATCATGACCGGCATGGGGGATGACGGGGCGCGTGGCATGTTGGAAATGCATCAGGCAGGCGCATATACGGTTGCTCAAGACGAGGCCTCCTCCGTCGTTTTCGGCATGCCGAAGGAAGCCATCGCCCATGGTGGGGTGGACAAGATCGTGCCGCTGGACCAGATTTTCAGAGAAATCCTGGCCGAAGACCGCCGTCACTAATTTCGCTCATCTTATTTAGAAATCGTTAACCATAATGTTCAATGATCGGCTGGCGCCATGATTTCGGCGCATCGAAACAGGCGATGACCGTCTCAGCTTTTATCGGATCTTTCCATGGCGGTCATTACATTCGCAAATACCAAAGGTGGCGCAGGCAAGACGACGGCGGTTCTGCTGCTGGCGTCGGAACTGGCACGCCGCGGCTTGCGGATTTGCGTTGTCGATACAGATCCGCAGCGCTGGCTCTCCAAGTGGCGGGAATCGGCTGACCATCGCGTCGATCTCTCCGTCATCACCTATGTTTCCGCCTCCAGCCTTCAAAACCACGTTCTCGAAAACCGTCGGAAATTCGATCATGTCATCATCGATCTTCCCGGTGCCCAGTCACCTCTTCTGGCGACCGCCGTCGGACTGTCCAACCATGTGTTGATCCCCGTGCAGGGCAGCACCATGGATGCGCAGGGTGGCGCGCAGGTTCTCGAACTGCTGCGCTATCTCGATGATCGCGCGTCGATCAAGATTCCACATTCCGTCGTGCTGTCGCGCGTCAATTCGATGGTCACGACCCGCGCGCTTCTCGCCGCAAAAGCGCTGCTCGCAAAGCGCAATGTACATGTGCTTGATACCCCGATCATCGAGCGCGCCGCCTTTCGCGACATGTTCGATTTCGGCGGCTACCTGCATATGATGAACCCTGCACAGGTCAGCAATCTGGATAAGGCTATGCAGAACGCCTGTGCATTTGCCGATGAAGTCATGCGGCTTTTGCCAGTCCAGTCAGTCGCGCGCTACTCTTCCGCAGCCTGATCTTCAACGGCAAAAACCCGGCGGTCTCGCGACCACCGGGGGCTGTATCATTTAAAGTGTCTCAGGGCCTTGGCGCTTCAGGTGCCGGTCCGCGGACCATATCTTCCAGACGCTTGTGCGGTGGTGGGCCCTTCTGCGGACCAAGCGCTTCCGTCTTTCCGTCTTCGCGCACCAGATAGCTGGCATGTACGAAGCCATCGTCGAAACGGCCTTGCACGGTCACGGCCTCGTTCTGCTTGACCAGATCGCCATCTTCCCAGCCGGGACCCGTTTCGATCAGCGCCTTGCCGCTACCATCCTGCAACACGAATTTATTGCCGTAGATTTCGGCAACCGTGCCCTTGATGGTGACAAGGCTCGATGCTGGCATGGTCGAGATTTCGACCGGCGTCATGGGTGCCATTTCAGCCGTTGGCCGCACCAGTTTCATGGCGCCTGCACCGCCCGCAGCACCCAGTGCTAGGGCAACGACTGCGGCGATGGCTGGTAGTGCCAGTCGGCTGCGGCGTTTATGGTTTGGATGATCCGGCGCTGGTGTGGGGCCGATATGGTCTGCTGTGTGATTTTCGTTTTCCATTTGCGTTGCTCCTTGTGAATGACAACTGCAATCTAGCCCAACCTCCCACACAGCTGCCTGAACCTTCCTGTTCAGTTTGAGTTAAGCTGCCAGATCTAGATTTCCGGCCTTCTCTCATTGGAAAGTTCACTCATGCGCGTATTGCTCGTGGAAGACGACGCAGATCTCGGCGGCAGGATCGCAAGTGCACTGCGGCTTGAAAACTTCGTCGTCGATGTCGCCCGCAATGGCGAAGATGCGCTTCACGCAGGGCTGACGGAACTCTTCGACGTCGCCATTCTCGACCTGGGCCTGCCCAAGATCGATGGCATCTCGGTGCTGAAAGGCTGGCGCGAAAGCGAACGCAATCTCCCCGTTCTTGTCCTTACCGCCCGCGATGGCTGGCCGGACAAAGTAGCAAGCTTCAAGGCCGGGGCAGACGACTTTCTGCCAAAGCCCTTCAAGGTGGAGGAGCTGGTGCTACGGCTGCGAGCGCTGGTGCGCCGGGCTGCCGGTTACGCTTCCGCCCGGCTGAATTGCGGACCGCTGGTCTTCGACGCGCAGCTTAGCACCTTCGAACTCGATGGCCTTCCCTTGAAACTCACGGCGCTCGAATGGCGTGTCCTGTCCTGCCTCATCCTGCGCAAGGAAACCATCGTCGACCGCCGTGAACTGAACGAGCGCGTCTACGACGGGGATGCGGAAGTGGACTCGAATTCGATAGAGGTCATCATTGCCAGACTGCGCAAGAAAGTCGGTGCGGAACGCATCGAAACTGTCAGGGGTCGCGGCTACATGCTGACGGCAGCGGTGGCAAGTTGACGATCTTTCCGCTGAATTCTCCAAAGTCTATCGCCGGGCGGCTGTTGCTGTTCTCGGGCATTTTCGTCACCGCGGCACTGGTGGTCGCCTCGGTTATCCTATGGCTCGCTCTGAAAACGGTGGTGCGCGAGCAGATCGATCAGCGGCTGGACACGCAAATCAGCGCGCTTGCCGGTGCTGTCAGGCAAGGGCCGGACGGCAGGCTCTCACTCTCCACACCCTTGGATGCGCCACCCTTCGACCGTGGCGGCTCCGGCTGGTACTGGCAGATTGATGCAGGCGATCAACACCTGACATCCCGCTCGCTGATGCAAAGCACACTGGAAGCCCCTCCGCCGCGCCAAAGCCTAAAACACATGCTGACGGGCATGGCCTCGCCCGGTGAAAGCAGGGACAGCAACGGCCAGATGCTCTATACGCGTCAAATCTCCCGCGACATCGGCGGCACAGTAATGATCATCACCGCGAGTGCGCCCTCCACAGCGCTGATCAAACCCGCATTGAGAGCCTTGTTCTGGCTGGTGCCCTGCATGCTGGTTCTCGGCACCGTCCTTTTGGGCGGAACGCTCTGGCAAATACGCTTCGGTCTGCGACCGCTCGCGTCGATGGCTAAAGATATCGACGCCATCAACAATGGTGAACTCGACCGACTGCCGCCGCAGCCATCGAGCGAACTTGCGCCACTTTCTGCAAAGACCAACGCTTTACTGACGGCAAATGAGGAGCGGTTGATCGCAACACGCATGCAGTTTGCCAATCTCGCTCACGGCCTGAAGACGCCCGTCGCCAGTCTGCTTCTAGCGCTGACCGACAGCAATGATCCCGACGGTACGTTGCGAGATCTGGGCAGACGCATCGACCATCGGATCAAGCACCACCTCAGCGCAACGCGACAAGTCATGGCCGCAGGTAACGCCTTGGCTGGTGCCGATATCGGATCGGTGGTGTCTAACCTGCATCTTGCAATCAGCTCCATTCACGCCGACAGAGGCATCAGCTTTGAAAATAATATCAAAGACGCCGCGCGGGTCGCCTGCGACGAGAACGATCTGGAGGAAATGCTGGGCAACCTGATCGACAACGCTTTCAAATGGGCATCGTCTCAGGTCAGCATCAGCGCCATCAAGGATGGCGCGAACCTGCGTATCAGTATTGCGGATGACGGCCCGGGCATTCCGGCCTCTCGTATGGAGGCCGTTCTGCTACCGGGCGTTCGAGAAGACGAACGGATCGCCGGTTCCGGCTTCGGCCTTACCATTGCTAACGAACTCGCCGAACTCCACGGCGGCTCGCTGTCCTTGGAGAGCAATTCACCCAACGGGCTGCGGGCCGTTCTCACTCTCCCCGCAAGCGTGAAAGCCCGCAGTTCAAGCCTACCTTTTACGGCCTAGCTGATCGTCGTGTATGCCGAAATGATCGATGATCATGTTGACGTTGCGGCGATGGGACTTGAAGTAAACGTCGAACAAATCGCCGACCAGCGGCACGCTGCCGACCACGGCATCCATGCCGATGTTGCCGATCATTCGCGCCAGCTTCTCACGCGGCACACCCATGCGACGGGCTTCGTTGACGATGTAAAGCCCCACCAGCGCACCTGCACCATCACCCACCAATGGCACAAGACCCATAATAGAATCGGCACCGAAGCGCAGTCGTGTGCCGGGAATACCGATCGCCGTATCCATCAGCCGAGCAATGCCGGACAGGCGGCGCAATCGACGCATGCGCTCCGCGCTGTCGAGGAATTCATCAGACGTTCAGGGGCTCGCCCCACTTGCATTCCACGTTCTTGCAGCCATCGGAGACTCCAACCCGAAAAGAGAAATCATATGGAATAAAGGAATGGGTATGCCGCGGGCTCCATTCAAGCCCTCGTTGTTCACGGCACCTCTGAAACAGTCATCAGCCGCCGGAAACCCTGATGGCACCGGCCTCGCCAAGGCTGCGCTGAACGGCGGCAACATCCTCCGCGGCTATATCCGCCGACACTTCGATTTCACCCTCAAGCGGCGCATCATCCCGCGCGCCCTCGCCCTTCGTTACATCGCCACCGGAAGGCTGAGAACCCACTGTGTTTTCAGCAGTAGCCGACTGAACGAAAATGTCCGGCCGCGCGATGCCGTGCTGCTGGACCATATGTTCGACTGCAAGATCTGCCGAAGCCCTTGTATTGAAAATAGCGCGTATCGTGGTGGTGCTGTCATCAGCCATTGAAGCGTCTCCTGTTTCGGATGTCCCACAACGCAGACGATCTCGACCGCCCATAGTTCCAAAACCATTTTAAATGGTGGCATTTTCAGAATGAACTCATCCTTCCTGGCATTATGGTGATCAGCGCAAATGAAGACACGTCAAAGTCTTCGATGATCTGCAAATAATCTTCCAAACCCGGTCCGCGAGTGGAGAATGACCGGACTTATGAAAAAACCTGCATTACGATACCAAGCGCTTTCTCGTCAGGTACATTTCAACCCCTGCCCGCGTCAAAAAAGAAGCCAGCCCTACGATGATCGCCACAATACGGATACGCAGTTCATCAGTCTCGACCTCTGCCTGACGCGTTTCCAACAGATCGCGTTCGCTGACCGTAATATTGCCGATGATAACGCGGATACGATCCATCGTTCCGACCGCCATATAAGATATCTCATTCGCACGCGCGGCTTCTGCACTCTGGTTGTCGTGCAGCGATATCGAGTGGCTCAACTCGGCCAACTTCTGATCGACCAAACTCTTTAGAGTTGCGACACGCGCGACCTGCGCACTATTGTCGGAAATCCTCGTTGATAAATCATTTTGGAGGATATGCAGCCGTTCCATCGCTTTTTCATAAGGCGCGAGATATCGACGGTCACCACTGACGAGATATCCCCTCTGGCCCGTTTCCGCATCATCGAGCGCTATGAGAACATCCTTCGTCGTGTCGATCGCCTCATAGGTGTGAACAACCATATCCTGATGATCGCTCAAAAGGGTGTGGGTCCATGTCGTGGCCAGTACGCCTGACGCGATCACGACCCCGATAGGGATCGATCGCAACAAAGTAGGAACCGTAAGATACCTCTGACGCAACGAACTCCAGGACAATTCACTCATTTCGTGGCTCGCTCAACCCATACCCGCCTGAATCTCTTCGCATCCACCAAGCCACCACATTGGTCCGTTGTCGCCAAATGAATATCGCACGGAGTCATCAACGACACCAACTGCGTTTTCGGCTCACCATGAGCAGCAATATCTTCAATTTATCGAAGCGGATGTAAAGCAGTCGAAATTTACAGCCGCGCGATGCTTGCGAAGCAATGCCATCATCGGCGAACCCATAGTCGCCCACGCCCTTCTCAGATGAGTTCGCTCGGTTTCGAGCTTATAAATCTGGTCTACAATCGCCCTAGTTTTGATTCACTGCAGCCTCGATTTAGAGGCCCCTCGTGACCAGCGGAAGGTTTAATCTCACAGATTTAGGATAGATTGTGATTGCACTCTTATCGCCTAATCAGCCGCGATTAACGGCATGGCCCTAAATTGATAGGGCAGACACACAGTATCTTCTGCATTTCTGAGACAATCATGGCGGAGAGGGTGGGATTTGAACCCACGATACCCTTGCAGGTATGCCGCATTTCGAGTGCGGTGCATTCGACCACTCTGCCACCTCTCCGCGGGCACGATTTTTTAGGGTCGTGCGGGCGTTCTCATAACCAGCAATCTGGATGTGTGCAAGGGCTAAATGCTTGCTATGGCGGCGGTGGGTCAAGTTTTTGATGGATTTGTGAATGGGGTGTTCTGATAGGCGATGTTCGCCTGTCACGTTAAATGAATTCGGAACAAAACTTCTCGTCGTGCGGTTTCAATGCTGTTCAATGTGAGGGCGAGATGGGTTTGTCGGGAGAGGGTTTTGAGCGGAGTGTGAGGCGCTTCTGGTCGGTCGAATGTGGATTGAGCCCCGTGGTTGGCACGGCGATCCATGAGGGGCACGGTGTGCGCGATGACCTGCTTCCGATCATGGGTTTATCTTCCGATGAGAGGCTGAGGGAAGAAGATCCCTTTACGGCTGACATGATTTCTGAGCTAACCAACCGGGTTGTCGTGCATCGCTCCCGGTTCGAGCTTGATCTTAATAGGGCGCGAGATCAGGCCATTTATCTGACGCCGGAGCAGGCATGGGGGCTGAAGGTTTGGCGCGAAAAGCCGACAGATGGTTCGATTGAGCAGTCGCTTGCGTTTCATGATGATTATTATGCCATGCTGCAACAGATGCTTGAGGTTGTCGAAAAACGCCATGGCGCGTTCGTTGTGCTGGATGTTCACAGCTACAATCACAGGCGCGGCGGTGCGGATGCGAAGCCAACGAACCCCCACGATGCTCCCGATATCAATATCGGCACCATCTCCATGGACCGGGCGCGTTGGGCCGATGTGGTCAATACTGTGGTCGATCATTTCAGCGCCGCGAAGATTGGCGGACGTCAGTTGGATGTTCGAGAAAACATTGCCTTTCAGGGAAAGGGTGAACAGACCCGTTTCGTTCACGAGAATTTCCCGCAAAACGGCTGCGCCATCGCGATCGAATTCAAGAAGATATTCATGGACGAGTGGACGGGACAGCCTAACCAGAAGATCATACGCGACATCAGCAACGCGATGACCGCGCTTGAGGCGAAGCTGGAGGATTTGCTGAGGGCGCGAGCGTGAGCGCGGCTGGGGCAAGACAGCGGGTCAATACGTCCAACATTCAGGACGAGGTCGTAGCGTGTCTTAATGCAGGAAAAGCCATCCGCACGGATATCGGCACCGACGGGCGTCTGCACATGGACAGGCCTCTGCCCTTCCTTTGCCTGCACCTGACTGCCGGGACCAAAAATCTGGCGGCTAGAGATATCGCGTCGGCCCATGCGTCCTATCTTATTGCGTCCAGCCTGGCCGAGGCGATGCCAATCCTGACGGTCGTTGGGGCGGAAATGGAGAAACGCTTTGGGACCTTCATGGTTCTGGATGTGGGCGAATTGGAACACGACATCCTGCTAGCGGATGATTCGCCGTTCTTGCCGCATTATGAGGTCGCGGTTTCCTCGACGGAAGAGCCGGTAACGCTGGATGCGAAGCGCGTTTTCATCAAGGCTGTTTGTGACGCTGAAATTCGTTTTCGCACCCCACACATCACCCGACCCGATGACGAGCATGACCCTATCGCCGCATTTAAGAATGCAGGGTTGGATTACCCTGTCATCAGCGTGCGTTTTGCGCCGATCTACCGTCAACCAGAATCGGGAGCGGATTATCCGGGCCTTCGTGAGACAATGATTGCCGATCTTTTCGATGCAGGTCTGCGAGCTTTCGCAGCATTTTCTACGAAGACCCAGGCGCTCAACATTCCCTCGCACCGGGCATTGGGGCGCAAGGCGTTCGTGGATGCGGTGCGCCGGGCGGATCGTTCAATCGATGACATCGCCGCTTCCTTCGATTTTCTGCTGTCTGTCACACCCATCAACGCGCGACAGGCCCTCAAGGATTTCCGTGAGAACGGGTTTGAATACGCCCCGCATTTTCTGTATCGCCCGTTGAGCGTCGATGTCGAAGAGCAAAAACGCAAGCTTTATTCAGTGGCCTTCGATCACCTCGAAGACCCCGTTCTCTATAACCTTTACCGTGAGAAGCAGCAGGAGATCGACCTTCAGCTCAGCATGCTGGCGCACCTGCACCGACGCCAGTTCACGGATTTCAGCCGGGCGCTGTATGGTTCTGTTGAACCTCCCCTGCTGTCCTTGGCGCAAGACGTCTTGAAGCGCTGCCCTCGCCCCGGCGATGCCGAAGATATCGCCATGGTCGATTGCTACGAGGTGGTGAAGAGCGCACGGCAGATGGTTGATGCCTACCATGCCGAAAATCCGCTTTTCAAAGCGCGCGTCGAGATACGCGACGACCTGCCCCCCGGACTGATGGTAACAGGTGAAAAGCTGCTGATATCACGCCACACTGTGATGGAGCGGCGCCGTTTGGAAGCACTACTCCACCACGAAATCGGTGTTCACCTGCTGACCTATTTCAACGGTTCGGCCCAAGGGTTGCGGCTGTTTCGAACAGGGCTATCGGGCTACGAGGGCGTTCAGGAAGGCCTGGCGGTCATGGCCGAATACCTCGCTGGAGGCATGACGCGCGAGAGGTTGCGGCTGATTGCAGCGCGTGTCGTTGGATGCGCCGCGATGCTGGAGGGTGCCGATTTCGTTGAGACCTTCCGCATGATGACTCGGGAGCACGGTTTCGACGAAGCCAGCGCCTTCAATATGGTTCTGCGGATTTACCGAGGTGGCGGGCTTTCGAAAGACGCGATCTATCTGCGCGGCCTCAGCGAAATACTGGAGCACCTGCGCAAGGGCGGCGCGCTCGATCCGTTCTGGATGGGCAAGATTTCCGCCGCGCATTTTCCTGTCATGCAGGAGCTGGCGTTGCGCGGCCTGCTACATCCGCCCGGCATTCGCCCGGCATTTTTGGCGCCGGCGAAAGCAAGCGAGCGCCTTGAGAAAATACGATCCGGTTTATCGATAGCCGAAATGGCAACTTTATAAGGGAGGGACCTATGCGTCTTGCATTTTTCGTCAATTCAATCGAGGGCGAGCAACCCACCTTTGCAACAGGGTTGATGGCGATGGCCGCGCTGAACCGCGGTCACGAGGTTGTCTATCTGACACCCGGCGACTTTACCCTGCGTGCAGACGATACGCTGGTCGTCCACGCGTTGATCTTGCCGCGCCAGAAATACAAGAAGATCGAGACCTTCCACTCAGTGCTTCAGGAAAAGAAACTGGAGCGACAGACGATCGATATCGAGGAAATCGATGCTCTCATGCTGCGCAACGATCCATCGCTTGATCAGACCGTGCGGCCTTGGGCTGTGCATTCCGGCATCCTGTTCGGGCGGTTGGCGGAGCAGCGTGGCGTGGTCGTGTTGAATGACCCGGAGGGATTGGCACTGGCGCAGAACAAGCTGTACTTCCAGAGTTTTCCGGAAATCGTGCGCCCTACGACCCTGATTTCGCGCAACGTCGAAGAAATCCGTGCCTTTGCGGATTCGCACCCCAAAGGCGTCATCGTAAAGCCGCTACAGGGTTCTGGCGGCAAGAACGTGTTCAAGATCGAGTCCAGCAAGGAAACCAATCTCAACCAGATTTTTGAGGCTGTCAGCATCGAGGGTTACCTGATCGCTCAAGCCTATCTGCCGGCGGCGAAGGGTGGCGATATCAGGTTCTTCATGATGAATGGAGAACCGTTGATGCGTGATGGACAATATGCGGCGCTGCGGCGCGTTCCCGCCAAGGGCGATCTGCGCTCCAACATTCATGCCAGCGGCACGGCTGAGACCGTTGAGGTGACGGATGACGTCATCGCTCTGGCGGAAATGATGCGCCCGAAGCTGGTGGAAGATGGCATGTTCCTTGTCGGCCTCGACATCGTCGGTGACAAAATTCTGGAGGTCAACGTGTTCTCGCCTGGTGGACTGGCGCATATTCGCGATCTTGCCAAAGTCGATTTCACCGACACCATTATCGAATCCATCGAGAAGAAGGTGGCGATGCAACAGGCGTCTGCGGGAATGCTAAGCAACCGATTGCTGGCGACACTCTAAAAAGTAATGTCCGGTATAGGACCGCTTATTCCACGAAGATCCGCACGCTCGATGCGCGGCCATCGGCGTCGATGACGGTGAGGGTGGAAAAGCCCTGACCTTCCGGCACCCATTCGCTGCTGCGGCGGCGGGAGGGCTCTGGCAAAGGTTTGCCATTGGCGAGCCAGTGAAAGGGCGCCCGGCCCCCTTGCAGCTTCAGCACGAGCGGCGAAAGGTTGCCGGTCTGGCCGGTGAGCTCGATGCGTGCACCTTCGGGTGGATAAACGATTTGCGGAGAGGCTTCGCGGCGGGATGCCGAGAGAAGACCGGACGGGGTGACGCTGAAGCGTCGCTGGTTGGCGGGCAGGTCCTTGTAGGCAAGGCGCGATGCGCCCGACGGCGGAGGTGCGAACGGGGTAATGGCAACGCCCGACTTGGTGAACGCCTCAAACAGAATGGGGGCAGCAGAGACATAACCCGCAAGACCGGGCACGGAGCCATTATCGGCGCGCCCGGCCCAGACGCCAATCACGTAACGTCCATCGAAACCCACCGACCATGCGTCGCGATAGCCATAGGACGTGCCGGTTTTATAGGCTATGCCGCGTTGTTTCATGCCGAGCGGCGGCAGGACGCCGGACAGCACATCGGTGATGTTCCAGACAGCCGCTTTCGAAAACAGCGGATCGGCATCCAGCACCTGCGGCGCTCCACGCACGCCATCACCAAGCTTCACCGGCTGACCGCCATTGGCGAGTGCAGCGTAAAGCTGGACTAGATCGACCAGCGATAGACCCGCGCCACCGAGCGCGATGGCAAGCCCCGGCGCTTCGGCTTTTGGGAGCACCATCTGCACCGATGCGCGGCGGAAGCGAACCATCAGCGCTGCGGGACTGACGGCATCCAGCAGGCGTACAGCGGGCACATTGAGTGAGAGTTGCAAGGCCTGGCGAATGCTGACATCGCCCTGATACTGCATGTCGAAATTACGCGGGCGATAACCGGAAAAATCGGCCGGGCGGTCTTCGATGATGCTTTCCTGCGCGATGAGGCCATTTTCGAAGGCGAGGCCATAGATGAACGGCTTGAGTGTCGAGCCAGGAGACCGCACGGCGCGCGTCATTTCCACCCAGCCACGACGGTTGGTATCGAGGAAATCGGACGAGCCGACTTCGGCCATGATGTCACCGGTGGTGCTATCCGCCATGACGATGGCGACCGAGACCTTGTCTCCGAGTTTCTGGGCGGACCGACGGGCAAGCTCTTCCAGTTCGCTTTGAATGGAGACGCGCAAAGTGGAGCGTATCTTTTCCGATTTGGGAAATCTGGCACGTGCCGCCTCCGCCATGTGCGGCGCAAAGGACGGGAGGTCCCGACGCTTCGAGGGCACCGTCGCAATTGCCGCACGGCTCGCCTCCCCCTCACCCACCACGCGGGCGACGGCCAGACGCTGCAATACGCGCTCGCGGGCCATGCGGGCTGCCTCGGGGAAACGGTCCGGGCGGCGCTTTTCCGGCAATTGTGGCAGGGACACCAGAAGGGCCGCCTCCCCTGTATCCAGCCGCTTCGGCTCCTTGCCGAACCATGCGAGGCTTGCGGCCCTGATACCTTCGAGATTTCCGCCATAGGGCGCGATGTTGAGGTAGAGATCGATGATCTCGGCCTTGGTCAATCGCCGCTCGATCTGCCATGCGCGAACCATTTGCAGAAGTTTGGCGCTGAAGGAACGATCCGCGCGCGGCTCAATCAGGCGTGCGACCTGCATGGAGAGCGTCGATGCCCCAGAAACGATGCGGCCATTGGTCAGCAACTGCCCGGCAGCCCGTGCAAGCGCCTGAAAATCGACGCCACCGTGATCGAAAAAGCGCTGGTCCTCATAGGCGACCAGCATGCGCACGAACTGCGGGTCAACATCCGCAGCCGTGGTTTTCAGCCGCCAGCGGCCATCCGACGTGGCGAAGGCGCGCAGCAGTTTGCCATCCGCATCCAGCACTTCCTGCGAGGCGATAGCGGCATTGTGCAGCGGCGGCGGATAGGCGCGGTCCAGTCGGTCGAGCCCACAGACGGCAGCGCCAGTTAGCACCGCTGACACCACGAAACCGCCTATGAACGCGCGCCACCTGATCATTTCTGCGCTGCGCGAACCTCCATGCGCCCGGTTGCGGTGCGGGCCGAGAACTGCGGACGGTACATATCTTCAACAGTCGCCGCCGGATTATCGTAGGTGCCGGGAGTGACCGCACGCACGACATAGGCGAGCGTGATTTCCGAGGCATCTCCGGCGGTACGATCGAATGCTGCCACGAAGCGGTCATAGCGGAATTCGGTATGGGCCGTTTCCGTTTCTGGCAACCAATCGAAATTGGTAAGGGCCGCACTGTTGACGAGGCTTGGATTGTCGATCTCGAAGCCCGAGGGCAAAAGGTCGGTCAGCATGACGCGCGATTGCCAGTCGTGCTTCGGCGTCACGTTAATGACGACGACATAGCGTTCGTTCTGCTGCGTTTCGCTGATATTTACCTCTTCTCCAGCAAGCGAATAATAGGTTTTTTGAATATCGAAGCCATCGCCGCCCGCAGGCAGCGGCTGGGCCGGTGGCGCAACGGTCGTGACGACTGCAGTCACCGCATCTGCGGACGCATTGGTAAGCTTGATGGGCGATTGCAGCAGATCGTCGCCGGTCAGCGTCTTGCTGTAGCCGCCTTCGACCAACACACCGTTGACATCGAGCCGCACATCCTTGTCCTCGCCTTGAAGGGCGCGCGCCGCAAGCAGCATCCAGGCCTGTTCCTGCGTGCTGGTATAGGACTTCGCATCCCATGCCTTGGCAACGGCGCTGGCCAGTTGCGGCACGACAGCCGGAACCGGGCGGCTTTCCGCGGCAAGCGCCAACGAGGCCGCACCATCACGCAGCGCCGAGCCGTAATCGGCACGTGCGAAACTAACTTTCGTGTTGGCCGAGGCCATGCTGAGCGACGCACCGAAGACGGATTTCGACCTGGCAGCATCGCCATATAGCGAAAGTGCCGATGCCAGTTGCGCCTTGGCCAGCGGTGTTGGGAAATCGTTCAATGCCGTGTCGGCGTAGTAGCGCAGATCGTTGATGGCAGCCTTACGATTGCGGGCGAGAACGTAGAGCGAGTATGCGATCTCGTTGCCGCGATCCCTTACATTGGTGTCATATGCGAGACCGTTTTGCAGGTTGGTCAACGCCTGCACCATAGCAGTCTCAGGAACATCGTAAGACTGTTCTCGCGCCCGGGTCAGGAAGTCGGTGATGTAGGAATCCAGCCAGAGATCACCCTCGCCCGGCCCCCAGAGACCGAAGCTTCCAGACGAGGACTGGAAGGACAGCACACGATAGATTGCCTCCTGCACGCGCTTGCGAATATCGGGATCGTCGGCGCCGCCACGCTGCTTCATCAGTTCCGAAACATAGAGCAAGGGCAGTGCACGGCTAGTGGTCTGTTCGGCGCATCCATAGGGATACTTGTCCAGCATCATGACCAGTGCGGGCACATCGAAAGCCGGGGAACGGGTGACGTTGACGGCAACCGACGAGCCGAGCAGCATGCTTTCCGCCAGCAGGTTTCCGTCCACCGTCAGCGTGCTGTTGGGTGCGATCTTGATGTTGCGGCGGGTCGTGACCGGCAGCACAGCGGGACGCACCGGAATATTCAACGCCTGCTCCAGCGAAAGCCCGCTGGCATTAGAAAGCTTGATGGAAATAGCGCCATTGCCAAGGTTTTCGCCCGTCAGCGGTACGGTGAGCGAGGTTTTACCGCCTTTTTGCAGCAACAGGGTCTGCGATAGCTCGCCCTCATCCACCGTGATCGCCATGTTGCTGGCAACAGCAAGCGTGTAATCGCCCGCCTCGCCATCGGTGTTGGCGATATCGATGCGCATTTGCGACACATCGCCGGGGCTGAGGAATTTCGGCGCGCTGGCCGTGATGACGACGGGATCACGAATGACGACATCCGACACGGCATGACCGACGCCCGTCTTCGTCCACGCAACCGCCATTACACGGGCCGTGCCGTTGAATTGCGGGATATCGAAACGCACGGTGGCCTTGCCATCTGCGTCCAGCTCCACCGGTCCTTCGAAGAAAGCGACGAGCTTTTCAGTGGGAGGACTGCCCTGAAGTGCTGTCTGCCCACCATCGCCACCAGTTCTGAGACGGCCTGTGGCACCCAGCGAACCATCGATCAGGCGACCGTAGATATCGCGGATTTCCAGACCCAGACGGCGCTGGCCGAAATACCATTCATCCGGCTTGGGTGGCTCATAACGGGTGAGGTTGAGAATACCGACATCCACAGCGGCAATGGTGACATAGGCTTTTTCACCGACACCGGCACCGGAGACATGGATGGGGATTTCCAACGGCTGACGCGGCAAGGTCTGCTTTGGCAGATCGAGTGCGATGCCAAGCTTGCGCTCGCCCGGATCGACCGCTAGCCACTTGATACCGATGGCGCGCATGGGCATGCGGCTTTCCTGTGCATCGCCGGGGCGGAACAACGTGGCGGTGACGTAGGAGCCAGCACCCCAATCCTTGGTGACGGGAATATCAATCTCGCCACCCTTATCGCCGATCTCGATATTCTGAACCGCGATCAGCTTTTCCGAACCGGACGCGACCATCAATTGCCCGGAGAAACGAGAGGTGACCTGCAATTTGGCGGTGTCACCGATCTTGTAGCTCTGCTTGTCGAGCGCGATTTCCAGCGCATCGGGCGTTTCGGTGGAGCTTGCCGACACGTACCAGCCAGCATCGAATTCGACGCTGGAGACCGGACCGTTATTTTCAGGCGATTCCACTTCCAGACGGTAGCGACCCCAGGAGGCGGGTACGGAAATCTCGCCGCCATTGGCATCGACCGATATGGTGCCGGTCTCCACTTGCTTGGTGTAGACAACAGGTTCGTAGCGCCAGGAACTGCCCTGACGGTACCACTGGTAATTACGCTCGACCTTGATGAGCTTCCATGTCAGCCCGCTCATGGCCTTTTTCGCGCCATCGGCGCCTAGCCCGATAACGTGAAAGCGACCGATGGAGTTTTCCGCGAGATCACCGGAGAACTGCGGCTTGATGCCGATCATCGCGCTATCGGATTTGACCGGCAACGTGAGCGATCGCTCAACGGCACGACCGCCCGCCTCACGCATACGAAGGGTGATGTCGGCAGACAGGAACTGCGTGGTGGACGGTAGATCGGCCAGCGTGACATTGAACGTGGCCTTGCCGTCTTCATCCAGCACCGGCAGGGCATCCAGCGTCGTACGGCTTTCCTCTTCAGTTTCCTCATCCGCCAAGCCGAACATGTAGCCTTCGAAGCCGGGATGGGTCCGGGTCGGCTTCAGCGCGATTTCGCCTTCGAGTTCCAACCCGGCAGCGGGTGCACCGTAGAGATAACGACCATCGACATCGATTGCCGTTTCACCGGCAGGATCGATCTCCTTCGCTTTGCTGGTCAGATCGAATTCGGTTCTGTCAGGTACGAAATCATCCACGAGGAAGGATTTTTCGCTGATAGCAGCGGTTTTCGGATCAGTGTGAATTCGCAGCGTCCAGGTGCCGCGCATGGCGTTTTCCTGCAACGGTAGTTCCACCGCATGACCGCCGAGCGCCTTGCCGTCGCTGACAAAACGTCGGTCCTCCACGCCATCGGGCCGGGAGAAGATGAAGGTCAGCGGCAGGTTCTCCACCGCATTGCCTTCGATATCCCGCGCCAGTGCTGCCGCATGCACGGTTTCACCGGCACGGTAAATGCCACGTTCCGTCCAACTGAACACATCGATGGCACCGGGCGCGGCGCGACCCGTCACACCACGGTCGGAGAGGTCGAAACCGGCGCGGGTCATATCGAGGAAAACGTAATCCTTCTCACCATTGCGCGCAGTGATGATGGCAGGCGCCTGCCCTGCCGTCCCGCGCATGAGGCCTGCCGAAAACGTGGCGCGGCCTTCACCGTCCGTGGTGGCGGTGCCGAGAATTTCGTTGTTCTTGGCAAGGAGCTGAAGCGAGACGCCTTTGAGCGGTTTCGCACTGCTGAGCGCACGAACGAAGACATTGAGGCCATCAGTCCCGGCGTAGGTGGTGATGCCGGTATCGGACACGAGGAACCACTGTGTTGCGCGCGAATCCCAGCTCTCGGCAGCAGTGCCTGGGGGAACGGCGGTCAGCATGTAGATGCCCGGCTTGCGCTCCGGCAACGCCTCATCCACCGGGAAACTGGTGGCGACGTCCTTGTTCAGCTCGCTCTTGATATCTATGGCGCCCTGCCAGACGAGCTCGCCTATTTCCGTCTCGATGCGCTCTGCACCATAACCATCCATCTGCGTCAGGAACTGCGAATTGGACAGCAGTGCGGTGATATTGCGGTCGCCGACACGGTAAAGCTTGAGATCGGCGTGGTCGATATTGACGGAAACGAGAGGAATGCCGCGCCGGGCGGTGCCGGGAAGGACGAAATTTTCGCCGGTAAAACGCACCGAGCCGGAACGGTCACGAACGTAGATGTCCAGATCGACCTGTTTTTCGAGCGGCTCCTCGACCGAGGAGGGCAGACCTGCGCGCAGGGCGATCTTGTAGCGTTGGCCATGGGTCAGCGCCTCCACGCAAATCTCGCTGCCCTTTGCTTCGATGGCCTTTGGCGCTGCGCCATCCAGTGTGACGAAGGACGTGTAATCGACGCCGTTTTTCACCAGCGGTTCGGAAAACTGGATGCAGGCACGCGGGCTGACGCTATCGGTATCGACAGTGTTGCCGATGACGCGGAAGCCCTGGCGGGTTCTCAGGTCAGCATAGATGGCACGGGTTTGCGGAACATCGGAGAGCGCAAGGCTCGCCTTATAGGCATCGAGCGCGGCACGGTAGCTCTGCGTCTTTTCGAATGCCTGCGCCAACGTGTTCAGCGCATCGGTACGGGCAGACAGGGTGCGGCTCAGCGAATAGGCATTAAGGGCAGCGGACGCCGCCTGTCCGCTGATCTGGTAATTGTTCTTGACCTTTGCTGCGGAGCGAGAAAGTTCTGCCCAGACAGCGCCGTCGTCAGGTGCAAGCGCCAGCGCCGCCTTGTAACCATCCACGGCCAGAGCGTCATTTCCAACGGCAGATTGCTGGCGGGCAGCGGCAAGAAGATCATCCACCTGCTGGCCGTCACCAGCTGCGGGAAGGTCTAGTGTCAGGCGGCGGGCCTGCTGATAAAGGCTGTCATCCACAAAGGAGAGTTTTTGCGGCGCGCCGATATCCGGTTCGCTGGCGACCTCGACCACCTTCCCCGCGACAGCGCCGGGGAACGCATTGAGCTGGTTGAAATCCGACTTGAGGAAGCACCACTTCACCTTGGGATTATAGGTGAAGGCCTTGCAGGATGCGTCGTTGATGCAGATGGTTTCGCATTGCGGCTGGGAGACGTTCTGTTCCGTGCGCAGATCGAAACCGAAATAGTCACCGTTCTGCGTAGTGACGATTTTTCGCGTCGTCTCCTGGGCAGACACGGACTGGAACGCAAAGGTTGCCACGACCAACAACAGGCTTTTCAAAGCAGCGCGCATGGACATCAGTCTCTCCCCCGGTCCGTCTGACTGCGCTGACTTTGCTCGCATTCATGAAGAAAAGTCAATGTGAGAGCGACGCCCCGCAAACAGGCGGCGTTGTGCAGACGGACGGCTGAGGGGACTTTTCCATCAGCTAGGTGGGTTACCTGCCTTACAAGTTAAAATGCCTCATTTATCGCACCTGTGAGCAACCAATCGCTGTTATCGAGAGACGAGCTGTTGTTGACATCGGATTCTCATCGCATATATGTATGATGACTTTTCACGAGATATGATAGGAAGAGCCGTGGGCCAGACTGAATATACGAACCGCTTCGCCATCGACCCAAAGACCGCTGCGAAATTTGGCACAGAAGAGCTTCGTGAGAACTTCCTGCTGCCGCCTTTGTTCGTTAACGACACGGTTCAACTGCACTACACCAATTACGATCGTATGATTGTGGGTGGCGCCGTGCCCGCGTCCGTTTCGCTTGAACTCGAGGCCATCAAGCCAACGGGCACGAAGTCCTTTCTCGACCGACGCGAACTGATCGTCGTCAATATTGGCGGCAAGGGCACAGTGACTGTGGATGGCACGGCGTTTGAAACCGGCACGCGCGACATGGTCTATGCAGGCCTTGGTGCGAAAGTTTCCTTCGCGTCCACCGACTCTGGCACGCCTGCCAAATTTTATCTGCTGAGCGCACCTGCGCACGCAGCCTATCCGGCAAAACATATCAGCATCAACGATGCAAAGCGCGTCGATCTCGGTTCGCAGGCGACCAGCAACGAGCGCTCGATCTTCCAATTCATCCACCCGGAAGGCGTGAAGACTTGCCAGTTGGTGGTGGGCATGACCAGCCTTGCGCCGGGCTCCGTCTGGAACACGATGCCGTGCCACATTCACGACCGCCGTATGGAAGCCTATCTCTATTTCGATCTGCCGGAAACGGCGCGCGTCTTCCATTTTCTCGGTGAGCCGGGCGAAACACGCCATCTGGTGATGAAGAATGAAGAAGCCGCCCTTTCACCGGGCTGGTCGATCCATTCGGGTGCCGGAACAGCGAATTACTCCTTCATCTGGGCCATGGCCGGAGATAATGTCGACTATACCGATGTCGACCCCGTCACCATGGACGACCTGAAATAAGGACCGCGCAGATGAGTGAAAGCAAAGCATTCGTAAACGCCGAGGACGGCTTGTGGACGCCGACCGAACCGGGCGTTTCGCGCCGCATCATGGCTTATCTGCCGGAAATGATGATGGTCGAGGTCGTCTTTGAAGAGGGTGCCGTCGGCTCCCTCCACTCTCACCCGCACATTCAGGCCAGCTATGTTGCCGAAGGCCGCTTCGAAGTGACGATCGATGGTGTGACGCAAGAGCTTGGCGTTGGCGGAACATTCATCGTCAAGCCTGACCTCGTGCACGGCGTGAAAGCGCTCGCGAAAGGTCGCCTGATCGATACATTCACCCCCCACAGGGCTGAATTTCTTTAAAATAGATCGGGTCGGCCCATCAGGCTGGCCCCTATTTCACGATGACGACTGAGATGAACTGCGCGAAACTAGACGCTAGTCTTCTATCGTCCGCGCTTCCGAAACCAGCATGATCGGCACGCCATCGCGGATCGGATATGCAAGCCGTGCACTCTCAGAAATCAGCTCTCGTTTTTCCCTGTCATAGGACAGACGTCCCTTGGTCAATGGGCAGACCAGGAGATCGAGCAATTTAGGATCGACGTTGCTGAGTTTTTCGTCCATTTCAGGCCCTTACTGCAACAGGGTGCCGGGTTCGCTGCTGCCTTGAGCAAGAACGATTTCCGTGATGGCGATCAGCGTATCGGCGCGTGACTTGAGATCAGGCGCTTCCAGAAGTGCCTGCTTTTCGGCGGGGCCAAACGGCGACATCATGGAAAGCGAGTTGACGAGCACGCGGTTTCCGGCTCGCTCCACGCTTTCCCAGTCCGCTTCCAGCTGATTGGCATCGAGGAAGGATCGAAAGACCCGCAGCAGGTTTTCACGGTCAACGGCATCTTCGTCATATTCGCCCGTGAGGTCGGACAGGAACGGGGCGTGCTTGAAGGTACGATACGGTGCGCTGGTCGCCACTTCATCCAGCAGACGGAAACGGCACACACCGCTGAGAGAGACGAGATATCGCCCGTCTCCCGTTTCCGAAAAGGACGTGACGCGCCCCAGACAGCCGACCTGACTGAGCGGACCATCACCCTTCCCGGTGTCCAGACCCTGCAAGGATGGCTGCACCATGCCGATCATACGATCCCCTGATAGAGCCGCATCAAACATGGCAAGATAGCGCGGCTCGAAGATATTAAGAGGTAGTTGCCCCTCCGGCAGAAGAAGGGCGCCCGACAACGGAAACACAGGGACGACGTCCGGCAGATCGGTGCTCTTGAGATATCGTGCATTTCCGACGTGCATGGGAAGGGTCCTCGCTTCGAGACTAGGCCGTGCCGCCTTGCTCCGTTCAAGGCGCCACAACCCTATAAGTGTGGTCTGCGACCTGACATCGCAAGGCGCGGGTCAGGAAAACAGTATCGATGACAGCTTTCTGCGCGCCAATACCGATGCCGGATCCTTGAAGCCCCAGCTTTCCAGAAACTCGACAAGCTGCTTGCGAGCACCGTCGTCCTCATACGTACGATCCTTGCGCATCACCGTCAGCAACTGGTCTGCCGCTTCATCGCGACGGCCCTGCGCATTGAGGATTTTGGCAAGCTTCATGCGGGCATCGTGGTTGTCGGGATCGGCTGAAAGTTCGCGTTCCAGCGCTGCCGGATCGCCCAGTTGACGGGCTTCTTCATATTGCGCCAGCTTTTTGGATGCCGCCTGAATGGCCGGATCGGCCAGCAGTTCCGCGGGAACGGAGGCAAGGAGATCGCTGGCGCGCTGATATTCACCAACGGCAATCATGCATTCGGCAATACCGGCAATTGCAGTGGCATTATCAGGGTCCACCTGCATGACGAAGCCGAAAAGCTGGGCCGCACCCTGATGGTCGCCATCGGCAAAAAGCTGCTTGGCCTCGGCTAGGGCAGCATCGATTTCCGCCTGTGGATCGTTTCCAGCAGGGCCCGCAATCTTGTCTATGAATTCTCTGATCTGGCTTTCAGGCACGGCACCCATGAAACCATCCACAGGGCGACCATCCTGAAAGGCGACGATAGCCGGAATGGACTGAATGCCTAGCTGGCCGGGAATGGAAGGGTGATCATCGATGTTGAGCTTGACGAGCTTAACGCGACCGCCAGCCTCGTTGACGACCTTTTCCAGCACCGGTGTCAATTGCTTGCAAGGGCCGCACCATGGGGCCCAGAAATCCACCAACACCGGCTGGCGGCGGGATTCCTCTATGACGTCCTTGGAGAAATTCGCCGTCGTCGTATCCTTGATATGCGAGGCCGCAGCCGCGGCCTGCGGCGCGTTGCCATAATTGACGGAGCCAGTCATATGTCCGCTGTTGGACGTTCCGTAGGGATTATCGCTCATATAAAGTCTCCGTTCATGTCGCAGCGCAAAGATCGTACTTTATTCGGTGACTTTCAAGACGAGCGGCGTGTGCCCTGTCGCCTCCAGAAACCGAATGAGGTCATCGCGGCCAATCGTGGTGGTCGCATCGTTGGAAAGCGGGTGGCCGTTGATCAGATCGTGCTTCATCAACTCACTGTCGAGAACGAAGGTCACATCGTTACCCAGATCGTTGATGGCGCCGAAGACGGTGACGGAGCCGGGAACGACGCCCAGATACTCCAGCATCTTTTCAGGGCGACCGAACGAAACGCGACTCGAAGCATCGATGGTCTTATGAACCGTTTTCAGGTCCACCACCGCATTCTCCTCCACGGTCAGCACGAAGTATCTGTCCTTCTTGTCCTTCACAAAAAGGTTCTTGGTGTGACCGCCGGGAATCCTGTCACGCAGAGATTCGGACTCGGCAACTGTGAAAACCGGCTCGTGCTGCACCGTCTTGTGATGGATGCCGAGGCTATCCAGCAAAGCGAAAAGGTCCTGCGCGGTTTTCGGGGTTTGCTCTGTCATCATCGCCTTCTTATACCGTCGGATTCGGTTTTCTCTGAAACTGTCATTAAGCCCTCAAAACAGCTTTTGCAATCGCCCAGGGGATTTCGATATCGAAATAATATAACGTTTTCCGTTAGTTGAGAGCTTTTTCCAAAATTTCTTACCCTTTTTGTCATTTCCCTGTTGCATTTAAAAAGCGGTTGAGCGATATAGCCCTCGTCGCCGCAACGCAGCGACCCGCGGTTCAGCGATCTACCCCGAACCACGGATTTTGAGCGGGTGTAGCTCAGGGGTAGAGCACAACCTTGCCAAGGTTGGGGTCGAGGGTTCAAATCCCTTCGCCCGCTCCAATTTCCTCTAAATGAGTAAATTGAAACAGAAAATCCAGATACATGGACTTTTCTCTTTGCACTTCAATCATCCTCTGCCGCCTTGTGAAACGCTTCATAGTCTTGGGCGACGTGATTATATTTCACGTCCATTATTGTTGTGGAAACGCGGAGACGTGACGACCGCACGAATGGCGCGGTCGTGATCGCCTGAGTCACATAATTATTCAGCCAGTCGCTGCTCAGCGAGTTTCACCCAGTAGGAAATGCCGTAGGCCAGGGCTTCATCATTAAAGTCGTAGCTGGGATTGTGGAGGCCTGCACTGTCGCCATTGCCCAGAAAGATAAATGCGCCAGGCCGCTCGTTCAGCATGTAGGAAAAATCCTCCCCCGCCATGGACGGATCGACGTCGGGATCAACGTTCTTGTCGCCCACAACATCTCGGGCGATGCGGATGGCATGTTCGGTTTCATTGCCGTGGTTGACGGTGACGGGGCAATAACGCTCATAGACGGCTTCGGCCTCCGCACCATTGGCCTGCGCGATGCCTTCCGCCATCTGCTTGATCCGCGCTTCGGCCATATCCCGCACGTTTTCGTCCAACGTGCGGACCGTTCCTGCAATCACCGCCTCGTTGGGGATGATATTGTGACTGGAGCCCGCTTGAAAACGGGTGACGGAGACCACGACCGAGCGTATGGGATCGGCATTGCGCGACGCGATCATCTGGAGATTGGTGACGATCTGCGCGCCGATGGCTATGGGGTCCACCGTGCGATGTGGCTGCGCGGCATGGCCGCCCTGCCCTTTCACTACGATAGAGAACTTGTCTGGGGCTGCCATGATGCCGCCTTTGCGGATGGCGAAAGAGCCCAGCGGAATGCCCGGCATATTGTGCATGCCATAGACTTCATCGATCTTGAACCTGTCCATCAGGCCATCCTGCACCATCGCAAGCGCCCCCGCTCCGCCCTCTTCCGCAGGCTGGAAGATCAGCGCGACGGAACCTGCGAAATTGCGTGTTTCCGCCAGATATTTGGCAGCACCCAGCAACATGGCCATATGGCCATCATGCCCACAGGCATGCATCTTGCCATCGACTTTCGATGTCCAGGGCTTGCCGGTTTCCTCGACGATCGGCAGCGCATCCATGTCGGAGCGCAGACCGATGGTGCGGCCCTTGCCACGCTGGCCATGGATGATGCCGACGACGCCGGTGCGACCGATGCCGGTCACGATTTCGTCGACGCCGAAGGATTGCAGTTTCTCAGCGACGAATGCAGCAGTGTCGTGCACGTCGTAGAGCAGCTCGGGATTTTCATGGAGATGACGTCGCCACTCGCTGGCCTGCACCTGCAATTCCGCGGCTCTGTTCAATACTGGCATTCATTTATTCCTGATATTCCATTCTCGGCATGGCGAAATGCGCTTTCCCCACGGTGGATATTGCGCCGCATAATTGACGCAATCAATGTACTTTGCCATTGCTAGGCCATATATTGTGAATATTGCAAATCCCGTAACGATGACGGGAATTCGAGGATCCGCCTTGCAATCTACTTCCAGACATGGCCGCGCCGCAGGGCGGCTGGTAAAAACCACTGCTGCAATTCTGGCCGGTGTCCTGACGATGACGTCTGTGACCAACGCCAACCCTAAGATGGTGATCGATGTCAGAACCGGCAAGGTGATCTCGCATCAGGAAGCATTTCGTAAGTGGTATCCCGCGTCGTTGACCAAACTAATGACGGCATATCTGGCGTTCAGCGCGATGAAATCCGGCAAGCTCAGCCCGCAGACCGAAGTGGTGATGAGCAAGAAGGCCGCGGATCAGCCTGCCAGCAAGATGTATTTCAAGCCCGGCTCGAAGCTGACGCTGGACAGCGCTCTGAAGCTGCTGCTGATCAAATCCGCAAACGATGTTGCCGTCGCCATTGCCGAAACGGTGGGCGGAACGACGGAAAATTTCGTGGCGCAGATGAATGCGCAGGCAGCGCGTCTGGGCATGACGTCTACCCGCTACGTCAACCCCAACGGCCTGCCCGGCAAGGGTCAGTACACGACAGCGCGCGATCTTGCCGTTCTAGCGCTGCTCCTGAAGCGCGAATTTCCTGAATATGCTGGCTATTTCTCGCTGGAAGGCGTCAGCACCGGCAAGAAGAACTATGCCAATTACAATATGTTGGTCGGTCGCTTCCAGGGGGCTGATGGCATGAAGACCGGCTTTATCTGCGCCTCCGGCTTCAACCAGGTGTCCTCGGCCTCGCGCAATGGCCGTCAGGTCATCAGCGTGGTGCTGGGCGCCGATAGCCTTGCGGGCCGCACCGACCAATCCGCAGACCTACTACAGATGGCTCTGACATCCTCAAGTGGACAGGGCGTCTCTCTCGCATCGCTGGCACCTTATGGCGAGACAGCCGATGTCAACGATATCAGCGCCGATATCTGCAACCCGAAGGCCGCAAAGGTTCGCAGCGAAAGCCGCGACGAAGCAGGCCGCATGATCATCAAATCTCCCTATGTGCAGGAAATGACCCGCCCGCCGGTCTACTCCTACGCGGGCCTTATTCCGGGCAGCGAGACGGTGGTCGCCAACAGTGCCAGCACGGCGAGCAAGGGCGCAGATGCGGCCAATGTGCCGATCCCCATTCCGCGCCCGGCCTTCTGAGACCAACCGGACGCGACGGGCCTTATCGATTTTAGCCTTGAGGCCGCGTCAGCAGCGCGCCCATGATGAGATCGAGGTGTGACTCGATAAAGGACGGGAGTTCCGGATCGCGGCGGTCACCGTGGATCAGGGTCTCCACCGCTATTCCGACGATCGGTGCGAAGACGATCCGCGAACTCGCTCTGGGGCCCGGAACGAACTCGCCCTTTTTGACGCCTTCGTCTAGCAATTCCTGCAAACGCCCGAGAATCGGCTCTATCAGTTCTTCTGTATGCGTATCGATGACATGCGGAAACCGTGTTCCCTCTGAGATGACGAAGCGCAGCATTTGCCGCAACCGTCGTTCCGTCAGCAGCCGGTCATAAAGCTGGAGTATGAAGTTCTTCAGCCGCTCCTCGCTGTTGCCGCTCAACTCTCCCAAATCGGTGAGAAAGGTTTCGAGCGGCGAAGCGATATGGCGTATCATTTCCGCAAAAAGTTCTTCCTTGGTGGGAAAGTAGACATAGACGGTGCCTTTGGTGACGCCGACGCGTTCTGCAATGTCTTCCACTCGTGCCGCCGTGAACCCGTGTTCCACGAACTCTTCAAATGCTGCTTCCAGAATTTGCGTGGGCCGAAGTGCCTTCTGTTCGGCGCGTGTCAGCCGTTTCATAGTGATCCTTAACCATCTGCGCCCGATCAATTCGAGGACACAATAATTTCATTGACTGTCCGGTAAGTCAAATGTATCACGTCTTCATCACGGTTCAAGAGGCAATATATGAGACGGTATGCAACAATCGCCTTTTTGGCGGCAGCACTGCCCGGGCTGACCGCCTGTTCGCCCGAAAAACAGGCACAGGAAAAAGCACCCCGCCATGTAGAGGTGGTGCAGGTCAAATCAGTGGATGTGTCTGACGCGGTCTCGACCACAGGCGAAATCAGCGCGCGCGTTCAATCCGACCTCTCGTTCCGTGTCAGCGGTCAAATCGTGGAACGGTTTGTGGATGTGGGAGACCATGTTACCGCGGGCCAGGTTCTGGCACGAATAGACCCGCAGGAACAGAAGGCCGATCTTCAGGTCGCGCTGGCCACGTTGCAATCGGCACAGGCCCAGCAGACGCAGGCACAGCAGGCCTTTGACCGGCAACAGAGCCTTTTCAACACCGGCGTGACCACGCGCGCTGCACTGGACCAGGCGCAGGAAACCCTGCTGACCGGTCAAGGCACCGTGCAGTCCTCACAAGCACAGGTCGATACTGCCCGCGACGCGCTGGAGCAGACCGAACTGAAGGCCGATGCCGATGGTATCATCACTGCACGCAGCGCTGAAGTCGGCCAAGTCGCGCAGGCAGCGCAACTGGTGTTCACGCTGGCTCATAATGGTCCGCGTGACGCTGTGATCAATGCCGATGAAACGACCCTACTGGGCGGTGAAATCGAGAACGATGTCGTCGTCAGAATGCTGTCGGGCGGTGCGCCGATCAAGGCCACATTGCGGGAATTGTCGCCAGCCCTCGACACCACCACTGCCACGATCCGTGTCAAGCTGGCGCTGGATGCGACAGCCAATGTGCGGCTCGGCAGCCCCATTGTCGCAACGGCGCATTACAAGCCGGTCAAGACCATGCAGCTCCCATGGTCGGCCATTGCATCCGATTCCGGCCAGCCTGCCGTGTGGGTCGTCGATCCCAAAACCAATGCGGTCGTTCTGCGTAAAATCGAAGTTGCGAAATATGCAAATGGGCATTTTTCTGTAAAATCAGGCCTTTCCGAGGGCGAAACGGTCGTCGTCAATGGCACCAAATTTCTCGCCATCGGCGAGACCGTGGCCTATGAAGGAGCCGTTCGATGAGAATTTCCGTAGCCTTCGTCGCGCTTGCGCTCGCCTCCACCTTTCTCGCATCCTGCCAAAAGGAAGAGGAAGTGCCTGAAAAGCCCCGCCCCGTCCTCTCCATCGTCGTGCAGCCAGCCCCTGCCGCGACATTGACGCTGCCCGGCACAGTCAATGCGCGCATCGAAACCGAATTCGGCTTTCGCGTTCTCGGTCGTATCGTCGCGCGCAATGTGCAGGTCGGCGATATCGTAAAAAAGGGCGATGTGCTTGCCGCAATCGACCCGCTTTCTCTGGAACTTGCCGTCAGAAGCTCGCAGTCGGACCTGTCCAACGCGCAGGCTCAGCTTGCAAACGCGCAAACGAACGAACAGCGCCAACAGACATTGTTCGAGCGCCAGTCTGCCGCGAAGGCAACGTTCGAGAGCGCGCAACAGGAGCGCGTGACTGCCGAGGCGAACCTGAACAAGGCGCAGGCCAATCTGGACAAAGCCAATGAGCAGCTCGGCTATTCGCGCCTGCTAACGGAGTTCGATGGTGTCGTAACCAGCACATCCGCCGAAGTCGGGCAGGTCGTTTCGGCTGGCCAGAGCGTCGTCACCGTTGCCCGCCCGGAAGAGCGTGACGCGGTGATCGATGTGCCGGAAGCGGCAGGCTCACTTTTGAAACCCGGCACCGCCTTCGACGTCGCCTTGCAACTCGATCCGACATACCACGCGCAGGGTCTGGTGCGCGAAGTTGCACCTGAAGCGGACGATGCGACCCGCACGCTGCGCACGAAGCTGGCGCTGGTGAATCCGCCCGACGCACTACGCCTCGGTGCCGTGATCACGGCAACGGCCACCGCGGACGCCCACCCCGTCATCCGTCTGCCTTCATCCGCTATCAAGCGCGAGGGTGGCAAGACATCTGTCTGGATCGTCGACGAAAAGGCCGGCAAGGTTTCGGCGCGTGACGTCACACCCGAGGCGGGCTCTGTCCCCGGTGGTACGATCGTCATATCCTCGGGCCTCAATCCCGGTGACCGTGTCGTCGTGGCCGGCGTCAACCAACTTCAGGACGGCCAGGCCGTACGTATCGAGCAGGAGAATGCCCAGTGAAATCGTTCAATCTCTCCGACTGGGCGCTCGATCACCGTTCGCTCGTCTGGTACTTCATGATCATCTTCATCATCGCGGGCACGTTCTCCTACATCAATCTCGGCCGCGAAGAAGATCCCGCATTCACGATCAAGACGATGATCATCAATGCGCAATGGCCGGGTGCCTCTGCCGAGGAGGTGACGAAGCAGGTCACCGACCGCATCGAGAAGAAGCTTCAGGAGCTTGACGCGCTGGACTATACCCGCAGCGAAACGCGCGCGGGCCAAACAACCATCTATGTAGAGCTTCTGCCCACGACCAAAGCCAAGGACGTGAACACGAACTGGATTCGTGTCCGTAACATGGTCAATGACATCAAGGGAGACCTTCCCAGCGGTGTCGTCGGGCCGTTCTTCAACGACACGTTTGGCGATGTCTATGGCAATATTTACGCCTTCACCTCCGACGGCCTGTCCCAGCGGCAATTGCGCGACCTTGTCGAAAGCGCGCGTGAAAAGCTGCTGACAGTGCCGAATGCTGGCAAGATCGATGTGGTCGGCGCGCAGGACGAGGTCATCTACCTCGAATTCTCCACCCGCAAGATCGCCGCAATGGGCATAGACCGTCAGGCCATCATCGACACCCTGCAGGCGCAGAATGCCGTGACGCAGTCCGGTTTTGTGGAAGCAGGGCCTGAAAGCGTTGCGCTGCGCGTCGGTGGGGCGTTTCTCTCGGAAGAAAGCCTGAAGTCCATCAATCTGCGGGTCAATGACCGTTATTTCCCGCTGACGGATATTGCCACTATCAAGCGCGGCTATGTCGATCCCGCATCATCGCTGTTCCGTTTCAAGGGGCAGCCCGCAATCGGTCTTTCCATCGGCATGACACCGGGTGCCAACCTGTTGACCTTCGGTGAGAACCTCGACGCTGAAATGAAGCGCGTGGTGGCCGATCTTCCCATCGGTGTCACTGTGGACCGCGTGTCCGACCAGCCCGCCGTGGTGGAAGATGCCGTTTCCGGCTTCACGACGGCACTGTTCGAAGCCATCGTCATCGTTCTGGCCATCAGCTTCATCAGTTTGGGCGTTCGCGCAGGCCTTGTGGTCGCCATTTCCATTCCGCTCGTGCTCGCCATTACCTTCGTCTTCATGGAATATTCCGGCATTTCGCTCCAGCGTATTTCGCTTGGCGCGCTCATCATCGCGCTCGGCCTTCTGGTCGATGACGCCATGATTGCCGTGGAAATGATGGTGTCCAGGCTCGAAGCGGGCGACGACCTGCGAAAGGCCGCGACCTACGTCTACACATCGACTGCCTTTCCGATGTTGACGGGTACTCTCGTCACCGTGGCAGGCTTCATACCGATCGGCCTGAACAGCAGTGCGGCGGGTGAGTTTACCTTCACGCTGTTCGTCGTCATCGCCGTCTCGCTGGTCGTGTCATGGATCGTTGCCGTGGTGTTCACGCCATTGCTCGGCGTGGTCATTCTGCCCAAGACGATGAAGCAGCATCATGGGGAGAAGGGTCGCTTTGCCAGCGGTTTTGCGTGGCTGCTGCTTCTTGCCATGCGTTGGCGGTGGGTTACCATCGCCTCGACGATCATCATATTCGGCCTGTCGATCGGTGGTCTTGGACTGGTACAGCAACAATTCTTCCCGGCATCCGACCGCGTCGAACTGATTGTCGACTGGAGCCTGCCGCAGAACAGCACGATTGCTGAAACCAACAAGCAGATGGCCGAGTTCGAAAAAGACAAGCTGGTCGGCAACGCCGATATCGACCATTGGTCGACCTATGTCGGCGAAGGCGCGCCCCGCTTCATTCTATCTTACGACGTCCAGAGCCCGGCGCCATGGTTTGGTCAGATCGTGATCGTTGCCAAGGATCTTGAGGCACGAAACAGGCTGCGCAGCGACCTCCAAGCCCATCTATCCAAGACCTACCCGGGCACCGATGCCTTCGTGAAGCTGCTCGATATCGGGCCACCCGTCGGCAAACCCGTTCAGTACCGCATCAGCGGACCTGATGTGCAAGAGGTGCGCAAGCTCGCGCAGCAGTTCGGAACCATCATCAATGGCAATCCGCTGCTTTCCAACATGACCTATGACTGGAACGAGCCGTCCCGCGTCGTAAAGGTGGATGTGCTTCAGGATAAGGCACGGCAGCTTGGCGTCTCGTCGCAGGATATCGCGACGGCTCTGAACGATATCGTCGAAGGGACCACGGTCACACAGGTTCGCGACGACATCTATCTGATCGATGTCGTCGGTCGTGCCGAAGACATCGAGCGGGGTTCGATAGACACGCTTCGCAACCTCCAGCTTGCGGCCGCGAATGGAAAATCTGTTCCACTATCGGCTGTCGCCAAGTTCAGATACGAGCTCGAACAACCGTTGATCGGTCGCCGGGATCGCATGCCGACGATCATCGTGAAAGCGGCCGTCGACGGACCAACCCAGCCAGCGACGATCGTCGAGGAGCTGAAGCCACAGGTCGAGAAGTTCAACGCTTCAATACCTTCCGGCTACAAGGTGGTCATCGGCGGTTCGGTGGAATCGAGTGCCGACGCGCAAGGCCCGATCGCTGCCGTGGCGCCTATGATGCTACTTGCCATGGCAACGATCCTGATGTTCCAGTTGCAAAGCTTCAGCCGCCTATTCCTGGTCTTTGCGGTTGCGCCACTGGCCCTCATCGGTGTCGTTGCAGCACTGCTGCTCAGCAATGCGCCCATGGGCTTCGTCGCCATTCTGGGTGTGCTGGCGTTGATCGGCATTCTGATCAGAAACTCTGTGATCCTTGTGGTCCAGATCGAGCATCTGCGGGAGGAAGGTGTCAGCGCATGGCGCGCGGTCATCGAAGCGACCGAGCACCGCATGCGACCCATCATGCTGACAGCCGCTGCGGCGACGCTTGCGCTCATTCCCATCTCGCGTGAGGTGTTCTGGGGACCCATGGCCTATGCCATGATGGGTGGCATCGTGGTCGGCACGATCTTGACGTTGCTTTTCCTTCCAGCGCTCTACGTCGCATGGTTCCGAATTCCGCGTGAAGACGATACAAAGCCAGCGCAGGAGCCGGCAACGGTTTGATATCGAGAGGGCGTCGCGAACGCCCTCTCCACTTTCACCCATAGAGCAGAGCAACACAGTGGTTCTTTTTTCCTCCTCTATTGCCAGCCGTTCGCGCTGCGTTTTGACCGTCGCAGCGATTGTGATGGCACTGTCCGGCTGCGTGTCACGCCCGACCACGACCGTTCTGCAACCGGTAACGTTGCGTCAGGGCGCGGGCGAACAGGTCAGCATTCTCGCGGTGACGAACCGTACGTCCGACAGCAAAGATCACTCGTTCGGAAACCGATGGGCAACGGATGTTCATTACGATCGCTTCGTGTTTTCCGTTCCAACGAACCGGGAAGGTGCAGCGATCACCTACCCCTCGGCAAAGCCCGATCCCAAACGGCAATTCATCGTAACGAAGCGCGAAAAACTGTCCCTGGACGCGCTGGTTGAGGATGCAACGCGGGCCGATCGATTCGATGGGACGGCTTCGATTTTCGTGCACGGATACAATTATTCCTACCAGGAGGCCCTGTTCCGAACCGCCCAGATGTCCGCCGACGCCAACTCCATGAGCCCGCCTGTCATGTTCTCCTGGCCATCGGCTGCCAGCGTTACGGGTTATGTTACGGACAAGGATGCCGTGCTCTATTCCCGCTCACAACTGGATGCGCTGATACAGGCGATGGCCAAGGCGCCGAAGATCAAGCGCATCGTATTGTTCGGCCATAGCATGGGCGGCTTCCTGTCGATGGAAGTGGCACGGCAGTTGAAACTTCAGCGACGTGATGACGTTCTGGCAAAACTTCAGATCGTTCTTGCCGCACCGGATATCGATGTCGACGTGTTCCAGTCACAGTTGCGCGACATCGGTCGTCTTCCCAACCCGATCGTTCTCCTGGTTTCCAAAAGCGACAATGCCTTGAGCGTATCGAGCTTCATTGGCGGTGAGCGACCACGCGTGGGCCTGCTCAATATCGAGGACCCGCTGATCCAACAGGCTGCAAAGCAGGAACGACTTACGGTCATCGATATTTCTTCGCTGCAATCATCCGATGGGTTGGGGCACGACCGCTACGCCTCGCTTGCCCGGTTCTCCGGGGAGATGTTGAAAGCGGATGCGCGGATGCGCACCAACGGCAACAATATCGGCGCCTTCGTCTTCGATGCCGCCGGTGCCGCCGTCGCAAGCCCGTTCAAACTGGCGAGCCAGATCGCCCGTCAGTGAGCAAGTAGAGAGCATGCCCGGGGCGTCAATCTTGAAGACGTGGTTTGCAATTCAGCGATATCCTGACTGACAGCATAGATCTGAAAACGAAAAGAGGCCGGGCACTGCCCGACCTCCAAACATCGTTTTTCTGGAAACAATTACTTACGGATTTCCGACAGTTCCTTGACAATAGCGTCGACGACATCGGGGCCGATCTGCTCCTTGTGTTTTTCGTAGACGATCATCGATTTTTCGCGAATACGTGTCTGTTCTTCAGGAGACAGCGTGTTGACCTTCAAACCGGCTTCCCTGATCTTTTCGAGCGAGGTCTTGTTCAGCTCTTGAATAACCTTGCGCTCCTCGTCGCGTCCGACCACGGCACATTCGCGAAGGGCGGCCTGCTCCTCCGGTGTGTAGCTGTCGAAAATCGCTTTCGAGAAGAGCAGCAGAAACGGCGTGTAGGCGTGATTGGTCTCGGTGATGTACTTCTGCACCTCGAAGAATTTTGACGTATCGATGGTAACGTAGGGATTCTCCTGCGCATCGATGGCATTTGTTTCCAATGCCGAGAAGACTTCACCGAAGGCCATAGGCGTCGGGTTCGCGCCAAGATTCTGGAAGGTGTCGAGGAAGATATTGTTCTGCATGACGCGGACCTTCATGCCAGAAAAGTCTTCCCATTTGGTCACGGGACGCACCGAGTTGGACAGGTTGCGGAAGCCGTTTTCCCAGTAAGCGAGATTGACGAGCCCGGCTGCTTCCAACTTCTCGTTCATCATGTCGCCGAACTTGCCGTCGAGGACCTTGTAAGCTTCCTGCGGGGTGGCGAACAGGAACGGCAGGTCGAAGACGCCGAGTGCCGGAATGATGCCGACCAGCGGCGAAGACGAGGTGACGACACCTTCCTGAACGCCGGACCGTAGCGCCTGGGTTGCCTGAAGGTCGCCGCCCAGTGCGCCGCCCCAGAATGCGGTGATCTTCAGTTTTCCCCCCGACTTTTCATCCAGGCAGGCCTGCATGGCCTTGATGCCGTTGCCAACCGGGTGGTCGGCATTGATGCCGTTGGAAACTCGAATGTTGCGGGCGTTGAATTCGGCGAAAGCTGGCATGGCAGCGGATAGGCCAAAGGCGAATGCCGTAGTGGCTAGAAGCAGTTTTCTCATTTTATCCTCCCAGGATGATTGAAAACGACGGTTAAGTGCCGGCTGCTATCGCAGCCAGCGGGCAGGCACGAGTACGATGTCGGGGAATATGACCAGCAGAAACAGCACGATGGTTTGCGCCAGAAGGAACGGCCAAACCCCGATCGTGACCTTGCCGAGCGGAATGCGCCCGACGCCGCTGACGACATTCAGCACCACGCCGACGGGTGGCGTGATCAAGCCGATACAATTGTTCATGATGAACATGACACCGAAATAGACGGGGTCGATGCCAGCCTGCTTAATGATCGGCATCAGCACCGGCGTCAGAATAAGGATCGTCGGCGTCAGATCCAGCGCCGTGCCGACAACCAGAACGAGGATCATGATCACGAACATCAGCAGCATGGGCCGGTCGATCAGCGGCTCGATATAACCTGCGATCTCTGCGGGAATATTAGCGGCGGTGATAAGCCATGCGGAGACAAGCGCAGCGCACACCAGGAACATGATGACCGAGGTGGTCTTGGCCGCCTGCAAAATGACACGCGGCAGGTCGCGAGGCTTGAGCTCGCGGTAGATGACCATGCCGACGAACATGGCATAGGCGGCAGCAATGACCGCAGCTTCCGTTGGCGTGACGACACCCGCCTTGATGCCACCGAGAATGATGACAGGCATGCCCAGAGCCCAAGCGGCACGACCGGTCGCGTTGAGACGTTCCGACATCGGCGCCTTCGGCAATGGCTGCACATTGTCCTTGCGAACGACGATCAACCACGCAACGACCAGCGACAGGCCCATCAGAATGCCGGGCACGATACCGGCCATGAAGAGCTGGGTGATCGACACATTGGCCGCCACGCCGAAAACGATGAAGGCCATGGACGGCGGAATGACCGGAGCGATGATGCCACCGGCGGCAATCAGACCACCGGCGCGCGGCACGTTATATCCGGCCTTCGCCATCATCGGCAGCAGGATGGCGGCAAGCGCTGCCGTATCGGCGGCAGCGGAGCCGGAGATGCTGGCCATGATGATGGCCGCAAGAATGGCAACGATGCCGAGGCCGCCCCTGATGTGCCCGACGCAGGCAATGGCGAAATCGATGATGCGGCGCGACAGGCCGCCGGAATTCATCAGTTCGCCTGCGAGAATGAAGAAGGGAATGGCCAGAAGCGTAAATGTATCGGCACCGGCAATCATGTTCTGCGCGATGATCTGCGTATTGAACATGCCCATGAACCACATGAGAATGACGCCGCAGAACATCAACGCGAAGGCGACGGGCACGCCGATGACCATTGCGCCCAGCAGCGATGCGATAAAGACAAGAAGTGTCATCAGGTCCGCTCCGCCAACTGCTCAAGGGTCAAGTTTTCACCTGCAAAGGCGGATATTTCCTCATCGGTCACGCGTCCTGTGACCAGGCGGATCAGACGTTCTAGTGCAATCAGCACCATGCCCGCGCCGGTAAACAAGCCGATGCCATAGACCCAGATCATCGACATGCCGGTGACGGGAGCCGCCATGCTGGCATTGATCGGAAACTGCTTCCACGTTCCCCAGAAGAAAATGGCAGAACAGGTGATGATCACCAGATTGGACAGGACCATGCAGATGATGCGGCCACGTCGCGATAGAAACATGACCAGCGTTTCGATGCCGAGATGGCTGTGTTCGCGGAAAGCGACGACGGCGCCGATAAAGGTCAGCCAGACGAAGAAATAGCGCGACATTTCCTCAGAGACATTGAGGCCGGAGTTGAAGCCGTAGCGCATAACGACGTTGACGAAAACCATGATCGCCATGCCAGATAGCAGCAGGATCAGCAGAAGTTCGAGGAAGCGGTAAAACAGATCGATCGCTCTTTGCATGGCTCAGATCTTTCCCAAAAGGCCGCGACCGGCAAGGTTGCGGATCAGCGAACCGACGCCAAACGTCCATTCCGGGCAGGCATCCGTTCGCTCGACCCAGTTGACCAGCCGACCCAGTTTGGCCGTGGAGATTTCCACCCGGTCACCGACCTCGTGGGTGAAACCCTCGCCCGCACCGCGACGATCCTTGACCGGGGCGAACATGGTGCCGAGAAACAGGACGGCACCGTCGGGATATTGGTGATTGCGGTTGCGCAGTTGGGCGGCAAGGCTCTCGGGAGAACGGCTGATGGCCTCCATCGGGCTTTCGCCGGTCATTTCAAAACCATCTTCGCCATTGACGCGAAGTGCCACGCGGACGCGGCGCAGATCGTCCATCGTGAAACCTTCGTCGAAAAGGCGGATAAAGGGGCCGATGGAGCAGGACGCGTTGTTGTCCTTGGCCTTGCCCAACAGCAGTGCTGAACGCCCCTCGACATCGCGCAAATTCACGTCATTGCCGAGGCTCGCACCAACGACAGTGCCATCGGAACGCAGGACGAGCACGACCTCCGGCTCAGGATTGTTCCATTGTGAAATGGGATGGATGCCGACCAGATCGCCGCATCCGACCGACGACATCGGCTGCGCCTTCGTGAAAATTTCCGCATCGGGACCGATGCCCACTTCGAGATATTGCGACCAGAGGCCCATATCCTGCAAAAGCTTTTTCACAGACGCGGCCTGCTCGGAACCGGCAACCAGACCACGCAGACTGTCACCCAGAACTGGAGCGAGCTTGGCGCGGATGTCCTGCGCGCGGCGTGGATCGCCTTTTGCCTGCTCCTCGATCACGCGTTCCAGCATGCTGTCTGCAAAGGTTACGCCTGCGGCCTTCACGGCCTGCAAATCGATCGGCGCCAGAATTCTTCCTGCTTCCCCGGAGAGGAAGCTTTGCACATCACCAAGGTCCGCAAGCCCTTGTGTCTGCTTCAAGAGGGAGCCGAGATTTTCGATTTCCAGAAGGGCGGACATGGTGGCAGCAACGCCTGTCAGGTCCAGAACGCGCCCACCGGAAATCAGCACCGGGCATGGGCCATTACTGGCGTTGGACCAGACGCGCCCGACCAGAAGAGCATTGGCGGCATCTTCGGGCAGAATGGATTCTGCGCGCAGTACACGTTCGGAATTCACAGGGTCGTCCTCCACATTTCCAGACAGGCCCGCCCTCCAGCAGTGCTTGCCCTATTGTCAGGATGTCTGACAATGCTCCCTAAAAATCTCTAATATGACTTTTCCATCATGTCCAGCGTGCAAAACTCAGTAAAACCGTACGCAGGCTGTGGAAAAGTCCCGCGTCAGTAAACTTCCATCGTCAGATCGACCCGCCCGGCAGCGCCCATCAGGTGGTGGCGCATGGCCAGGCGCGCCTTGACCGGATCGCGCGTCACGACCGCATCTCGGATCGCCACATGTTCCGCAATGGTGATTTCCACGATCTCTTCGAGAATGGCAGCGGCGCGCGCGGCATTGATTGCCAGACTGATGCGCTCTGCGATAAAGCCGATGAACAGCGGAAAATATTCATTATGCGTGGCCGCCGCCAGGGCGCGGTGGAAGGCGAGATCGGCGACGATGCCCTCACCCGTCCACTTCGCAGCACCGGTCATCAGCGCCAGAGCCTCATCCAGCTTTTTCAGATCACCAGCGTCATGGTGGACGGCGGCGAGGCCTGCGGCCTCGATCTCCAGCGGCATGCGCAGCTGGAACAGACTACGAAAGCTCTCGCGGTCATATAGCGCGGTTTGCTCGATGCGGATGGAGCCACGCCCCGTGGCCTCGGTCACGAAGGCGCCGATGCCCTGCCGGGTCTCGACCAATCCCTCATTGCGTAACTCGGCAATGGCTTCACGCACAACAGAGCGGCTGACGCCGAACGTCTTGGCAAGGATATGTTCGGTCGGCAGTCTGTCTCCGGGCACGATGCGGCCCTCGGCAATTTCCTTGCCGATATGACCGGCAATGCGCGCCGGAAGATGTTCGCTACGTTTTAACTGGCCAAAATCCGCCGTCATGCAATCGGTCCGTCCTTTGATGTTGCCAGACTATTCTATGAACTGCGGGTGAAATTCAATTGGCAGCCGGGGTTCATCACCATGGCGGGATCAATGGCCTGTTTCAGCGCGACCAGAATTGCGCGGTGGGCGGGTGCCAGCCGCGCCTCGAAATCCGCACGCTTGAGACGACCAATGCCGTGTTCGGCGCTGATGCTGCCGCTGTAACGATCGACAACCGCGTTCACCACCGTCTTGGCCTCATAGATTATCGCGTCGGTCTCCTGTCTGCCAATGCCACTGGGCGGCAGCACGTTCAGATGCACATTGCCATCCCCCACGTGACCATAGGACACGCTGAGACACTGCGGCAAAGCCTCTGACACGGCCCGCTCGGCATCCGCTACGAAATCGGCAAGACGCGACAGCGGTACGGAAATGTCCGTGCGCATATGTGGTCCGCGCTTCGCCTGACCCTCGTTCATGCCTTCACGAATGAGCCAGAGGTTGCGAGCCTGCGCCTGCGAGGCGGCAATCACGCCATCCACCACCAGCCCGTCCTCCATGACGCCGGTCAGGAACCTTTGCATCAAATCCGGGATATCGACCAGCCCGGAACCGGATATCTCCATCAGCACATAGGCGGGATAGTCACCAGCCATCGGCATGGGCAGATCGGGCAGGGCTTCCTTCGCAAGCGTCAGCGCAACCGGTGGCATGAATTCAAACGCCGACATCAGGTCGCAGCAATCGCGCCGGGCGCGGCGGTAAAGCTTGATGACATCATCGAGCGAGTTTAAGCCCAAAAGAGCCGTTTCGACCTGATCCGGCAACGGCGTCAGCTTGATCGAGACTGCCGTGATGATGCCCAGCGTACCCTCGGAGCCGATGAAGATTTGCTTCAAATCGATGCCGCGATTGTCTTTTCGCAGCGTGGAGAGGCCATTGAAAATCGTCCCATCCGGCAAAACGACTTCCAGACCCAGCACCAGCTCCCGTGTCATGCCGTAGCGCAGAACATTGATGCCGCCAGCATTGGTGGCGACGTTGCCGCCGATACGGCACGACCCTTGTGCACCGAGAGCCAGCGGGAAGAACATGCCCATTTCAGCAATCCGGTCCTTGACCTCGGAGAGGACGCAGCCCGCCTCGACCACCGCCGAAAAATCGTCGGCATCGATATTTCTGATCGTGTTCATACGCTCAAGGCTAAGCACGATTTGCATTTCGGGTTGATCGGGAATAGCGCCCAGCACGAGGCCGGTATTGCCGCCCTGCGGAATGATCGAAAGCCCCAGCGCCCCGCAGGTGCGGATGGCATCACTGACACCCTGAGTCGAGCGTGGGCGCAGAACGGCAAGGGCATTGCTCGTCACATCGCCATGCCAGTCACGGCAGAAACGCTCCATGTGTGCCGGATCGGTCAAAACGACATCGTTGCCGAGAGCTGCGATGAGAGATGTTTGCAAATGCGCCGTTTTATCCATGACACCAGCACTCATCGTCCCGCCTTTCGCGCAATCCACCGGCTCATTTTTTGCCTTGATGGATCAAATCCCTGTTTTCAAAATGCCAATATAAGGTTATCAGACAACCTTACAATAGCAATTTTAAGCCGGGTGGCGATGCCTATAAGCGCGTCACGGCTATGGTGCGGAGGAGAAAACGCGATGAATATTCTCATCATTGGTGCGGCGGGTATGGTCGGCAGAAAACTGGCGGCGAAGCTCTCCAGCGACGGGCAACTGGGCGGCAAAGCCGTTGAGCGGATGACACTGGTTGACGTCGTTGCGCCAGAGGGACCGCAGGGTTTCACAGGCGCTGTCGATGCAAGAGAGGCCGATCTTTCCGCACCGGGCGAGGCCGAAGCGCTGATTGCGACACGGCCCGACGTTATCTTTCATCTGGCGGCCATCGTCTCGGGCGAAGCGGAGCAGGATTTCGACAAGGGTTACCGCATCAATCTGGATGGCACCCGCTACCTGTTCGACGCCATTCGCCTTGCCCATGGTGAGGATGGCTACAAGCCCCGCGTCGTCTTCACCTCTTCCATTGCCGTCTTCGGTGCGCCGCTGCCCTATCCCATCGCGGACGATTACCACACGACACCGCTGACCAGTTACGGGACGCAAAAGGCCATCTGCGAACTGCTTCTATCCGACTACAGCCGTCGCGGCTTTTTCGATGGCATCGCCATCCGCCTGCCAACCATCTGCATCCGCCCCGGCAAGCCGAACAAGGCCGCCTCCGGTTTCTTCTCCAACATTTTGCGTGAACCTCTGGTCGGTCAGGAAGCCGTTCTGCCCGTGTCTGAAGACGTGCGCCATTGGCACACATCGCCACGCTCCGCCGTCGGCTTTTTGCTGCACGGCGCGACCATCGATCTCGACAGGGTCGGACCACGCCGGGCGCTTTCCATGCCGGGCCTCAGCGCCACTGTGGGCGAGCAAATCGAAGCATTGCGCCGCGTAGGAGGCGAAAAGGCCGTAGCCCTGATCCGCAGGGAGCCGGATGAGATGATCATGAACATGGTGGCTGGCTGGGCACCCGGCTTTGAAGCGACACGCGCTAAGGCGCTAGGCTTCACCGCCGAGACATCCTTCGATGAGATCATTCAGGCGCATATCGAAGATGAACTAGGCGGCCAGCTGTAGAAACAGATTTTCGAAGAAAATTTGACTTGGCGACCAATACTTTCCAATATATGACAAAATTATAGAAGGATATTCCATCAAGTCGCCCAGAAAGAGATAAAACGTCGTGATCCGCTTTAGTCACATCTGTTACAGACCCCTGTGGACTTCGCTTGTGATCAGGAGGAGCGTGGTATGACGTCGGAATGTCTCGCTACCCCACCGCTGACACCCCTGCCGGAATGCACAAACCGTGACTGGGCAAGGCGCGCAATCGGTATTCTCCAAGGCGATGGACGCAGGTCGGCGGACACACATCTGGTCAAACCGGTGTTCAAAGGCCTGCGTGGCATCTCGATCTATCTGAAGGACGAGTCGACACATCCTACCGGCAGCCTCAAGCACAGGCTGGCGCGCTCCCTGTTTTTGTACGGGATTTGCAACGGCAAGATTGCCCAGGGCACGACCCTGGTCGAGGCATCGTCCGGCTCGACCGCCGTCAGCGAGGCCTACTTCGCCCATCTTCTCGATCTGCCGTTCATTGCGGTCATGCCGCATTCCACCAGCCCGCAGAAGGTGGAGGCTATCGAACGCTTTGGTGGAAAATGCCATTTCGTGGACAAGCCTTCAGAGGTCTACACCGTGGCGGAACGGCTGGCGGCGGAAGCTGGCGGTCATTATCTCGATCAGTTCACCTATGCCGAACGCGCAACAGACTGGCGCGGCAACAACAATATCGCCGATTCCATCTTCGAGCAGATGAAGAGCGAAGAACATCCCGAACCCGAATGGGTGGTGATGAATGCCGGCACCGGCGGCACCTCCGCCACCATTGGCCGCTTCATCCGGTACAGAAACCTGCGCACACGACTGTGCGTCGTGGATGTAGAACATTCCGCCTTTTACGCGTCCTATATGTCCGGCGACCGCAACGTGACCTGCCCGACACCATCGCGCATCGAAGGTGTTGGACGACCACGGGTGGAGCCATCCTTCATTCCCGGCGTCATCGACCACATGATCAAGATACCGGACGCAGCCTCCATCGCGGCGATGCACGTTCTCTCCGAAAGACTGTTTCGCCGCGTCGGCGGATCGACCGGCACGAATTTCTTCGGCCTATGCTGGATTGCCGCGGCGATGATGAAGGAGGGCAAAGAGGGCTCTCTGGTCTCGCTGATCTGCGACAGCGGAGACCGTTACGCCGCAACCTATTACAATCCCGACTGGCTGGCCAAGAACGGCATCGACATCGCGCCCTATCGTGCCATGCTCGAAACGTTCATCGATAGCGGCGAGTTTAGAGATCTCGGCATAGCCGGATTATCCTGATACGGACGGCCGGTGGAGCGACTCTTCAATCTCAGACACGACGGCCATCCGCGCCGAAAATATGCGCGTTGGCCAGATCGAAGGACAGCGACACCTTTTCGCCCATGCGCAACTGTTTCTGCCCTTCCAGCACGACGGTCACGGGTTGGCCGTCGGCTGTATTGGTGTAGATGACCGTCGATCCACCAAGATGTTCCACCAGCTGGATATTGCCCTCCCCCAGGCTGGCGGATTGCACATGCGGCTGAATATGCTCGGGGCGAATGCCGAAGGTCAGCGCCTCACCATTCTCGGCCTCCAGCGGCCTTTCGAGAACGATCTGCTGTCCGGCAATCTCGATGGTGCGGCGGGACGTGTCGGACACCACGAGTTTTGCTGCCAGAAAATTCATTTTCGGTGAGCCGATGAACCCGGCGACGAACTGGTTGGCAGGGTGGTTGTACAGATCGAGCGGACGACCAACCTGCATGATGCGACCTTCGCGCAGCACGACGATCTTGTCGGCCATGGTCATGGCTTCCACTTGATCATGCGTAACATAGATCATGGTGCTGCCAAGTGTCTGATGAAGCTTGGCGATTTCCACGCGCATCTGGACACGCAGCTCGGCATCGAGGTTGGATAGCGGCTCATCGAACAGGAAGATTTTCGGCTCGCGAACGATGGCACGCCCGATGGCCACGCGCTGACGCTGCCCGCCCGACAACGCCTTCGGCTTGCGTTGCAGAAGCGGGCCGATTTGCAGCACATCGGCGGCTTTGGCCACACGCGTCTCTATTTCCGACTTCTTGTAGCCTGCCGTTTCCAGCCCAAATGCGAGGTTCTTGTAGACGCTCATATGCGGATACAATGCGTAGGACTGGAACACCATGGCGATGCCGCGCTTGGAAGCCGCCATTTCATTGACGCGCGCGCCATCGATAATCAGATCACCATCCGATATTTCTTCCAGCCCGGCAATCATCCGCAGCAGGGTGGATTTGCCACAGCCGGAGGGGCCGACGAAGACGGTGAATTCGCCCGGCTCTATCTGCAAGTCGATACCGTGAACCACGGGAAAGGCGCCGAAACGCTTGACGATCTTTTGAAGGGTAATGCTGCTTGCCATAGGTTCCTCCGACGGTCTCAGGGACGCCAGCTGATATATTTCGGATGCCCCTGGGTGATCGGCAGGGCAACGTCCGCATTGATATCGTTGGAATGATAGATTGCCGCGAGAAGCTCCAGCGAACCCCGCGCATCGGCCGTGGTCACCGGTGGCGCATCGCCGTTCTCCAATGCGTGGTAGAACGCCTCCATCTGCCCGTTAAACCTGCGGCCAACAGTTGGCATATCGCCCAGCAGCGCGTCGATCTTCCTGCCGATCTCCTCGCTGGCGGGAATGAAACGCCAGGGGCCATCACCCGGTGAATAGGCCGAATGGTTGCTCTCCATCGTCACATTTTCGAACGACAGCCGCAGACGGCTGATCTCCTCCTGAGACCCCAGCGTCGTCGATACCGCGACCAGCGCGCCGTTCTTCATCAGAAGACTAGCCGAGACGCAGTCTTCCACCTCGATAGGGTTCACGCGCGTTGCGGTACGAGCAAAGACGCGGTCGATCGGTCCCATCAGATAGGTCAGCATGTCGTGCAGATGGATCGCATGGGTCATCAGCACACCGCCGAGCTCGGTTGCCCAACGACCGCGCCACGGATTGTCATAATAAACCGCATCGCGCTTCCAGAGCGTCTCTGCGGTCGCCACGTAAGGCTTGCCAGCCAGACCACTTTCGATGATGCGGCGCGCCTTTTGAACACCATCGCCGTAGCGGTACTGGTAGATCGGCATCAATTTGCCCTTGGCGACCTTTTCGGCTGCGACCACCTCGTCAAGCTCCGACAGCGAACCCGTCAGCGGCTTTTCGCAGACCACATGCTTGCCGGTCGCTAGCCCCTGAAGAATGAGTCTGGTGTGAATGGCGGGTGGCGTGCAGATATCGATGATGTCGATATCCTCCATCGCCATCAGCTCGTCAGTTGAGGTTAGACGCCGCTCGACGTTGAACTCATCCGCCACCGCCTTTAGCCGCGCCTCATCAAGATCGCAAAGGGCCACGACCTCGTATTTGTCTGGATGCATCGCATAGCCTTCTGAGATATGCGAGCTGCCGATGCCGCAACCGATGAGGCCGACCCTGTAGCGTTTAGCCATGCCGGTGACCCTCCGCAAACTGTTGGGCTTTCAGTGCAATCTCCATGGCCGCAAAGCAGCGCGCCTGCGGCATGGCCGTCTCGGTGCGGTTGCGGATATCGTCCAGAAGCTGCGGTCCATAGGGCAGCGTGACATCGGTGCAATCAATATAGTGCACACCGGTCTTATCGGTCAGGAACAGATGATCTTTCCCTTCGCGGCCTGCGATATCGACGTATTTCCGAAGCTCTATCGTGCCTTCCGTGCCGGTGATGAACAAGCGTCCGTCGCCCCAGGTGGGCAGGCCATCCGGCGTGAACCAGTCGACGCGGATGTAACCATCCGCATTCTGGGTGGAGAGGTGAATATCGCCACTGTCCTGTAGGCCGGGCCATTGAGGATGCGCGCGATTGGACACGGTGGCAGAACGGATCGTTGCCTCCTCCGCCCCGGTGAAGAACAGGAACTGTTCGCATTGATGCGAAGCAATATCCGTGAGAATGCCGCCGTATCGCTCACGTTTGAAGAACCACTCGGCCCGTGTCGGCGCGCGCAGGCGATGCGGTCCGAGACCCACCGTTGACACCACTGTTCCGATAGCGCCTGCCGCAATGAGTTCTCCCGCCTTGACGGTGGATCGGGTCTCGAAATGCTCCGAATACATGATAGAGAAAATGCGGCCTGTCTCGGCCTGCACCTGCTTTACTTCGGCAAGCTGTTCAAGGCTGATCACGCCCGGCTTGTCGGTCATGACGTCTTTTCCGGCGCGCATTGCCTCGATTGCAATGGCTGAACGATCTCCGGGGACAGCCGCGGTGATAATGAGATCGATGCTGTCGTCTTCCAGAAAGCGGCGCTTGTCATCCACACGCGGGGCAGAGGGGAATGTCTCGCCATAGGCTTTGGAGAGATCATCCTCCACCGCATGGAAACCGACGAACTCTGCGCCCGCATTCAAAAGGCAGGTCGTCTGTCCGTAGATGTGATTGTGGTTGATACCGATTGTTGCGAAGCGAACGGGTGTCATATCCATGCCTTGATGTTTCAGCGCTTCATGCCTGTGGTGGCGATGCCTTCGATGAGAAGACGCTGGAAGAAGAGGAAGAAAAGAAAAACGGGAATGAGGGACAGGTTGGACATGGCAAACAGCGCCGTCCAGTCCGAGCTGCCGGTACTGTCCACGAAAGAGCGGAGACCCAGCTGCACGGTGTAGGTGTTGATATCGTTGAGGTAAATCAGCGGCCCGAAGAAATCGTCCCAAGTCCAGATGAAGGAGAAAATCGCAGCCGTCGCCAGCACCGGCGATGACAACGGCAGCATGATTTTCCAGTAAATGCGGAAGGGGCTGCACCCGTCCATCACCGCCGCCTCATCCAGTTCGCGGGGAATGCCACGGAAGAACTGCACCATCAGGAAGATGAAGAACGCGTCGGTGGCCAGATATTTGGGCACGATGAGCGGCAGCGAGGTGTTCACCCAGCCCAGCTCCAGAAACAGGATATATTGTGGGATCAGCACCACATGGTAGGGCAGCATCAAGGTGCCCAGCATCAGCGCGAACCAGAAATTGCGACCCCCGAAGCGAAGCCGTGCAAAGGCAAATGCTGCCAGCGAACACCCGACCACATTGCCGATGGTTGCGAGAACCGCGATGAAGAACGAGTTCCAGAAGAACTTTCCAAACGAGACCTGAAGCCCCGTCCAGCCTCTGATATAGCCGCCAAGATCGACCGACGAGGGGATGAGAGACGATGAACCGAACAACTCGTCCTGCGGCCTGAAGGAGCCGGAGATCATCCAGAGGATCGGATACATCATGGCGATGGAGGCAGCGATTAGCGCCGCATGCAGCAGGATGGATTTCCATAGAGGGCGCTGAACGGCCTGACTGGGGCGAAGTGAGGTGACGGCGTTAGTCATCGTAATGCACCCAATAGCGTGCGCTCAGGAAGGAAAAGGCCGTGAATAGCGAGATGATGACGACCAGTATCCACGCCAGCGCCGAGGCATATCCCATGCGGAAGAAGCCGAACGCCTCCTGATAGAGGTAGAGCGTGTAGAACAGTGTCGAGTTGATCGGCCCACCGGAGCCTTCCGAGATAATGAAGGCAGGCGTGAAAGCCTTGAAGGCATCGATGGTCTGAATGACGGCATTGAAGAAAATGACCGGTGTCAGCAGCGGTAGGGTGATGCGGAAGAACTGCCGCATCTTGCCAGCGCCGTCCATTTCGGCTGCCTCATACATGTCCTGCGGGATCTGTCGCAGACCGGCAAGGAAGATGATCATCGGCGAGCCGAACTGCCAGACGGACAGGATGACCAACGTGTAGATGGAATAGTTCGGGTTCGAAATCCAGCTCGGCCCTTCATAGCCGAAGGCCTGCCAGAGCACCATGTTGACGAGACCATCCGAGGCGAATAGCTGGCGCCACAGAACGGCGATGGCGACGCTCGATCCAAGCAGCGACGGAAGGTAAAACACCGCGCGGTAGAGCGTCAGCCCCTTGATACCGCGATTGAACGCCATCGCTACCATCAGCGCAAAGATCAGCTTCAGCGGCACGGACAGGATGACATAGGTAAACGTCACCTTCATCGCCGCTGCAAACTTGGGATCAGCAGTGGCGATGCGGACATAGTTGGATGCGCCGACCCAGTCTGGTGATTGCAGCAAATCGTAATTGGTGAAGGATAGATAGAGCGATGCCAGGGCAGGACCGAGCGTCAGCCCGAAAAAGCCGATCAGCCAGGGCAGAAGAAAGACATAGGCGTGGACGTTCCGGTCGAACATCTTGCGCAGTGCACCCTGCGGAGGAGGAGCCGCCGAGCGGCCCTCCCCCGTCATCGTGTCGGATCGAAACGCCATGGTTCGTTACTTCCGCTTGATAACTGTTTCCGCTTCGGTCACCAACTGCTTGCCACCCTGCTCCGGCGTCATCCTGCCGAAACCAACCTCTTCCGAGGTCCGCTTGAGCACGAAGGCAAACTCGCCAGCACCTGGCGGTGGCGACGGCGGCAACGCACCAACCTTGGGCGTGATTTCGGCGATGTAATCGACCATCGCCTTGCTGACCTCGTTGAGCTTGGGGCTGAGTTGATCGCGCATCGATTCAGACGCCGGAACGCCGCGCTCGACGCCCAGAATGTCAACGCCTTCAGGCACGGCCACGAGGAAGTTGATGAAATCCACCGCCGCCTCGATGCCCGCGCTGCCATTGGCCACACTCATAAGCATGGATGGCTTGAGATAATGACCGGACGGACTGTCTGCCGACACCTTCGGATAGGACGTGATCGAAAGTTTGGCTTTGTTGATGGCCTGATAGCCGACGAACTGATTGGAGTGGGCAAATGCGGTCGCGGCCTTGCCCGTAGTTAGCGCGTTGCTTTCAATATTGAGCTGATCGAGAGCTTGAACGTCGGCGGGCACACAGGCCCCGGCCTCGCGCATGGCCGCCCACATGGCAAACCACTCACCCGCATCCTTGGCGTCATAACCGAGGCCGCCGCCTTCGGCGAACAGCGATTTGTTCTTCTGGCGCAGCCAGTTCTCAAAGCTCGGCTCGACACCGCTGGCATCGGCTGTTGCATAGTAACCGGGCTTTGGCTTGTTCTTGCCAAACTCGGCTGCGTTCTTGGCGAACTCTTCCCAGCTCTGGCCCGCCGATGGCGCCTTGGCGCCGGTTTTTTCCCAAGCCTTGGCGTCGTAAAACACGGCACTGGAATTCACGCCGAGATTGATACCGTAAAGTTTACCGTCCACTCGACCGGAGTCGATATTCGGCGTGCCGAAATCATCGATTTTCAATGATTTTCCGAGATAATCGTCCAATGGCGCCAGAGCGCCGCGGCGGGCATATTCAAAGATGTAGCGATAATCCATCTGGATGAGATCAGGGGCATTGCGGCCCGCGACCTGCGTTGCCAGACGCGGCCAGTAATCCGACCAGCCGGCAAATTCCCCGGCAATATCGAGATCAGGCTTGACCTGTTTGAAAGCCGCAATGGCCTTATTGGTACGATCCGCTCTTTCCTGCGAACCCCACCAGAGCAGGCGAATGCGTGCTGCCTGTGCGAAAGCGGGTCCTCCACCCACTGTCGCCAAAGATAAAGCCGCCAGACCTGCCGAAAGCACGGCACGTCTCTGAAGCATCATGGACATTGGCAACTCCTCCCTAATTGAATGCCAAATTGAATGATGTAGTGAACAGCGCTTGCTGTTTTATAACTATCTGGTTACATGGGAACACTGATCAACACTATTGTCAAGCGGCCAATAACGATGGATGACACCGGCAAAACCGTTTCCGATAAAACGGACGATACGGCCGAAAAAAAGACCAAGCGGACCGTCAGGAAACCTGCGAGCCAGTCTCGCAACCCGGAGCGAACCCGCGCCGCGATTCTGGAAGCCGCCCGTCGCGAGGTCGCGGCCAAGGGTCTGGCCGGTGCGCGTATCGATGTCGTGGCAAGACGCGCGGGCACCAACAAGCGCATGATCTATCACTACTTCGGCGACAAGGATGCGCTCTACCTCGCGGTGCTGGAAGATGCCTATCGTCATATTCGCCAAGCCGAACACCGGCTGGACCTGACCCGTAAACCACCGGTCGAGGGACTGCGGGAACTGGCGCTGTTCACGTGGCACTATTTTCTCGACCATCCTGAATTTCTCAGCATCCTCGCAACAGAAAATATCAATCAAGCCAGATACTTGCGTCAATCCACCAGCATTCCTGAAATGCATTCCAATTTCATTTCAGAGCTGAAGGATGTGCTGAAGCGCGGCGAAGCTACGGGTGACTTTCGCGCTGGGCTCGATCCCGTGGACGTTTATCTGACGATCGCCTCGCTCGGCTTCTTCTATCTCTCAAACCGTTTCACGCTATCGACGATCTTTCAGCGCGACCTTGCGGCACCGGCTGAATTGGAACGTTGGGGCCAGCATATCGTCAACACGGTGATTGCTGCATTGCGGCCATTTTGAACGCCTGATCCAATTTGCTGAACAAGATCAATCCTGCGCGTCTTCGCATATGCGAAAGAACGGAAATGTAAACGCGCTATCATTGCTCACACAGATGCCTTGCCGTGAATTAGCCAGCGATTTCTGAGATCAAAAACTTCTTGACAGAAACCGCGCTTCGACTTCACAAATAACCAAACGGTTACAAATTTTGTAGCTGGAGGATTGCGTCTGCCGGGAGTCGGGCGCCTGTGGGAGGAAGTTTCATGCAACGCATCGGCGTCATCATGCACGGCATCACTGGCCGCATGGGATACAACCAGCACCTTATGCGCTCTGTTCTGGCCATTCGCGATCAAGGCGGCGTGACCCTCAAGACGGGCGAAAAGGTCATGCTCGACCCCATTCTGGTTGGCCGAAACGGCGCAAAAATCGAAGAAATTGCCCGTAAACACAACGTGGAGCGCTGGACCACCGATATCGATGCTGCTCTGGCAAACCCCGATGACACGCTGTTTTTCGACGCCGGCACCACGCAGATGCGCGGTAGCCTTCTGACCAAGGCCATCAAGGCCGGGAAGAACGTCTATTGCGAAAAGCCGATTTCCGACAACATGGAAGAGGCCCTTGCGGTCGCGCGGCTTGCGGAAAGTTCAGGAGTCAAACATGGCGTGGTGCAGGACAAGCTATTCTTGCCCGGTCTTCGCAAGCTTGCCATGCTGCGCGACAGCGGCTTTTTCGGCAAGATTCTCTCTGTGCGTGGCGAGTTCGGCTACTGGGTGTTCGAGGGTGACTGGCAGGCGGCGCAGCGCCCGTCTTGGAACTACCGCCACAAAGACGGCGGCGGCATCATTCTCGATATGCTCTGCCACTGGCGCTATGTTCTCGACAATCTGTTCGGTGAGGTCAAAGCGGTCAGCTGCCTCGGCACAACGCATATTCCCAAACGGTTCGACGAACAGGGCGAGCCCTATGAGGCCGACGCCGATGACGCCGCTTATGCGACATTTGAGCTTGCAGACGGCGTCATCGCGCACATCAACTCATCCTGGGCGGTGCGTGTTCGTCGCGACGATCTGGTGACGTTTCAGGTGGATGGCACCCACGGGTCTGCCGTCGCCGGCCTGACGAAATGCTTCACGCAACACCGCACCAACACGCCAAAGCCCGTGTGGAACCCTGACCAGCCGCAGACCATCGATTTCTACAAGACCTGGCAGGAAGTGCCAGACAATGTCGTCTACGACAATGGCTTCAAGGCGCAGTGGGAAATGTTCGTCCGGCACCTCGCCAACGACGAGCCATGGCCCTATGGGTTGATGGAGGGCGTAAAGGGCGTGCAACTGGCAGAGCTCGGTCTGCAATCGTGGAAGGAGCGCCGCTGGCTCGACGTTCCCGCCATCGTCTGAGGAGGCTGGAATGACCGAACTCCACCTGCCCGGCGCTGACCGCTCGATGGAACGCTACACATTGATTGGAACACCCATTCCATTGGAGAAGCGGGCAGCGAGCGATTTCAACCGCATAGCCTTTGCCGCAGCCCATGTGGTAGCCGATCCTTTCGCCGACAATGACCCGTGGCTGACACCTGCTATCGACTGGGACGGCACCCTTCGCTTCCGACACCGTCTATGGGATTTGGGTCTGGGTGTCGCCGAGGCGATGGATACGGCACAGCGCGGCATGGGGCTGGGCTGGCCGCAAGCGCAGGAACTGATCACGAGGGCCTTGAAAGAAGCGGCGACCCGAAAGGATGCGCTGATCGCCTGCGGCGTCGGCACGGATCATCTAACCTGCACCGGCTATAGTCTCGAGCAAATCGTCGATGCCTATCAGGAACAATTGGATTTCGTGCAGGGTCAGGGTGGGCGGGTCATTTTAATGGCCAGTCGTGCTTTGGCGGCAAGCGCCAGGTCACCGGATGATTATCTTGAAACCTATGCCCGCGTACTGTCGCAGGCCGATCAAAAAGTGGTCATCCACTGGCTGGGCGAAATGTTCGATCCCGCACTGGAGGGGTATTGGGGCGCGCGCGACCATATGGCGGCGATGGACACCTGCCTGGAGATGATTGCCGGGAATGCCGACAAGATCGACGGCATCAAGATTTCTCTTTTGTCGAAAGAAAAGGAAATCGCGATGCGTCGCTGCCTTCCGCCAGGTGTGCGCATGTATACGGGTGACGACTTCAACTATGCGGAGCTGATTGCTGGTGACGAACACGGTCATTCCGATGCCCTGCTTGGCATCTTCGACGCAATCGCACCAGCCGCCTCCAAAGCGCTGGACAGCTTGAAACAGGGTCGCAATACCGAATTCTTCGATATTCTTGAGCCGACCGTTGCGCTTTCCCGCCATATCTTCAAAGCACCCACGCGCTTTTACAAGACCGGCGTGGTCTTCCTTGCCTATCTCAACGGCTTACAGGACCATTTTACGATGGTCGGCGGACAGGAAAGCACGCGCTCGACTCTGCATTTCGCAGAGCTGTTCCGGCTTGCAGACAAGGCGAATGTGCTTGCAAACCCGGATGACGCCACCCGGCGCATGAAGGCGTTTCTCAGCGTCAGAGGCGTGCACTGACATGACAGGCGCGCCCATTGTGAGCGTGAAAGACGCCGCTATATTCGAGCGCCGCTTGTCCATGCGCATGCCGTTTCGCTTCGGTGCAGCGACCGTCACGGAAGCCTCGCAAATCTTCGTCCATCTGGTGATCGAGGATACCCAAGGACGAACCGCCGATGGCTATGCCGCCGAACTGATGGTACCGAAATGGTTCGACAAGAACCCGGCGCTCAGCAATGCTGACAACGAGGATCAGTTGCGCCGCTCGATCCATATGGCGGCTGCACTTGCCAGACAGGCCAAGCCCGCGACGGCGTTTGGTCTGCACGCCACACTGGAGCCGCAACACCATGCGCAGGCAGCCAGCGATGGCTTGAACGGGCTGATCGCCTCCTTCGGTCTGGCGCTGGTGGATCGCGCTATTCTGGATGCACTGTGTCGATTGCACGACCTGACCATCACCCAAGCCGTCAATGCCAATCTTCCCGCAATCGATGCCTCCACCACGCGGGATCTCGATGGCTTCGATATCACAGGCTTTCTGCGTGACCTGAAGCCGCAGCCGACCATTCATCTGCGCCATACGGTCGGTTACATCGATCCCTTGACCCCTGACGAGATAAAGGGGCCGCGCCGGGATGACGGCTTGCCGGAATGCCTGAGTGAGGAAATTCAGGCATACGGCATCCGCCATTTCAAGCTGAAACTCTCCGGCAGGCCGCAGGAAGATGCCCATCGGCTGACGCAGATTGCGGCTGTCATTTCGCCCCTGCCGGATTACCGGGTGACGCTGGATGGCAACGAGCAATTTGCCGACGAGGATGCGGTCGTCGATCTGATGGACCGTATTGAAACCGATCCATCCCTCACACGCCTGCGGCAGAAGCTGCTTTTTGTGGAACAGCCGATCACTCGCACCGTGGCGCTGTCGAAACCCGTCAACAGACTGGCAAAGCGTATCGCGCTCGAAATTGATGAGTCCGATGGCACGCAGGATGCCTTCTTGCGGGCGAAAGAGCAGGGATATCTGGGCGTTTCATCCAAATCCTGCAAAGGGTTCTATCGATCCGTACTGAATAGAATGCGTGTTGAAAAATGGAATAATCATTTCAGCGGCGGTTACTTCATGTCTGCCGAAGATTTGACGACGCAGGCTGGTATTGCCTTGCAACAGGATCTCGCACTCGCCGCCATTCTCGGTCTCGATCACATCGAGCGCAACGGCCACCACTATGTGGACGGCATGCACGGCGCATCAGGGCCTGAGAATGCCGAGTGGATGTCCACCCACGGCGATCTCTATGCCAACCATCAGGGTCGTGCCCGCCTGAGTATCAAGAATGGTCAATTGTCGCTGCTCACCGTTCTCGCCGCCAAAGGATTGGGGGTTGAAGAAAGCGCAGCGCGCGCCACGTTTCAGACACTTCGACAAGGGGAGAAGACATGAGCCTTGACGGTCTCTCGATCAATTTCGCCACCATCAAACAGGGTGGATCGTTTGCAACGCTGGTGGACGCCTGTCTTGCTCACGGCATCACGACGATCTCTCCCTGGCGCGACCAGGTGCATGGTGTCGGCCTGTCCGAAGCAGCGCGCATTGTCGAGCAGAACGGCATACGCCTGAGTGGTCATTGCCGTGGCGGCTTCTTCCCGGCAAGCGATGAACAGGGGCGCCGCAACGCTATCGAAGACAACAAGCGTGCGGTAGATGAAGCAGCCGCCATGAGGGCCGATTGTCTGGTACTAGTTGTGGGTGGCTTGCCGGCTGGCTCGAAAGACATAGCTGGTGCGCGGCAGATGGTGGAGGACGGCATGGCCGAACTGCTGCCCTATGCGCGGCAGATGGGCGTGCCACTGGCGATTGAACCACTCCACCCTTTTTACGCGGCAGATCGTGCCTGCTTCAACACGCTGAAACAATCGCTCGACCTGTGCGACAGGCTTGGTGCAGGCACTGGTGTCGCCATCGACGTCTACCATGTGTGGTGGGACCCGGACCTGGAAGAGCAGGTTGCAAGGGCTGGGCGAAACGGCCAGATTCTGGCGCATCACATTTGCGACTGGCTGGTGCCGACGAAGGACCCACTCAATGATCGCGGCATGATGGGCGACGGCGTTATTGACCTGAAAGGCTTCCGCCGGATGATCGAAAAGGCAGGTTTCTTTGGGCCGCAGGAAGTGGAGATTTTTTCCCATGACTGGAATGGACGGCCCATCGATGAGGTGCTCTCAACGGTCGTGGAGCGCTATAAAATGCTCAATGCTTGACCACACGGTTCAAATGCAAAGGGCGCGTACTCGACGCGCCCTTTGTGTTTTTGGACTGCCAGTCGAACGATTACCGCTCCTTGGTCACCACGTCGAAGCGCGAATACCAAGGGCTGACGATCATGCCCTTGACGTCACTGCGGAATGCGGCTGTGTCGACAACTTCGGAGAAGGGCTGGATCGATAGAACGATCTCATCCATATAGGCCTGAATATCCTCATAGGCCTTTGCCTGCTTGGCGGCATCACGCTCGACCAGCGCATCCTCGATCATCTTGTTGAGCTTTTCATCGAAGAAACTCGTGCGCCAGCCCTGATAATTGGTGAGCTTCGCTTCGTCCGCATTGTTGGGATTATAGGCCATCGCGCGCAGGTTGTTGTCCGGGTGTGGCTGCTGGCCACCGCCGCCGCGACCGACGAGGAGTTCGAACTTGCGTTCGCGCATCGCACCGTAAATCTGGTCACCGGAACCACTGATCAGTTCGGCCTGAATACCGGCCTGCGCCAGCGTGTTCTGGATCGCGGTCGCCGCTTTCATGAACGGGTCTTCGGACAGCACGCGCAATGTTGTCTTGAACCCATCCGGGTAACCGGCTTCCGCCAAAAGCGCCTTAGCCTTGGAAACATCGAGCTTGAAACCCTGATCCGGAAGGGAGCCGAGGACACCGGTGCTGAGCGGGCGCTGGTGCAGCTTGCCGTAATAAGGCATCACAGCCTTGTCCAGACCCTCGTAATCGATCAGGTAACGCAGGGCTTCGCGAACTTTCCTGTTGGCGAAGCGCTCGTCCTTCATCGATACGCCGAGGTAATAGAAACCGGAGCCGGGCGTCGACTCGATAGTGATTTCCTTGTCTGCCTCCAGCGATTTCAGATCGGGCGCCTGCAGGGAATAGGCGACATCGATATCGCCCTTTTCCAGCATCAGCCGCTGCGACTGCGATTCCGGCAGGTGACGCATGAGCACGCGCTTCATGGCAGGCTTTTCGCCCCAGTAATCGTCATTGCGGGTCAGAATGATGAATTCGTTGGACTTCCACTGACCAAGCTTGAAGGGGCCTGATCCCGCCGAATTCAGCGTCAGCCACGCGGCGCCGAGGTCGCCATCCTTCTCATGCTCAAGCGCCGTCTTGCTGTCGATGATCGAGCCCGGACCGTTTTGCCCGAGGATCATCAAAAGCAGGTTCGTGTCATCGGGCTTTGGTAGGTTGATAACGAAGGTATACTCGTCCTTGGCAACGAACAGCTTGTCGGCATCCTCGACCTTGTAACCACGGGTCTTGAGGAAAGATGACTGAGCAAGGTTGCGAGACAGAACACGCTTCAGGCTCCACACGACATCATTTGCCGTAACCACGTTGCCGGAGGCGAATTTTGCATCCGTGCGCAGGAAGAAGGTGATCGAATTACGGTCTTGCGAGACTTCCCAGCGCTCGGCCAGACGCGGCTGGATGCTGCGGTCCTTATCGGACAGGACGACCAGTGTGTCGTAGACATTGTTCAGCACCTGCACCGTCTCGCGGCCCGTGATGGCTGCGGGGTCGAGCGTCAGAATGTTGCTCATGGTCGTTGCGACGACCAATTGGTCTTTCGGCGTTTCGGCAAAAGCGTTAAGCGGCACGGCGCCGATCAGCAAAGCGCCGAGCGCCACTGTTGCAAAGAACTGTTTCATGTTTTCCTCCCATGAGCCGCTCATGCATCGCGGCATTTAATTTGAGACTAGGCCGCGCTCCTCTGCGCGGCGCTTGTCAGAAAAGAAGTCTGTGAACGGGCGCAACGAGTGCCCGCCCGATCTGCGCTGTCGCCTCGGCCTCCAGATGAACACCATCGACCGGCGATGCCGTGGCGACCGTGCCCGCGTCGAAAAATGCAACATCGGCTTCGCGCGCAACCTTCTCATAGAGGGGCGCGAGACGTTGTGACTCGGCGATCCTGCGCCCGGCTGCAGGCGCGCCCGCAGGCCCGGCCACACAGGACGGCGGGGCCACGATCAGCAGTTTCGGCTGTGCAGAGCGTGGTTTGTAGGGGAAGGTCTCCACGATTTGTGCAAGACGCTTCATGCCGGACACTGCTGTTTCCGCTTGCCCACCGTGAACCGGCTTGAGATCGTTGGTCCCCAGCATGATGATGACGAGATCGAGCGGCATGTGGCTGGCCAGCGCCACCTCCAGCGCTTTCGCACCGTTGCGGCAGGCGGGACCGGCGTGGTCGTCATAGCACGTGGTGCGACCGCCGAGACCCTCGGCGATGACCTCGACCTTGCCGCCCAGACCGGCCTTCAGCACATCCGGCCAGCGAAACTGCGCGGGATGGCGCAACCCGGTGGCAGGATCGGCACCCCAGGTGAGGCTGTCGCCGAAAGCGAGGATCGTCTTCATTGCCGCCTCATCTTACGCGGTTGTTGTCGATGAAGGTGAAGTCGATGTCCTCACCCAGACCCGGACGATCGGGAACATGCACAAAACCATCCGCGTCCATCGGGTCGGAAAGCGACTTCAGGTAATCGAAGCCGTCATCATATTCTAGGAATGGATGCAACAGGCCGCGTTCGTACCAGCGGCAATTCTTGGTGGCGGCCACGACATGCAGGTTCATGGCCGTGTTGCCATGGACTTCACATTCCACACCGAACGCTTCGGCCAGATGCATCGTCTTCAGCGCGGGGGTTATGCCGCCGACATCATTGACCCCGGTTCTGAGAATATCGCAGGCGCCAGCCTTCAGCCATTCGGCGCGATGCCAGTGCTTGCCCGCAGCACTTTCGGGACCGACGACCGGAATATCGAGGTTATCCGCCAGCCACTTGTAGGAGGACATGGATTGCTCGTCCATCGGCTCTTCGATCCAGTCAAAATCGAGCTTTTCGAGGCCGCGACCGAGCGCAAGCGCGTCCGTGCGGGAATACCAGTGGAATGCATCGATCATCAGATGAATATCGGGACCGACAGCTTCGCGCACCGCCGCGCAGGCCTTAAGGTCCATCTTGACGTCAGGCGCCCAACTGACAGGCGGCATCCACGTATGGAGCTTGATACCCTTGTAACCGCGCTTTACCAGCGTTTGCGCAAAACGTCCGTAGTCGTCAGGGGTCGCGAGGCCGTTTTCCAGCTCGTCACCGCACATGATGGAGCCATAGGCCAACACCTTGTCACGGTAACCACCAATCAACTTGTATACAGGTTGGTTGAGCGTCCGTCCGGCCAGATCCCACAGCGCACAGTCAACGACTGCAAGTGTGCGGTCGGTCAATTGCGCCGCAGAGCCCCGCTGCCAATGGGCCAGATCCTGCCACAGGCGTTCGCGGTCGCGGTGGTCCTGCCCTATCAGAACCTTCTTGACGAATTTCTCGATGACATGGGGACGCACGATCTCCGGTGCCGTAAAGGAATGCCCCTCTTTTCCGTCTTCGGTGCGGATCGTCAAAATGGCCTGCTCGACCTGATGCGCCGGGCCTGGGTGAGCGTGTCCGGCACTGTCGGAGTGGCGGCGCGTCGTCGTCTTGAACACCCGCACATCGACGTCGGTAATAATCATATGTCCTCCCAAGCAGCCCGGCGGCCAACAATCTGTAATGCATCCTATTAGACAGATATCTCCATTATTGTCAAACATGTATGACATGTTGTTTTAAGCACGCCAGCCAGACTTCGGCATTTATATTCGTCAAAAGGATCGAATTGGGATTTCTGCGGTTTTGTATCCGGCGTCAATCGTTTAGAAAAGACGCACAATCCCCAGCAGCGATCTGCGCGAACACAGAGCCTTCCCATGCCTCCCCAATCTGTCGGTTATCTCTACGCGTTAGCGGCCTTCACCATTTTTGCGGCGCAGGACGGCATTTCCAAGCATCTGGGCTCGGCCTATCCACCCGTCTTCGTGGCGATGGTGCGCTATTGGGCTTTCGCGATTTTCGTCATCATTCTGGCGATGAGATCGCAGGGCGGCATCCGGCAGGCCGCCTCGACGCGCCGCTTCTTTCTCCAGGCAGGCCGAGGCGCGCTTCTCGCCGTTCAGATCGTTATGTCGATCATCTCCTTTTCCATTGTCGGCCTTGCGCACACGCATTCCATTTTCGCCTCGGCACCGCTGCTGGTTGCGGCACTGTCCGTTCCGATCCTCGGAGAACAGGTAGGATGGCGACGCTGGTCCGCCATTCTCGTAGGCTTCGTAGGCGTGCTGATCATTCTCAAGCCCGATGACAGCGGCTTTGACATGACGCTGATAATCACATTCGCCGCGGCACTCCTATCGGCGATTTATAGTGTGATGACGCGACTTGCCAGTCGGACCGACCCAGCCATGACCAGCTTCTTCTACACCGGCGTTCCCGGCGCAGTGGTTTTGACGCTCATAGGCCCGTTTTACTGGGTGAATATGGCGCCTGCCGACTGGGGCTGGATGTTGGCTCTGTGCATCACTGGCATGAGCGGCCACTACCTGTTGATACGCGCCTTCGAGCTTGCGGATGCGGCCTCCGTGCAGCCATTTTCCTATTACCAGCTGGTTCTGGTCTCCATAGTCGGCGTCACGATCTACGGAGAGGTGTTGAGCGTGCACATGGTCGTCGGTGCTGCCATCGTCATTGCAGCCGGTCTCTTCACGATCTGGCGTGAGCGGAGGGCCGCCCGCAAGGAGAGGCTCTCTACGCCGTAACAGTCTCGATCTTGGACTGTGCTGCCGAGCGCAACAGCATGCCATAGAGATCGCGCGGCTCGTCGGGGTCCGCCAGCAGATCGAGTTCTGCATAGAGACCGGTGGAAGCCAATTTGGACCGGACATAGCGGAGCGCGGAAAAGTCCTCGATGGCAAAACCAACGCTATCGAACAGCGTGATCTGCCGCTCGTCTTTGCGCCCCACGGCGTGACCCGCGATCACCTCCCAGAGTTCAGTCACCGGATGATCTGCGGGCAACTGCTGGATCTCACCTTCGATGCGGGTCTGCGGCGGATATTCCACGAAGATATCGGAGCGCAGCAGGATGTCCTTGTGCAATTCCGTCTTGCCGGGGCAATCCCCGCCGATGGCGTTGACGTGAACGCCGGGGCCGACCATGTTGTCACTCAGGATGGTCGCATATTGCTTGTCGGCGGTCACGGTGGTGATGATATCCGCGCCCTCGATCGCATCTTCCGCCGTGTTGCAAACAGTGATCGTGAAGCCGAGGCCTTCGAGATTTCGCTGGCACTTCAGGCTGGCACTTCTGTCCACATCATAGAGCCGCACATGATCGACGGCGAGAATGGCCTTGAAGGCGCGCGCCTGAAATTCGCTTTGCGCGCCATTGCCAATGATGGCCATGGATTTTGCATTTGGGCGCGCGAGGTATTTCGCCGCGAGTGCCGATGTCGCAGCGGTTCTGAGCGCGGTAAGGATCGTCATCTCCGAGAGCAACATCGGATAGCCATTGCCGACATCCGACAGAACGCCAAATGCCGTGACGGTCTGGCGCCCCTCTCTGGTGTTTTTTGGATGACCATTCACATATTTGAAGCCGTAGAGTTGCCCATCACTCGTGGGCATCAATTCGATCACACCGTCCAGCGAGTGAGAAGCGATGCGCGGCGTCTTGTCGAAATGTTCCCAGCGCCGAAAGTCGTCCTCGATTGTTTGGGCAAGCTCCCGCAGAAACGTGTCGATGCCGACGTTGAGAACGAGCTTCATCATATTGTCGACACTGATGAAGGGGACGATGTTTAGATTGGGTATTGCTGTCATCGGCATCCTCCCTCAACCGGCTCTCGTCGGTCTGTCCAACACGCGCTTGCCCATCAGGCTTGCAGTGAGGTCCACCATCAGGCGTGCGGTTTTTCCGCGTTCATCGAGAAACGGGTTGAGTTCAACGAGATCGAGGCTGGAAACGAGGCCGCTATCGCAGAGCATTTCCATCACGAGATGCGCTTCACGGAAGGTGGCCCCGCCCGGGACCGTGGTGCCGACAGCGGGCGCAATGGCCGGATCGAGGAAATCAACATCAAGGCTGACATGCAGCAGCCCGTTGGCGGCAACGACCCTCTCCAGAAAGGCGCGCAGCAAAACGCCGACGCCATGTTCATCTATCATTCGCATGTCGTAGATGGTGACGCCGGTCTCGCTCAAGGCGGCGCTTTCTGCGGGATCGACACTGCGGATGCCGATCATGCAGATATTGGCAGGATCGACCGGGTTCGTCACTGGTGGGAAATAGCCATCGAAGCCCTGCCGTCCACTATAATAAGCCACCGGCGTGCCGTGCAGATTGCCGCTGCGCGTCGTGTCTAGCGTGTGATAATCGGTGTGCGCATCCAGCCAAAGGACGAAAAGGGGCCGGTTGCGTTCCGCGGCGCGCCTTGCCACACCGGTCACGCTGCCCGCTGAAATAGCATGGTCTCCACCCAGAAAGATCGGCATCGCATTCTCGCTCTCGCGATAGGCTACGTCTGCCAGCGCTTCCGTCCAGGCGACAGTTTCCGAAAGGTGATGGACGGCATGATTGGGGTGAGAAAATTCGCGCATGGGGGCTGGCGTCACATTGCCGATATCGACGACGACATGCCCCAAATCCTCAAGCGAGGTCTTTAACCCGGCAACGCGCAGGGCACTCGGCCCCATTTCACATCCCAGTTGCCCGGCACCTATTTGCAGCGGAACTCCGATCAGCCTGCATTCCATCCAAATCTCCCTTCGATTTAAGGAAATTCAAACATCTGACGATGGCGAAATGAACGATATATATTGGCAATATAGGCGAAACATTCTACCATTTTGGCTGATACGATAAGCAAAGTGGTCGATATGGATAATCTTGACAAAAAGCTGGTGACGCTGCTGCGCCACAATGGGCGGCGAAGCATTTCCGACCTTGCGCTGGAAACAGAGACCTCTCGCGCTACCGTGCGTGCGCGCATCGAGCGGCTGGAGGCCACCGGCACTATCATCGGCTATACGGTGATCCTGCGCGCCGACGCGGTCGAGGAAGCGGTGCGGGGGATCATGATGATCGAGATCGAGGGCCATGTGACCGACAGGGTCATCAGGACACTGGGCGGCTTTCCCGAGATATCGGAGGTCCATTCCACCAACGGTCGATGGGACCTAATCGTCGAACTCAGCGCCGCGACGCTGAGCGATTTCGATTCCATCCTGCGCCGCATCCGGCTGGTTCCGGGCATCACCGGCAGCGAAACCAGTCTGCTTCTGTCCACGTCACGCTCAACGAGAGCACGACTGTAGCCTCACGCCACGCGCATACCCTCGCGCCAGACGCCCGCGATAAAGGGCGGCAATCCCGCCGTTGCCCGCACTCTGACGATATCCGCCCGCCGCCCCACTTCGATGCGGCCCCGGTCGGAAAGCTTAGCAGCATCCGCAGGGTTGGCGGAGATCAGCCTGATCGCGTGGGGCAGATCGATGATTTGCTTCTCCCACAACAGAAACGCTGCCTGAACGAGGCTGAACGGCACGTAGTCGGATGACAGGATATCCAGCGCACCCTTTTCCAGCAGTTCGAGCGCCGAAACATTGCCGGAATGAGAACCCCCACGCACCACATTCGGCGCACCCATCAGCACCTGCAATCCGGCATCGCGCGAGAGCTGGGCTGCCGATACGGTCGTTGGGAACTCAGCCAGCGAAATTCCAAGTTCCAGGCCTTCCGCAACATGCTCTGCCGTGGCATCGTCATGGGATGCGATGGATATGTTGGCGTCGTGGCAGCGCTGCGCGATCTCCCGGCGATGCTTTGCCGAATAGGCATCCGATTGCGCTATGCGTCTTTCGCTAAAAGCGGCAAAATCCGCGTCGGACAGCTTCTTCTTGCCCTGATAATAGATGCGATATGCCTCAAGGCTGACAAACTGACGCTGGCCGGGCGCGTGGTCCATCAGCGATGCCAAGCGTACACGGTCATTGCCCTTCATCTGGTCGAAATGCTCCACGGCATCGGGCATGGAAACTTCACAACGCAGGTGGATGAAATGTTCGGCCCTCAATCTGTTTGCCTCCGTTGCCGCAGAAATGGTCTGCGCCATCGCCGACATGTCATCGGAGCCGAGTTCGGTATCGCCATCCATGCCGACGCGAAGAGCATCGAAAACGGTGGTGATGCCTGCGGTGGCAATCTGTCCGTCATGCGCCTGAAGAGCGGCATCGAGGTTCCAGCGCACTTTCGGGCGCGGCTGCACATGCGTTTCCAAATGGTCCGTGTGCAACTCGACACAGCCGGGAATGACATAATCGCCGTCGAGATCAGCGCCGGATGGCGAGTGTCCCCGTGAGATATCGACAATCTTGCCGTCACGGACAAGCAATGTGCCGTGGATGATCTCATCAGCTGTTACGATGGCGCAATTGGTGAAAACGAGTTCTTTTTGCATGGCGATTTCATTCGGGCTGGTGCGCTGGCGCGCGTGAAAACTTGGGAGAAATTTAAGCGTCGCGCGTCAGATCACGATCCGGCGCAATTGCTGGGAAATAAGGTCCATAACTGTAACCGTGAGAACGATGATGATGATGATGGCCGACGCCTGCGGGTAATAAAAGCCGCGGATCGTTTCGAACAGAACCTGACCGATACCGCCAGCGCCGATCAATCCAAGCACCGTGGCCGAGCGAACGTTCGATTCCAACCGGTAGAGCGAGAATGAAATCCACAGCGGCAGGACCTGCGGTATGACGCCGAACACGACCTGCTGTATGCGCGATGCGCCGGTGGTTTTGATGGCCTCGACGGGACGCGGATCGATAGCTTCCACGGCTTCGGAAAACAACTTGGCCAGAATGCCCGTGGTGTGGATGAACAGCGCCATCACACCCGCAAAAGGGCCTAGCCCAACGGCAACGACGAACAGCACCGCAAAGACGACTTCATGGATGGCGCGAAACATGTCCATCAGTCGACGCACCGGCTGATTGACCCACCATGGCGCCATGTTATGCGCCGACAAAATGCCGAACGGGATCGACAGAAGAACAGAGAGAAAGGTGCCCCAGACCGCGATCTGCACCGTGACGACCATCTCTTCGAGATAATATTGCCACGTGGTGAAATCGGGCTTCAGGAAATCCTTGGCGTAGGTGGCCATGTTGCCACTGTCGCTGAACAGATAGGTCCAGCGTTCCATCTCCGCAGGTCCCCAACTGACGGCAAGCGCAGAAGGGCGAGCAGAAGCAGGCCGTTGCGCAAACCGCCGGGCCGTTTGAAAGCGGCGGGCGGGATCGCCTTATGGTGCAGAGATGTGTCGCTCATGGTCATCGTTCCGTGCTGAAGCAGGTGGGCCGACAGGGCCCACCCCCAGAGAGATTGCAGGTGAGGATCAGGTCTTGGAAGCGGTTGCGAGTTCGGCTTCGAACTTGCTCTTCTGCTCGGTCAAATCCTTGATCTTGGCGGTCTTTTCTTCAGCGGACAGCTTGGTATCCGCCTGCGCCTGCGCGATGGACTTCGACAGTTCCATGACCCGGATCGGCAGAAGCTGCTTGTCGGTCGATGCACGGAACGGTGCCCATTTCAGACCGGCAAGGATTTTCTTTTCTGCTGCGATATCACCCGTGGACTTGTCTGTGCCGTAGGTCAGGAAGAATTCGCGCAGCTTCTCTTTCGTCGCATCCGGCAAATCCTTTCGCCAGACGATAGGGTCGGACGGAATGAGCGGCGAACGCCAGACTTCACGGATGTTGGCGAAGGCATCGGGCTTGTTCTGCTTGATCAGCGCCATGTTCTCGGTGTTGTTGGCGGCAGCATCGAGCTGCTTGTTCGCCACGCCCATGGCATTGGTCTCATGGTTGGCGTTGGTAACGTTCTTGAAGCAGGTCTTCGGATCGATACCACGGGCACCGAACACGAATGTCATCGGCACGAGATAGCCGGATGTGGAATTCGGATCACCGAGGCCGAAGTTGATCGACTTGTCGCACTTCAGAACGTCATCGACGGTCTGGATCGGCGAGTCCTTGGGGACGATGATGACGGACCAGTAGCCCGGCTCGCCAGCAACAGGCACGCTCTGCACGAAGACTTCGCCATCGGCACGATCGACGGCTTCCATGGCTGATTTGTTGCCGTACCAGGCAAGCTGCACCTTGTTGAAGCGCATGCCTTCGATGATGCCGGCATAATCGGACGCGAAGAACGCCTTCACATCCAGACCTGTCTTTTTCGTCATGTCGGCCAAAAGCGGTTCCCAGTTGGTCTTCAGGTTCTGCTGGGACTCTGTGGAAATGATGCCGAAGTTCAGTGTGTCCTGTGCCAGTGCGGCAGTCGTCATCGTCAAGGCGACAGACATCGCCGCCATGCTTTTCAGTATCGCGTTCATGGAAGTCTCCGATATCAAAGGGGAAGTCAGGCGGTCGTGAGGACCGGCTGACGGTTGGGCAGTCCCGTGGTCACCACGGGACCAGATTGCTCCGCCGGGGCATCCGGCAGGACCAGTTCTTCCGATGCAGAGCCATAGAGCTCGGCGAGGAATGCGTTGGAGAGCGATGTCGAAGGGCCATCGAAGACGATGGCACCGTTGCGCATCGCAATGGTGCGCTTGCAGTAGCGACGGGCGTATTCGACCTGATGCAGCGAGACGAGAACAGTGATCCTGTCCTGCGCATTGATATCGGCCAGCACATCCATCACCCGGCGCGCAGACGATGGGTCGAGCGCAGAAATGGGCTCGTCCGCGATCAGTATTTCAGCGCCCTGAACCAGCGTGCGGGCAATGGCAGCGCGCTGCTGCTGGCCACCCGATAGCGTGGAGGAGCGCTGCACCGCGACCTGCGGAATGCCGACACGCGCAAGGGCAGCCCGCGCTGCAGCCTTTTCGCCTGCATTGAACAGACCAAGCGTTCCACGCCAGCGGGGCACACGACCGAGAAGCCCGATCAGGACATTGGTCAAAACAGACAGACGACCGACGAGGTTGAACTGCTGGAACAGCACGGAGACCGCCCCGCGCTTTACGTAACCGGTGAGGCGACCGCCTTTTTGCGAGACGGTATCAAGAATTTCGACCCGTCCGTTCTGCCCGTCGCCGGTCTCAAGGCCCGCAATGTGGCGGATCAGCGTGCTCTTGCCGGAGCCTGATGCGCCGATCAGCGCCACCATCTCGCCGCGCTCGAGCGTCATGCTCACATTGTCGAGTGCGCGTGTATTGCCGTATTTTTTCGACAGATTTGACACGGTGATCGCAGTCATTGCTTGCTCCTTGTGCCGGTCATTTCGAAGGACATTGGACGGCTTTCGATGATCGTACGGTGACAGTTGCATGAAGTTTTTATGTCAGCCGCCGTAGCGACCGAGAAAATCTGCGGCAGAGAGTGCGCGGAAGTCGTGAAGTGCTTCAAACAGCGCGTCATGCGACCAATCCCACCAGGCAAGCCTATCCATGCGCTCACCGATGGAGCCTTCAAAACGTTGCCGAATGAGGCGCGCAGGCACACCACCGACAACCGTGTAGGGCGCGACATCACGAGAGACCACGGCACCGGCACCGATGACAGCGCCGTTGCCAACCTGCACACCCGGCAGCAGCGTTGCACCGTGGCCGATCCAGACATCGTGCCCGATCACGACACGGCGGGCGCGACGGGCCGCGAAAAATTCGGCCTCATCTTCAACACCTTCCCAATAGTCACCGGCGCGGTAGGTGAAGTGGTGCATGCTGGCGCGGTCCATGGGGTGGTTGGTGGCGTTGATGCGCACGCTGGCCGCGATATTCGCAAACTTGCCGATGGTCGTGCACCACACCTGCCCGCCGCGCTCGATGTAGGAATAATCGCCCATCTCTGTCTCAGAGATATGGCAGCCCGCAGCGATTTCCGTGTAGCGGCCCAGCACGCAGTCCTTGACCTGCGCAGTTGGATCGATGAGTGGCGCCAAAGACAGTTTGGTCATGCTGCCGCCCTTCGTGCTGAAAAGTCCGAGACATCGAGAATGCGTGTCGCCACCGCATCCCGCACCGGCAGATCGTGGAAAATGCCAAGAATTGCCGTGCCGCCCGCGAGTTTTTCCTGGATCATGGAAACGACCACATCGCGGTTCTCTGCGTCGAGAGATGCTGTCGGCTCGTCCAGCAGAAGGATTGGATGATCGGTAATGAAGCCACGAGCGATGTTGACGCGCTGCTTCTCGCCGCCAGAAAAAGTAGCCGGTGGCAGACCGAACAAGGTCTGCGGCAGATTGAGACGGGAAAGCAGCGCCCTGGCCCGTTCAATCGCCTCTTCCCGCGTAACACCCCGCGCCGTCAGCGGTTCAGCGACGATTTCCAGAGCGGATACACGCGGGACGGCCCGCAGAAACTGGCTGACATAACCAATGCTGGTGCGGCGCAGTTCCAGCACCAGCCGGGGATCGCCGCTACCCAAATCCTGCATCGTGCCGGTGGACCGTTCGCGAACCAGAATGTGGCCCTGGTCGATGGCATAATTTCCGTAGACCATCCGCAAGATAGACGATTTACCGACCCCCGAGGGGCCGCCAAGCACGACACATTCGCCGCGCTGAAGCTCGAAATTCACATTGCGCACGACAGGCAGCAAGATGCCATCGCGCAGGTGCATGGTGAAGGATTTGGCGACGTTGCCAACAGACAGAACGACGTCTTGCACCTGTGTTGCGGTTGCGTGATGAGATGTCATGTCAGCTCTCCGGGATCGATGCGACAAGAAGCTGGGTGTAGGCATGTTGCGGATCGTCCAGAACCCGGTCCGTCAGTCCCTGCTCCACGATGCGACCGCTCTTCATGACGATCATGCGTTGCGACAGCAGCCGGGCGACCGCCAGATCGTGGGTGACGATAACGACCGAAAGTCCGAGGTCGTTGACGAGACCGCGCAGAAGATCCAGCACGCGGGCCTGAACGGAAACATCCAGACCGCCCGTCGGTTCGTCCATGAAAATCAGCCGGGGATGGGTGACCAGATTGCGGGCGATCTGCAGGCGCTGACGCATGCCGCCGGAAAACGCCACCGGCTGGTCGTCGATGCGGTCTGCGGCGATTTCGACGCGTGACAGCCACTCGGTGGCGGTGCGGCGAATATCGCCGTAGTGGCGCTCACCCACTGCCATCAGCCGTTCACCGACATTGGCGCCTGCTGACACCCGCATCCGCAGGCCATCGGCTGGGTTCTGATGGACAAAGCCCCAATCGGTCCGTGCCAGAAAACGACGTTCGGCCTCGGACAGGTCTTGCAGATCGGGAAAGCGCCCGTCACGCATGCGGTACCGGATGCTGCCGGAGGAGCGTTCCAATCTGGCCGAAATGCAGTTCAGCAACGTGGTTTTACCGGAGCCGGATTCGCCGACGATCGCAACGACTTCGCCCGGCCAGACATCGAAGGAAATGTCCGTGCAGCCAATGAAATTGCCGTAACGCCGCTCGAGATCGCGGATGGAAAGGATCGGGTCTGTCATGGATGATCTCCCGAAGCCACCTGGGGCACGCCTGGACCGCGATGGCCGTCCATCTGGCGCGTTTCACAATGGTCAGTATCGGAGCAGACAAACATCCGCCCGCCGCGATCATCCGTCACGACTTCGTCCAGATAGACGCCCTTGGCATTGCAGAGCGCGCAGGACGAGGTGAACCTCTGAACAGCGAAAGGATGATCCTCGAAGTCCAGACTGACGACTTCGGTGAACGGCGGCAGGGCATAAATGCGCTTTTCGCGACCGGCACCGAAGAGTTGCAGCGCGGGAGAGTTGTTCATCTTGGGATTATCGAATTTGGGAATGGGCGATGGGTCCATGACATAGCGACCCTCGACCTTGACCGGATAAGCATAGGTGGTGGCGATATGCCCGTGCTGGGCGATGTCTTCATACAGCTTCACGTGAATGAGGCCATATTCCTCCAGCCCGTGCATCACCCGCGTTTCCGTTTCCCGCGGCTCCAGAAACCGCAGCGGCTCTGGAATAGGGACCTGATAGACAATAGTCTGCCCGGCCTTCAGCGGTGTTTCGGGAATGCGGTGACGGGTTTGGATGACCGTCGCTTCCGTCGTCTTCGTCGTGGTGGCAACACCCGCCGTCTTTGCGAAGAAGGCGCGAATGGACACGGCATTGGTGGTGTCGTCGGCGCCCTGATCGATAACCTTCAGCACATCGTCTGGCCCCAGAATGGCGGCAGTGACCTGCACACCCCCGGTGCCCCAGCCATAGGGCATCGGCATTTCACGCGAGGCGAAAGGCACCTGATAACCGGGAATGCAGATCGCCTTGAGAATGGCACGGCGGATCATGCGCTTGGTCTGTTCGTCCAGATAGGCAAAATTGTAAGCTGGCAGGTTCATTCCGCAGCCTCCTTGTTTTGCATGGCGTCTTCGTTTTCACGGCGAAGCATGCGCAGCAGACCGAGTTCGGCCTGGAAGTCCACATAATGCGGTAGTTTCAGGTGCTCGACGAAGCCGGTCGCCTCGACGTTGTCGCAGTGTGCGAGCACGAATTCCTCGTCCTGCGCGGGCGCATTGCGCTGCTCTTGAAATTCATCGGCGCGCAGTGCACGGTCGACAAGGCTCATCGCCATCGCCTTTCGTTCGGACTGCCCGAACACCAGTCCGTAGCCGCGCGTAAACCGTGGACCGTCCTCGCCCTGGCCCTTAAACTGCGACACCATCTGGCATTCGGTGACCCTGATGGAGCCGACCGAGACGGCAAAACCAAGTTCCGGGATATCGATTTCCAGCTCCACCATGCCGATGCGGACTTCGCCAACGAAGGGGTGGGTTCGGCCATAACCACGCTGGGTGGAATAGGCCAGCGACAGCAGAAATCCCTCATCGCCGCGCGCCAGCGCCTGCAATCTGCGATCCCGCTCGACAGGAAACGCCGTCGGGTCTCGCGTCAGATCACCGGGTTCCTTGTCCGAGGGGCAGTCAGGCTCGATCAGGCCCTCGTCATCGAGAATATCGGTCACTCTCGGGAAGACACTGTTGCCATCAATCGGGCGTCGGGCGGGTGGCTCCACAGGCGCATCACCGGCCATGTCGGGGTCGATCAGCCTGTGGGTATAATCGAATGTCGGACCCAGCAACTGGCCGCCGGGAATATCCTTATAGGTGGCCGAAACACGCCGCTCCACCTGCATCACGTCGGTGGCAACCGGTCTCGAATATCCAAAACGCGGCAATGTCGTTCTGTAGGCGCGCAGCAGGAATATCGCTTCGATGAGGTCGCCGCGAGACTGGCGCACGCACATCGCCGCCAGTTGCGGATCGTAAAGCGACCCTTCCGCCATGACCCTGTCGACAGCGAGCGACAATTGACCGGCAATCTGGTCCAATGTCAGCGCAGGAACATCGCGATCTCCACGCCGCCGGTCTGCCAACAGCTTGTGTGCCTTGTCGATAGCCGCTTCGCCACCTTTTACCGCAACATACATGGGTTACATCTCCCTGATACGGGTCGTGCGTGGCAAGGCAATCGCCTCGCTGGCACAGACGAGAATGACATCGAAGCCGAGCGGATAGGTCGCGGTATTGGCCTGCATTGCAGCGGCAAATCCGTCCGGCAGACCTGTGGGGCACACAGTGCAGGTTGTCTCGATACCCGGTCCGGTCAGCTCAAGCGGGGCCCCACCGGTGAGCGATGCAACCGTCAAGATGAGCGTGGCAGAACGATCGGGATATTCCGATGTGCCACGTGCGAAGGCTTGCCATTGCGCAGTCTCGGTCGTTTCGGAAAGCACGAGGAAAGTGGCCGTCTCCGGCTTTTCGCAGATCGGCGCGCCGCTGTGAAAGGTCAGCCATGTCGCAGCCGGGCGCATGTCTTCAGCAGCTTCGAAACACACCGGCGTGTCGTAATCGCACAGCGTCAGAAGGATGGACGAGGCGGCGGCGCAAAGGGGAGCTGGGCCGCTTGCCCGCTCACCCAGATTCGCCACGGTGCCGGGCGTCGAGAAAGCGTGCATGATCGCATGGAAAACATCCTGCGATGCAAAGACCGGATCGGCAAAGCCACCGTCGAAATTGACTGCGCTCATCAATCTTCTCCTCTCGCAACGGTAAAGAAGTCGACCTTCGTTGCTTCCGTTTCCTCGGCGAGGCGGCGTCTTTCAGCCTCCTTCAAAACGAGTGCGGGACCGACGATGTCGGCATCGATGCGGGCAGCCCAGTCCGGTTGCTGGCGCAGGGCATCAAGATGCGCGACGATGCTGGCTTTTTGCTTGTCGCGCCCCAGAACGACGGAGTGCCCGACCTCCCCTGTGTCCAGTTTCACCGTTGCGCGGGTAACGCTGGCTTCGCCGAGATTGAAGGCGCCACCGCCGCCACCCACCCTTCCCCGGACCATGACGGTGCCGATCTCCGGGCCGCGAACGGGTGTGGCGGGGGCCGCGCTCTGACTGATCGTGGAGTAATGCTGCGTCAGAAACTCTGCTGGAGCGCCACTCAGAATGTCCAGCGCCTGCTTCCTGTCGAATGTGTAAGTCGTCATATCGTCTTCGCTTCGTTATTTGTCTACTTGTATAGACAACCGTTCTTATCTGACTTATACACCGGAATAAGTGACGCTAGAATGACAATGGGACGACAGGGCAAAAAATGAATGCACATGAGGACGGGATTTCCCTGTGGCGGCGAGTGGCAGATGGTATCCGAAGCGCCATCGCAGAGGGCGCGATCACTGATCGCTTGCCCCCAGAAACCGAGTTGGCAGTGGAATTCGGAGTCAACAGACACACGGTAAGACGCGCGATCTCAGTGCTCTCCGCTGATGGGTTACTGCGCGCGGAGCGTGGTCGCGGCACTTTCGTCAATGCGGTTCAGACACGGATTGTGTACCCCATCGGCGCGCGTGCACGGTTTTCCGAAAACATCGCCCGCCAGTCTCTCGAACCATCCGGGCGTCTCATTCACGCGGAAATCGTGGCCGCCGACACGTCGCAAGCAAAGCTTTTGTCCTGCGCAACGGGCTCGCCCCTGCACAGGCTGGAACATCTGGCAGTGGCTGATGGCGTCCCCGTCTCACGCTCCGTCTCGCTGTTTTCCGCCACCCGCTTTCCCGGCATCATCACGGCCTATGCCGACACCGGGTCCATCACTAGGGCATTGCAACGCGAGGGTCTGGAAGATTATCGCCGTAAAGAAACGCGGCTGACGGCGGAACGGGTGTCCTCTCGCGATACGGAACTGCTGAATTGCGCACCCGACAGCATCGTTCTGGTCAGCAAGGCAATCGACACTGATGTCGAGCTCAATCCGATCCAGAGCATCGTGACCCGTTTTCTTGCAGATCGCATGGAGCTGGTGTTTTCCAATACTCCTTGACGATGACAATCAACACAATGTGACCGATACCAAAACCGCATCGAAGCGCCGGAAAAGTATAATACTGAACGCCAGATATGGCTCAGCACGTTTGTGTCAGTTACAGCCGATCTCAATGCAATGCAGCAGAATTTGCATTGTTTTGCTGCATTGCAGGATAAATCTCGTGCCTCCAACGCCCGCTTGCTGATGAAACAAAGTGGCACTGACACCTTTCCATCAGTGGTATGGTCAAAAAAGTATCAGCAATTTCTCCGCCGTGATGTGGAATGCAACTGCTGAAGTCCCGATGCTTCCTCCGACGCGCAGGCAGTTGGGAGGAGCCAATTGCGAGCCATCAAATGGCTGTCGCGTCAGGGAGAGGATATTCATGCAACCCGATCTGGAACTGGTCCATATCCGCAAGGGCGAATCGTTCGCAGCGTGGACGCATGGCTACCCTTTCCGTACGGTCCGCTGGCATTATCATCCCGAATATGAAATTCATCTCGTCGTCGCGACCTCTGGCACATTTTACCTCGGCGACTTTGTCGGTACGTTCAGCCCCGGTCAGTTGATCATGACGGGACCGAACCTCCCGCAGAACTGGATCAGCGATATCGAGGTCGGTGAGATCGTTCCGGCCCGCTCGCTCGTCATCCAGTTTCCCGAAGCCTTCATCGAGGATGCCAGCGCGTCCATGCCGGAAATGGATGCCGTGCGTCCCCTGCTGGACCGCAGCCGTCGCGGGCTGCTCTTCGATGACGCGACGAGTATGGCGGTGCGACCGCTCATCGAAAAACTACTCGAAGCGCAGGGTCTTAAGAGACTGGCACTGTTCTGGGACATTCTCGCCCTTCTCGTGGATGCCGATTACGAGGTGCTGGCCAGCCTCAGCTTCCAACTCGACCTGAGTGGCACCGAGGATAGCGGCATCAATCGCGCCCTGTCTCATCTGCGTGAGAACCTGACCGATCAGGTCGAAGAGAGCGAACTGGCTGCGATGGTGGGTCAGAGCCCGAGCGCGTTCTCACGTGCATTCAAACGACACACGGGCACGACGCTTGTTCGTTACCGCAACCAGCTGCGCATCGACCTTGCCTGCAAGATGCTGCTGGCCGATCTGGAGGTCAATGTCGCAGAAGTTTGCTACGACGTCGGCTTTTCGAACCTGTCCAATTTCAACCGGCATTTCCTTAAGCTTAAGGGAATGTCTCCATCCCAGTTCCGCTCGAAATTCACGGCGCAGAAGGCGTTCATGATGGCGGACTGATCGAGCCTACCAGACGAAATCAACCCCATTCGGGCGGCGAGATGCTGTCCGGAAACGAGCAGGTATTGCCTGCATTCATCCATAAGGGAGGAACCTAGATGAAAAAGATGCTTCTTTCGGCCACCGCCGCACTCGCTCTGTTCGTCACGCCAGCACTTGCGCAGGAAAAGCTCAAGATCGGCATGACGTTTCAGGAACTGAACAATCCCTACTTCGTGTCCATGCAGGAAGCTTTGAAAGAAGCCGCAGCCTCCATCGGTGCAGAAGTGATCGTGACCGATGCTGCGCATGACGTCGCAAAGCAGGTTTCCGACGTCGAGGACATGTTGCAGCAGAAGATCGATATTCTGCTTCTGAACCCGACCGACTCCGCCGGTATCGAAGCTGCCGTACATGCAGCGAAAGCGGCTGGCGTCATCGTCGTTGCCATCGACGCCAATGCCAATGGCCCGGTCGATACGTTCGTCGGCTCCAAGAACCGGGATGCCGGTTACCAGTCCTGCAAACACCTGGGCGATGCGCTGGGCGGCAAGGGTGAAGTCGCCATTCTCGACGGCATTCCTGTCGTTCCGATCCTGCAACGTGTCGAAGGTTGCAAGGCTGCCCTCGGTGAATTCTCCGAGATCAAACTCGTCGACACGCAGAATGGTCGTCAGGACCGCTCCGTGGCGCTGGGTGTCGTTGAAAACATGATCCAGTCGCACCCCAACCTAGCGGGCATCTTCTCTGTCAATGACGGCGGTGCGATGGGAGCACTCGCTGCCATTCAGGGTTCGGGCCGCGACATCAAGCTGACGTCCGTCGATGGTGCACCGGAAGCGGTGAAGGCGATTGCCGACGGCACCAACTTCATCGAAACGACAGCGCAGTTCCCGCGCGATCAGGTTCGCGTCGGTCTTGCGATGGCCCTTGCCCAGAAGTGGGGCGCCGTTGTCGTGCCGAAGGAAGTTCCGATCGACGTGCGTGTCGTCGACAGCAAGAACGCCGCTGACTTTAGCTGGTAATCCACACCTCCCAAGCCCGCGCCCACAGCAATGTGGGTGTGGGACCTTTCCAACCTTAAAAGGAGGGCAAGATGCTTGAGCTGAAAAAGATCAGAAAGAGCTTTGGCCAGATCGAAGTCCTGCAAGGCGTCGATCTGCAAGCGCGCCCGGGAGAGGTTCACGCGCTCCTGGGGGAAAATGGTGCAGGCAAGTCGACCCTGATGAAAATCCTGTGCGGCATCATCAAGCCGACGGATGGGGAAATCCTGATCGATGGAAAAGAACATCGCTTTGCCAATTACGATGAGGCCATCGCCGCCGGTATCGGCATCGTTTTCCAAGAATTCAGCCTGATACCCTACCTCGATGCCGTCGAGAACATGTTTCTGGCCAGAGAGATACGCGGATCTTTCGGGCTACTGAACAGGAAGACCATGCGCCTTCGTGCCGCAGAGATCATGCGCCAGCTGGCCATCGACGTGCCGCTTGATGTCCCGGTTCACCGGCTGTCGGTTGCCGAACAGCAGTTTGTGGAAATTGCCAAGGCCCTGTCGCTGAATGCCCGTATTCTGGTTCTGGATGAACCGACCGCGACGTTGACCCCGTCAGAGACGGAGCATCTGTTCAACGTCATGCGGCAGTTGCGCAAGCAAGGTGTGGCGATCATCTTCATTTCGCACCATCTGGAAGAAATCTTCGAGATTTGCGACCGCATCACCGTTCTGCGGGACGGTGAGTTCATCGCATCCTGCCTTGTCTCCGAAGTCGATAATGATCGGCTCGTCGAGATGATGGTCGGACGCCGGATCGAAAACAATTTTCCACCCAAGAAAACCCCTGATAGCGCCGCACCGCTCGTCATCGAGGTGGATGAACTGCAACTCAAGAAGAGCGGACCGATCTCACGCTTCTCCCTTAGAAAAGGCGAGATACTGGGCTTTGCCGGACTGGTCGGGTCTGGCCGCACGGAGACCGTTCTGGCCATGCTGGGCGCGCATCCAGCCGCCCGACGCAAGGTGAGAATGGACGGCGTCGAGAAACGTTTTTCCGGGCCGGATGACGGACTGATCAATGGCGTTGGTTTGCTGCCGGAAAGCCGCAAGGACGAAGGTCTGATCACCAGTTTCTCGATTTTGCAGAACGTGTCTCTCAACAATTACCGCAAATATCGCAAGAACCACTGGTTCATCGATCTCAAGAAAGAGCTTGCCCACACGCAGAAAGCGATGGATCAGGTGCGCGTGAAAGCGCCGGGACCGCATGCCCGTGTCGACACGCTGTCGGGCGGCAACCAACAGAAAGTGGTGATTGCCCGTTGGCTGAACCACGATATGCGCGTGCTGATATTCGATGAGCCCACCCGTGGCATCGACGTCGGTGCCAAGGCGGAAATCTACGCCTTGATGCGCCAGTTCACCGAGCAGGGCTACTCGATCATCATGATTTCATCCGAACTGCCCGAGGTCATCGGCATGTCCGACCGGGTCTGCGTCTTCCGCTCCGGCGGTATCGTTGCGACCGTCGAAGGCGACCTTGTGAATTCCGAAACAATAATGACCCACGCGACCACCGGGAGAGTTGAACATGTTGCCTGATGCAAACACGGACACAGCAACGAGATCCAACGGCCTGAACCTTGGCCGGTTGCTGCAAACACCGCTGGCATTGCCGCTGGTGGGCCTCATCGTCGTGTCCATCATCATGGGCCTTGCGAGCGACAATTTCTTCACCTTGAACAACATCATGAATGTGCTGCGTCAGGTGTCCATCGTCGGCATTCTGGCCGTCGGCATGACCTTCGTGATCCTGACGGGCGGTATCGATCTTTCGGTTGGCGCGGTCATGGCACTGGTCGGCACGTTGTGCGCGGGCATGATGGTGAAGATGGGCATTCCCGCAGTGGCCGCACTTGGGATAGGCCTCTTCATCGGCATAGGCATCGGGCTGTTGAACGGCGCCCTGGTGGCCTGGGGCAAGATGCCCGCCATCATCGTCACGCTGGCAACCATGGGCATGGCGCGCGGTCTCGGGCTTATCTATTCGGGCGGCTACCCGATCAGCGGCATTCCGAGCTGGATTTCCTGGTTCGGCGTTGGTCGCTTAGGCTTCGTGCCGGTCCCCGTCATTATCACGATCGTCACCTACGCGCTTGCCTGGGTTCTTCTTCAGCGCACAGCCTTCGGGCGCCACGTCTATGCCCTCGGCGGAAACGAGACGGCGGCACGCCTTTCCGGTGTCAAGACGCAGCGGGTGAAGCTTGCCGTCTACGGCATCGCCGGTTTCACCTCGGCCTTGGCGGCTGTGATCCTGATTGGCCGGTTGATGAGTGGCCAGCCCAATGCCGGTGTCGGCTTCGAACTGGATGCCATCGCCGCCGTGGTCCTCGGCGGCACCGCCATCGCCGGTGGCAGAGGCCTCATTCTGGGCACGCTGATCGGAGCGATCCTGCTTGGCATCCTCAACAACGGCCTCAACCTCATGGGCATCAATCCGTATCTGCAGGATGTGATCAAAGGCGCGATCATTCTGCTGGCCATCTATATCGGGCGTGAATGGCGCTGAGCCGGCCCGACCTCTTTTCGAAACAGGAGAATATCATGTCTTTATCACTGCAAGGCAAAATCGCTGTCATCACCGGAGCGGCCTCAGGAATTGGTCTCGCCACGACAGAAGCATTGCTGGAACAGGGTGCCACCGTCGTCATGGTGGACTGGAACGAGAAGGCTCTGAACGAGCTTGCCGGAAAGCTGGGCGACAAGGCGATACCGCAGGTCACCAACCTTTTGGATGCAGACAGCTGCAACGCAATGGTGCCGGAAATCCTGCAAAAGGTCGATCATATCGACATTCTCTACTGCAACGCCGGTACCTATATCGGAGGCGACCTGACGGAAACGACGCCCGAGGCCATCGACAAGATGCTGAACCTCAACGTCAACGCCGTGATGAAGAACGTCCACTCCGTCGTGCCGCATATGAGCGAACGCAAAACCGGCGACATCATCGTTACCTGCTCCATTGCTGGCCATTACCCGACCTACTGGGAGCCAGTCTATGCCGCTTCGAAATGGGCCGTGACGTGCTTCGTGCAGACCATGCGCCGCCAGATGATCCCGCACGGCGTGCGCGTCGGTCAGGTTTCTCCTGGCCCGGTCGTCTCCGCACTTCTGGCCGATTGGCCCGAGGAAAACCTGCGCAAGGCCAAGGAAGCGGGCGCATTGATCGACCCGAGCGAAGTGGCTGACGCCATCGTCTATATGCTGACCCGCAAGCGCACGGTCACGATCCGCGACATGCTGGTCTTGCCGACCAGCTTCGACCGCGTTTAAATCAGCCAAACAGGAGATCATCGCAATGGCCAAATATCTGATCGGCGTCGACGTAGGAACCGGCTCTGCGCGGGCGGGTGTCTTCGACACGTCGGGCGGGCTTTTGGCCACTGCGAAACGCGCGATAACCCTTCACCGCGAAGACGGCGGCATCGTCGAGCAGTCGAGCGAGCAGGTCTGGCAGGCAGTATGCGAGGCGGTGAAGGAAAGCGTTGAAAAGGCGAAGATCGATCCCGCTGAGGTCGCTGGCATCGGCTTTGACGCGACATGCTCCCTCGTCGTTCGCGGTTCTGGCGATGAAACGCTGGCGGTGAGCGACGCTGCCCACCCCGAACGGGACATCATCGTGTGGATGGACCACCGCGCCGTCGAACAGGCCGAGCGCATCAATACCGGAAACCACGACGTCCTGAAATATGTCGGTGGCCGTATCTCACCGGAAATGCAGACCCCGAAATTACTTTGGCTGAAGGAAAATAGGCCCGAAACCTATGCGAAGGCCGAGCATTTCTTCGATCTGGCGGATTTCCTGACATGGAAAGCAAGCGGCGCACTGGACCGCTCAAGCTGCACGGTGACGTGCAAATGGACTTATCTTGCCCATGAAGCACGATGGGACGCCGACTATTTCCGCCAGATCGGCCTTGGCGACCTCGCCGACCAGGGCTTTGCTCGTATCGGCCAGAGTGTGGTGGAGCCCGGAACCTCGCTTGGTAACGGTCTGACCGCTGCGGCGGCACAGGCCATGGGGCTGCCAGCGGGAATTGCCGTTGCCGCAGGCCTCATCGATGCCCATGCAGGCGGTGTCGGCACCGTTGCCGCCGGGGGCGATGCGCGCAACTGCCTCGGTTACGTCTTCGGCACCTCGTCCTGCACCATGACCACGACGAAAAAGCCCGTCTTCGTGCCGGGTGTCTGGGGGCCATATTATTCGGCGATGGTTCCGGGCGCATGGCTGAACGAAGGCGGCCAATCGGCAGCCGGTGCGGCCATAGACCAGCTGGTGCAACTGCATCCATCCACTGCACAGGTTAGCCAGCTTGCAGACAGCAGCGGCAAATCCCTGCCGCAATGGCTGGCCAACAGGGCACTGGAACTTGCCGGAACACCGGCACAGGCCGTTCGCCTCGCAGACCAGCTTCACGTCGTGCCGGAATTTCTCGGAAATCGCGCGCCATTTGCCGATCCGCACGCCCGGGCAGTCGTCATGGGACAGGGCATGGAGAGCGGAGCGGACTCGCTCGTCGCCCTCTATGTCGCAGGGATTTGCAGTCTTGGCTACGGCCTGCGGCAGATCATCGAAACGCAGGCCAAGCACGGAGCGCCAATTTCAACGATCAGCGTCAGTGGTGGCGCCGGAGCGCATCCGCTGACGCGTCAGTTGCTGGCAGATACGACGGGCTATCCCGTCGAAGTCACGGAATGCGAAGAACCGGTTCTGCTCGGCTCTGCCATTCTGGGCGCCGTTGCGGCGAAACTGCACGATAACCTGCAAGGCGCCATGGCGACCATGTCGCGCGTGGAGATGCGCTGCGACCCTGATGGGGCGGTGAGCGCGCTGCACGACACAAGATACGCCGCCTTTATCGCCTTGCAGAACACGGCCCGTGACATCCGCAAATCGATGGACGACGTCTTGCACCAGCCCCGTCACTAGTCGTCGTCTGTCACCTACCATCATTCCATTTCTGGCCGGTGTGCCAAAGTTTCGAGGTCATCATGCAGTTCTCAGGAAAATCCGTCATCATTACCGGTGCGGGCAAAGGCATCGGGCGCGCCTGCGCGCTTCTGATGGCGAAACGCGGCGCTGAGGTTATCGCGCTCAGCCGCACCCAGTCCGATCTCGATGCATTGAAAGCCGAAATCGGTGGACGTTCGATCCGGGTGGACCTCTCGGATTCCGCCAATGCGCGCGCCGCGATGCGCGAGGCAGGCACCTGTGATTTTCTGATCAACAGCGCTGGCACGAACGTGCTTGAAAGCGTGCTGGATATGACGGAAGACGGCTATGAAACCGTTATGGGCATTAACCTCCGCGCAGCCCTGATTACCTCCCTGGAATTTGCCCGCGCCCGTATTGCCGCAGGTGGTGGTGGCGCCATCGTCAACATCACATCCATCGCCGGTCATCGCGGATTTCAGGATCATCTCTGCTATGCGGCATCCAAGGCCGGTCTTGAGGGAGCGACCCGTGTTTTGGCCAAGGAGCTAGGCCCTCACGGCATTCGCGTCAACGCCGTCGCGCCTACGATCACGCTCACAGAACTTGCCGCCGAAGCGTGGAGTGACGCTGAAAAAAGCGCGCCGATGATGGTTCGCCATCCCCTCAATCGCTTTGCCGAAGCCGAGGACGTCGCCCAGAGCATTGCGCTTCTTCTGTCCGACGACAGCCGGATGATTTCAGGCGCGGTGCTGCCGGTCGATGGCGGATTTCTGGCTGTCTGAGGCGCACGACATGGTGCCCCACTGGCACTTTACCTTCGATGCCGAGGGGAACTGATCGGACGATCGCTTGTTAGCGGGGGGAGCCATTCCCCGCCCTCAACACGATTGGAACCACCATGTCCGACACACAGCACCCTATGCCACCCTTCGCCGAACAGCAGCAGGAGCCACCGGGTAAGACCGCGCAGATGCGCCCGGTACCGGACCACGGGGAGACATCCTATCGCGGAAACGGCAGGCTGGAAGGCAAGGTTGCGCTGATCACCGGTGCCGACTCCGGCATCGGCAAGGCAGTTGCCATCGCCTTTGCGCGCGAAGGCGCCAACATTCTCATCTCCTATCTCAATGAAGACGAGGATGCGCAGGACACGGCTAAGTGGGTCGAGGAAGCCGGTCGCAAGGCAATTCTCGTTCCCGGCGACATCAAGTCTGAGGCGCATTGCAAATCGCTCGTGTCCCAAACCGTTGAGAAGCTGGGTGCCATCGATATTCTGGTGAACAACGCTGCGTTCCAGCGAACCTATGCGGCGATCGAGGACATCAGCGCAGAGGAGTGGGACGAGACGTTCCGCACCAATATCTACGCACCGTTTTTCCTGTCCAAGGCTGCCGTGCCGTTGATGAAGCCCGGCAGCGCGATTATCAACACGACATCGATCCAGTCGAGACAGCCTTCGCCCGCCTTGCTGGCATATGCGTCCACCAAGGGTGCCATCTCCAACTTCACGGCGGGTCTGGCAGAAATGGTTGCCGACAAGGGCATTCGCGTGAATGCGGTGGCGCCCGGCCCCATCTGGACACCGCTGATTCCCTCTACCATGCCCGCAGAAAAGGCAGCGAAATTCGGCGAGGGCACATTGATTGGGCGTGCCGGACAACCGGCAGAGCTGGCAGGAGCCTATGTCCTGCTCGCCTCCGATCTGGGCAGCTACATGACCGGCGCCGTTGTTCCGGTGACGGGCGGCGAGATCATGATCTGACGCAATAGCGTAACCACCGGGGGCACGTTCTATAGGCGCCGTGCCTCCTCTTTTCAGGTGTTGGCCCACATCAGGACCTCTTTCAAAGCATAAGGAAGCATGCGACGTTCGTGTCATCGAATGAGAGAGAATGACATGACAGATGCGCCTCAGCCTCCGAAAATCAATCGCGGTAGTCTTCAAGAACTGATCGGCGGCTTGAGCGACGGCATCATTTTGGTGGCGCAGAACGGCAGCATTGCCTGGGCCAACCAGTCGGCCCTCGACATGCATCGTATATCCAGCGTCGATGATCTGGGTGGCGATGCAAAGGGATATCGGCGCGGTTTCACCCTCCGCTATCGCAACAACCATCCCCTCGAAGAAGGCCAATATCCGATAGAGCGTCTGCTTGCGGGCGAGACGATTGACGATGTCACCGTTGAGATATCGCCTGCCGATGATCTCGATCTCGTCTGGGTGCACACGGTACGCAGCATGATTATTTCGGATGCGAGCGACAAGGCGGATGTCCTGGCGCTTATTTTGCGGGACGAGACGCCCCGTTTCGAGGCTGAAGAACGCTTCGAGCGCTCCTTCAATGCCAACCCGGCGCCGGGCCTGATTTGCCGGATAGACGACCAGCGCTTCATCCGCGTCAATCAGGGCTTTCTGGAAATGACCGGCTTCATGAAAGAGGACATCATAGGAAAGAGCGTCGAGGCCGTGGGGCTGTTTTCCAACTGCGACACCGGTGAGGATGCCTTGCTGAAGCTTGGGGATGGCCGGGTTATCAGGCACCGCGAAGCTCTGGTTCCGCTGCCCGATGGTGGAGACCGGCTGGTGATCGTGGCGGGCGAACCGATTTCGGTCGTGGAAGAGCCCTGCATGCTGTTCACATTTGCCGATCTCGATGCACGCCGGAAAGCGCAAAATGCGCTGCGCCAGAGTGAGGAACGCTTCTCCAAATCCTTCCGGCTGTCGCCTGCGCCCGCTGCCGTTTCCCGCCTTGATGACTTCGTCTTCACGGAAGCCAACGACGCGTTTTTGCAGATTTCCGGATATGCATCGACGGAAGTCATCGGCAGGACCGCGAGCGACCTCCGTTTGTGGGACGATATCCCGGCACGCCGTGCCCTGGAGCAAAAGCTGCGTGACAATACGTTCATCCGCAACGAGTCCATGCGGATGAAGCAGAAGGATGGGGGAATGGCCGACTGCCTCGTTTCCGCAGAGCGTGTGGAAATCAACGACGAGCTATGCGTCATCTGGGCGCTGCAGGATGTGACGGAGCGCAAGCGCAGCGAGGCACAGCTGGTGGAGGCCATCGAAAGCGTCATGGCCGACACCTCCTGGTTCAGCCGCTCCATCGTTGACCGGTTGGCCACACTGAAACAGACATCGACTGCGGCACCCACCGCGCAACTGATGGAATTAAGCGACCGGGAACGGGAAATCCTCGGGCTCATCTGCAACGGCCAAAGCGATGCCGATATGGGCGAGACATTGCACCTGTCCAAAAACACCATCCGAAACCATATCGCTTCTCTCTATGGCAAAATCGGTGTCAATCGCCGAGCAGCGGCGGTGATCTGGGCGCGAGAGCGTGGTTTCACGGGCGTCAACGATGCCAAGTCCAAAAGCCGCACAAAAACGAAGAAATAATCATAAAAGCGCGAAAAAGGTTATTTCCTACTAGGCTGACTAGTATTTCCCAATCTGCAAATGCTTCTCGAAACGGCGTATTTCCTATGACATGACACTGGCATCCGCTGGCGTCATCGTAGCAAACGCTTTGTATCGAAAGGATTTATCATGGATAAGAACCGGATCGAAGGTGCCGCTAAGGAACTCAAGGGCACAATCAAGGAAGCCGCCGGCAAGTTGACAGGCAACGGCAAGCTGGAAGCAGAAGGCAAGGCCGACAAGGTCGCGGGCAATACCCAGAGCGCGGTTGGCAAGGGCAAGGATGCCGTCAGGGATGCCCTGAAATAAGCTTTGATCCCAGCGCTCGGGCTCGCGGTAGCGCGGGCCAGAGCCCATCGAAGGTAAAACCACGATGTTCTTTTCGCTTCAATCCACCCCTGCGGTCGCTTCTCCCACACACTGTGCGACCGATGCCACTTTAAGGTGCCTTCTCGCTTATGGCGTTGGCCTTGAGGATTGCCGGATCAGTGCCGAGTTTTCAGACTGCGGCGTGATCCTCACGGGCCGCGCACCTTCCAAGGCGGCGGTCAGGACGGCGGTGAATATTGTCGCGGACTTCACATCGAGACCGGTGCACTCCTGCATTCAGGTTAAAGCACCAAAGTGATCATGGACCCCTTGTCAGGCTCTTGAGAGAGCAACTGACAATCGAGTTGAAATACACACGTTAGGAATTCAAGATGAAAAAGACGCTTATTCTCGCAATCGCCAGCACCCTTGCGCTCACTTCCGCCGCCTCTGCTGCAAACCACAGCAAAAAGCGCGCGCCAGAACAGGTCGCTACTCAGCCGAAAGAACGGTTGGGAACTCTGTCCTGTGAGGTCGCAGGCGGCATCGGACTGCTGATCGGCTCCAGCAAGGCTGTGACCTGCCAGTTCAAGCAGCGCACCGGCAAGGTCGAACGCTACACCGGCACCATCGGCAAGCTCGGCATCGACGTTGGCATCACCGGCAAGTCGTATCTCAGCTGGATCGTGGTCAATACGGCGCCAACGACCGTCGGTGAAGGTAGCCTCGCAGGCACCTATGTCGGCGCTTCCGCTGGCGCTTCGGTTGGCATCGGTCTCGGGGCAAACGCTCTTGTGGGCGGCAACTCCAAGAATTTCGGCCTTCAGCCATTGAGTGCTGAAGCCGGTACTGGCCTCAACGTCGCCGCTGGCGTATCCCGCCTTCAGCTGCGCAGCATGAAATAAGAAACGGGAGCGCACGATGGATGTCGTGCGCTCCCCTTCGTTTCACCATTAGATCGTCGTGGCGTCACATCTCGACCTTGGCATTCTCACCCATGTCCGGGCGGGTGTTGCTGACGGCGGCAGCGGCCATCTTGATGTAGCTGATGACGGTGCCGGGGCTATCCCAGTATTCGGCAAAGGACGGCGTCACCTTCAGGATGCGGATAGACGGATCGTCGGCATCATCCCACCATGCTTTCGCAGGCGTCGCCCAAAGATCGCGAATTTTTTCGCGGTCGTTTTGAACTTCGGCAACGCCTGATATCGATACGTATTTCTGGCCCTTTGAATCGGCAAAGGCGAGGCAGACATTGGGGTATCGCGAGACCTCTTCATCCTTATGGCTTGCCACATCGGTGAGGAAATAAAACGCGTTTTCGAGCTGCTCGGCATAGGCCGACATGGGGCGGGCGCGCAAATCTGCACCCGTTTGCGTGGTCAGCATGCAAAACCCGATTTTCTCGGCAAGTTCCCACACCTTGGTAATATCGTTGTTCGTATCGGCCATTCGTCGTCTCCTGTGTTGTGTGCAGCAAACGGTGGGGACAGAGCAACGTTCCACAAACTCCGCTACGACACTCAAACGACTACGCGACCTCCTGACGCTGCGGCACGTCGGTCCGTACCGGCAGTTCCAGCTTTCCGAGCGCGCTCCTGTGTAGAAGTTTGGCAAGCCAGTCCACGAAAACGCGGACCTTGTTTGTAACGTGCCTCGTTTGCGGATAGACGATGTAGACCGGCATCGGCTCGCGGTTCCATTCCGGCAACACACGCACAAGCTCGCCCCTCGCCATTTCTTCCCTGATCATGAAGGGTGCAAGCTGCGCGATGCCCATGCCAGCCAGTGCCGCATTCTGAAAGGTCCGGCTGTCATTGGCGGAGACGATGTAGCGCGGCGCAACCTCGACCGAACGTAAGCCATTATCGAAAGGCATCGTCATGATCTGGCCGGACGTGGCGTTGAGATATCCAACGGCAAAATGATCTTTTTCCAGATCTTCCGGCTGCTGCGGCATTCCGAAACGCGCAATGTACTCAGGGGACGCACAGGTGATGAACTCCAGATCGGCAACCTTGCGCGCGATGAGCGACTGGTCACGCGGCGTACCGACGCGCAGGGCGCAATCGACGTTCTCAACGATGTAGTCCACCAGCCGGTCGCCGACACCGAGATCGAGACGGATTTGCGGATATTGCTGATAGAATTCGCAGAGATTGGGGATGATGATATTATCGGCAAACGCCCCGGCCATTTCCACACGCAATTTTCCCGAGGGCTGCGTGTTGGTGTTGGACAGGCTGCCGTCCAACTCATCGATCTCCGATAGTATCTGCACGGCGCGTTCGTAATAGAGCGCGCCATCCGTTGTCAGCATGACCCGGCGTGTCGTACGGTTGAGCAGGGTCGTGCGCAAATGCGCTTCCAACCCCTGCACCATATTGGTTACGGTGGTCTTCGGCATTTCCAACGCGTTGGCAGCACGCGTGAAATTTCCCGTTTCCACCACGCGTGCAAACACGCGCATTGCAGCCAGTTGGTCCATCATGGCTCCTCTTGAGTCATTGTCCGTATTTTTGGAACAGTGTTTTCGATTTTAGCAACTTGTGTAATCTATCCCGAACAATAATATCTACATTAGAAATCACCGCAAGGGGTGGCTATCAATGGTCATCAAAGGAAACGAGATGACCAGCCAATGGCACACGATCGAATGTAGCGGCGCAACGCGCCCTCCGCTTTCGGTGCGCGTTTATAAGAAGGAAAGCGAAGACCGGACACCGCCTCTTGTGCTCTACTTACGTGGTGGCTCGTTTCTGGAACAGGGCGGTGAGTGCCCAGAATTGCCGGTTGCGCAAGCGTTGGCAGACAGCGGCGCAGTCGTGATTGAAGCGGATTATAGCACGTCGTCCTGCAACGAGTTTCCGGCCGTCATCGATTGTGCGTTCGAAGCGCTGGACTGTCTGAGCCGTAGCCGCAAACACTATGGTGGCGCCAAATCGCTGCTGTTTGTGGCCGGTGAAGAAGCAGGTGGCAATGTCGCCGCCGGTCTGGCGCTGAAAGCACGGGACCGGATGCCGGGAAAACTGGCGGGGCAAATCTTGCTCTCGCCGATGATCGACCCGCTGATGGCGTCCACGTCCTTCCGGGATGCAGACAAGATCGGCATGCGCCAGCGCTGGGCGGAGGGCTGGAGCCATTATCTGGCAAAGGCCTGCGGGTTCGCCCACCCCTACGCTGCGCCCTGCCTGTGCACACGGCTCAACCTTGTGGCACCGGCGTTGATATTCACTGCCGAGGACGATCCTCTGCGCGACGAGACCGTCAATTATGCCGGTCGTCTGAATGACGCAGGGGTGAAGGTTCGGCAGCATGTTTTCCCTGCCGGTTCCGGCTGGACAGGGCTTTATCGCGGCGAGGGTGGCAAATGGCTGTCAGCTGTTTGCGCCGAGTTTGCGGGTTTTGTTCAAGACCTAAAGCCCAAAATCGGCTCTGATCAGAGCCAGGAGAGAAACCCATGACGCTGAACAAAAAGCGCCGGGCCCTTGCGGGCGCCGGTATAGGCCTTGCTGTGTCCGTTGCTGCGGCAGCATTTCTGTTCGATCTTCCCATGACAACAGGTGCCGTCGCGGCATCGGGTCCTGCGGAAACACCTGCCATTCCGGTCACGGTCGCCGTCGTGGAAAGCCGTGACGTGACCCATTGGGAGCAGTTTTCCGGGCGATTGGAAGCGGTCGAGCGGGTACAGATCCGCTCGCGTGTTGCGGGTCAGATCCAGTCTGTTCACTTCCGTGAAGGTGCGCTGGTGAAGGCCGGAGACGCGCTTTTCACCATTGATCCAGCGCCCTACCAGGCAATCGTATCGGGTGCGGAAGCGCAGGTCGCTTCTGCCGAAGCCAAGGTCGGTCTTGCTCGAACGGAACTGGAGCGCGGACGCAGATTGTCCGATAACCGCACCATTTCGCAAAGCGATCTCGACCAGCGCCAAAGTACTGTGGCGGATGCCGAAGCACAATTGCGGGCAGCACGTGCCTCGCTGACAACAGCACAGCTCGATCTTGGTTACACGGTGCTGCGTGCGCCGGTTGCTGGCCGCGTTGGCAAGCTGGACATCACCGTCGGCAATCTCGTGGCTGCAGGCTCGACATCGCCTGCACTGACGACACTGGTGTCCGTCGATCCGATCTATGCCAGCTTCAATGCCAGCGAAGAAATGGTCGCAAAGGCACTGTCGCAGCTTCCGGTCTCGGACGGCGCGCTTCAGGCGCTGGAGCAAATACCGGTCGAAGTCGGCACCTTGGCTGACGAGGGAACGCCGATCAAAGGCACGCTGCATCTGATCGACAATCAGGTCGATAGCGCAAGCGGCACGATCGGTGTCCGCGCCGTCTTTGCCAATACGGATGGGCATTTGATCCCCGGTCAGTTCGTGCGGGTTCGCATGGGTGAGCCGAAGTCTGAAAACCGGATCGTCATCAGTGACCGCGCCATCGGCACAGATCAGGACAAGAAATTCGTCTTCATCGTCGATGGTGAGAACAAGGTGAACTACCGGCAGATCAAGCCGGGTTCTGCGACCGATGGCCTGCGCATCGTTGAAAGCGGACTTGCCGCCGGAGACAAGATCGTCGTCAACGGCCTTCAGCGCATCCGCCCCGGTGCAATCGTTGCGCCGCAGACCGAAGACAAGGTTGCGACTTCTCAGTAAGTATCTCGGCGGACCGCTTAAGGCCCGCCGACTCCAATGATCAGAACAGGAAAACCCGACTGCCGGTGGCCAATGCCACCGGAGCGGTTTTCTGCATCCAAATTCCACGCGGAGAGGGCTTACCTCATGAACATCTCCAGATTTTTTGTGGACCGGCCAGTCTTTGCTGGCGTGCTATCGGTCCTTATCGTCGTCGCTGGTCTCATCGGCATGCGCGCACTGCCGATTTCGGAATATCCCGACGTCGTGCCACCATCCATCGTCGTTCGCGCCACCTATCCCGGCGCGAACCCCAAGGTCATCGCCGAAACGGTGGCAACACCGCTGGAAGAGCAGATCAACGGCGTCGAAGACATGCTTTATATGTCCAGTCAGGCAACATCCGATGGCGTCATGACGCTGACGGTGACCTTCAAGCTGGGCACGGACCCGGACAAGGCCCAGCAATTGGTGCAGAACCGCGTGTCACAGGCCGAGCCGCGTTTGCCAGCAGAAGTCAGAAGCCTTGGCGTTTCAACCGTCAAAAGCTCGCCCGACCTGATGATGGTCGTGCATCTGGTTTCGCCCGGCAATCAATATGACCTGACATACCTGCGCAATTACGCCGTCCTCAACATCAAGGACCGGCTGGCGCGCATCGAAGGCGTGGGACAGGTGCAAATCTTCGGCGCGGGCGATTACTCCATGCGCGTCTGGATCGATCCGCAGAAAGCCGCCGAACACAATCTGGCGGCCAGCGATATCAGCAATGCCATCCGTGAACAGAACGTGCAGGCCGCAGCCGGCACCATCGGCGCCTCGCCAAGCCTGACGGGCGTCGATCTTCAGCTCAACGTCAATGCCCAGGGCCGCCTCTCAACACCGGAGGAATTCGGCAACATCATCGTCAAGAGCGGTTCGAACGGCGAAATCACACGCCTGCGGGACGTTGCTCGCGTCGAACTCGGTGCTGCGGATTACGCGCTGCGCTCATTGCTGGACGGTGAATCTGCCGTCGCCATTCCTGTCTTCCAGGCCCCCGGATCAAACGCCATCACCATTTCCGACCAGGTTTCTGCCACCATGCAGGACTTGCAGAAGGCGATGCCGCAGGGCGTGAAATACGAAATCGTCTATGACACGACGCAGTTCGTGCGTGCCTCCATCGACAAGGTCATCGACACGCTGCTGGAAGCCATCGCGCTTGTCGTCATCGTCGTCATCCTGTTCCTTCAGACATGGCGCGCCTCGATCATCCCGCTGATTGCCGTTCCGGTATCGATCATCGGTACATTCGCGGTCATGTATGTTTTCGGCTTTTCGATCAACGCGCTCAGCCTCTTCGGACTGGTGCTGGCCATCGGTATCGTCGTGGATGACGCCATCGTGGTGGTGGAAAACGTCGAGAGAAACATCGAAAACGGACTGTCTCCGCGTGATGCGACCTACCGCGCCATGAAGGAAGTGTCCGGCCCAATCATCGCCATCGCGCTGGTGCTGGTCGCCGTGTTCGTGCCGCTTGCCTTCATCTCTGGACTATCCGGCCAGTTCTACCGCCAGTTCGCGCTGACGATTGCCATCTCGACGGTCATCTCGGCCATCAACTCGTTGACCCTGTCTCCAGCCTTGGCAGCACTGCTGCTGAAAGGCCATGACGCGCCGAAGGATTGGCTGACGCGTGGTATGGATAAGGTTTTCGGCGGCTTCTTCCGTGGCTTCAACCGCGCTTTTGGTGCAGCGTCGAACGGTTATGGCAAAAGTGTCGGCGGATTGCTGAACCGCAAGAGCATCGTCATGATCGTCTATGTGGTTCTCGCAGGTGCGACCTACGGCATGTTCAATTCCGTACCGGGTGGTTTCGTGCCCGCACAGGACAAGCAGTACCTGATCGGCTTTGCGCAGTTGCCGGATGCCGCCAGCCTTGACCGCACGGAAGACGTCATCAAGCGCATGAGCGATATTGCCATGAAGCAGCCCGGCGTCGAACACGCGATTGCGTTTCCGGGCCTGTCCATCAACGGTTTCACCAACAGTTCTAACGCCGGTGTGGTCTTCGTTGGCCTCAGCCCGTTCGAGGAACGCACGACGCCCGAACTCTCTGGCGGCGCCATTGCCATGGCGCTCAACCAGAAATTCGGTGCGGTTCAGGATGCCTTCATCGCCATGTTCCCGCCACCACCGGTCAACGGTCTCGGCACAACGGGCGGCTTCAAGATGCAGATCGAAGACCGTGCTGGTTTCGGTTATCAACAGCTGGACGAAGTGACCAAGGCCTTCCTGGCAAAGGCCTATCAGACGCCTGAACTGGCGGGCCTGTTCTCCAGCTTCCAGATCAACGTGCCGCAGCTCTACGCCGATCTGGATCGCGCCAAGGCTGAACAGCTCGGTGTTTCCGTCACTGATGTCTTCGAGACGCTACAAATCTATCTCGGCTCTCTTTACGTCAATGACTTCAACGCCTTCGGTCGTACCTACAGTGTGCGAGTGCAGGCGGACGCGAAGTTCCGTTCGCAGGCAGACGATATCGGTCAGTTGAAGGTGCGCTCGGCGAACGGCCAGATGATACCGCTTTCGGCACTTCTGAAGGTGGATGCCACGACGGGCCCGGAGCGCACCACGCGTTACAACGGCTTCTTAGCAGCCGATATCAATGGCGGTCCGGCTCCGGGCTTCTCGTCCGGCGAGGCACAGGCCGCCATCGAACGGATCGCGGCGGAAACCCTACCATCGGGCATTGCTTACGAGTGGACGGATTTGACCTATCAGCAAATCCTGGCTGGAAGCTCCGGTTTCCTCGTCTTCCCGCTGGCCTTGCTGCTGGTCTATCTGGTGCTGGCTGCGCAATATGAAAGTCTGACACTTCCGCTTGCCATCATCATGATCGTTCCGATGGGCGTTCTGGCTGCCATGACCGGTGTCTGGTTGACAGGAGGTGACAACAACATCTTCACCCAGATCGGCCTCATCGTCCTTGTGGGTCTCTCGGCGAAGAACGCGATCCTGATCGTGGAATTTGCCCGAGAGTTGGAGTTCGAGGGACGAACGCCCGTTGCCGCCGCCATCGAAGCCAGCCGTCTGCGTCTGCGCCCGATCCTGATGACATCGCTCGCCTTCATCATGGGCGTGGTGCCGCTGGTGATCTCCACCGGCGCAGGTGCAGAAATGCGCTCGGCCATGGGTGTGGCAGTGTTCTCCGGCATGATTGGTGTCACCATCTTCGGCATCTTCATGACGCCGGTGTTCTACGTGCTGGTGCGCAAACTCTCCGGCAATCGTCCGTTGATCCAGCACAAGGAAGAGCCTGCGAATACAGACTACAAGATGGAAAAGGCAGTCTAACCCAAGCCGCAACTTGCCAAAAATAAGGCCGCGAGCTATCTCGCGGCCTTATTTGTTCGTCAAACAGAATGAGCGTTTTGCAGATCAACCGTTTGAGCCATTCAGGCGGGCTTTCATGGCTAGAACAATATCGACGCTGGTCCGCTTCATCCCCGAGATCGAAAACCCGTAGTCCTTAACAGCCGTATTTCCGTCTGGAATGCCGATGGAGCAGGAGGAGTGAATCTCTCCCACATCCAGCTGCGCCAGCAATGCATCGATCGTATCGAGATTGACGCCGGACCCGGGCATGATGGAAATACGCCCAGCCGCGACTTTCACCGACGCCTTGAGGTCGGCCAGGCCATCGATTGCAGAACGCGCACGTCCCGATGTCAAGATACGCTCGAAACCACAGGCCACGGCAACCTCGATGGCTTCGGACAGATCGGGCACGAGATCGAAGGCGCGGTGCAGGGTTCTCGGCACAGAACCCACAGCGTCTGACAACCGCGTCATAGCCTCGGCATCCAGTTGCCCATCAGGCCGACTTACGCCGAACACGACGCCTGACAGACCGCAGGAGGCGGCAAAGAGGATGTCGTCTTCCATGACGGCAAGTTCGTCTGCACTATAAACGAAGTCTCCGACGCGTGGCCTGATCATGGCATAGCAGGGAACGGAAGACCGTCCCGCGAGGGTCATCAGGCCGGGAGACGGCGTCAGGCCGCCAACGGCGAGCGCGCTGCACAGTTCTATGCGATCAGCGCCGCCTTCAATGGCAGCCTGAAGGCCCTCGACATCATCGACACACACTTCCAGCAAGATGTCCGCACGGCTCATTTGATAACGTTGCCGCCTGCGTCGAAACGGTGCGTGGCAGTTCCAGTGTGAGAAGCAAAGACGACATCGTCGGGCGCATAGGCATGTTCGCCGAACAACCGCACAGTCAGAAGCCCGACCGTATCGCTTTCGAGATAAACGATGGTATCGGCGCCAAGATGCTCAACATGCACGACCTTGCCCGCCCATGTGCCGGTGTCGCGGGACAGCGAAATATGTTCGGGACGGATGCCGAGTGTCTTGTATCCGCTCTCACCAAGGCGATCCGCATCGATGAAGTTCATCTGCGGCGAGCCTATGAAACCTGCGACGAACAGATTGGCCGGCTTGTTGTAAAGCTCCATCGGCGAGCCGACCTGCTCGATACGGCCTGCGTTGAGAACCACGATCTTGTCTGCCAGCGTCATCGCTTCGACCTGATCATGCGTGACGTAGATCATCGTCGCCTTCAGGCGGCGATGCAGCCGGGCGATTTCAAGGCGGGTCTGCACCCGAAGGGCCGCATCGAGATTGGATAGCGGTTCATCGAACAGGAACAGGGTTGGTTCCCGAACGATGGCACGCCCGATGGCGACGCGCTGGCGCTGACCGCCGGAAAGCTCAGCCGGGCGGCGTTGCAGGTAGGGCTCGAGCGACAGCAGCGAAGAGGCCTTCGCAACCCGCGTGTCGATTTCAGCTTTGGGCGTCCCTGCCTGCTTCAGGCCAAGCCCCATATTGTCCTTGACCGTCAAATGCGGATAGAGCGCATAGGACTGAAACACCATCGCGATGCCGCGCTTGGCGGGCGGGACAGCCGACACTTCACGACCGTCGATGATGATTTCGCCGGAGCTGATATCCTCAAGCCCGGCTATGGTGCGCAGAAGCGTTGACTTTCCGCAGCCGGAAGGGCCAACGAAAATCACGAACTCGCCGTCCTTGACCTCCAGATTGATGCCTTTCAGCACATCGACGGTCCCGAAGGATTTAGCGACGGATTTCAGTGTCAGATTACCCAAACGAAGTCTCCAATATCAAAGATCGACCATGCGGCCAGTGCGTGCACTCTCGTCTGCCGCAAGGCAAATGCGCAGGGACTGCACGGCATCGGTCATGTGTCGGTCGAGGTCGATGTCTTCAAGAATGGCTTTGAGCACATAGGCCTGCTCACGGTCGCACAGCTCCTGATGACCGGGCTCACCGGCCATTTGCAGAAACTGGTCCGGCTCGAGGAACTGGCCATCCGCGCCCGTCTGCGCCTTGTGCAGACGGATCGTCGAGGTCTTGGTGTGCGTGTCGATGTCGTCGGATTTCGCGTTCGGGTCCATGACGATGGAGACGCTGCCTTTGGGTGACATCACATCCTTCACGAAGAACGCTGTCTCCGAAATCATCGGTCCCCACCCGGCCTCGTACCAGCCGATGGAGCCATCGTCGAACATGACCTGCAGATGACCGTAATTATACATATCCGGTGCGATCTCATCCGACAGGCGCAGGCCCATGCCGCGGACCGACACCGGCTTGGCATCGGTGATCTGGCACATGACATCGACGTAATGGACGCCGCAATCGACAATCGGCGGCGTGGTTTGCATCAGCGCCTTGTGCGTTGCCCATGTCTTGCCGGAAGACTGCTGATTGAGGTTCATGCGAAAGACGTAGGGACCGCCCAGCTCACGGGCAAGCGAGATCAGCTTCATCCATGAGGGATGATGGCGCAGGATATAGCCGACGACCAGCTTGCGGCCATTGGCGCGGGCGCAGGCCACCACGCGTTCGGCATCTGCCACCGTCGTTGCCAGCGGCTTTTCCACAAAGACATGGCAACCGGCCTCCATAGCCTTGATCGCAAAGGCCGCATGGCTGTCGGAATAGGTATTGATCGAGCAGAGATCAGGCCTCAACTCTGCCAGAGCGTCATCGAAAGATGGCAAAACGCTGTGGTTCGAAAGCGGTGCTGGCAGGTCAGGGGTCGAGCGGTTGACGAGACCGACGATCTCGAAGCCCGGATTTGCGGCATAGGCCAGCGCATGGCTCAACCCCATATTGCCCAGACCGGCGACCAGAACCTTGAGGGGGGGCGCACTCATTTGACGGCTCCTGCCGTGATGCCACGGATCAATTGTCGCGAGAAGATCGTGTAAAGAACAAGCACCGGAGCGATGGCCAGCGAAAGCGCCGCCAGCACCGCGTTCCAATTCGTCACGAACTGGCCGATGAATATCTGTGCGCCCAACGTGATGGTTTTCGTCGCTTCGCTGGGTGCAAGAATGAGCGGAAACCACAGGTCATTCCAGATCGGGATCATGGTGAAAACCGCTACCGTCGCCATGGAGGGACGGATGAGCGGGAGAACCAGCCGGAAGAATATCTTGTATTCTGAGAGACCATCGATACGCCCGGCGTTCTTGAGGTCATCGGACACGGTGCGCATGAATTCCGACAGAATGAAAATCGCGAGCGGCAGGCCCTGCGCGGTGTAGACCAGTATCAGCGCAGTCCTTGTATTGACGAGCCCCGTCGCCACCATGCCCTGGAGAATGCCGATCGTGCCGAGGCGAATGGGGATCATGATGCCGAGCGCCATGTAAAGCCCCAGCAGCGTGTTGCCCCTGAAGCGGTATTCGGACAAGGCAAATGCCGCCATTGCCCCGAACAGCAACACCAGCGCAATGGAAACGATCGTCACGATCAGCGAATTCTGCATGTAGTGCACGAAATCGCTTTGCCCGAGAACCGTGACATAGCCGACAACATCGAATGTTGAGGGCAATGGCGGCTGCATCGGATCGCGGAAAATCGCATTTCGCGACTTGAACGAATTCATGATGGTCAGCACGACCGGAAACAGCGAAATTGCGGTGTAGGCCAGAAGGACCGCGTGCGCGGACGCTGTGCGGACCAGTGAGGAACGTGCGTTCGACATCTCTTTCTCCTCAGAACTGATAACGGCGCATACGGCGCTGAATGGTGAAGAGATAGAAGCTGACACCGGCCAGAATGATGAGGAACATCACGGCCGCGATGGCCGCCCCCATGGATCGATCACCGAGTTGGAGCTGGAAACCGAAGAAGGTGCGATAGAGCAGCGTGCCCAAAATATCGGTGGAGCCATCGGGCCCGGCGAGTGCCCCTTGCACGGTGTAGATCAAATCGAAGGCGTTGAAATTGCCGACGAATGTCAGAATGGAGATGATGCCGATTGCGGGCAGGATCAGCGGAAGTTTGATTTTCCAGAACTGGCTCCAGCCGGTGATGCCATCCATCTCGGCAGCCTCGATCACCTCGTCAGGAATGTTGAGAAGTGCTGCGTAGATCAGCATCATCGGGATGCCGACATATTGCCACACGGAAATCAGCGACACTGCAATCAACGCGGAATTCGGTCGTCCCAGCCACGGCGCAAACAGAAACTTGAGATGCACCATATCGAGCAGCGTCGGCGCGATGCCCCACAGAGGCGACAGGATCAGCTTCCAGATGAAGCCAACGATAACGAAGGACAGCAGCGTCGGCAGGAAGATGGCGGTGCGGTAAAACGCCGAAAAACGAAGCTTGGGCAAAGACAAGAGCGCCGCCAGCGCAACGCCGATCGGGTTTTGCACGAGCATATGGATGATGAAAAAGTAGATGTTGTTGACCAGCGCATTCCAGAAACTGACGGACCATCGATCCTCCAGAAACAACGCCCTGAAATTATCGAGACCGACGAAAACGCGCTGTCCGTCGATTTCGCGGAAGAAGGAGAGCCACAGGGTGCTGCCCAGTGGCAGGATCATGACGGCGGTATAGACCAGAAACGCCGGTAGCATGAAGACGATGATGTGCCACCGAAACGGCCGCCGGATCGATCTTTGGTCGCTTGAAGTCACATCGGGGTTCATGGGGTCGGTCCGGGGTGTTGGGAAAAACAAGATCGCTGATCTGCGCAAACGGTACGCCGCACGTGTCAGATAGCAAACGTCCGCAAGGCGTGGCATGGCGGTGTTTAGACCGCCATGCTCTACGCGATGCGTTACTTCGCAGGCTTGTACCAGCCGTCGAGACCCTTTTGCAGCTTTTCAGCTGCCACTTTGGGCGTGTCCGTTCCGTTGATCACGTTTGCGGATTCGACCCAGGTATCGTTTTCAAGATTGGGCGTGCCGCGCGACAGGATCTGGTAGGTCGAGCGGATCGTCGGTTTGCACTTTTCGCGCCACGACACGAATTCCTGTGCAAGCGGATCGGCCATCTTTACCGCCGTCTTGTTCAGGCTGAAGAAGCCCGGCAATGCGTTGGCGTAGAGATCGGCAAATTCTGCCGACGAAACCCATGTCAGGAATTTGGCGGCTTCTGCGGCGTGTTTCGATTTCGCGTTTACGCCCATGCCGATGTCGGTGTGGTCGGAGATGTAGCAAGCATCGCCTTCCTTTTCGACCGGAGGCGGGAAAGCGCCCATCTTGAACTGAGCCTGCGTGTTGAAGCCGGATATTTCCCAGGAACCTGCCGGATAGATCGCAGCGCGACCAAGCGTGAACAGGTTCTGGCTATCAGGATAGGTCTGCGCTTCAAAACCGTCGCCAAGGTAGTCCTTCCACTTCGCCAGCACTTCGTAAGGCTTGACCCAGTCGGCATCCGTCAGCTTCTGCTCGCCCTTGATCAGAGCCAAGCGGCCTTCTTCACCCTTCCAATAGTTGGGACCGATGTTCTGGTAGCCCATGGTGGCGGCTTCCCAGAGGTCTTTGGTGCCCATGGCCATCGGCACATAGGTGCCGTCCGCCTTGATCTTGTCGAGCGCGGCAAAGAACTCGGCCTGTGTCTTCGGAACCTCAATCTTCAGAGCGTCGAAAGCGTCCTTATTGTAAATGAAGCCGTGGATGACCGAAGCCATCGGCACGCAGAATGTGGATGCGCCATCGTCCGTGGACCATGCGGATTTCGCGACATCCGAAAAGTTTTCCATGCCGGGGTTCTTGGTCAGATCACCGAGATAACCCTTCTTGAACAGCTCAAGCGAGGCGTCGAACGGGCGGCAAGTGATGAGATCGCCAGCGGAACCGGATTCCAGCTTGGCATTGAGCGCAGCATTATACTCCGTTGGCGCCATAGGCTGGAAGTTCAGCTTGATGCCGGGGTTCTTGGCTTCGAATGCCGGAATGAGCTTGTCTTTCCAGATCGCCAGATCGTCGTTACGCCAGCTTTCGATGGTCAGCGTCACGTCTGCGGCGGATGCGATGCCGGAATAGCTTACAAGACTTGCGCCCAGCAGCAGCGCCTTGGTGAGATTACGGGTCATTTTCTTATTCTCCCTCTTGGTGTCACGCCGCAACGACGTGCATTACTTGTGATTTTCCCAGTTTATCCGCCGATCGATTGAAGCGCGCGCCTGACGTTGTGGCCGCTTTCCTTCAATATGCTTTCAGCTGAATTCTTGTCTTTTGCACCTGCGGCGAGCAGGATCGCGACCTTGACCGAACCGGACGCCTTTTCCACCAAACGTCCGGCCTCTTCGACCTTGATCCCGGCGATGCCGGACACGATACGGGCCGCGCGCGCAACGAGCTTGATATTATCGGCACGCAGATTGACCATATAGCCATCATGAACATGCCCGAGGTGGATAGCCATCAAAGTCGAGAACATGTTGAGCGCGATCTTCTGCGCCGTTCCGGCACCCATGCGTGTTGAACCGGACACAAATTCCGGCGGCGTTTGCAGCAGGATCGAAACATCTGCACCGTTAAAGAGTTTCGCCTGCGGATTGTTGGCGATGGCCACGACCTTGGCCCCCCTTGCCCGCGCGACGTCGGCAACAGCCAAAGCATAGGGCGTGGAGCCGCTGGCAGAGATGGCCACGACGCAATCGCCTTCACCGATGGAAGATTCGGCGTCGAGCCTCGCCTGCTCGACATCGTCTTCGGGTCCGCCGGGCATATCGGACAAATTGCTCGTTCCACCCGCAAATAGGATTGCGATCTGATTACGCCCGATGCCGTAGGTTCCCGGCAACTCGAGAGCATCAGCCATCGCCATCAGACCGGAGCTTCCAGCGCCTGCATAGACGAGACGGTGTCCACTAGCGATGGCATCGGCGGCGATCTTTGAAGCTACGGCAATGGCCTCAAGCGAAGCATCGACCGCCCTGGCGGCATCCTGCTGACCGGCACTGAGGAGCGCCAGGACATCACTCGGCACCATCGTGTCGAGGCCCTTCGCCTTCTCATGCAAACCTTCGGTGCCGCCTGCGTTCATTCAAAAACTCCCTCGGGCGAATTTAATGCCAAAAAAATACCAATTGTCCAGCAACTTTTAACAAGAGGTTTATTTCTGGCAGCTGAAATTCACTTTCTCGTCGTCAATGCAATGAATTTGCTCGATAATTTTTAATGGTTTTGAATTTTCACTTTGCCCCTTGGAAATTGGTATTTTTTTGGTATCTTCTTTCCAGGAGACAGTTTCATGCAGCGATATCTGGTGGGAGTCGATGGCGGCGGCACGAGTTGCAGGGCAGCTGTTGCAGATGTGAACGGCCAAATACTGGGCCGTGGCAAAAGCGGTGCGTCCAACATCATGAGCGCGCCCGATCAGGCGATCCTCAACATCACCGAGGCGACACAGGCTGCCTTTGTGGACGCTGGCCTTGATCCACACCATTTGAGATATGCATCCGCCTATCTTGGCCTTGCCGGCAACAATGTCGAAAACACCGTCGCTTATGTCCTGCCACGCCTGCCATTTGCACAGTCGACCATCGAATCCGACGGACTGATTGCGCTTCAGGGCGCACTTGGCGATGGCAACGGCGCGATCGCCATCCTCGGCACCGGAACAATTTATATTGCCCGCACGGGCACGGAAATCCGCTCCATCGGCGGCTGGGGTTATCATCTGGGCGATCTGGGAAGCGGCGCGCGGTTGGGCCAATTGGCCTTGCAACACAGCCTGCTAGCTTATGATGGTATTAGTCCCAGCACACCGATGACTCGCGCCCTTCTCGATGAGTTCGACGGCGTCCCACAAAAGATGGTGGCATTCTCGCAGGCCGCGAAGCCGGGCGATTTCGGTCGTTACGCGCCTCGCGTCTTCGAATTTGCCACAAATGGTGACGAGGCCGCACTTTCGATACTGCATCAATCCGCTGCCTCCATCGATGTGGCGCTGGATCGCGTGGCAGAGATAACCGGTGGCGGAAGGCTTTGTCTGCTGGGTGGCCTGTCCGGTCTCTATACTACCTATCTTTCCCCCCGGCACCGGCAACGTTTGGTCGCGCCCGCAAGTGACGCACTGTCAGGTGCGATAGCACTGGCAAAGAGTGCCTTCGCCGACCATCAGCGAGGTGCAGCATGATAGCGGCACTTTCGGAATTCCTGTCCCCTGATGATCTGCAAACAAGCGGATCAGGACCGCTCTATCTCAGACTGCGTCAATCGCTGGAAGATGCCATTCTCTCCGGTAAGCTGGGGCACGGGCAAGCGCTGCCGCCGGAGCGCGATCTGGCAGAGTTCGCCAATGTCAGCCGCGTCACCGTGCGCAAGGCGGTGGATGATCTCGTCAAAGACGGGTTGTTGTCCCGTCGTCATGGCTCCGGCACATTCGTCATGAAACCGGTGTCGAAGCTTCAGCAACCGCTGTCCAGGCTGACCTCGTTTACGGAAGATATGGTCCGTCGCGGTTATGTCACGCGCTCCGAGTGGTTGGGTCGCGGCCTTTTCCATCCGTCCTCCGATGAGATGATGATGCTGGGCCTGAAGGTGGACATGATGGTGGCGCGGCTGGAGCGGCTGCGTATCGCCAACGAATTACCGCTCGCCATCGAACGCGCCAGCCTCGCCTCCGACATTCTGCCCGATCCACATGCCGTCGACGCTTCGCTCTACGCCGAACTTCACCGCACGGGGTTCAAGCCCGTTCGCGCCGTACAGCGTATCTCTGCCTGTAATGTTGCCCGCGAAGATGCCGCTCTGCTTGCGGTCCCGGAGGGATCGGCAGGGCTGGCCATAGAGCGGATTTCCTATCTCGCTTCCGGGCGCGTGGTGGAACTGACGCGCTCGCTTTATCGCGGCGATGCCTATGATTTTGTAGCTGAAATGACCCTGACGGGTGGCTGATGTGCCGCCTGACACGACATTGAAAGAGAATGCCATGCCGACGCATATGCGCCAAGAAATAGATGAAATTCCCGAGGCCGCTGCGCGACTGCTCAGCAGATCGGACGCATCGCTGAAAGCCGCGGGCAAAGCACTGCGGGAGCGCGACCCGGCGTTTCTCATCACCATCGCGCGCGGCTCTTCCGATCACGCGGCGCATTTTCTCAAATATGCCATCGAGCAACAGGCGGGCCGGGCCGTCGCCTCGATCGGGCCGTCGCTGGCCTCGATCTATGGCAAGACGCTGAAGCTGGATCAAGCCGCCGCGATTTCGATTTCGCAGTCTGGCAAAAGCCCTGACATCGTCGCGCTTGCGCAGTCTGCCGCCAGCGCCGGGGCATTGACGATTTCGCTCACCAACACGCAGCCATCACCGCTTTCTGGGGCATCCGCTTATGCTATCGATATCAATGCGGGTCCTGAACTGGCCGTCGCTGCCACGAAATCCTTCTTCAACTCCGTGCTCGCCGGCCTTGCCATTCTGGCCGAATGGACGGCGGATGAGAGCTTGCAGCGCTCCATCCAGCAATTGCCGGAAACGCTGACGAAGGCGGTTGCGCTCGATTGGAGCGATCTGGCGTCGGAACTTGGCGAGGCGGAATCGCTCTATATGCTGGGGCGCGGGCCGTCGCTTGCCATAGCAAGCGAGGCTGCTCTGAAATTCAAGGAAACATCGGAAATGCACGCGGAAGCATACTCCAGCGCCGAGGTGCATCACGGACCCGTTGCGCTGGTGGACCGTCGCTTCCCCATCATTACCTTCGCGGCACGCGATGCAGCACTCTCATCCGTCCTTGCGACGGCTGACAGTCTAGCCGAACAGGGCGCGCTTGCTTTCATCACGGCAGATGGTGGTGCCCATGCGCGCCGCCTGCCCTTCGTGGAAACCGGCCATCCCTTTACCGATGCGCTTGCCCTGATCATCCCCTTCTATGGTTTCGTCGAGAGCTGGTCGCGTGCAAAAGGCTTCAACCCGGATGCGCCCGCAGCCCTCAAGAAAGTGACGGAGACACACTGACAATGGTGACAGCACTGACCCATGCCAGAATATTCGACGGCGAGCGCTGGCATGACAACAACGCCCTGCTGATCGATGGCTCCAAGGTTGCTGGCATCGTGGCGAAAGACGACGTCGCGCCCGGCACAGAGTTGGTCGATTGCGCCAATGCGATCATCGTCCCCGGTTTCATCGATCTCCAAGTAAATGGCGGCGGCGGGGTCATGCTCAATGATGACAGGTCTGTCGATGGCATCGCCAGGATTTGCGCAGCCCATGCCAGGTTCGGCACGACAGGCTTGTTGCCGACGCTGATCACCGATACGCCGGAGATCACCGCTGCCGCCATCGAAGCCGGTCTTGAAGCGCAGCAGGCACGCGTTCCCGGCTTCCTCGGCCTGCATCTGGAAGGACCTCACCTCTCGCTCGCCCGCAAAGGCACGCACCATCCAGCGTTGATCCGACCCATGGAAAATGTGGATCTTGAACGACTTCTCGCCGTCGCCAACCGGTTCGAAACGCTGATGATCACGGTTGCACCCGAAAACGCGACGCTGGAACAGGTGAAAGCACTTGCCGAGGCTGGCTTTGTCGTCAGCCTGGGCCATACCGATGCGCCCTATGAAACGGCAAGAGCCTATGCCGAGGCGGGCGCTAAGGTCGTCACACACCTGTTCAATGCCATGAGCCCGCTGGAAAACCGCTCACCCGGACTGGTTGGCACAGCGCTTGATCTCGGCCAGCTCTCGAGCGGCATTATTGCGGACGGTTTTCACGTCCATCCCGCATCCATGGGCGCTGCCATCCGCGCCAAGCGTGGACCGGGCCGGATTTTCATCGTCACCGATGCCATGTCGACCATCGGAACCGATCTGGACGGCTTGACGCTAAACGGGAGGCAGATTTACCGTAAGGACGGACGTCTGACGCTGGCTGACGGTACGCTTGCCGGTGCCGATATCGACATGTTGTCGTCGGTACTTTTCGTTCACAGAACACTTAGACTCGATTTCGAGGAGGCCGTGAGGATGGCAAGCCTCTACCCTGCGCAGGCAGTGGGAATTGCAAGCCGCAAAGGCCTGCTGACATCGGGATATGACGCCGACTTCGTCGTTCTCGATACTGATTTTCAAATGAAAAGCACATGGATTGGCGGCGAGCGCGTCTTTGAAGCTTAGGTACGGCTTAAACGCCCCTGGCTATGGCTCCAGAAACGAAAAAGCCTGCCGCGGGAGGAGGTGCGGCAGGCTTTTCGAAAAGAACCGAACAGCAGCTGGGAGGAGGAGTGCTGCTGTTCCGACAGACGTCCCTGGGAGGAGGAGTGGGCCGTCTGAATTCGAAGCTCTGCGGGAGGAGGTGCATCGCTTCGATGAGTTCAATGTACCTTTTTTTACCGCCCAATAAACAGACGACATTGCAGCGCAGCCATGCAAAAACGTTATATCACTGCATTACCAACCGTATCAAAGAGGCAGAAACGAAAACGCCTGCTTCATCAGCGGGCGTAAAACAAGTCAATCAGTCAGATAGGGCGATTAGCGACCGACAGATGCGCGGGCGACAGTGTGGATTTCAGAGCGGGAGATGCCGAGGTCCTGCAACTCGCGAGAGCTCATACGACCCAGTTCGGTTACGGTCTGACGATACTTGCGCCAATTGTTGAAAGAGCGTGCTACGTTCATGATGATCCCCTTTCGTGAGGTCTCTTGACGCCAGCAACCTTGCTTCGGTTCCAACGTCGTTTCGATGGTTGATATATAGCGCACAGGTCCTTTGACGATAAGACACAAGGCGTCAGGGCCGCCATGCGACAGGCGCATAGGTCTGAAAAGAGACATGCGCGGGACTTTTCCACCCTTCCGAGTTCAGCCCACACAATCCGATGTTATCATACATCTTATACTTTAAGATATGTTGACATAGGCTGATTTCGCCCATACCAATAGTATCTAGCCGAAGGAGGATCGGCTGATCTTTACACAATCACAGTAACGCTTCCGGCGAGATCGCCGTGGAGACGTCGCCTATTGGACTGTTGCAACGACAGCGGATGGACATCCGCGTTCTGGGGAGAAGAATCATGTCGTATCTCACAAAATTATGGGCGGGTGCCGCCTTCGTCACGATGCTGACGGTGGGTGCTGTATCGGCACAGACCGTGCTCAAATCATCCGACACCCATCCAGACGGATATCCGACTGTCGAGGGTGTCAAATACTTCGGCGAACTGGTCAAGGAACGCACGGCTGGTCGGTACGCCGTCGAAATCTATCATTCGGCGCAATTGGGCGAAGAGAAAGACACCATTGAGCAGGTTCGCTCCGGCGTGATCGAACTCAACCGCGTTTCCATGGCGCCGTTCAATGGCACCGTCAAGGAAACGGTCATACCCGCCTTGCCCTATATTTTCCGTTCCGAAGACCACATGCATAAGGTCATGGACGGTCCGATTGGAGATCAGATCAAGGCCGCGTTCGAACCTGCCGGTCTCGTAGCCCTCGCGTTTTATGATGCTGGCTCGCGCTCCTTCTACAATTCCAAAAAGCCGATCAAGACGGTCGCCGATATCAAGGGCATGAAATTTCGCGTGATCCAGTCGGATATTTTCGTCGACATGACCTCCGCACTGGGCGCGAACGCGACACCGATGCCTTACGGTGAGGTTTACTCGTCCGTCGAGACGGGTGTTATCGATGGCGCGGAAAACAACTTTCCAAGCTACGATACGGCCAAGCATTTCGAGGTCGCCAAGTATTACTCGCTGGACGAGCACACGATCCTTCCCGAAGTCTTCGTGATGAACAAGGTCGCCTTTGATAAGCTGACCCCGGAAGATCAGGCGATTTTCCGTCAGGCAGCCAAGGATAGCGTCGCCAAGCAGCGCGAATTGTGGTCGGCCAGAACCTCGCAGTCACGTGCGGCTGTCGAAAAGGCCGGGGCCACCATCAACGAGGTCGAAAAGCAGGGCTTCATCGACGCGATGAAACCTGTTTACGACAAGCACATCAAAGACGAGGTCTTGAAAAAGCTCGTTGCCGACGTGCAGGCCACGCAATAATCGCAATTACCCCACCCCTCGGCTCGCAAAGCCGAGGGGTGTTTTCGTTTCATTCAACCACACCATAGGCTCTAGGTCCGACCTTCCGCTTGTCGAAGGTCAGGAGGCGAAAATCCATGTCGATCCCAATGAAAACGGGTCTGCCTATTCTCACGAAACTCAACACGGCGGTCCTCTACGTGGCCGGGGTCGGTCTCGTGGCCATGACGGCGATCGTCGCCTGGCAGGTCTTTTGTCGCTACATCCTCAACGACTCTCCCAGCTGGACCGAGCCGGGCGCCGTCATTTTGATGAGCTGGTTCATCTTTCTGGGTGCCGCCGTCGGCGTGCGTGAAAACAACCACATGGGCTTCGACGTCCTTCTTTACGTGCTGCCTCCATCCGGCAAGAAATGGCTGCGGATGATTTCCGATCTCGTCATTTTCGTCTTCGGGATCGGCATGATCTGGTACGGCACCAATCTGGTGGGCTTGACGGCGAATACGACGATGCCGGCACTGGGCATATCCGGCGCCTGGGATTACGTGCCGCTGGTCGGAGGCGGCATTCTGATCACGCTCTTTGCTCTAGAGCGCATCATCGCACGCGCGCTAGGCGCGCCCATCGATGACGCTCTGGATGACATGGCACCTACTGAAATCGCCGTCGAGCTTGAGAATATCGAGGATGTCCGCCGGGACGCGGCCAGCCTGAACACCAAAAGCCCATCCAACATCGTGAAGGGGGAATAACACGATGGAACTCTGGATTCTGTTCGGCAGCTTCACGCTGCTGATGTTGATCGGCACGCCCATCGCCTTTTGTCTGGGCATTTCCAGCCTGGCGACGGTCATCTACATGGGTCTGCCGCCGCTCGTCGTTTTTCAGCGTATGAATTCCGGCATGAGCGTGTTTTCCATGCTTGCCATTCCCTTCTTCATCTATTCCGGCGACCTCATGGTGCGCGGCGGTATTGCGGGGCGTATCGTCGCCTTTGCTGCCTCCATCGTCGGGCATTTGCGTGGCGGGCTGGGACAGGTCAACATCGTCACCTCCACGCTGTTCGGCGGCATTTCGGGCTCGGCAGTCGCAGAAGCTGCTGCGGTCGGTGGCTTGATGATTCCGCAGATGAAGGCCCGGGGTTACGGTGCAGACTATGCCGTCAACGTGACCTCGATGGCTGCCCTGATCGCACTGTTGCTACCGCCTTCGCACAACATGATCATCTATTCGATTTCCGCTGGCGGCAAGATTTCTATTGCGGATCTGTTTACCGCTGGGGTCATTCCCGGCCTGCTGTTTGCAGCCGTGCTGATGGTGACGGCCTATATCGTCGCTAGTCGTCGCGGTTATCCGACAGAGCCGTTTCCCGGCGTCATGGTTGCGCTGCATCTCTTCGCCGTTGCCATTCCCGGCCTGTTGCTCATCGCCATCATTTTCGGTGGCGTCCGCTCAGGCATCTTCACGGCAACCGAAAGCTCCTGCATCGCGGTGATCTACGCTCTTCTCGTCACGGTGCTGATCTACCGCCAACTGAGCTGGAGAGACTTCGTCCATGCGACCATGGGTGCCGTTCGCACGACCGCGATGGTTCTTCTGATCATCGGTTGCGCTGCCGCGTTCTCATGGCTGATGGCGTTTTTGAGGGTTCCTGCAACGCTGGTGATGTGGATGCAGACGCTGTCCGATAACCCCATCATGATCCTTCTGCTGCTGAACGTCATCATGTTGTTGCTCGGCACATTCATGGACATGGGCCCGACGATCATCATCACGACGCCCATCTTCCTGCCGATCGCCACGGCCTATGGTGTCGATCCGGTTCATTTCGGCGTGATCATGATCCTGAATTACGGCATCGGGCTCAACACACCGCCGGTGGGAGGTGTGCAGTTCGTTGCCTGCGCGGTGGGCAAGATTACCGTCTGGGAAGCGATGCGCTCCATCTGGCCCTTCTACGGTGCAGGTATCGTCGTGCTTGGCCTCGTCACCTACATTCCGGCGCTCTCGCTGTGGCTGCCGAGCGTGTTCAAGTAAGACGACAGATGACATTGACACCTCACGGTGTCCCGGCTTGCGCAAAGGGATGCGCAAGCATGTCTTGCAGAGCAGCGGTCGCCTCGGCAGAAAGATAGGGCCGAAACAGACTCGTTACTTGATTGAGGCCCCAATCAAGATGCTGCGGCTGCAAGTTCTCCACGCCTTCTTGCAGGTTGAGGTAGACGGCCCAGTAGGTCGAGACGATCCAGACATTGGCGAGCAACTGCGAAGCTTCGCTCTCGGGAACATTAATCAGCCCTGCCTCGGCCATTTGCTGCAATGTTGCCTCCACGGCGAGGCGCATGGCCTTGCTCAAGATGCCAATCGGTTCTGCAAGCGAGGGTGCCGTTGCCAGCAATCCCGGCAAATCGCGGAAGATATAGCGGTGCTCCCAGACAATTAAAAACCAACGCCGCATGAACGTCGCATAGGCGCCCGCTTCCCTCGCCCCGTTGCTACCGACATCCAGCATGAATGTCGCCGCATCCGCCTCAAGCCTTGAGAACAGTGCGACCAGAAGCGCTTCCTTGGTTTTGAAGTGATAATAAAGATTGCCTTCGTTGATGCCGACGCAGCGTGCGATTTCCGCCGTCGTCACCCGGTCGGGACCCTTTTCATTTAGGAGAACGAGGCTTGCATCGAGAATTCGATCTTTCGTGGACACTCTCTTCCCGCTCGTTTTATCGCCCCGCATCTCATTCATATCAAACGCTCTTGTAAAGTTAAGGTCACCACCTTAATTTTGACTAAGGTGATTGCCTTAATAGCTAGCGCCATCAACGTGTGGAAGCAAGGATGAATGCCATGGACACGACAATCGACCGGGACGCAAAAGGCGAAAAGGCATTTCCCGTTACGCCTCAATCCACGATCAAGGCTCTCGTCGCCATCGTCCGAAATCCGCTGTTGGCCATTCCACCAGCCGTCTTTACGGAACCTCTGGTCTTTTCCAAGACGGCACGGCAGATCACCGTTCACATTGCAGACCCCGTACTGATCCACGAAGCACTCGTGAAAAATGCGGATGCCCTGGGAAAAGGCGAACAGGTTCGTCGCGCGTTGGGTTCAGCGCTTGGTGAAGGGCTCTTGACGGCTGACGGTGCCCACTGGAAGTGGCAGCGCCAATCCGTCGCCGGTGCCTTCCGGCACGACAAGCTTCTTGAATTGCAGCCGACGATGATTGCCGCCGCAGAGCGCACACGGGACAAATGGCTCGCAAAACCAGGTTCAACAATCGATATCGGTCACGAAATGATGCACACAACGTTCGACATCATCGTCGAAACCATGATGTCGGGCGGGCACGGGATAGACGTGAACCGCGTGGAACAAAGCATCTCCGATTTTCTAAAGCCGACAGGCTGGAGCTTTGCACTCGGCCTCTTAAAAGCACCGGAATGGATACCCTATCCCGGTAGGGGCAAGGCAACGGCTGCTGTCGATTTTTTGCGGTCCAGTCTGATGCAGGTTGTCGAGACACGACGTAAAGCGCCAGAGGATCGGCAGGATCTGGTCACGATGCTGATGGCCGCAGCCGACCCGGAGACGGGCCGAACGATGACGGATGCCGAGATCGTCGACAACCTGATGACCTTCATCACGGCTGGCCATGAAACGACGGCGCTTGGGCTCGCATGGACCTTCGATCTCCTGGCACGGCATCCCGACATCGAAGCGAAGGTGTTGGCAGAGATCGATGTGGTGACAGGCGGTAGCAATGTAACCTCGGAACACGTGTCGCAACTTACCTACACACGTCAGGTTTTTTCGGAAGCGATGCGCCTTTATCCGCCCGCACCTGTTATCACCCGCACGGCCCTGAAAGATTTCCGCCTTGGGGACTACCTGATCCCCGCAGGCACCGTCATGCTGATACCGATCTACGCCGTCCATCGCCATGCTTCGATCTGGCCGGATGCAGAGCGCTTCGACCCAGACCGTTTCAACGCTGACGCCACCAAATCCCGGCATCGCTACGCCTATATGCCGTTTGGTGCCGGACCCCGTGTCTGCATCGGCAATGCGTTCGCAGTGATGGAGGCGGTCGCCATCCTGGCCGTTCTCTTGCAGAAACTGAGGCTTTCGGCAGTCTCGGAACAGGCGCCGAAGCCTCTCATGAAGGTGACTTTGCGACCCGATAATCCCCTCAGGATGAACGTCGCGCCGCGCTGAAGCGGCAACGCCTCGTTCGCGCGCAGCTTGCACTTGCCAGTGCAATCTCGCCACCACCCCAGATGTTGACGAACACTGTGGAACTCATTCCAGATCCACGGGTTTCCGCACGTTACATCAATGGAGGTGGCGTGTGCTTACGGTTCTTGTGGTGGAAGACGAGCCTTTGATAAGGCTCACCCTGATCGATGCTTTAGAAGATGCAGGTTTCAAGGTCATCGAGGCAGAAACAGCCGACGAAGCCATGGACCTGATATCCGAGCATACGGTGCATCTTCTTTTCACCGACATTCAGATGCCGGGCGAACTGACGGGTATCGACCTCGCCCACGTCGTTGCCGAACGCTTTCCAAAAGCCGGGATCATCGTCGCATCTGGCCGCCTGACCCCGGATGACATCGACCTGCCCGCCTCAGCAGAGTTCTTTTCAAAACCCTACGACTTTTCTTCGATTGTTACACGGCTGAATGCGCTTTCGAAAACCAGCCAATGATGCGACCACGGTAATGTGAGGGTGGCCCTTGCCATCCCTCAAAACACGCTAAACATCATCAAGAAGAAAGTGCCGCGCAAAACGGTCTTAGACTTAGGCTGGCACGGCAGCCAGCGCCCGGGCGACGGCTTTGCGGATATCCGGCAGCGCGAAGGGCTTTGGAACGACGTCGATGATCTTTTCCATCAGGTCGTCAGCGCGCTCGCGCTGTTCAGCGTAGCCCGTCATCAAAAGAATTTTGAGGTTGGGAAAGTGCGATGACGCGCGGTGCGCGAGCTCAATTCCGTCCATGACGGGCATGCGGATATCCGAGAGCAGCAGGTCGAACTTGTGTTCGCTCAGTTTCTCGAACCCCTGTTCGCCGTCTGCGGCTTCATAGGTCTCATGTCCATCCAGGCGCAAGGCGCGCGCCACAAATGTGCGCAACGCATCTTCGTCTTCGGTGATCAGTATTTTTGCCATTTTCCATCGCTCCTGGTATTCATTCCAGCGAGCAACAAACTCGGCGATTTCCCTTTGCAAGAAGTAAATGAAACCTGCCATCCCGGTGGCATGGTTAACAATCCATGCTTGCATCTCTGCTACAAGTACCACATTGGGACAGTTGGAATTTACTACGCATCACCCGTGACGACGCCGACAAATGGCAGTTCGCGGAACGCATAGGCGACGTCCATTCCATAGCCGACGACGAAGTAATCGGGGCACTCGAAGCCAACATAATCGGCTTCCAGCTTCTCCTTGCGCTTGACCTTCTTGTCGAGCAGAACAGCAATCGAAACATTGCGGGCGCCGCGCTCATAGAGCAATTCCTTGGCGAAAAGAAGCGTGCGACCGGATTCGAGAATATCGTCGATCAGCAGGACGTCGCGATCCTTCACGTCACTATCGATATCCTTCACGATCCGCACGCCTTGGGACACCGTGCCCGTGCCGTAACTGGAAAGCGTGATGAACTCCACTTCCGGCGCCAGACCGCTGTCATGCAATGCGCGGATGAGATCGGCGGCAAAAATGAACGAGCCTTTCAGCACCGCAATCACAAGCAGGTCGTTGGTCGGACCCGTGGCGATGCGCTTGGCGAGATCGCGATTTCTCTCGGCAATCTGCTCGGCGGTGTAGAGCGGCTCGATATTTTTTCCACGAACGACGGGCATGATCTCTCCTGCGCTTTCCTGAACAACAGCCTAGGTGAGACAATCATCCAGAACGAAACAAAGGGCGTCCGGTAGCACAATCAACGCTGCGAAACACCCGCTCCGGCAAAAGAAAGCTTGATATCCGGCGTTTTTCCACCGGGATGGCACAGTTTCGCCGAGAAACCGCGGCTCACGCCGGGCTGCATTTCAGCCACCGGCGGCTCGATCAGCATGCTGGCAACCTTCTCACCCTTGGCGGCGAACAGATCGGCGCGGATGGCCGGAACGGTTTGCGGTTCGTTGCCATTGTTCTCAACGATGCCGTTGATGACAAGCACATCCATACCACCGGCATCCTGCGGGGTGACGGAAATATGTGTAATGACAAGCGGATCGACCGGCGCAGCACTGGCCGTATTCTGGTGCAGCAACATCGTGAAACCGCCGGAAATGAAGAAAACTCCGACAACTGCCGCCGCGACAATGGCGGAGTAGCCATCGACGGAAAGGCCAGACAGCTTTCTGTCCACCCAGTCGATCAGCGACCGCAGTGCTGCCAGCGCCGATACGGGCTGCGACCTAGGCTGTTGAAAAGCGTCGTGCCTATTGTCGTTGCCGTAGTCACGAAAGGGCGTTTCCTTTATCGTGACAAACTCGGCATCTAGAATGTCATCACCATTGCGCGTTCTCCACGTTTGGCGGAGAGGCGCTTCGGGCATCAAAAGGTCCAAATCAGGTGTCGCGTGACGGCGGGATGAACGGAACATACCCATGAAGTTCCCTCGGTGTTACGCCCCCAAAAAACTTGGGCATTGAATGAAATCCTGCCTAGTCGTAAATTTAATTGGTTAATGCTTCGCAAAGATCGCCGGATGAGCGCGGCCCACGGGCATTTTACCGGGCACCCGATGTTAAGAAATGGCAATCGCTATTCGCAATGAGAAACAAAAGACTGGAAGTTCGTTGATCCATTTCGAAAATGTCGGGTTGCGATACGGCATGGGCCCGGAAATCTTGCGGGATATGACCTTCGACATTCCCAAGGGCTCTTTCCAGTTTCTGACCGGACCATCAGGCGCAGGCAAAACCACGCTGCTGCGCCTGCTTTTGATGTCGCTCCAGCCCACGCGCGGCAATATCCGCATGTTCAGCCGTGATGTCTCGCGCATTCCGCGCAGCGAATTACCGCTGCTGCGCCGGCGCGTCGGCATCGTGTTTCAGGACTTCCGGCTGCTGGACCATCTGACGACCTATGAGAACGTGGCCCTGCCCTTGCGTGTGCGCGGAAAGGACGAAAGCGCCTATCGCAACGATGTGATCGAGCTTTTGAAGTGGGTGGGTCTGGGCGAACGGATCAATGTGCTGCCACCGATCCTCTCTGGCGGTGAGAAACAGCGTGCCGCTATTGCGCGGGCGCTGATGGACCAGCCAGAAATATTGCTGGCAGACGAACCCACCGGTAACGTCGATCCGCCGATGGCCAAGCGCTTGCTCAATCTGTTTCTGGAACTGAACCGGCTGGGCACCGCCGTCGTTATCGCGACCCATGATTTCGGATTGATGGATCAGGTGGACGCGCGCCGCATGATCCTGACGGAAGGGCGGCTCGACGTTTATGAATGAGATGAACCGCAAGCCCCTCAAGCCGGAGCAGAAGCAGGCCAAGTTGCCGCAGATGCGCATCCGCCCGATGGCGCCCATCCTGCCGCCGTCGAACATTCAGGGCAACGCCTTGATCGTGGTCATCGCCATCATGGCCTTTCTGGCCTGCCTGACGCTCGGTGCCGTCAGCATGGTGCGGGCCACCGCATCCACATGGCAAAGCCAGATTTCCCGCGAAATCACCATCCAGATAAAGCCTGAAGAGGGTCTGGACATGAACGCCGCGCTCAACAAGGCACGCAATCTGGCACTCAGCTTTGTCGGCACCAGAGAAGGCACAATCATGGACGATGCGGCCACAGCGCGGCTGCTCGAACCATGGCTCGGTGCCGGTCTCGACCTCTCGGAGCTGCCCGTTCCCCGTCTTGTGATCATCACCATCGATGAGAGCAACCCGCCTGATTTCGAGGCGATGCGCACCATGCTGAAAGCTGAAATTCCGCAGGCGTTTCTCGATGACCACCGCACCTGGGTCGACCGTCTGGTGTCCATGGCCCACACCACCGTCATGATCGGTCTTGGCGTCCTGATCCTCGTCTTTAGCGCAATGGTGCTGACGGTTGTGTTTGCCACCCGCGGCGCTTTGTCGGGCAATCGCCATATCGTCGAAGTCCTGCACTTCGTCGGCGCTGAAAGCAGTTTCGTCGCGCGTGAATTCCAGAAACACTTTCTCAAAATAAGCCTCAAGGGCTCCGGGGCCGGAAGTGCTTTGGCCGCAGGCGTGTTCCTTGCCGCAGGCTTCTGGCAATCCCGGTCGCTCGCCACACCGCAGAGCGATCAGGCCAGCGCCCTGTTCGGGTCGTTTTCCGTTGGGGTCGATGGCTATCTCGGCATTTTCGCAACGATGATGGTGATCGCATTGCTGACGACAATCACCGCGCGACTGACCGTCATTCGCACCATTGACGACATTGATCGGGTGCGGTCCGATCCTTCAAAAAGCGAGGGCGTTTGACGGTTTTTCTCCACCCTCACGCGGTTGGAGCCGCCCGTTCCTTGCCTTAATCCAAGCTTATCGATAACTGATGATAATGAGTCGCACTGACCCGGATGATCAACCGACAGAGACGCCGCGCAACGGTCTGCTTTCGCGGCGTGGTCGTTTGCGCCGGTTCGTGCGGGCGACGCTGCTGATGTGCCTTGTGGTGCTAGGCGCAGTCTTCGGCGGTTTCCTGTGGTTTGCGGATTCGGTTGCCTCCATGCGCCCGCCCTCGGGCACTAGGGCAGACGCCATCATCGTCCTGACCGGCGGTTACCTTAGAATCGATCAGGCGGTGGGCCTTTTGCGCGATGGTGTTGGCAAGCGGCTGCTGATTTCCGGCGTCAATCCCGCCACTACCCGCGCGCAGATCCGCAAGATGACGCAGAGTTCGTCGGATCTTTTCGCCTGCTGTGTGGATATGGGGTATCAAGCCGTCGACACGATCGGCAATGCGAATGAAGCGGCGAAGTGGATCAGGGACAAGGGTTATGCCTCTGTCGTCGTCGTTACCAACAATTACCATATGCACCGCAGCCTCCACGAGTTGAGAAGCTCCAGCCCCGATACGAATTTCATCGCTTACCCCGTCATCAACTCCGATCTGGCGCGCACCAACTGGTTTTCGAACCCCGACGTGGTCCGCACCATGATTTACGAATATATCAAATTCGTCGCCGTCGCCGTCCGTGATCTGACCGGGCTTGGAAAAGGCAACGGCCTGCGCAATGGCGCATCTGCCGCCTGATTCCGTCCCGGCGGCTGTTGCCTGGGGTCTTGCTGACATACCCTGTTTTCGTGTAGGCGTTCAGCCCTGCGCGATGACATCGAAGATTGCTTCCTTTTATCGATACGGACGCGCCTGGAGAAGCTTTTTTCATGCTCAGACTGCGTTCCATTCTGTTCAACACAGCCTTCTATATGAACCTCATCTTGCGGATGATCGTGCTGACGCCGATCTATTTCATCGTACCGCGAAAGCTGGCTTATGAAATTCCCAAGGCATGGGCGCGCTCGAACCATTGGCTGATGGAAAAGATCGTCGGCACGACGTTCGAAATCGAGGGGCTGGAAAACATTCCCGAATCCGGCTGCATTTTTGCGCCGAAGCACCAATCTTTCTGGGACACCTATGCGCTGCTGCCGAACCTCAAGGACCCCGTCTATATTCTCAAGCGCGAACTGACGTGGATACCGCTTTTCGGCTGGTATGTTGCCAAGCAGAGAATGATCCCGGTCAACCGAGCCGCGCGTGGCAAAGCCATGCTGCAGGTTATGGAGCGGGCAAAGGAAGAAATGGCAAATGGTCGTGAGTTGATCATCTACCCGGAAGGCACGCGCCGCGCGCCGGGGGCCGAGCCGGAATATCGTTACGGCATTGCCCGCCTGTACCGTGATCTGAAAGTGCCTGTGGTGCCAGTCGCCATGCATCCCGGCCTGTTCTGGCCGCGCAGATCGACCATGCGTTACCCTGGACATTTCAAGGTGCGCATTCTGCCGCCGATCCAGCCGGGTCTGGACCCGGACGTGTTTTTCAAGCAGTTGATTGAAGTTACGGAAAAGGCCAGCGACGAGCTTCTGCTGGAAACCGCGCGCAACAATCCGTCGCTCCCCCTACCTCCGACAGCTGTCAAGCGGCTAGCCGAACTTCAAAACAAGGCAGCAGACTGAGCCTCGACATTGGCAGCGACGCGCTCCAGCACGACGTCTCTTATTCCCATCTCCTGAAGATGCCGGACCGTGTTGAAGACGTAGTCGACATTCGGTCCTGACTGACCAGAGGCTTGGCAGACGATCTTTGCCGCCTCATCCAGCGCGAGACCCCCGACATATTGCGCATGCTGTGGGTCTGCCACATAGGTCAGCGCCGGTTGCCGTCTGCCATCGGCAAGACCAACCAGAATAACCCGCTCCTTGTAGACGTTGCTGACGAGTTCACGTTCACGCAAATAATCGAGAACCGCGTCACGGTTGGCATTGGCAACACGAAATGCCACGCCGTGACACGACCCGCCACGTTCTAGCCCCAGCACCAAGCCGGGGTTTTCATCCGTCCCCCGGTACACATTCGAGCGAATGCAGAGCGCGCGTCGATAGCCGTGTAGACGCGCCTGCTGGCGTTCCTCAAACGGGAAGCCGGGGTTCCACATCAACGAACCGTAGCCAAAGACCCAAAAATCGTCCATATCGCAAGCCAAATCAAATCACCTGTGTCTACCATTGGAGACCATCATGGCAGCGTCAAGCCAATCCCGAAGCAGCAGAAAATTCCTTTTTCTTGGCCTTGGGATAATAGTTTTCGTTGCCATCTACACCGCTGGCTGGTTCTACGCCGCAAACCGGCTTCAGGAAACCGTTATCCGGGTCATGTCTCCAGGTGGCACCGCACCTGTCAGCGCCGAATGTGCAGATATGGCATTCAAGGGTTATCCGTTTCGCATTGGCCTGTTCTGCTCGAAGGTGGATGTAACGGATACGCGCAATGGCGTCTCAGGCTCTTTCGGGGCTTTGCGCTCCGCAGCCCAGATCTACGCGCCCGGCCATGTTGTCTGGGAACTGGATTCGCCAGCAAAGATCGAGACCGCACATGGGCTCAGCATCTCCGCGCAATGGTCCAGCCTCCAATCCAGTCTGGTGAAAAAGCTGAAGGGGATCGATCGCACCTCTCTGGTCATCGAAGGCCTGAAAGCGAACGCAGTATCGTCGGTTACGACACAGACGATCGATTTCGATGCGGCAAAAACCGAAGTTCATCTTCGCCAGAACGGAGCCGATCTCGATGGCGCCATCACGCTGACCGATGCCTCCACTGTCATCAAGGACTGGCCGCAGGTTCTGCCGCGCCTGAACGCCATCGCCGACGTAACCCTTGCGGGCAAGGCTGGCATGATCGACGGCAGTGACCGCACCGGGCTTTACGGTGCCAGCGGCGAATTGCGCCGGGTGATGCTGGATATCGGCGATGGCCGCACCATGCGCATCAGCGGACCATTTTCCTTTGACGATCAGGGCTATCTGACCGGCCAGTTCAAGCTTGAAATCGAAAAACTCGGCGATTGGGCCAACAATGCCAAGCAGGCATTTCCGCAACTGCAATCGACCATCGACACGGCCCGCAAACTGCTGGGCGCCTTGGCAGGCGGCGGCGACAAGGCGTCGGTCGATCTCGTGGTCGATCGTGGCCGCGCCACTGTCAGCGGTTTTATTCCCTTGGGTAAAATTCCGCCAATCTGACACGAGATATAAAGACCGAAGCCAGGTGATGGCTTCGGTCTTTCATTGATGTCGTTACTTCTTCTGGTCCATCGCGTGGCGTCCGAAGTCAGGCGCATCGACGTCCTGCCCGGCCTGCACGATGGAGCGGCGGATGGTGCGGGTTCGGCTGAAAAGCTCGAACAGTTTTTCACCTTCACCCCAGCGTATCGCACGCTGGAGGTACGCCAAATCCTCGGAAAAACGGGCTAGCATTTCCAGAATGGCGTCCTTGTTGTGCAGGCAGATATCTCGCCACATGGTCGGATCGGATGCGGCCAATCGGGTGAAATCACGGAAGCCTGAGGCAGAATATTTGATGACTTCCGATTCCGTTACCGTCCCAAGGTCATCGGCGGTGCCGACGATATTGTAGGCAATAATATGCGGCAGGTGCGAAACGATAGCCAGGACCTTGTCATGGTGCTCCGGCTCCATTTCATCGACACGCGAACCAAGCTTTTCCCAAAACGCTTTGAGCTTGCTGAGCGCTACCGCATCGGTTCCCGGCAGCGGCGTAAAGATGCACCAACGGTCATGAAACAGACCTTCAAAACCGGCATCCGGGCCTGATTTTTCCGTCCCTGCCAATGGGTGCCCGGGAATAAAATGAACGTTGTCGGGCATATGCGGAGCCATTTGTGCAATGACCGACGCCTTGGTGGAACCCACATCCGTCACGATGGAACCGGCCTTCAGGTGCCCAGCGATCTGCTGTGCAACGGCTTCGGACGCTCCGACAGGCACCGAGACGATGACCAGATCGGCATCCTTGACTGCCTCTGCGGCAGAAATAGTGTAGGAGGTTCCCAGTTCCAGCTCTTCTGCGCGCTTCAACGTGACTTCACTGCGCGTGGAAATCACCACTTCGCGAGCAAGACCAAGCTCGCGAATATCACGGGCAATGGAAGAGCCGATCAGGCCGATACCGATCAGGGCTATGCGGTCAAACAGGATGTCGCTCATTTCGCCTGCCCCATAAAGTCTGTCAGGGCCGCGATAACGCCGAGATTGGCCTCTTCCGATCCCACCGTCATGCGCAGAGCATTAGGGAACCCATAGCCGCGAACGGCGCGCAGGATATAGCCCCGTCGCGTCAGGAACTCATCGGCATCGGCTGCACGTTTGCCATCCGCATCGGGGAAGTGGATGAGAACGAAATTGGCAACGGACGGCGTCACTTCAAGACCAAGCTGACCGAAAGCCTGCGTCAGTTTTTCCATCCATTCGAGATTGTGCGTGACGGCCTGCTGCATGAAGGCCTGATCGCGGATGGCGGCGGCACCGGCTGCAATGGCTGGCGCGTTCATGTTGAATGGACCACGCACCCGGTTCAGGGCATCGATCACGGCAGCGGGTCCGTACATCCAGCCGACACGCAGCGCAGCCAAACCATAGACCTTGGAGAAGGTACGGGTCATCACCACGTTGCTGTTGCCGGAAACAAGCTCCAGCCCTGCTTCGTAGTCGTTCTTGCGCACATATTCCGCATAGGCAGCATCCAGCACCAGCACCACATGTTTCGGCAGGCCGGTCTGAAGACGGCGAATTTCCGAGACCGGGACATAGGTGCCGGTCGGATTGCCGGGATTGGCGATGAAGACCATCTTGGTTTTCGGCGTAACGGCAGCGAGGATCGCATCGACATCGACGGTGCAATCCTTTTCCTTCACGGTGACAGGAACGGCACCTGCGCCCATGATCTGAATCCTGTAGACCAGAAATCCATGCTCGGTAATGATCGCCTCGTCACCCGTACCAAGGTAGACATGGCACAGGAGACCCAGCAACTCGTCGGAGCCGTTTCCGCACATGATATTGGCGGGGTTCAGCCCGTGCACATCGGCAATTGCCTGACGCAAGGCCATCGCCTGCCCATCCGGGTATATCTGCAAATTTTCCGCCGCTGCCCTGAATGCCTCGATGGCTTTCGGGCTTGCGCCAAGCGGCGTCTCGTTGGAGGAGAGCTTATAGACCTTCGCAACGCCGTCGGCATGTTCCTTGCCGGGAACATAGGCAGCGATATCCAGAATACCCGGACGTGGAACAGGTTGGTTAAGCTCTGCACTCATTTCATCGACCTTTGAAAAGCGCCGGGTAACCGGCAAGACAATGCCGCAGGCATTAGACCGGAACAGGCGGTTTGTCGAGGGTCAGCTTGGCTTTCGCGGTGGTGGCGACGTTCGGGTCGTTGGCATGCCCTGCGGCGCAAGGACGGGGACGAAAACCCGCCGCGAAGCCCGCTGGCTGACAGGCAGACCCTGATAAAGCCGCTTCTGTGCCTCTACGATGATGACACCGGAAAAGACCGGCCAGAGCTTGCGCCCGGTGCTTTCCAGATACCGACGAAACCGCAAGATGGATCGAACCTTCGTTGGTGGAAAAAACAAGGCTTCCGCCGTGGCTCCCGGCGTGAAATTCGTTTCGCGCAGAAGCGCCGTCAATTGTCCGCGCGAGTAGGGGCGACCGGATCCGAAGGGCGTGTGCTCCACACGCGCCCAGACGCCGCGACGGTTCGGCACCACAATCACCAGCCTGCCGCCGGGCGCCAGAACGCGCCAGAGTTCTTTCAGCGTTTCGCGCGGGTTCTCCGCAAATTCCAGCGAATGCACCATGAGAACCCGGTCTATCGACGAATCCGGCAACGGCAATTCCTCGTCGAAAACAAGTGCTGTTGATGATAGTTCACCCGCTGGCCAATTCACCGCCCCCTGCCCAGGCGGCATGAAGGCAAATGTCCGCTCCGTATCGTGGCGAAAGCGGTCGAGGAACGGCACCGCGTAGCCGACACCCACCAGCCGTTCATCCGGCAAAGGCGGCCATAGCGTCGATAGCGCCATGGTGATGGCCTGCTCGGCAGACCGCCCGAGCGGTGAATGGTAGAATTCGCGCAGATCGACAATATCGGTGTTCATCGTCAGAATGTAGCAGTCCCCGGTTGGACTTCAAGGCATGGTAGCCTACATTGGAAAACCAGAAGGTGTGCACGCCGAAAAGATGGAGAGAAAAGATGAAGCCGTTGGAAATAGAGGTCTTTCTGTGCCGTAGCGATAATTTCGGGGTTCTGTTGCATGATAGCGAGACCGGAGCCACCGTTTCGATCGATGCGCCGGAAGAAGCGCCCATCATCGATGCCCTCAACCGGCGCGGATGGACGCTCACCGATATCTTCACGACTCACCATCATCAGGACCATGTCGAGGCCAATCTGGCGCTCAAGGAAAAATACGGCTGCGAGATTCGCGGGCCCCACGATGAAGCCATCGCCATTCCCGGACTGGACCGCTCTGCTGCCGATGGGGACGAGTTCGAGTTCGCCGGTCATCGCGTTCAGGTCATATCGACGCCCGGTCACACAGCTGGACACATCTGCTACTATTTTCCAGATGACGCCCTGCTCTTTGCCGCCGACACGTTGTTTGCCATGGGTTGCGGACGCTTGTTCGAACGTCCGGCTGCGGATATGTGGCACTCCTTCCAGAAATTGATGGCCCTGCCCGATAATGTCACAGTCTATTTCGGCCATGAATATACGCTGTCCAACGCTCGTTTCGCCGTGACGGTCGATCCGCAGAACGCGGCACTGGCGCAACGCGCGAGCGAAGTTGAGGCGCTGCGCAACGATGGAAAATTCACCATTCCGACCACGATTGGTGCGGAGAAGCAGACAAACCCCTATATGCGGGTTGCCGATGAAGCCCTTCGCGCGCATCTCGGCATGAAGGACGCTAACGATGCTGAAGTCTTTGCGGAGATCAGAACCCGCAAGGACAACGTCTAATGGCCGACGGCGCAGTCTCGGCATCGGCCATTATCCGCGAATTGCAGCTTGAGCCGCACCCGGAGGGCGGATTTTATCGTCAGACATTCAAAGATGGTGATGCAAGCGAACGCGGCGCCTCCACCGCTATCTATTACTTGCTGGAAAAAGGCCAACGCTCGCATTGGCACCGCGTGACGGATGCGTCCGAAGTCTGGCATTATTATGCGGGCGCACCGCTGTTGCTGCATCTGAGCTTGGACGGCAAGACTATCGAAACCGTTCGGCTGGGGCCATCGGTTCTGAACGGCGAGAGACCGCAGGCCATCGTTCCCGTCAATGGTTGGCAATCGGCTGAAAGCCTTGGAGAATTTACGCTCGTCGGCTGCACGGTCTCGCCCGGCTTTACCTTCGAAAGCTTCGTCATGGCGGAACCCGGCTGGACGCCGGGTTGAACTTTAGCCGCCGTATTTGGTCGCAGTAATGTAAACCTGCCCGACCTTGGTGGGTATACGCGCATAGACCGGTGCGTAAACGTCCATGTTGCTTGCCTTGGCAAACCAGATTTCCATGGAGATGGACTTCAGATACTCGATGTCCTTTCGTCCCTTGCGGAAACCGGATTTGGGAACGTAACGGGCATTGCAGACGATTGCATCGCCGCTGAAGCCATTGGTCGCAAAAGGCTTGGTGCCGCCCGAGCTCAGGACGAGATCCAGCCGCGACTCACCGTCATAGATCGGCAGACGACCGGGGCAAATACGGCCTCCCACGGGGAAAATCAGTCCCGATATGGGGTCGAGTACCGAACGGAGGTCGCGGTCCTTCACATCGACCCAGTTGTCCGGCCGCGCCTTGGGCTCCGGCTTGACCGTCGTGGAGGTCACATTACCATTGCGGTACTGCACATCATAGGTGCGCGTGCGCTTGCCGTCCTTGTAGACCAGTGAATATTCGTTCGCCTGCATCCGGTTTCCGCGCTTGGCGCCTGACACGACGGTACGCCCGGAAATGTCCTTCAACACGCTGGCAATGCCCGCCGAGCTGAACGAGCCGGAAATGGAATAGGTCGAGCCATCCATGCGCGTCGAGAAATTGGCCCGCGCAATCGGCAGGACACCCAGAGCGATGCTGTATTCGCTGTCGTGCTTCGTTTCTGCGGCCTTGGCCGGCGAGAGACTCACCAGCGCAATGGCTGCGGCTGCGAAAACCCTTTGTGCATGGACATTCATTCAGGTAATACCTCGACGAGCCGGAAAGTCGCGCTCTATGGCGATGATATACGCGCAGTTATGGCAATAAAAAAGCAGAGTCGCGTGGAAATGCGGTGAAATCGCTCACAAAAAAGAGCGAGCGGCTTGACTGGAAGTTCGTGCCTGACTATAGAACCGCAACTTTCCAATCATTGCCAGTTGGATTGCTTACCGGAGTTTGCCGGATAGCAGCCCGTTGGTGAAACAGACGATAACAAATAGGTGTACCCATGTCCCGTGTATGCGAATTGACCGGCAAGGGCGTCCAGACGGGCAATAACGTCAGCCACGCCAACAACAGAACCAAGCGTCGGTTCCTTCCGAACCTCTGCCAGGTTACGTTGATTTCTGATTCTCTTGGTCAGCGCTTCCGTTTGCGCGTTTCCGCAGCTGCCCTGCGCTCTGTTGAGCACCGCGGCGGTCTGGATGCGTTCCTTCTGAAGGCTAGCGAAGACGATCTCTCGATGCGCGCCCGTCTGCTGCGTCGTCAGATCGCGAAGAAGACTGTCGAAGCTGCTGCTGCTTAATAGCGGCTTCAACATCACAGACCCTCGAAAGGCTTGACTGGCTTATGCCGCTCAAGCCTTTTGTTCGTTTCATATTGGCTCCAACTGGTGGCATCACCCAGGATAAAAAAATGCCCTACCTGCGCTCTACCATCATCTACGTTCTACTGATGACACTGATCGTCGTCGCATCGAACATACTCGTTCAGTATCCGCTCTCCGGCACACTCTTCGGCATCAACCTTGCCGATCTGCTGACCTGGGGTGCATTCACCTACCCCATCGCGTTTCTGATAACCGATCTCACCAATCGCCAGTTTGGACCTTCCGTCGCACGGCGCGTCGTTCTGGCGGGATTTGTCGTTGGCGTCACCCTGTCCTTCTGGACATCGATCCCGCGCATCGCGATTGCATCTGGTACGGCATACCTCATTGGTCAGTTGCTGGATATTTCGGTCTTCAATCGGCTACGTCGCCAAAGCTGGTGGCGCGCTCCGCTCGCCGGGTCCATGCTGGGCTCGGTGCTGGATACCGCTCTGTTCTTCTCGATAGCCTTTGCCGCCTCCTTCGCCTTCGTCGGACCTAATGATGCGTTCGCGATCGAGCAGGCGCCCGTTCTCGGCATCCTCGGCTATGAAGCGCCGCGTTGGGTCTCATGGGCACTGGGTGATCTCTCAGTAAAGGTGTCTGTAGGTATCATCATGCTGCTGCCTTACGGCGCCCTGATGAATACGCTCAAGCCCATGCCGCCTGCCAGAACACAGTGAGAAAGGGCCGCCGATGGCGGCCTGTCTCTCAGCATACCGGGCCTTCCCAATCAGTCTGGCCCGTAATCTTCCAGTTCATACACCACCTGCATGCAACACATGCCGGATTTACGCTGTGCGCCCGTTGCGATCAGGTGAAGTTTCCGGCACTCTCATTAAAAGTATTACGATTTGGAGTTCTACATCCCATGAAAAAGTCCCCGAACGCAACCGACATACATGTAGGATCGCGCATTCGTTTGCGCCGTGTCATGCTCGGTCTGAGCCAGGAAAAGCTGGGCGATGGGCTCGGCATCACCTTCCAGCAGGTTCAGAAATACGAAAAAGGCACGAACCGCGTTGGCGCCAGTCGCCTGCAGCATATTTCCGAATTGCTGGACGTGCACATTTCCTACTTTTTCGAGGGAGCAGCAGAAACGACCGAGGACCGTGCTCTGGCCGCTCCAAGCCTGTTGTCACAGTTCATGAATTCCAAGGAAGGCGTTTCGCTTGCCAAGGCTTTCTGTGGCATCGAAGACAGCCGCGTGCGTCGCCGCGTCCTTGAACTCGTTCAGTCGCTCAGCACCTCCAGCACGGCTGAAACGCAAAAGACGACAGAGACGTCTGCCACAACAGCACACTGAGCGAGATGGTCTTCAGACTTGCGACATTAGGCCGATGCAATCTGGAAGATGAGGTTGGCAACGTCATCAACGTTCCGGCTCAATCTCTTCTTCTGGCTGCCTATCTGTTCGACATGGACAGACCGGTCCAGCGTCGCGATGTCGCCAACCTCCTGTGGCCCGGCAATACGGAGATTGCGTCGACCAATCTGCGCTCGACGCTGCGGCGGTTTACGCTTGCGACGGCACAGGCGTCGGCGCCCCTCATGACCATCGACGCCACCAGTATCACGCTGAACCGCTCGGTCGTCACATGCGATTTCGACATCCTTGCCCTGCACACCCCGCTTGAGCGCCTGCGGGCGGCATGCGGTGCGGTGGCCATGCAGTTCCTCCCGGCCTGTGGCGATGGAAAGACCGCATTCGATACCTGGGTGCGTGATGTCAGGCTGCGGCTGGTCGGCATCTTGCGAAGCCAGTTCATGGACGTGCTTGCCTCCCGCGAACTGCAATCCCAGGGCAATGCGGATTTGAAACGCGCCGCCGTTCTTCTTCTGGAAGCAGACCCGCACGATCACGAGGTGCGACGGCATCTGGCGGCGGGGCTTACTTCTGAGAAGGCTCCACCAGTAGCCGCGTTTCCCGCCACGCAATCAGACAGCGCCCTCCAAAGGCCGCTTGCCCTGCCGGAAAAATCGTCAGCGCATCCTCGCATTGCCCTTCTGCCACCACTAACCTCGAAGGAAGCAAACCGTGACGGCTCGATTGCCAATGCACTGATCGAAGATTTGACGATTGGTCTTTGCAGCAGCCGCACCTTGTCCGTCGTGGCGCCTTATACTGCGGAACGTATCCAGGCCTCGAAAGATAAGGCCGCTGTGCTGGAGAAGCACAATGTCGTCTATGCTCTCGATAGCCGCAGAACCGACACCCATCTTTTCCTGCAACTGATTTTCACGCCAACCGAGGAAATCATCTGGGCGGAACGGTTCGAATTGTCGCCCATATCGGTCGCTGCACAACGTGTTGAAATCGGGACTGCCGTACAGCGGGCTCTGATGTCGCGGATCGGCCTGCACCAGAGCGCGGTCGGTGACTTTTCCAGCAGACCGGAAGCCTATTTCCTCTATCTCAAGGGCCTGCAATCCCTCTCCAGCATCAGCCTGCCATCAATCCGGCGCGCCCGGAAATATTTCAAGGAAGCCCTGGAGCACGGGACGAATTTCGCCGAAGCGCAGGCAGGGATGTCCCGCACGCTTAGCATGGAATGGATATTGACGGCGCGTGGTGACGACGATCTTCTTGCCAAGGCAGAGGAATTCGCAAGCGACGCCATCAAACATAGTGAGGTCTCGGCCAGCGGCTTCAAGGAACTGGGCGTCAGCCGCCTGTTCATGGGCAGAATCGATGAGAGCCTTGACGCGTTGTCGCAAGCGGAGAACCTCAGTCCGCAATATGCGGATGTGTTGTGCAGCCACGCCGACAGCCTTATTCACAGCAGCGATCCGGCCAGCGCCATGATCAAAATCCGTCAGGCGATCTCTCTCAACCCCATCGTGCCGGACATGTATCTCTGGACGGCCGCCGGCGCCAGCTACTTCCTGCATCAATATCAACAGGCTTTGGATTACATCGGCCAGATGAGCAACAAGCGCCCGGCAGCACGCCTGGCTGCGGCCTGCTGCGGCATGATGGGGGATATTGACAAAGCGCGCTCATTGCGTGTAAAAGTATTTGAAGACAACCCAAGTTTCGATTTGGAGCGTTGGTTGGCTGTCATTCCTCACAAGGAGCCATGGCAGACCGAAATGTATCGCGAAGGCCTGAAGAGGGCCGGTTTTTAGTCAGGATCTTCCCCATGTCAAAAGCAGTCATTCTTGGAATTAGCGGCGAAAAAGGCCTCTGGCTCGCCGATATGCAATCCAAAACCATCACAGCCATTGAAGAGCCGCTCTCCGACGAACTGGCGAAGGCCGTTTCCTTGCGCGCATCCGGCGTCACACCGACGAAGGGTGTCGACTTCGCGATTGCCGTTTCCGCAACACAGGTCGGTGCTGGCAGCGTTCACGAAGGTGCCCACTGATCTTGCAGCTCGATAATTATCGAGCCTGTTCTCCCGGCGAAACCCTGACAAGGGTTTCGCCTTTTCTCGCCCGGCTCGGCATCACCAGACTGGCGCGGCAGACGGGACTGGATGACATTGGTATTACTGTGTGGTGTGCGTTTGCACCCAATGCCAAGGCTATCGTTATCGCTCAAGGCAAGGGCATCGATGACGAAGCCGCCAGAACATCGGCGGCCATGGAAGCGATAGAACGCTCCATAGCCACAAATCCGAGCTGTCATCACCGAATGACCACCCGTCAGACAGTGGAGAATGCGGGAGAAGCTGTCGACACGCTCACCATTCTTCTCTCTCCCCACGCACCACCCATCACAACCACCGAAGAAATTGACTGGGTGCGCTCAGGTAACCTATTGACGGGCAAACCGATTTGGCTCCCCTTTGACGCTGTTCACCTGGATCGCACTCTCGCATCACCGCGTTACTGGCAGTCTTCCGATGGCCTCGCCTCTGGCAATACCCGCGATGAAGCGCTTCTTCATGCGTTGCTGGAACGGGTGGAGCGTGACGCACTCACTCTGTGGCAGATGACCCCAGTCGCGAAGCGTTACAGGGCGGCAATCGATACGGCTTCAATCACCCAACCTGCGCTTCAAGACGCCTTGGGCCGGATTGCGCAAGCGGGCCTTGAGATCGCACTGTTCGACATTACGACCGATCTCGCGATACCATGCGTCGTCGCGCTTCTCGGACCCCAAGACCGAAAGATGGCCAGCACTGTTCGACATGTAGACCTGACCTATGGGGCGGGAGCGGCAACGACACCGGCAGTGGCGGCCATGCGTGCGATAACCGAGGCCGCTCAATCGCGCATGACGTTCATCGCGGGCGCGCGCGACGATCTTTTACCCGGCATTTTTTCGCAAAGCGTCGATACGTTCATGCTGCAAGCGATGGATGTGCAGCCCTCCAAGGCGCTCAGCGACCTCCCGGCCCTAGATGCCACGTCCACAGAACATTCACTCAAAACCGTTCTCGACCGACTGCAAACTGCCGGGATCGACAAGCTTTATGCGGTTGATATGGCCCCGGAATGGCTCCCCGCCGCTGTCGTGAAAGTCTTTGCGCCCCAACTCGAAAACCCTGATGGCGAGCGCCACAGGCGCTTTGGTCCGCGCGCGCTTTCGAGGGCATTGTGATGAAGACCGTCTTCGTCGGTCCAAGCCTGCCAAACGCACGCGACGTAGCGGCTGAAGGCATCGATATCCGTCCGCCTGCCTGTCAGGGGGACGTCATGCAGGCCGTGGTGGACGGAGCAACAACGATAGGGCTTATCGATGGCCAGTTCGCGACTGCGGCGCCCGTCTGGCATAAGGAACTGCTGTTTGCGCTCTCCAAGGATATTCCTGTCTATGGCGCAGCCAGCATGGGTGCGTTGCGGGCGGCAGAATGCACAGCCTATGGCATGACCGGCATCGGCAGAATATTCGAAGACTATGCCTCCGGCGCGCGGGTCGATGACGCCGACGTGGCATTGATCTATGGCCCCGCCGAACTCGGCTACCCGCCCCTCAGCATTCCCCTGGTGAACGCAGAGGCAACCATTGCCAACATGGCCCAGCTTGGGCTGATGGAGGAAGTCCACTGCGACAAACTTCGCAGCGCAGCCAGCCAACTCTTCTTCAAACGCCGAGACTGGAAAACAATCGCTGAGCTGGCAGGTGTCGAATTCGCGATGCTTGCAAGCGCGCTCAAACTCGGTTGGGTCGATCAGAAGAAACTCGACGCCATGGCTCTTCTCGAAGCGTTCAACACCGATTTGCCGAAATGCCAACCATCAGACTGGCAGTTTCAGGCAACGCCGCTGTTTCGCAGCATGTATATGTGATTTTCGTATAAGCTGAATATTCAAAACTCAAAATCAAGCAATGCGTGTGCAACGGTTTTGCAACGCGCACGACGGCTCGTCTCTGACTATTGTGAATCACCGCAACCCCTCCAGATGAGCCTTATGATGACATCCTTCAAAACTGACGCAGAAACGAATGAACGCCAGGAAGATTTTCTCACCCTCATCAACATGCTAACCTATGCAGAAGGCATGGCCGAAACATTGGGTGCGCCTTCCGCCAGCTGGTACATCGATGTCGCCAAGCAAGCCTTGCAATCGGCCTTGCAGAGTGAAATCGAGATCAACATGACCAACGCCGACATCGTCAATCTCGCATCCGTGCGCGCTGGCCACTGCTGATCCGTTAGACGGTCCAAACAATTTCCAACGCCAGGATGGGAGCCTCTCTCATCCTGGCGTTTTCACGTTTCACTGCGGATCATCTCAATGATGGCCGAAAAGTCTTTTGCCGTTCCTCCCGCATCACTGAAGCGCTGATAGAGCGCAGCAGCCTCATGACCAAGCTGGGTCTTGGCGCCGGTCAACGCGGCGGCGTCTTGCGAGAGCATCAGGTCTTTCAACATCAGGGCCGTGACAAAGCCGGGCTGGTAATCGCGATTTGCCGGGGATGCGGGAACCGGACCCGGCACCGGACAGTATGTCGTCAACGACCAGCACTGGCCTGACGACACCGAGGCGACATCGTACAAAGATTGCTGTGAGAGGCCGAGCTTTTCTGCCAGCACAAAGGCTTCCGAGACGGCAATCATGGAGATGCCGAGGATCATATTGTTGCAAATCTTGGCCGCCTGCCCCATCGCGGCACCGCCGCAATGAATGATTTTCTGACCCATTGCCCGCAAGATCGGCTCAGCCGCTGTAAATGCTTCGCTTTCTCCGCCAACCATAAAGGTCAAGGTTCCTGCCATCGCTCCGGATGTCCCGCCCGAAACCGGCGCATCGAGAGACAGGCACCCGCGTGCTTTCGCCATCCCATGCACATGTCGGGAGCTCTCGATATCGATGGTGGAGCAGTCTATCAAAAGCGTTCTCTCTGATACCGCCGTCATCAGATCGGTCCAGACCGAGATGACATGTTTGCCCGCAGGCAGCATGGTGATGACGACACCGCAGCCTTCGACAGCCTCAACTACGGAGCGACACGGCGTCACGCCCGCGCCCGTCGCGGCCTGAAGCAGGTCCGGCATCAGATCGAAGCCACGCACAACGTGGCCCGCTTTTACGAGATTTGCGGCCATGGGGCCGCCCATGTGGCCCAGCCCGATAAAGCCCATTGTCAGATGTTTGCTGTTGATGTCGTCCATGATCGCCTTAGCTTTCGATAAAGATCAGCGCCGGTGTTTCAAGAAACGCCTTGATCTGCTGGATGAACCGCGCCGCATCCCAGCCATCGACAATCCGATGATCGAAGCTGGAGGAGAGGTTCATCATTTTCCGTGGCACGAACTGGCTGCCGTCCCAGACCGGGCGCGTCGCGATCTTGTTCACACCGATGATCGCCACCTCCGGGTGATTGATGACGGGCGTGGAAGCGATTCCGCCCAGAGCGCCGAGCGAACTGATGGTGATGGTAGAACCGGACAGCTCGTCACGCTTGGCGCTGCCACCACGCGCCGCATCGGCAACACGGGAAAGCTCAGTGGCGGCATCCCAAATGGTACGTCTCTCCGCATGCCTCACCACCGGCACGGTGAGCCCCGATGGCGTCTGTGTGGCAATGCCGATATGGACGGCAGCGTAACGGCTGATCGTTCCATTGACATCATCGAATGTCGCATTCATTCCAGGCTGTTCGGCAATCGTCCTCACCAAAGCACGCATCAGAAACGGCAGGATCGTCAGCCTGAGTTGATCCGCTCTGCGACCCTGATTCATCTTACTCCGTAAGTCCTCAAGGTCTGTCACATCCACCTCTTCGATGTATGTGATGTGCGGAATGCGAGACACGGACAGCGCCATTTTCTCGGCGATCTTACGCCTCAGACCGCTGATCTTGATCTCTTCGACCCCCGCTTTCTCAACAGAGCCTGCGGGTTTGCTTGCGGCTGAGAAGGTATCAAGGTCCTCGTGCGTGATCTGTCCGGCAGAGCCTGTGCCAGAGACCTGACGCAGGTCGATACCCGCCTCCGTCGCCCGATGACGAACGGCGGGCGAGGCCAATGGCTTGTTGGGCGATGGCGTGTCATCTTTGGCAATTGAAAGTGGCTCGGTTACCTCGACTTCCGGCTCTTCGGGGACAAGTTCATCCGCTGCCGGAGCTACCGCAACATCGGCTGCATCGCTCCCCTCCAGCGCGATACGAACCAACGGCGCCTTGACGGCAACGGTATTGCCCACCTCGACTGCCATCCATGTCACCGTTCCCGAAACCGGCGATGGTATTTCAATCGTTGCCTTGTCGGTCATAACGGCAGCTAGGATCATATCCTCACGCACGATGTCGCCGGGCTTTACGTGCCATTCCACGACCTCTGCCTCGGCAACGCCTTCGCCGACATCCGGCATCGTCAGCACATAATCTGCCATGGGTCACACCTCCATCAGTTCGGTCATTGCGCGCCCGACACGGGCGGGGCCGGGGAAATAGTCCCACTCCTGCGCATGCGGATAGGGCGTGTCCCAACCGGCGACGCGGGTGATCGGCGCTTCGAGATGATAGAAGCAATGCTCCTGCACCAGCGAAACGACCTCCGCGCCAAAACCGGAGGTCAGCGTCGCCTCATGCACCATCAGGCAACGCCCCGTCTTCGAAACCGACTTTACGATTGTATCCAGATCGAGTGGCAAGAGACTGCGCAGGTCTATCACCTCGGCATCGATCCCCGTTTCTTCGGCAGCGGCCAGCGCGACATGGACCATGGTTCCATAGGCGATGACGGTGACGGCTGCACCAGCGCGGCGGATGGCAGCCTTACCGATGGGAATGGCGTAATGGTCGTCCGGCACTTCTCCCAGAACGTGCTTCGACCACGGCGTCACCGGGCGATCATGGTGCCCGTCGAAAGGGCCGTTATAGAGCCGCTTCGGCTCCAGAAACATCACAGGATCAGGGTCTTCGATGGCAGAAATCAGCAAGCCCTTGGCATCATAGGGGTTGGACGGCACCACCACTTTCAGGCCGCAGACATGGGTAAACAGCGCCTCCGGGCTCTGGCTATGCGTCTGTCCGCCGAATATGCCACCGCCCGTCGGCATTCTGATCACGATGGGGCAGGTGAAATCGCCGTTGGAGCGGTAACGGATACGCGCCGCCTCTTGCGTGATCTGATCGTAAGCCGGGTACATATAGTCCGCAAACTGGATTTCGATGCAGGGGCGCAGGCCATAGGCCGCCATGCCGATGGCTGTCCCGACAATGCCCGACTCGCTGATCGGCGCATCGAAGCAGCGTGTCCGTCCATATTTAGCCTGTAAACCCTGCGTCGCGCGAAACACGCCGCCGAAGTAACCCACATCCTCGCCGAACACGACGACATCCTCACTGCGTGCCATCGAGATATCCATGGCACTGCGGACCGCCTCGATCATCGTCATTCTGGCCATATCAATATCCTGCCTTTTCGCGCTGGCGGCGAATATGCGGCGGCATTTCTGCGTAGACACCTTCAAAGATGTCGCGAACCGAAGGCTTGCCGCCTGCCTGCAACGTGCCGTAGCTCTCAGCTTCGCGCTGCGCTTCGATAACCTCGTCCATAATCTCGGCCTGCGCCTGCTCATGGCGTTCGTCGGACCAGACCTCGCGAAGGATCAAGTGGTTTTTCAACCGCAAAACAGGATCGCCAAGCGGCCATGCCTCCGACTCCGCCTTGGGGCGATAGGCGCTCGGATCATCCGACGTCGAATGGGCACCTGCACGGTACGTGACATACTCCACCAGTGTCGGCCCGAGATTGCGGCGGGCGCGCTCCACCGCCCATTGTCCAACAGCGTGAACGGCCAGATAGTCGTTGCCATCGACACGAAGGGCCGGAATGCCGAAACCAAGCCCACGCGCGGCAAAAGTGCCGGACCCGCCACGCGCAATGCCCTGGAAGGTGGAAATGGCCCACTGATTGTTGACAATGTTGAGGACGATCGGTGCCTTGTAGGTCGAGGCGAAGACCAATGCAGAATGAAAATCGGATTCGGCGGTTGCGCCGTCACCGATCCATGCGGCCGCAATCTTCGTGTCGCCCTTGATGGCAGAGGCCATCGCCCAGCCCACAGCCTGCACATATTGCGTGGCCAGATTGCCTGAAATAGTGAAGAAGCCGTGCTCTCGAGAGGATTGAAGCACCGGCATCTGCCGCCCATGCAAGGGGTCCATTTCGTTGGAGAAAATCTGGTTCATCATCGTGACGAGTGGATAATCGTCTGCAATCAGCAGACCGGCCTGTCGATAGGTCGGAAAATTCATGTCGCCCTTCGACAGCGCTTTGCGAAAGGCGCAACTCACTGCCTCTTCGCCAAGGTGCTGCATGTAGAACGAGGTTTTTCCCTGACGCTGCGCCATCATCATGCGCGCATCGAAGGCGCGCAGCCGCATCATGTTGCGAAGCCCGATCAGCAGTTCTTCGTCTGACAGACTTCCCGCCCATGGTCCAACAGCCTCGCCATGCCGGTTGAGAACGCGGATGATGGAGTAAGCCAGATCGCGGATGGTTTCCGGTGCCGCATCCACATCCGGTCTGGGAACGGCACCCGCCGCCGGTATGTTGACGTTGGAAAAGTCCGGCTGTCCGCCGGGGCGAACGGCAGGCTCCGGCACATGCAGGCTCAAAGGCGTGGTTTCCGTCATCGCTATCCGCTCCTCCGCAAAAATACCGCCTCCTCAAGCGGCAGGTGTGTCTTACAAATTGCGCGCTATCACCATGCGCTGCACGTCGCTCGTTCCCTCGTAAATCTGGCAGATGCGGACATCCCGATAAATCCGCTCCACCGGATAATCGGCCATATAACCGTAGCCGCCGTGTATCTGGATCGCATCGGAGCAGACCCGTTCGGCCATTTCGGACGCGAAGAGCTTTGCCATCGATGCCTCGGTGAGGCACGGCTCTCCCGCTTCCTTCAGCGCTGCAGCATGCAGAACAAGCTGACGCGCCGCCTCGATTTGCGTGGCCATATCGGCGAGCCGAAAAGCGACGGCCTGATGTTCACCGATAGGCTTTCCAAAAGACATCCGCTCGCCTGCATAGGCCTTCGCCGCATCGAACGCCGCCCTCGCCATGCCGACGGCCTGTGCGGCGATACCGATCCGGCCCCCTTCCAGATTGGCGAGCGCGATGCGGTAGCCCTCGCCCTCCTGCCCGAGCCTCAGATCGGCCGAGAGACGCATTTCCGTAAACGCAATCTGGCAGGTGTCGGAGGAATGAAGGCCCAGCTTCTCCTCCACCCGGATGACATCATAGCCCGGCGTATCCGTTGGCACGATGAAGGCGGTGATGCCCTTCTTGCCGGCATCTGGGTCCGTTACCGCAAAGACGATGATGACATTGCCGTTCTTGCCGGAGGTGATGAATTGCTTGGTGCCGTCTATGATGTAGCTGTCGCCATCACGCCGCGCGCGGGTCTTGAGATTGGAGGCATCGGAACCGGCCTGCGGTTCGGTCAACGCAAACCCGCCGATCCATTCGCCGCTGCTGAGTTTCGGCAGGAAGCGTTGCTTCTGCTTTTCAGTCCCGAATGTCAGGATCGGGACACAGCCGACGGAATTGTGAACGCTCATGATGGTTGAACAGGCACCATCGCCAGCCGCGATTTCCTCGATCGCCAACGCATAGGCCACAGCGCCGGTATCGGAACCGCTATAGCCCTCGGGAACCAGCATGCCGAGAAAGCCGAGTTCGCCCATGGCGCTCAATTCTTCACGGGGAAAGCGGCTGTCTCGATCACGTTGCGCGGCACCAGGCAGCAGCTGCTCCTGCGCAAAAGCGCGCGCCATGTCCCTGATCTGCGTCTGCAAATCGCTCAGCAGCATCTCACCTCCAGACGGAAAGCGAAAATGCCAATATCAATGTTTGGTCCGGCACATGCAGTCACTTTCCACCTCCCTGGAAAGATCCCTGTTCTCCAGGCCCCCATCCTCCTCCAAGGGTGAGGACCTGGAGAGCAGGCTATCACCGCACGCCGAATTAACAAGACGGAATGAACGCACCGGTGGTAAAGTAATTTTGTGTGCTCGAAGCGTTATCAGTGCTCTGCCGTCAAATATCCTTGGTCAGCCGCAGGGCGTCATAGATAGCCGCATGCGTGTTGCGGGCGGCGACCGCATCACCGATCCTGAACAATTGATAGGTTCCAGCAGGGTTTGTCTCGACGATTTGCGGATGCCCCGACAGCAACTGATCGTAGTCGACCTCCCCCAGATTTTTAGACTGCGGCTTCAACTCGAAATAGAGCTCATCCAGCGGAATGGTGCCATGATTGACGACGATCTGGTCCACCGTCCGCTGTTTTGCAACGCCGCCATAATCGCTGCCGACATGGGCGATGATCTGATTGCCGCTTTTCTCCGCAGCCTGAAGACGGTAGGTGACCGTGAAGGTGACGTCCAGTTTCTGTAATGAGCGCATATAGGGCACGAGGTTCATCGCCATGACCTCCGGGGCAAACGAGCGATCAGGCGTCATGATCTCGACCTTAGCGCCGCTTCGGGCAATGAACTCCGCAGCCTGCAAGGCGGCATGATCACCGGCATCATCGAAAATCAACACGTTGGTACCCGGCTTTACATCGCCCGATATGATGTCCCAGGACGACACGACCAGATCGTTGCCCTTGGACAAAACCTCCGTGTGCGGCAGGCCACCGGTTGCGATGATCACCACATCCGGTTCCTGCGCACCAATCATCTGAGCATCCGCCCAGCTGTCGAAATGGAAGGTGACGCCGAGTTTCTCGCACTGGCTCATGCGCCACTCGATGATGCTGATCATTTCACGTCGGCGCTCGCTCTGCGCAGTCAGGCGGATTTGCCCACCGGGTTTGTTCGCCGCCTCGAAAACCACGACGTCGTGGCCGCGCTCGCCAGCAACCCTCGCCGCCTCGAGACCCGCTGGCCCGGCACCGACGATCACCACCTTCTTGCGGATGTCCGCTTTGGGGATGGCATGCGGCATGGTTTCCTCACGACCGGTAGCGGCGTTGTGGATACAGAAGGCCATTCCCCCTTGATAGATGCGGTCGAGACAGTAATTGGCCCCGACACACGGGCGGATGTCGTCTTCGCGCTTTTCAGTAATCTTGCGAACGATATGCGGGTCCGTCATGTGGGCCCGTGTCATCCCCACCATATCGACCTTCCCTGTTGCGATGGCGTGTCGCGCAGTTGCGACGTCGGGAATTTTTGCCGCATGGAACACCGGAAACTGGGTTGCAGCGCGGATTTCTCCGGCAAAATCAAGGTGCGGAGAGTTGGCCATGCCTTGGATGGGAATGACATCTGTTAGTCCCGGGTCCGTATCGATGTGACCACGAATGACGTTCAAATAATCGATCAGGCCACTGTCGCGAAGGCGGCGGGATATTTCGATGCCATCGGCTTTGCCCGTTCCCCCATCCAGACATTCATCGGCGGTGTAACGCACGCCGAGAATGAAATCATTGCCGACCCGTTTGCGCATTGCTTTGAACACGTCAAAACAGAAGCGCATGCGATTATCAAGAGAGCCGCCATAGGGGCCATCCAGCTCATTCGTCAGGGGCGACGTGAACTGGTCGATCAAGTGGCCGTAAGCCTCCAGCTCGACCCCATCCATGCCGCCCTCTTTCATCCGCTCGGTAGCGTCGGCGAAATCCTTGATGACGCGCTCTATGTCCCAATCTTCCATTTTCTTGGGAAAGGCGCGATGCGCAGCTTCCCTCTGATACGAGGGTGCGATGACCGGTAGCCAGTCGCCTTTATCCCAGCGGGTACGTCGACCCAAATGGGTCAACTGGATCATGATCGCGGCGCCCTCTTCGTGCACGGCATCGGTCATTTGCCGGACCCAGGGAACGATCTCGTCTTTATAGGCGAGTAGATTGTTGAAGACAGGCGGGCTGTCGCGGGAAACAGCCGCCGATCCCGCCGTCATGGTCAACGCGACCCCACCTCTCGCGCGCTCGACCGTGTAGGCACGATAGCGTTTCTTCGGCATGCCATCTTCGGGGTAAGCAGGCTCATGCGAGGTCACCATGATCCGGTTGCGAAGTGTCAGATGCTTGAGTGTGTAAGGCTGAAGAAGGGGATCGTTCGACATGCGACTGGCTCCGATTGAACGCTGCACATCGAGACGCTATCGATAAATGTACATAAGTGTCAATTCAGAAAACATGGCAGGACTTGTAATGGACATAAATGTACATTTTGCTTGATGTGCGGGTAAAACTTCGTTAGCAATTTATTATGGAACAGGCAGTCATTGACAGTGGTTGGCGTGGATCTCAAGATGGCTGGCTTGAAGCAGCCTACGACGCCCTGCTGGAATCCGGCGTCGATTCCGTCAAAATACTCCCGCTTGCCAAGAAGCTCGGCCTCTCGCGCACCAGCTTCTACTGGTTCTTCAAGGACCGCGAGGAATTGCTGGACCTCCTGATCTCACGATGGAGAGAGAAGAACACCGGCAACCTCGTGAAGCAGTCCGAAGCCTACGCAGAGTCCCTGGCAGAGGCCATGCTGAACGTTTTCGATTGCTGGCTGAACAAGGATCTTTTTGACTCCCAGTTCGAGTTTGCAGTTCGCAGCTGGGCCTTGCAGTCGCCAGACATTCAGACCGAAGTCCATCAGGCGGATAAGGCCAGAATGGAGGCCCTGACCCGGATGTTCGTCCGCTTCGGGTTTGACGAAACGGCTGCGGATGTCCGTGCCAGAACCACTTACCTCGTGCAGATCGGTTATATTTCGATGCAATCCACGGAGGATGTCGCGTTGCGCATGAAGAGAATTCCTGAATATATTGCCATTTACACTGGCCAATTCCCGCAACAGAGAGAACTCGACCGCTTCCATGCGCGGCACGACTTCAGGGAGGGGTAGGAAAGGTGGAAGCGGACCAAGGCATGAGGATTGGCGTGATAGGCGGCGCGGGTTGGCTAGGCGGCGCCATCATTGATGCCGCGCTGCAAGCAGGCATCGTCAAGCCGGAACACCTCTCGCTTTCTTTCCGCAGTCACCGACCCGACCGGCTTTCGGGCGCCTACTGGACAACCCACAATCAGTCCGTCGCGGACCGCTCCGACGTTGTTCTCCTTTGCGTGCGGCCCGCCGACTGGCCCACGATCAAAGTCGATCTCAAAGGCAAGCTCCTCATTTCCGTGATGGCCGGGATTACGTCAGATGCCCTGAGTGAACGCCACGAGACAGATCGCGTCGTTCGCGCATTGCCAAATGCCGCTGCCGAAGTCCACCGGTCCTATACGCCATGGATCGCCTCAAGCGCAGTCAGTGACGAAGACCGTTCGGTCGTCACGGAATTGTTTGAAGCCTGCGGTGCGCAGGATGAGGTTTTCGAGGAAAGCTATATCGACTATTTCACCGGCCTTTCTGGCTCCGGCCCGGCATTTCCTGCACTTCTTGCCAGCGCCATGATGCAAGACGCGATCTCGCAGGGCATTCCAGCGGACATCGCTCAACGGGCCGTGAACACCCTGTTGATCGGCGCTGGACGTTTGCTGGAGAAACGCGACGTGTCGCCATCAGAGACGACACAGACGTTTCTTGAATATCGCGGCACCACCGCCGCCGCGATAACTGTTATGCGCGATGGTGGCTTCGATGCCGCGATTGCCAACGGATTGACCGCGGCATCAAAAGCTGCGGCAAAACTGGGAGATCCGCTTCAGAATCCTTGAGTGGGCATACGCGGCAACCCGCTTTTGACGTCTAGCCGCTAAAAAAAGGGAACAGCGAAATGAATAAGCTATTGGCTTCGACCTGCATATTAATGGGATTGTTCGCCGGCGCCTCCTCGGCAGCCGCCGACTGCGGCACCGTCACCATTGCGAGCATGAATTGGCAAAGCGCCGAAGTCATCTCCAATCTGGACAAGTTGATTCTGAACGAAGGCTATGGCTGTCAGGCCGAAATCACCGTCGGCGACACGGTGCCGACCATCACGTCTATGTCTGAAAAGGGCCAGCCCGATATTGCACCCGAAGCCTGGGTCGATCTTCTGCCCGATGTCGTCGCGACCGGAACGAAGGAAGGCCGCATCATAAAGGTTGGATCACCTCTGCCCGATGGCGGAAATCAGGGCTGGTGGATTCCGAAATATGTGGCCGACGCACATCCTGACATCAAGACGATACCCGACCTTCTCAAGCACCCCGAACTGTTTCCCTCCACTGACGATCCGAGCAAAGGCGCAATCCTGAACGGCCCGCAAGGTTGGGGTGGCACGGTCGTTACGACGCAGCTGTTCAAAGCCTATGGCGGTGAGAAGGCGAACTTCACGCTCACCGATACAGGCTCTGCCGCTGGCCTCGACGGCGCTATCGCAAAGGCCTACGAGCAAAAAGCAAACTTCGTAACCTATTACTGGGCCCCGACGGCGCTGCTCGGAAAATATCCGATGGTGAAATTAGAAGCCGGTGTGGCGAATGATGCAGCCGAATGGAAGCGCTGCAACACCGTTGCCGATTGCCCTGATCCGAAGCCGAACGCCTGGCCTGTCGACACCATCGTCACTCTCGTTGCTAAGCCATTTTCTGAAAAGGCCGGACCTGACGTCATGTCCTATCTGGAAAAACGCTCGTGGAGCAACGAGGTCATCGGCAAGCTGATGGCTTGGATGACAGACAATCAGGCAAGCGGTGAGGACGGCGCCAAGCACTTCCTCAAGGAAAACCCAGATATCTGGACCAAGTGGGTTTCTGCCGACGCGGCAACCAAGGTCAAGGCTTCGCTCTGACACCAACCACTGGCCTGACACGTGGTCAGGCACAATGCGAAGGCGGCATGCGGCTGGAAGCTCCCCCGCATGCCGTCACCAAACGATATTGCGCCAGCATCGACCAGCATGTCGCGACGGGCTATCGACGGCCCGATGACCTCTGCGAGACGACAGCGCCGTAGGGGATGACGCATGGACTGGTTTTACTCGTTTCCACACATGAACGACGATACGCTTCGCAATCTCAAGAAGATGATCGACGACGGCTTTCGAGGCTTTACGCGTGCCTGGGGCGGCACGATCGAAGGCTTCTTCTCGCCATTGCAACAGTTTCTGCTGGCCGCAGAACGCTTCACGACGCAAACGCCCTGGCCGATCATCATCCTGATCATCCTGGCCATCGCGTGGTTTGCCAGCCGCAGCCTCAAGATCGTCGTCGGCTGTCTGCTGACGCTGCTTGCCATCGGCTATTTCGACATGTGGATGGACACAATGCGCACGATCTCGATGATCTTCGTGTGCACCGTTTTGTCCATCGCAATCGGGCTGCCCATCGGCATCGCCATGTCCTACTCGAACCGTTTCCAGCGCATCATCAACCCGGTCCTTGACGTCATGCAGACGATGCCGAGTTTCGTCTACCTCATTCCCGTCGTGATGCTGCTGGGCATCGGTCGCGTGCCGGGACTGATCGCCGTCGTCATCTACGCCATTCCACCCATGATCCGCCTCACCAATCTCGGCATCCGTCTGGTGGACCGCGATGTGCTGGAGGCAGCAGATGCTTTCGGCTCCTCCAATTGGCAAAAGCTGTTTAAGGTGCAATTGCCCCTGGCGCTGCCAACGATCATGGCCGGAATCAACCAGACGATCATGATGGCACTTGCCATGGTGGTCATCGCTTCCATGATCGGGGTGCAAGGGCTGGGACAACCGGTGCTGAAAGCTATCGCCAACCAGTATTTCACGCTGGGAATTTTCAATGGCATGGCCATCGTCGGCATTGCCATCATCTTCGACCGCATCAGCCAGGCCTACGGCAAGCGGCTCCAGAAACATCAGGAGATTGCGCATGGCTGATACCTTTGGCGGCATTAAAATCAGCAATCTCTACAAAATATTCGGCGTCAACCCGCACGCCTATGTCGATGCCGTCAAAGGCGGCCTATCGAAGACTGAGCTGAACGAGCGACATGGGCATGTTCTGGGCCTGCGGGATATCAACATCGACATTCCCTCCGGCTGCATTCAGGTCATCATGGGCTTGTCCGGCTCCGGCAAGTCCACGCTGATACGGCATATCAACCGGCTGATCGACCCGACAGCCGGTGAGGTGCTTGTGGACGGCGTCGACGTCGTGAAGATGAACACGCAGGATTTACGCACCTTCCGCCGCCACCAAACGGCAATGGTGTTCCAGAAATTTGCCCTGCTGCCGCATCGAAACGTGCTGGACAACACACTCTACGGCCTCGAGGTGCAGGGCATGGCGCGCGCGCAAAGCGTCGATATTGCGATGCGTTGGCTGGAGCGCGTCGGCCTCAAAGGTTTCGAAACGCGCTTTCCCAACCAGCTTTCCGGCGGCATGCAACAACGCGTGGGTCTGGCGCGGGCCCTGTCCAACGACGCCACGGTTCTGCTGATGGACGAAGCCTATTCCGCACTCGATCCATTGATCCGCACCGATATGCAAAGCGTGCTTCTGGATATTCAAAAGGAAATCAAAAAGACGATCGTCTTCATTACCCACGATCTCGATGAGGCGCTGCGGCTGGGAGATCAGATTGCTATCCTCAGAGACGGAGAAGTCATCCAGCAAGGTACCAGCCAGGACATCGTCCTGCGCCCGGCAGACGACTACATCGCCAATTTCGTCAAGGAGGTGAACCGAGGCCGTGTCATCAACGTCGAAGCGGTGATGTCTCCCATCAATTCCAACCTGCGTCCCGGCGGTCCAAAGATATTGGTCGGAACCAGTGTTGAAGGGGCGATGCGCATGCTGTCGCGAAGCGGAGAAGACGACGCAGCCGTCATTGATTTGAACGGTAATATTGTGGGCACAGTGAGCTTCAGACAGCTTGCTAGGGCAATCGTCAACGACAACGAGATGGATGATGTGGCCAAGGAGGAGCCGGTGAAGGCATTCACCAGGTCGTAGACATACCGCTAGAAGCTGTGCAGCACGCTTTCACTGTTTCAGCGTAAAATAGCACGCACAAAAAAGCCCGCAGATGCGGGCTTTTTTGTCGTTAGAATGGGGCTTTACGAAGCTTTCTTCTTTGACGCCTTGGTGTTTGCTGAGCCTTCGCCGAGCTGTGTCAGCTTTGCGTCGGTCGCAATTTCTTCCTGAAGGGTTGCTTCCAGCAATTTCGCGGCTTCTGTGTGGCCAAGCTGCTCGGCCCAGCTTTTCAGCGTGCCGTAACGGGCAATTTCATAGTGTTCGACTGCTTGAGCAGACGAGATAAGACCAGCATCGAGGGCAGCGCTGCCCTTGTATTCTTCGATGATCTCTTCACCTTCAGCAAGGATGCCCTGAATGGCTTCGCAGGTCTTGCCGCGAGCAGGTTTACCCAACAATTCGAAAATCTGCTGAAGGCGTTCGATCTGTCCTTCCGTTTCTTCCTTATGCTGGAGGAAAGCAGCCTTGCCCTCTTCGGACTGGGCAGCGCGTGCCATCTTCGGCAGTGCCTTCAGCACTTGCTTTTCAGCAAAATAGATATCCTTGAGTGTATCAAGAAACAGATCGTCGAGTGTTTTATCAGCCATGGTGATGTCCTCAGTTGGTGGGTTGTACCTGCCGAACCGGACAAGGTGCAGTAAGTTCCCGAGCGTTCTGCGTAACGTGGACGATTCTGCGTTTCATCGCAGCTTGCCGATCAATGCCTGAGCCACGGTCGCTCGTATTGCTTTGAGCATGCGGTAAGCGGAACATAAGACGCCACTCATACGTCTTCTTCTGTGTGCGTAAAAATTGGCGTAAGATGAGAGGGGTGGATAGGCATGGTCGCTGATGCAGATAAACTCTCTACCTATAAGAAAAAACGCAATTTCCGGCTGACCGAAGAGCCCAGTGGCCTGAAAAAATCACAAGTGTCCAACCGCCGCCGCTTCGTCATCCAGAAGCATGACGCAACGCGGTTGCACTACGATCTGCGGCTGGAACTCGATGGCGTGTTCAAATCCTGGGCCGTGACCAGAGGCCCGTCTCTCGACCCCAACGACAAGCGGCTCGCCGTCGAGGTTGAAGACCACCCGCTTGATTACGGCGATTTCGAAGGCACGATACCTAAGGGTCAATATGGCGGTGGCACTGTGATGCTGTGGGATCGCGGCTATTGGGAACCCGAAGGCGATAAGACGCCCGAGGAGGCATTGGCGAAGGGTGATTTCAAGTTCAAGCTGGACGGTGACCGACTGCATGGAAGCTTTGTTCTGGTGCGGATGCGCAATGACCGTGATGGCGGCAAACGGACGAACTGGCTGCTGATCAAACACCGCGACGACGATGCCGTCGATAAAAATGGCGCAGCCGTGTTGGACGATAACACGATATCCGTCGCGTCTGGCCGAACCATGGATGCCATCGCCGCTGGCAAGGGAAAAAAGCCGAAGCCGTTCATGACCCGAAGCGGGAGGGTCGAAGCTGATGCGGTATGGGACAGCAGTGAAGGTCTGGCTGCCGAGGAGCGCAAGGCTGGCACGAAAACGTCCGCGAAGGCGAAGACCACGCGAACGAAGCCAACCAAATCCACAGCCTTGAAGTCGGCGATGCCAAGCTTTGTCGCGCCGCAACTCTGCCAGAGCCTGACGCGTCCTCCGGCAGGCAAAGGCTGGATCCACGAGATCAAATTCGACGGCTACCGGGTCCAAATGCGCGTGTCGGGAGGCAAGGTAACGCTAAAGACCCGAAAAGGACTGGACTGGACGTCGAAATGGCCTGCTATCGCGAAGGCAGCCTCGGCGCTGCCGGATTGCATCATCGACGGTGAGATTTGTGCGCTGGATGAACAGGGCGCGCCAGATTTTGCCGCACTACAGGCCGCGTTATCGGAAGGTGAAACCGATGATCTTGTCTATTTCGCATTCGATCTTCTGTTCGATGGTGACGACGACCTGAGAGAACTGGCCGTGACGGACCGCAAGGATCGCTTGCAGGCCCTGTTGTCGGATGCGGGTGAGGACCCTCGCGTGAGGTTCGTGGAGCATTTCGAGACGGGCGGTGATGCCGTCCTGAAATCGGCATGCCGCTTGTCGCTGGAGGGCATCGTTTCCAAGGAGGCAGATGCGCCCTATCGGTCAGGTCGGAGCGACACCTGGGCCAAATCCAAATGCCGTTCCGGCCATGAGGTGGTGATCGGGGCCTATGCCAAAACCAATGGCAAATTCCGCTCACTTCTTGTCGGTGTTTTCAGCGGCAAGCATTTCGTCCATGTGGGGCGAGTGGGGACGGGTTACAGCGCAACAACAGTCGCAAAACTGCTGCCAAAGCTTCAGGAGATGGAAACGTCCAAATCTCCGTTTACCGGCATAGGCGCGCCAAAGAAGACGGACGATATCGTCTGGTTGAAGCCCGAACTCGTGGCCGAAATAGAGTTCGCAGGGTGGACTGCCGATGGGCAAGTTCGGCAGGGAGCATTCAAAGGTCTGCGCGAAGACAAGCCTGCCTCGGAAGTGGAAGCCGAAGAGCCGGTATCGCCTCAAGACGCAGATGTTCCTGACCCCGAAACCAAGAAGCCACCCGCCAAACGCCTCCGCAAAGGCGCGAAGGAAGAGGTCATGGGCGTCATGATCTCCAGCCCTGAAAAGGCGCTCTGGCCGGACGCGGGTGACGGAAAACCCGTCACCAAGGCAGATCTCGCCCGTTATCACGAAGCCGTTGGCGACTGGCTGATCGATCATATCAAAGGTCGCCCATGCTCGATCATAAGAAGCCCGGATGGCATCGGCGGCACGCAGTTCTTTCAGCGCCACGCGATGCCCGGAGCCTCCAACCTTCTCGAACTCGTAAAAGTTTCTGGCGATAAAAAGTCCTATCTCCAGATCGACCGCGTCGAGGCTCTCGTCGCCATCGCCCAGATCGGCGGTATCGAGCTTCATCCCTGGAACTGCGAACCCGGCGAGCCCGAAGTGCCCGGCCGACTGGTTTTCGACCTAGACCCAGGTCCGGATGTGGAATTTTCAACTGTCGTTGAGGCTGCCCGCGAAATCCGTGACCGCCTCGAGGAATTGGGTCTCGTCAGCTTCTGCAAGACGACTGGAGGCAAAGGCCTGCACGTCGTTACCCCTCTCGCCGTTCCAAAAAACAAAAAAGTGAGTTGGGACGAAGCCAAGGCTTTCGCACATGACGTCTGCGAAGAGATGGCGCGAGACAATCCAGATCTCTATTTGATCAAAATGGCCAAGAATCAGCGCGAGGGGCGGATTTTTCTCGATTATTTGCGAAACGACCGGATGGCAACGGCAGTCGCCCCCCTGTCGCCGCGCGCAAGACCCGGCGCAACCGTCTCGATGCCGCTTAACTGGACACAGGTTAAAGCCGATCTCGATCCAACGCGCTTCAACGTCAGAACCGTTCCCAATCTCTTAAAGAAGAGCACGGCGTGGGAGGACTATTGTGAGGGCCAAAGACCGCTGGAGCAGGCTATCAAGCGCTTGAACAAAGTCAGGAAAGCCTCCTCTTGACAGCCCTCATTTCCGGCTGCGCGTTTCCTTCGCGACAGACTTTTTCAGCGCGTCCATGATGTTGATGACATTACTCGGACCCAGCGACGAGGAAGGCTTTTTCGTTTTGCTCTTCGCCTGCTTTGTTTGAGCCTTCTTCTTCGTCTTGATGATATCGAGCAAGCGGTCTTGCACAGGGTCGACAACCATCTTGGCATCCCACGGCTGGGTCTGTTTTTTGATGAGTTTCTGGACGAGCGCCATCAGGTCGCTGTCGGGTTTCTCATCGCCAATGCTGTCAAAATAGTCGTCCTCGTCCCTCACCTCATCACCGTAGCGCAAAGTCCACAAAACGATGCCCTTACCGCGTGGCTCCAGCATGACGGCGCGTTCGCGTCTAGAAATGACAAGCCTCGAAATCCCGACCATGTCCTGCGAGGCCATGGCGTCACGGATCACCGAAAAAGCTTCCTGGGCGACCTTCTCATTCGGCGAGAGATAGTAAGGCGTATCCAGCCAAATCCATTCGATGGTATCGCGTTTGGTAAAGGTCGAGATATCGATGGTCCGGGTGCTGTCGAGCGCAACATTTTCGAGTTCCTCATTTTCAAGGATGACATAATCATCCTCGCCGCGCGGGTAACCCTTTACCTCGTTTTCTTCTTTGACGTCCTTACCTGTCACAGAATCCACGTAATGGCTCACCACACGGTTGTTCGTCGCACGGTTGAGCGTGTGAAACCGCACCTTCTCACTTTCCGATGTCGCAGGTGTGAGTTGAACCGCACAGTTGACGAGCGAGAGCTTCAAGTAGCCTTTCCAATAGGGACGAACAGCCATTGTGGTCTCCTCTTAACCGGCGCGGCGGGTGGGCGCTGCTTTGGGCTTCGCTTTAGCAGCCGTCTTTTTGGTCTTCGCGCTGCCGGCTTTGGCGGACTTCTGCTTCGACTTCGATTTGCTGTCCATGCCTGCACTCTCGCGCAACGCCTGCATCAGATCGACAACCTTCGACTCCGGTTCCGCCCTCTTCTTCGGAAGGGACCGACCTTCAATTTTCGCTGTCACCAATTCGGCCACTGCGGCCTCGTAACGGTCATCGAAGGTGCTGGCATCGAAACTGCCCTTCTTTTTGGCAATGATCAGTTCCGCGATCTCAAGCAATTCAGGGTCGCTTTTCATATCGGGGAGGTCTTCGAAAGCTTCCTGAGAGGACCGGACTTCATAATCGAAATTAAGGGTCGATGCGATCAGGCCTTTGCCGTGTGGTCGAATAAGAACCGTGCGCAAGCGGCGAAACAACACGGTGCGTGCAATGGCGGCCACCTTGGCCTTTTTCATGCCGTCGCGCAGCAACACATAGGCTTCAGTCCCGACCTTGTCGGGTGTCAGATAATAGGGTTTGTCGAAATAGACATTATCGATTTCCGAGCAGGGAATAAAAGATTCGATCGCCAACGTCTTGTCACTATCGGGAACTGCCGCAGCAACCTCATCCGGTTCAAGAACGACATATTGCCCGTTCTCTGTCTCGTAACCCTTGATCTGGTCATCCCGCTCGACAACATCTCCCGTCTCGCCATCGACAAACTCGCGTCTGACGCGGTTACCGGTCGCTCTGTTCAACGTGTTGAACGCGATGCGCTCGGAAGACGAAGCCGCCGTGTAAAGGGCCACCGCGCACGAGACTTCGCCAAATTTGATGAAGCCCTTCCAGTTCGCTCTGGGGGAAACCACGATATGCACACTCCTCACACAACAAGCATGATTCAACCAATCAGTGCGGCAATCGTTCCGCGCTAGAACGAATCGTTTTGGGTAATTTGCCTGTTGCCAATTGCGGAGCGCACTCGATTTAAGGCACTGATTTCAAATGATTTATTGGTGATGTACTTCTTAGGAGCAGCCTGAATTCTGCTGATAGCAGTTCATTGCACAAAAGCGCCGAGGGCTTATTTTCCGAAATAATGATGGAAAGCTGATGGTGCCCCTTGCCGGAATCGAACCAGCACTCCTCTCGGAACCTGATTTTGAGTCAGGCGCGTCTACCAATTCCGCCAAAGGGGCAACTCTGGAATCTTATTCCTTGGTATGCGGCGGACTATACGAACCGACCCTATAACGTCAACCGATTTTTGCGAAAAACGCGATTTCACGAAACTTTGCTTGGCCTCCTGCTTGGCACCTTCAACGAAGCATTTGCAAGCGCGGTGAGACTGGATTAGAGGCATGGGATAGCGGGTTAAACGATACCGCGCTTGGCCCTGTTTTGCCAGATGGGCTATTTGAAGTGTTGGGTCGAATGTGAAGGACCACATGATGACGAGTGCAGTTTCCGCAGACAAGAACCGCAGCGCTTCCGCTGTTCTCGTTACGCTTGGGATGATTGTAACGGTGGGCGCTGCACTAGGGTTTCAGCATATTGGCGGCTATACGCCCTGCGCGTTGTGTTTGCTGGAGCGTGACCCCTATTATTACGCGATTCCCGTCGGCATTCTGGCGATAGCGGCGAGCCTGTTCAGGCTACCGGTCTGGCTCTCACGGTCCGCACTCATTATCGTCGGCGTTGCCATGTTGATAGGCGCTGGTCTTGGTGTGTATCACTCAGGCGTTGAATGGGGTTTCTGGCCGGGCCCGACCACCTGCTCGACTGGCGCGCCCTCCATTACCACCAATGCCGGGAACCTGTTGAGCGACCTCAATGCCATCAAGGCGCCATCGTGCAATGACGCGGCATTGCGTGTGCTTGGACTGTCGTTTGCAGGATGGAACGTGGTTGCCAGCATCGTGCTTGCGGGCATCGCGTTTTTTGGCGCAACCCGCAAAGCCGCTTGAACCATTACGGCTGCAATTCTGTATCCCAATAGAGATAATCCATCCAGCTTTCGTGCAGATAGTTGGGTGGAAACGAGCGACCGTTGTTGTGCAGGTCCTGGACCGTGGGCTGGTAAGGCTTCTGGTGGGGCACCATTCCCGCGATCTTCGGCAGCTTGCTGCCCTTTTTGAGATTGCAGGGTGAACAGGCTGCGACGACGTTGAGCCAGGTCGTTTCGCCGCCATGGGCGCGCGGAATGACGTGGTCGAAGGTCAGATCGTCATGGGAGCCGCAATACTGGCACTCGAACTTGTCACGCAAAAACACGTTGAAGCGTGTGAATGCGGGGTTGCGGGTGGGCTGCACATAGGTTTTCAGGCTGACAACACTGGGCAGCCGCATGGAAAAACTAGGCGAACATACTGCGTGATCGTATTCTGCAATGATGTTTACGCGGTCAAGAAATACGGCCTTGATCGCGTCCTGCCAGGACCACAGCGACAAGGGATAGTAACTCAGCGGCCGGTAGTCTGCGTTCAAAACGAGCGCGGGCAAAGCCTGTGGTGAAACGGCAATCGTCAAGGGCGTCTCCTGATCGATTCTGCATCTACACCTGTATATTAGGTCCGTTGTTACAGGATTGTGAAGCCCATAAATGAAGCGCTGAAAGAAAGGCTAATTTCAGGCGGCAGGAAGCGCATCACGGCGCGTTATCGCGGCATAATAGGCCCAGAAAAGCCGGGCTGCGACGGATCGGTACGGAGCCCAGTTAGAGGCGATATCCCGCAGCATTTTTTCACCGGGTCGCGCGTCCAGTTGCAGACCGTGGGCGACGGCTGCCTGCAACGCCACATCACCGGATGGAAACATATCGGCATTGCCGAGACAGAACATGAGATAAACCTGCGCGGTCCATGGCCCGATGCCGTTGAGCGCCGTGAGTGACGCGTAGGCGGACACATCGTCAAGCGTAGAGATTGCCTCAAGATTCAAATCTCCGTCGACGATGGCCGTGGCGAGACCGCGTAACGTTTTCGCCTTGGCGCGGGACAGGCCGAAGAGGGGCGTGTCGTCATTCGTGGCAGCGATATAATGGACCGCTGTCACATCGCCCATCTCTGCTTCCATGCGCCGCCATATGGCGTCTGCACTGGCACGTGACACCACCTGCGAAACGATGATTTGGGCCAGACCTTCAAAGCCGGGCTCTCTCAGCCGCAACGGCAGCGGACCGGCCTTTTCAGCGATCGGCACGAGGCGCGGGTCGAGTTGCAGGAGGACCGCCAGACCTTCCTCGATATCAGACATATTTCGGATGATTTTGCTCAACCAGGCTCCAGCGTCCATGACTTCGCCTTGGCGAAGCACCGCAAGACATGGCAGAAGAAACCATGTCTTTGCTTTCAGGTCAAAAGCCAGTTTTGCGTTTTGCGCCCAGCCCCAACGGGCGGCTGCATCTTGGCCACGCGCTTTCCGCCATTATCAACCACGATATGGCAAAGGCGATAGCGGGGCGGTTTCTGTTGCGGATCGAGGACATCGATCTGGCGCGGTGCACGGATGAGCTTGAGCAGGGGATATATGAGGACTTAGCATGGCTGGGACTGAACTGGGAACTGCCGGTGCGCAGACAGTCCGACCATTTCGATGTGTATCGTGAAGGGTTGGACCGACTCATCGCGATGGGTGTGGCCTATCCCTCGTTTATGAGCCGGGGCGACGTGAAGGCTTTCGTGACGGATCACGAGGCCGGGGGGAGGATATGGCCTCGGGATCCAGACGGCGCGTTGCATTATCCTGCACTGGACAAACAACGAACTGAACATGAGGTCTCAGCACTTTTGTCATCAGGTAAAAAGCATGCGTGGCGGCTGGATATGGATAAAGGCCTGGCCCTGCTTGAAACCCCGTTGCAATGGCGTGAGACCGGTAGGGGCTCTGACGAGGTGATCGACGCCGACCCTGCGGCGTGGGGCGATGTCGTGCTTTCGCGTTCCGATGCGCCGTCCAGTTATCATCTATCCGTGGTGATGGACGATGCCGTTCAGGGTGTCACCCATGTTGTGCGCGGCATGGACCTGTATCACGCCACATCCGTTCACCGGCTGTTGCAGGAACTGCTGGGCTTACCTGCACCTGAATACCACCACCACCGGCTTATTCTGGATGACACCGGAAACAAGCTTTCAAAAAGCAGGGGCAGTGCCAGCCTTCAGGTACTGCAAGAGCAAGGCCTAGCGGGATCAGATATCCGCGGCCTCCTCGGCATCTAGGGCCTCTCTCAGGCTGCCATTGTGAATACCGGCCTTGATGACATGGCGGATGCGGTATTTCATCAGGGCCGCGTTGACTTCTGCACCCAGCATGAAGATGACGCCGACCATGTAGAGAAACACCAGCACGATCATGACCGACGCCAGACCGGCGTAGGTGGCTGCATAATTCGCAAATGTTGCGAGATAATAGGCGAAAATCCCCGCGCCGATGACCCAGAACAGCAGCGTCAGGAATATCCCGGGCAGCACATCCCAGATGCGGCGACGGCCAGCGGGAAGCCACAGGTGGGCAGCAGCAAGGCCGACGGCCAAAACGATGATGGTGCCGTAGAGACCGAGGTTGGACACGGTCACCAGAAAATCCTTCAACAGCGGAAAGCGTGTTTCGGCAAAAGAAAGTGCGACGGGCACGGCAACGAGAACGATGCTGATGGCTGCGAAAATGGTCACTGCAATGACGACGTAGAAGAGGCTGAGAAGACGCGTGACGTACCACCAGCGGGTCTCGCTGACGCGGTAGGCGCGGTTGAGCGATATACGCAGTGCCTCGACGCCATTGGAGGCGAAATAGGCGGCAGCGAGCACCGAAATCGTCAACAGCCCACCACGTGGAATGGTCAGCACCTGCTGGACCTGAGCTGCAAGCGGCCCGGCAATTGCCGCTGGCCATGTATCGAAAATGATGTGAACGGCGGTTTCGGCGAATTGGTCAGCACCGAGGAAACTCGCCAGGGCCGTGCCGAAGATCAGAAACGGAAAAAGCGCCAGCAGGATGGAAAGCGCCACGTGACTGGCCATGGCCCAGCCATCGTCCTCGGCAAAATGGACGTAGGCGTCAAGGGCCACTTTTCGCACGATGTCCATTGCTGCAACCATGTCGCCTCCTCAATCGGCATTTCGTTTGTAACTCGGGGCGAGATATGGGAAGTCAGTCACCGCTTGTACAGCGCTTGAGACTGCGCACTGGTTCCACCTGATCAAGAAGAATTGTGCGCTACTGAATCCCTACACCCGTTCAATGCACCATCCTTAACACGTCATGACTTAGGAAATACTTTTGATGTCTGAAAAACCGGTCATCATCATCACCGGCTGCTCGTCCGGGATCGGCGCCCATTGTGCAAAGGCATTGAAAGACGATGGCTGGCGGGTTTTTGCCACGGTGCGGCGTGCGCAAGACATGGCAGACCTTCAGGCGTGCGGCATCGAAACGCTGATCATGGACTATACCCAGCCGGAAACGATTGCGGCCCTGGTTGATGATGTCTCGGCGCGCACTGGCGGGCGGATCGATGCGCTGTTCAACAACGGCGCCTATGGACAGCCCGGTGCGGTGGAAGACCTGAGCGTCGATGTCCTGCGGCGGCAGTTCGAGACCAATGTTTTCGGCTGGCACGACCTGACCTGCCGTGTCATTCCGCTCATGCGCAAACGCGGATACGGGCGTATCGTGCACTGCTCGTCCATTCTGGGCCTCGTTCCCTATCGCTATCGCGGTGCCTACACGGCGTCCAAATTCGCGCTGGAAGGACTGGGCGTCACGCTTCGCATGGAACTGCAAGGCAGCGGTATCGAGGTCAGCCTGATCGAACCCGGCCCCATCGCCTCGAAATTCACGGCCACGGCGCTGGCCCAGATCAAGGGCAATATCGATCTTGAAAACTCCGTTCACGCGCAGGATTACAAGCGTCAGCTTGCGCGGCTGGAGGGCGCAGGCCAGAAAAACAAGCACAAGCTTGGTCCCGATGCCGTCTACAAGGAACTGAAACACGCACTGACCGCCAAACGCCCGAAGCCCCACTACATCATTACCATGCCAGCGAAACAGGCCGTGATTTTGAAGAGGTTTCTGCCAGCCGATTTCTTTTACCGGTTCCTGCGCAGGTTCGACTAGCGCTGCGGCGCGCTAATCAGCTACAACGCAGGCAACGGCATTTTTGGGAGCGTCGAGCATGTCCAGTTTCACCACGGTACTTACCGTCATCGTCATGGGTCTGGTGGTCCTTGTTCTGATACGCGGCCTGTTCACCATGCTCAAAGGTACGGATGCCAACAAATCCAACAAGCTGATGCAGTTGCGGCTTCTGTTGCAGGCGGTTGCCATCATCCTCATCATGGCCACGCTGTGGCTGACGGGTGGAGGGCGATAACGACATGGTCAAACTGAACAAGATTTACACCCGAACCGGCGATGATGGCACGACGGCACTGGTCTCCGGCCCGCGCCGCGCCAAGCACGATCTGCGTGTCGAAAGCTACGGAACGGTGGATGAAACTAACTCCGCTATCGGCGTTGCCCGGCTTCACACATCCGACCTCACCGAACTCGATGCGATGCTGTTTCGCATTCAGAACGATCTTTTCGATCTCGGTGCAGACCTCGCGACCCCCGATACGGGCGAAGTGCTGTCCTATGAACCGCTGCGGATCGTTGAGGCGCAGGTCACGCGCGTAGAAAACGAGATCGACGCGCTGAATGCCGATCTGCCCGCGCTCACGTCCTTCGTGCTGCCGGGCGGAACACCGGCGGCTGCCTATCTTCACCTTGCGCGCACCATTTCACGGCGTGCAGAACGCCAGATGGTGGAACTGGCACTGATCGAAGGTGAGACGGTCAGCCCTGCCGCATTGAAATACATCAACCGGCTCTCAGACTTCCTGTTCGTGGCAGCACGCTCTGCCAACGATGCGACGAAGGCCGAGATGCCCGATATTCTCTGGGTTCCTGGTCAGAACCGTTAAGACACGCGAGGGGCCGACTGCATGTTCATTCCCTTGCACGATGCGAACTCGCACAAGCATATCAAGCTGCAATATGTGACGCTGTCGCTCATCGGCATTAACGTGCTGGTGTGGCTGCTGACGGGCGTGCTGGCCGATGATGCAGCGGCAGGTGCCGCCACTCTCGGTCTCGGCTTAATTCCCGCTGTCATCTTCGATTACGCCTATCTCGATCCGGCGGTCAAACTGGTGCCCGAGGGAGCGACCGTCGTCACCTATGCTTTTTTGCATCTTGGTTTCTGGCATCTGGCGTCCAACATGGTTTTCCTTTGGGTCTTCGGCGATAATGTCGAGGACGCGTTTGGTCATGTCAGGTTTTTGCTGTTCTACATTGCCTGTGCGGCGGCAGGCGCCCTCTTTCATGGCTTGGTGTCCCAGACCTCGGAAGCGCCGCTGATCGGTGCATCGGGCGCTGTCTCCGGTGTCGTTGCCGCCTATATGCTGCTGCATCCGCGCGTGCGGGTCTGGGTGCTGGTGTTCATGCGCATTCCCATACCCCTGCCAGCCTTCATTCCGCTGGCGTTCTGGATCGCCCAGCAGTTCTTCATGTTCATCTTCGGCATGCAGGACAGGGTGTCGTGGAGCGCCCATGTCGGCGGCATTATTGCGGGTGTGGTTCTTGTGCTTTTCCTGCGCAGGCGCGGCGTGCCGCTGTTTGACAGAACCATCGTCACACCCAGAGCCGTGCAACACAAAAACCAGGGGCCGCAGGCCGCTGTCGTGTCGCAAACGGAACGGCCTTTCGACAGCATTCGATGAAAACTAAGCCAAGGATTGATATTTACGTTCACGTTAACGTAAAATATCGCCGCAGCTCATGAGGTGATGAGCATTGCTCCGTTGAATTCGCGGAAAAAATGCGTATCCATGTCGCAACTTGATTGTCAGAAGGTCCATTCGGCGTTTCGCCTTATGGTCAGGTGTCGAAGGAAGGTTATCGATGAAGATTCTCGTCCCAGTAAAACGTGTGGTGGATTACAACGTCAAAATCCGCGTAAAAGCGGATGGCTCGGGCGTTGAACTTGCCAACGTCAAGATGTCGATGAACCCGTTCGACGAGATCTCCGTCGAAGAAGCACTCCGCCTCAAAGAGGCAGGCAAGGCAGAGGAAGTCGTGGTCGTCTCCATCGGTCCTGCCAAGGCTGAGGAAACGCTGCGCACGGCGCTGGCCATGGGTGCCGACCGCGCCATCCTGATCGAAACCGATGAGGCCGTAGAGCCGCTGGCCGTCGCCAAGCTTATGAAGGGCGTGGTCGACGCCGAAGCGCCGGGCCTTGTTATCGTCGGCAAGCAGGCCATCGATGACGACAGCAACCAGACCGGCCAGATGCTGGCAGCGCTTCTGGGCTGGGGTCAGGGCACATTCGCCTCCAAGGTCGAGCCATCGGATGGCAAGGTTGCCGTGACGCGCGAAGTCGATGGCGGTCTGCAGACGGTGGAACTTAAGCTTCCAGCCGTCGTGACGACGGACCTTCGTTTGAACGAGCCGCGTTATGCGTCCTTGCCGAACATCATGAAGGCCAAGAAAAAGCCGCTCGACAAAAAGACGCCCGCCGATTTCGGCGTCGATATCACGCCACGCCTCAAGGTCTTGAAGACCGAGGAACCGGCAGGCCGCAAGGCTGGCGTCAAGGTTGGTTCGGTTGCCGAACTGGTGTCGAAGCTTAAAGCCGACGGCGTTCTTTAAGAATACGGATAGGGAGATTTTACCATGGCCATTCTTCTTCTGGCAGAACACGACAACGCAACCCTGTCCGACCAGACGGCAAAGACGCTGACGGCGGCGACACAAATCGGTGGCGATGTCACCGTTCTCGTCGCAGGCTCCGGCGCAAAGGCTGTCGCTGACGAAGCAGCAAAGCTATCAGGCGTTTCCAAAGTGTTGTTGGCTGACGATGCATCCTATGCCAACCAGCTCGCTGAGCCACTGGCCGCGCTCATCGTGTCGCTCGGCGCATCCTATGACGTGATCATCGCGCCTGCGACCGCATCCGCCAAGAATGTGTTGCCGCGCGTGGCGGCTCTTCTTGATGTCGCACAGATTTCCGAAATCATCGAAGTCATCTCCGCCGACACGTTCAAGCGCCCGATCTATGCCGGTAACGCCATCCAGACCGTGCAGGCAAGCGACGCGAAAAAGGTCATCACCGTTCGCACCTCCACCTTTGCACCCGCAGAGGCTGGCGGTTCGGCTTCGGTCGAGGCCGTGGCAACGGCTGAGAACCCCGGCGTATCCTCCTTCGTATCGGATGCACTCGCATCATCCGATCGCCCGGAGCTGACATCGGCCAAGATCATCATCTCCGGTGGCCGCGCGCTCGGTTCTTCGGAAAAGTTCAAGGACGTCATTCTGCCCGTCGCCGACAAGCTGGGCGCTGCCGTCGGTGCATCGCGCGCAGCCGTGGATGCAGGCTACGCACCGAACGACTGGCAGGTTGGCCAGACCGGCAAGGTCGTGGCACCGCAGCTCTATATCGCTGCCGGTATTTCCGGGGCCATCCAGCACCTTGCCGGCATGAAGGACTCGAAAGTCATCGTCGCCATCAACAAGGATGAGGAAGCGCCGATCTTCCAGGTTGCCGATTACGGCCTCGTGGCCGATCTATTCGACGCCCTGCCTGAGCTCGAAAAAGCACTCTGATCCAATCAATTCCAAAAGCGGCGCGTTTTTCCAACGCGCCGCTTTTGTTTTTTTGCAATATGCGTAACATCCGCGCACGTGCGACACGCACCTTCTCACAGGAGAGACATCATGACCGCCCCAATCAAGAACGTCGGTATTATTGGCGCCGGTCAGATGGGCTGTGGCATTGCACATGTTTCTGCACTGGCGGGTTACAAGGTCCACATCTATGATCTGGCCAAGGATCGTATCGAGGCTGGACTGGCGACGATCAATGGCAATCTGGCGCGTCAGGTCAGCAACGGCAAGATGGCCGATGAAGACCGCAAGGCCGCGCTGTCGCGCATCGGCGGCTCATCCGACGTCAACGACCTCGCAGCGATGGATCTGGTGATCGAAGCAGCGACGGAGCATGAAGAAACCAAGCGCAAGATTTACGCGCAGATCTGCCCGGTGCTAAAGCCTGAGGCGCTTCTTGCAACCAATACATCCTCGCTTTCCATCACCCGCCTTGCATCGGCAACCGACCGTCCCGAGCAGTTTATGGGCATCCACTTCATGAACCCGGTGCCGGTGATGAAGCTGGTGGAACTGGTGCGCGGCATCGCAACCGGCGAACAGACTTTTGAGACCGCCAAGAATTTCGTGCGTTCGCTGGATAAGGCGATCACCGTTGCCGAAGACTTCCCGGCCTTCATCGTCAACCGCATTCTCCTGCCGATGATCAACGAAGCGATCTACACGCTATACGAAGGTGTCGGCTCCGTCGAAGCCATCGATACGGCCATGAAGCTTGGCGCGAACCACCCGATGGGACCCTTGCAGCTGGCTGACTTCATCGGCCTCGACACGTGTCTGTCGATCATGCAGGTCCTGCATGACGGTCTGGCAGACAGCAAATATCGCCCCTGCCCGCTGCTGGTCAAATATGTCGAAGCGGGATGGCTTGGTCGCAAATCCGGTCGCGGCTTTTACGATTACCGCGGCGAAACACCCGTTCCGACGCGGTAATGTCACAAGTCGTTACGGCGCCTTGGCCGTATCGACCAGCAACTTGGCGTCGGGGCTGTCCCATGCGGCAGGTCCATTCATGGATGCGAGAAGGCAGCCTTTGTCATCGATGAGAAGGGTTGCCGGAAGCCCGAAGGCGAGGCCTTCCTTTTTCAAGGCGTTGAACACGCCCATCGTGCTGTCCCGGTAGAGCTTGAGCGAATCGATGCCGTATTCGCTCATGAAAGTTTTTGGCTTCTCGTCTTCGCCAGTGTCGATGTTCACGGTGACGACCTCGAATCCATCGCCGCCTTTCTCCTTCTCCAAAGCGTTCAGCGCGGGCATTTCCTCACGGCAGGGCACGCACCACGTGGCCCAGAGGTTAAGAAGAACCGCCTTGCCCTTGAGATCGGCCTCGGTCATGGCAGCACCATCAGGTCCCTTGAACGACAGCGGGACGACACGGGGGCGTTCATTGGCCGACATGGCGGCGACCTGCCCCTTCAGAAGCGGCTTCAACGAGGCTATGCGCTTGGCTGCACCCTCACATAAACCCGCTTGCGCCACTGCTGCCCCTTGAACCTGACCCTCAGACCCAATAAGCCTGAACGCCACCACACCCGCACCGCAGACGACACCGGCGATAGCGGCAATTGCAACAAGTCTGGCGGAAGGAAGCCTGAAAGGCGTTTTTTCTGTCATAAAATACTCCAGGGCAGGCGAAGAATGGCTGACGGCATCGAACAAAAATCCTCCAACCAGATGTGGGGCGGACGTTTCGCTTCCGGTCCTTCAGCTATCATGGAAGAGATAAATGCCTCTATCGGCTTCGACAAGAAGCTTTACGCGCAGGACATCCGCGGCTCAATAGCGCATGCCACCATGCTGGCGGCAAAAGCCATTATTTCCGATGAAGATAAAGACAAGATCATTCACGGCCTGAACACGATCCTGTCAGAGATCGAAGCCGGGACGTTCGAATTTTCGCGCAAGCTCGAAGACATCCACATGAACATCGAGGCGCGCCTGGCCGACCTCATCGGCCCCGCCGCTGGACGTTTGCACACCGCACGGTCGCGCAACGACCAAGTGGCACTCGATTTCCGTCTGTGGGTCAAGGAAGAGCTTCAAAAGACCGAAGGCATGCTGACGGCCCTGATCACGGCCTTTCTCGACCGTGCGCAGGAACATGCCGACACCGTCATGCCGGGCTTCACCCATCTCCAGACGGCACAGCCGGTGACCTTCGGTCATCACTGCATGGCCTATGTGGAAATGTTCGGGCGCGACCGCGCACGCGTTCGCCACGCGATCGAACACATGGATGAAAGCCCGATTGGCGCTGCGGCTCTCGCAGGCACCGGCTACCCCATCGACCGACACATGACGGCCAATGCGCTGGGCTTCCGCGAGCCGACCCGCAACTCCATCGACACCGTTTCGGACCGTGACTTTGCGTTGGAATTCCTGTCCATCGCCTCCATCTGCGCCACCCACCTTTCGCGCCTCGCCGAAGAAATCGTCATCTGGTCGACGCCGCAGTTCGGCTTTATCCGTTTGTCTGATGCGTTTTCGACCGGCTCTTCCATCATGCCGCAGAAGAAAAACCCTGATGCCGCCGAACTGGTACGTGCAAAGACGGGCCGTATCAATGGTTCGCTGATCGCACTTTTGACCATCATGAAGGGCCTGCCGCTCGCCTATTCCAAGGATATGCAGGAAGACAAGGAACAGGTGTTCGATTCTGCCGAGAGCCTGGAACTAGCGATTGCAGCAATGACCGGGATGATCCGTGACCTCGAGGTGCGCGTCGATAAGATGCGCGACGCCGCAGGCTCGGGCTATTCCACGGCGACCGATCTGGCCGACTGGCTGGTGCGAGAGGCGGGCCTACCCTTCCGCGATGCCCACCACGCAACCGGCCATGCCGTAGCGCTCGCTGAAAAGAAAGGCTGCGATTTGGCCGATTTGTCTCTGGAAGAATTGCAGGCAATCAACCCTGCGATCACGGCTGGCATTTTCGATGTGCTTTCGGTGGAGGCATCTGTTGCCAGCCGTACCAGCTTTGGCGGCACCGCACCTTCTGAAGTGCGCAAGCAGATTGCCTGGTGGCGCACAAAGAACTGATCAATCTGGCGTTAGGCCAGCATCAAAAGAAACAGGGTGCACAAGCGCCCTGTTTTTCGTTATCAGGAATGAACAGATTTCCTTTGGACAGGCCCATGCTTTTAAAAACCCTGCGTAGTTTCATCGTTCCAGTCGGCCTGACGCTTGCCGTCGGCCTTGCGCTTTCCGGCTGCGGCCGCAAAGGCGACATCGACAAGCCAAGCACGCCGAAGGAAGAGCGCAACCTTCGTTCGACGGATGGCAAGGTGGAAGCAACGCCAGAGCGGCCATTCATTCTCGACAAGCTCCTGTAAGGTCTGCCACCGTGAACCATTTTCACTACATCGACGGCGTGCTTCACGCTGAAAACGTCCCCGTGCCTGAAATTGCCAAGGCAGTCGGCACGCCTTTCTACGTCTATTCCACGGCGACGCTGGAACGGCACTACAGGGTTTTCTCCGAAGCCTTCAGCGACGTCGATTCCATGGTTTGCTATGCCATGAAGGCCAACTCCAATCAGGCCGTGCTGAAGACGCTGGCAAAGCTCGGTGCGGGCATCGATGTGGTATCGGGCGGCGAGTTGCGGCGTGCGCTGGCAGCGGGTGTTCCTGCAAGCCGCATCATGTTCTCCGGCGTCGGCAAAACGGTGGCCGAGATGGATTTCGCGCTGGAAGCAGGCATTTACTGCTTCAACATCGAATCCGAGCCGGAACTGGAGATTCTGAACCTGCGCGCCATCAAGGCGGGCAAGCGTGCGCATGTCTCCTTCCGCATCAACCCGGATGTTGATGCGGGCACCCACGCCAAGATTTCGACCGGCAAGAAGGAAAACAAGTTCGGCATCGCCTATGAACGCGCGCGCGGTGTCTATACGCATGCGGCAACGCTGCCCGGTATTCAGGTCAGCGGTATCGATATGCATATCGGCAGCCAGATCACCGAACTCCAGCCTTTCGAAGACGCATTCCGGTTGCTGCGCGAACTGGTAGAGGCACTACGCGGCGATGGCCACACGATCAGCCATGTCGATATCGGTGGCGGCCTCGGCATTCCCTACAGGGAAGACAACAACCCGCCACCTCTGCCCGATGCCTATGCCTACATCGTCAAGAACGAGTTGCAGAGCCTCAACTGCAAGATCATCACCGAGCCGGGCCGACTGATCGTCGGCAATGCCGGTATTCTGGTGACCGAAGTCATCTATGTCAAAGATGGGGGCGATAAGACCTTCGTCATCGTCGATGGTGCGATGAACGATCTCATTCGCCCGACGCTGTATGAGGCCTATCACGGCATTCGACCGGTGGTGCAGCCTTCCGCAGATACGCCGCGCATCAAGGCCGATGTCGTCGGCCCGGTCTGCGAAACCGGCGACTATCTGGCACTCGACCGCGAGATGGCGGCACCCCAGCCGGGCGATCTGATCGCCGTCAGCTCTGCGGGTGCCTACGGTGCGGTACAGGCAGGCACTTACAACTCCCGCCTGCTGGTGCCGGAAGTGTTGGTCAAGGGTAACGAGTTCCACATCATCCGTCCGCGCGGGACGTATGAAGAGCTGATCGCGCTGGATTCGGTGCCCGCCTGGCTGGATTGACGCAGTCAACGATCACGATTGAGCGAAATGCGCGGAAAAATGGGCGCTGGAACCTAGCTGCCCTCGTCTTCGCCATAAAGAATGGTATCGTTGTTACGTTGCACTGAGTTCAGTCGTTGTTCCCCGGAATGGCGAAATCGGGTGGCCAGAACCGGGAGAACGGATTGATGACCACATCCAGACAGGGCGGAAAAGGCGCTTTCGAGGGCAGACCGGAGCTTGCACGCCGTGTAGTGGCAAAGCGCTTCTTCGCAAAACTCGTGCTTCTTTCCGAGCGCATCGCGCCGAAAACACTGCTTCCGCTGTCGCTTGCTGCGGTGTTTGTGGCGCTGGCCTGGTTCGGGCTGTACCGGCAGATGCCTGATGTTCTGCGCATCGCCGTTGTTTTCGTCCTGATCTTCGCATTCATCACCTCACTGCTTCCTATCGCTCGCATCAAGTGGCCGACCAAGGACGAGGCCTCTCGTCTGCTTGAGGCCCGAAACGGTCTGGCGCACCAACCTGTTGGCGTTCAGGAAGATGAGCCCGCGTTCGAGACGCCCTTTGCGCGCGCCCTATGGAAAGAGCATCAGCTTCGCATGGCCGAGCGCATCGCCGGGCTGGATGCCGGTCTTCCCAGACCAGACATCGCCCGCCATGACCGTATGGCTCTGCGTGCCATTCCCGCGCTCATTCTCGTTGCCGCTTTCGGCTTTTCCTTTTCCAATGGCGCGGGCACTATTGCAGATGCTTTCCGCAACGCTCCATCGGGTGGCCCAGACAATCCTGACATCCGGTTGGACGCCTGGGTCACCCCGCCGTCCTACACGGGGCGTGCGCCGATTTTTCTGACTGGAAACAATGCTGCGGCCACTGACACGGTTTCTCTGCCGCAGTCCTCCAAACTGACCATCCGCATGACGGGTGGCAATGGCGATGAAGAGGTGACGTTCGAGCCGCAAGAGGCGGGCCAGTTGCAAAAGCTGGCGCCGGAGGCAGCGGAACAGAAAAGTGCCGCCGCACCAGCCAATACCGACAACGAGACCAATGTGCCTCGCGCCCCGAGAACGTTCTCCATGGACATCAAGGAAAGCGGAACGATTGAGGCCAATGATCAGGAATGGCAGTTCAACGTCATCCCGGACCGCGCGCCCACCATTGCCTTCGATAAGCTTCCCCGCCGTGCGGTCAATGGTTCGCTGGAAATCGGCTTTACTGCAAAGGACGATTACGGTGTGCGAGAAGCGCACGCGATCATCGAGCCCGTTGGCGTGGCAAGCGATGCGACACCTCTGTATCCACCGCCCGAGTTCAAACTTGACCTGCCGCGCCAGAACCCGCGCGATATGAAGGGTGTGACCAGCCGCAACCTGACCGAACACCCGATGGCGGGCAAAAAGGTTCGTATCACGCTTGTTGCCACCGATGGTGCCGGGCAGACGGGCCGCAGCCCCTCGCAGGTCATGACCCTGCCCGGGCGCAATTTTTCCGAGCCGCTCGCCGCATCCATCGTCGAGCAACGGCAGATTTTCTCGCTCGATACGCGACAGATGCCGAAGGCGATTGCCTATAATGAGGCGGTCGGTATGCGCCCGGACGAGACGATACCGAACACCACACATTATCTGCTACTGCAATCTGCCAGAACGCGCATGAAGCTGGCCTACAATGAGGAAATGCTGAAGAACACCGCCGATTATCTCTGGGAAATTGCGCTGGGAATCGAAGACGGCGATCTTTCGCAGGCGGAACGGAAGTTGCGCGACGCGCAGTCCGCACTGTCCGATGCGCTGGAGCGTAAGGCACCGGATGAAGAGGTTGCCAAGCTGATGCAGGAGCTTCGCGAGGCGATGAACGAGTTCATGAAGGAACTTGCCCAACGCATGCAGAACGCACCGCAGGCTAATATGAACCAGCAGGCGCAGAATGTGCTGCGTCAGCGCGATCTGGAAAACATGATGAACCAGATAGAAAATCTCGCCCGGTCTGGTAATCGCGATGCCGCACAGGAAATGCTCTCGCAATTGCAGCGGATGATGAACAACTTGCAGGCGGGTCGCCCACAGCGCGGACAGCAGGGTCAACAACAGCAGCAAAACAGCCAGTTGCGCCAGCAGATCGATAAGCTGGGTGAGATCATGCAGCAGCAGCAAAAGCTGATGGATGAGACCTTCAAGCTCGATCAGGCGCTTCGCGACCGGATGCAACGCGGTGACCCACAGCCCGGCCAGGAGGGCGGCGATCCGCAAATGGGCGAAAACGGCGAACCGCCAGTCCAGCAAAACCCGCAGCAGGGTCAAAATGGCCAGAACCCGACCGACCAGATGACGGCTGAGCAGTTGCGCGATGCGTTGAAAAAGCTGCGCGAGCAGCAGGACGGTCTTGGAAAGCAACTCGGTGAACTGCAAAAAGGCCTTCGCGACCTTGGAATGGAGCCCGGCCAGAACTTCGGCAAGGCCGAGCAGGAAATGAAGGGCGCAGGCGAGGCACTGGGCGACAGCCAGGGCGAGCAGGCGGTTCAGGGCCAAGGCAATGCACTGAACGCACTTCGCCAAGGCGCTCAGGATATGATGGGCCAGATCATGCAGGCGATGCGCCAGCCCGGCCAGCAACCAGGGCAAGAGGGCATGATGGGTCAGGGCGGTCAGAACGGGCGCGACCCGCTTGGACGTCCGCGTGAAAACAACGGCCCGGACTTCGGCGATAATCAGGTGAGAGTGCCGGACGAAATCGACGTCCAGCGGGCGCGCGAAATTCTCGAGGCCATCCGAGAGAAGCTCGGCAACAACCCGCCCGGTGAAACGGAACGCCGTTATCTGGAGCGCCTTCTGGACATTCAATAAGCATCAGACGTGGACACCATGGGCTCCACAGAGAGCAGAGTGGTGGAAAAGTCTGGCTATTAAAGCGACCGCGCATAAACTTTCGCGATAGTTACGCGTTGTCTGTTCATCGAAACATGACAGCAGGACACACCTATGCCCCTTAATCTACGCTTCGAACTCCTGGCAAAGTTCGGCTATGCCGCCAGAGGGGTGGTCTTTCTGCTCGTTGCCGCACTTGCTGTCTTCTCTGGCGTTGCCAATGGGGAAGCTGATTCAAAATCGGCGATCTCTTCCCTTCTTGAACAGCCCTTCGGTCGGATATGGGTCGGCATGATCGGGCTTGGTCTGTTCGGCTTTGTCGCGTGGCGACTGGCGCAAGCTCTGGCCGACAGTGACGGCCATGGCACTGGCGGAAAGGCCATCGTCATCAGGGCTGCCCTCCTTGGCAGTGCTTTCACCTATTTTGGTCTGGCGACATACGCCACCGGCCATGCCATGCTTTCAGGCGGTGGCAGCGAAGGTTCGGGCGAGCAGGGATTGGCGCAGTGGATCATGTCACAGCCGTTCGGATCTTATCTGGCAATCGCTGTTGGTACCGGCTTCATCATCGGCGGCTGCGTAACCGCCGCCAAAGGCATTCTCCGCAAGTTTGAGAAATACATCAAAGTTCCAGACGAGCACGGCATCATTGCCTGGATTTGTGTTTACGGCCTCGTGGCACGCGGCATCGTGTTTGCGGTAACGGGAATTCTGTTTGCCTACGCCGGGTTCAAGGTCGATCCAGAACAGGCGGGCAGCATGTCTGATGCGTTACAATGGCTTCGCCAGCTTCCATTCGGCTCCGCCGTTTATCTCATCGTCGCAGTGGGCCTCGCCGCTTTCGGCATCTACAATCTCGTGGCGGCCCGTTACCGCACCGTTCGAGGTCCGTCTCTGTCAGACATCAAGCGCGCCGTTCCTTTGAAGGGGATGTAGAACACGTGCCGATCTGGATATGAGATACTAGTCATACACACAAACAGGGCGGCACCCATGGCGCCGCCCTGTTTGATGTTATTAGTCGGATATAATCGTCAGATCACACCCGGCACCACGAAAACCAGCCACGCAACGATGGGGCCGATGATCGCGATCAGCGCGCTATAGATCAGCAATTGCCGGAGGACCTGCTGTCTGCTTTCATCCGGCGCGTTAGCGACGACCAATGCACCATTGGTGGAAAACGGGCTTGTATCGACAATCGTCGTGGAGATGGCGATTGCGGCGACCACGCCGACCGCGCTGACATGTCCCTGCAAAAGGAAAGGAACGGCGAGCGGAATGATAGCTCCGAGCAGTGCCGTGGACGAGGCGAATGCCGAAACGATGGCACCTGTGAAGCACAGCAGCAATGCGACCAGCATGGGCATCCCCAGACTGGAAATGCCATGGGCCACGTAATCGACGGTGCCTGCTTTTTCCATCACGCCGACATAGGTGATGATACCCGCGATCAACAACACGGTTGACCAGCTGACCTTGTCGATCGCTGCCTTCTGGGTTTTGGGTGACAACAATGCGAGGACGACCGCAACCGTGATTGCCACAAGGCCGACGTTGAATTTGAAGACCAGCGCACCGACGCCCAACAGCGTCAGACCGATCAGAGTGACGATTCTCTCGTTATTCAATGTAATGGTGGAGGTGGTGTCGCCAGCCGTACCATAACCATGCTGCTTGATCGGACCCGCAGGCGTACCGCCGTGTCCCCGAATCGATTCGGCCACGCCTTCCGGGTGGAGGTCAGGCAGAGGGCCGGATGATGCCGATATCTGCCGTGCAATCTTTGCACCGCCGAAAACGAAGAACACCAGGACCGCGATTGCTAGATTGAAAAAGAAGCTGGACAAAAACAGCGACGTTGGAGCGAAAGGTAATCCAGCCTTCGCGACGATCTGGTTGGTGATGCCCCCGTAAATGCTGATCGGCGAAAACCCACCGGCCTGAGCGCCGTGGATGACCATCAGGCCCATCATGACCGGGTGGATACGGTACTGGACGGCAAAACTGAGGGCAACTGGCGCAAGAATGGCGACGGCCGCTGGTCCCAGAGCCCCGAAGCCGGTGATGATGGCCGCGACCAGAAACATCACCCAGGGAATGAGACCGATACGCCCGCGCACCACGCGAACGGCGCCTTCGACCAGCCAGTCGATCGTGCCGTTGATCTGCGCGATACCGAACAGATAGGTCACGGCAACAAGTGTCAAAAACAGGTCACTTGGGAAACCAGCGAAAATGTCGTTGGTCTTCATTCCGATGACGATCGTACCCAGCACGAAGGCACCGGCAAACGCCAGCGCACCCATGTTGATCGGCTGTATCGTCGCGATGATGAACATCGCAACGAGCAACCCTATGGACAGCAATTCAATACCCATGGTCTCCCTCTCCCTCCGGCGCCTCCCGCGCCTTGAAGCGTCATGCGTCCATGAGGATGCGCGGCGGACGCTTCGATCTTCCGAATTGACGCATTTCGCTTTGCGAAAACCGTTTCCGGTTCTCAAGCGGATGCTGTGGTGGCTCTTTCAGCGGTGATGCGGACGCGCGTGTTCTCCCCACACGCGGCCCTATTACGTTGCAGCGTAGAGCTGCGCAAACTGTTGACGCAGAACGTTTTTCTGGACCTTGCCCATCGTGTTCCGTGGCAGGTCATCGGCGAAGATGATCCGTTTCGGTTGCTTGTAGCGGGCAAGTCTGTCAGCCAGCGCACCAATGATCTGGGTTTCGTCCAGCGCAGCACCCGGCTTTTTCACAACAATAGCCGTAACGCCCTCACCGAAGTCGGGATGCGGTACACCGATGACCGCGCTTTCCACGACGCCCTCGATTTGATCGATCTCGCTCTCGACCTCTTTTGGATAGATGTTGTAGCCGCCTGAGATCACCAGATCCTTGCCGCGACCGACGATGTGAACATATCCGTCACTGTCGATCTTGCCGAGATCTCCGCTGATGAAGAAGCCATCTGCGGTAAATTCGGCAGCTGTCTTTTCAGGCATCCGCCAGTAGCCCTTGAAAACATTCGGGCCCTTGATCTCGATCATGCCGGTCTCATTTTCCGGCAGCATTTCACCCGACACGGGATCGGTGATCCTGACCGTCACGCCCGGCAGAGGCCGTCCGACGGTACCGGCAATTCTCTCGCCTTCGTAGGGGTTGGATGTGTTCATATTTGTTTCGGTCATCCCGTAACGCTCGAGAATGGCGTGACCGGTTCTGGCCTTGAAGTCCACATGCGTCTCGCTGAGCAATGGCGCGGAGCCAGAGATGAACAGGCGCATGGAGGCAACCGCATTCTGGTCGAGACGCGGGCTTTGCAGCAGGCGGACATAGAAGGTTGGTACGCCCATCAGGAGTGTTGCCTGCGGCATCAGCGACAGAACTTCCTCCGGTTCGAACTTCGGCAGCAAAATCATCGACGCGCCAGACAGAAGCGTCACATTCGTCGCGACGAACAGGCCATGGGTGTGGAAAATCGGCAAAGCGTGGATCAGGCGATCCTGTGCGGACACTTGCCAGACATCGCGCAGCGTCAGCGCGTTGGACAAGAGGTTGTCATGCGTGAGCATGGCGCCCTTCGACCGTCCCGTCGTGCCCGAGGTGTAAAGAATAGCGGCGAGATCGTCAGGCCCACGAGCGGCATCGACGAAGTCGATCGGCTGTTCTTTCGCCAGATCCATGAGCGAACCGGTGCCGTTTGCATCGAGCGTTTCAACCTTCGCACCATGCGGTTTGGCAATCGTCTCCACGCTGTCGCGCGAAGAAGAGGAAACCACGACGAGCCTTGGCTGTGCATCTCCGATGAAATAGTCCAACTCGGTAAGCGTGTAGGCGGTGTTGAGCGGCAGATAGACGGCGCCACTGCGTACGCAGGCGAGATAGAGTATGAGAGCTTCTGCGCTCTTCTCGATCTGAACGGCTACTCTGTCGCCAGGGCTTATCCCAAGCCGGTCGATCGTGTTGGCGATCTGCCCGGATAGATCGAACACTTCGCCATAGGTCCACGAACGCCCGCCGTTCAACAAAATGAACGGCGCGTCGTTACGCGCGGATGCTTTTATGGCGTCGAAAAGGTGGTTAGTCATTGGTCCCTCCCTCACTATCTTGTCTTTATGATTTTCGCGGCCTGCTTTGAAAGCCGCCGGAATTCGCGGCAGTCTTGAGATCACCGCGCTGCTTCAACAATGTCCTCACAACAGGTGATGCAGCCACCTCACCCCGTTGCGCAAGCGCTTCATGGTTGGCCACGATATCATCCAGCTTGTAGAGATAATTGACCATCAGACCATGCGCCTGCTTCATCGCCTTTGGCGAACGGTCGCCAAGGAAGTTCAGCCTTTCAAGACGTGCGCCGTTGCCCAGATGGAACCGCGCCACGGGATCGATTGGGCGACCATCTGCCGTTTTCGCGGTGAGAAAGTAATGCGCGGCCATCGGGAGAATAATGCGCTCGATCTTGGCAACAACCTCAGCATCATCGCTCCAGGAAGGCTTATCCATCGCCGACAGCGTCGCGCGCTCCTCGCTCGACAGGGCGGGATCGTTTTCTGCGGTACGGATGGCGGAAAACCAGCGCGCAAAACCGGGCACGGGCGACAGGGTAACGAAGTTGGTCAGACCCGGTAGCTCTTTCTTCAGATCATCGACCACCTGCTTGATCAGGAAATTACCGAAGGAAATACCGCGCAGGCCATCCTGACAGTTGGAGATGGAATAGAAGACGGCCGTCGTTGCCTCGTCGGCTGCGATCTGCTCGCGGGTCTCATCCAGCACGTCATGAATGTTGGCCGGAACCGCACGCGTCAGCGCAACCTCAACGAAAACAAGGGGTTCGTCAGCAAGACGGGGATGAAAGAACGCAAAGCAACGTCTGTCAGACGGCGCCAGCCTGCGGCGAAGCTCCTCCCATCCGGCGATCTCGTGCACCGCCTCGTAAGCGATGATTTTTTCCAGAATATTGGCCTGTGTCGACCATTCTATCGGCCTCAGCGACAGGAATCCACGATTGAACCATGAGCTGAAAAGGTGCGTGAAGTCGGCGTCCAGCGCCTGAAAACCCTTTTCCTTTTCTTTCAGCCGCAACAGTTGTTCGCGCATCCGAACCAGGCGGGCTGTACCACTCGGGGCCTGATTGAGGCGGCGCAGCAATTCCTGCCGTCGTGGTTCAGCCGCCTGATGGAGGCCTATGACCGCCGCAGAGCTTTGTTCCTTGCGATAGGTTTCGATGGCCTGTTCGAGCTTGGCCGTATCGGGACCGAATTTCTCCGACAGCAGAACAAAAAACTGACGTGCGCCATCGGTGTCGAGCCTGCTCCACCGGTCCAGAATTTCAGCGGCCAGCGCCATGCCGGATGCTTCGCCCCGGCTTGACAGTAGCATTTCGCACAGCTTTTCGGTGTCGGCATTAGCAGCGACATCTGCAACCCGGGAGCCGGAGAACAGCAATTTGCGACCGCGGTCGGTGATGCTTTGGAGCATGTCCGTAAAAAACGAAGTCTCAGACATATCAGTCCTCCCTGATAAAAGCTGTCACAGCGTCTTCCCACACGCCGCCCTTGCCGGTAGCATGTAAGCTCTCAAGACTTGTGCACTCTGTCAAGCATCTTGTATACAAGATTTACCTAATTGTATTTCTGGAGCTGAAGCACATGTCAGAAAACGTTGGCCGGTGGCTGCGGGATGAGATCGAAAACTCGATACTTTCCAATGAGTTCGCACCGGGTGAACGGCTTGACGAAACGGTTTTGGCCACACGTTTCGGCGTTTCAAGAACACCTGTACGGGAAGCGCTGATGCAGCTGGATGCAATCGGCCTCATCGAAATCCGGCCCCGGCGCGGTGCAGTCGTCATCGATCCGGGCCCGCACCGCGTCTACGAAATGTTCGAGGTCATGGCCGAAATGGAAGGGCTGGCGGGCTCTCTTGCCGCAAGACGGCTGGATGCCGGTTCACGCGAAGCGATTAAAACAGCCCATAGCCGTTGCGAGCAATCAGCCTCTGCCGGAGACAGCGACGCCTATTATTACGACAATGAGGAATTTCATAAAGCCATCTACATCGCCAGCCAAAGCGAATTCCTCCAGGAGCAATGCCTGCAACTGCACCGGCGGCTGCGTCCGTATCGGCGCCTGCAATTGCGCGTCCGCAACCGCTTGTCGACGTCATTTCAGGAGCACTGCGCCATTATCGATGCGATTTTTACGGGCGATGGTGAAGAGGCCCGCCGCCTGCTACGCGCTCATGTCGGCATTCAGGGGGAAAGGTTCAGCGACCTAGTGGCCAACATGGCGCGGTAACAAGCGCAGGTGCCGACCCGTTCGGCTCGGCGATATTTTTGAAAGGTAACGAATATTATGGCTGAGACTATTTATGATCCCGGCACCGAGGGTGCGAAGATGTCGTTCAAGGGGGCGATGTCCTATGGCGATTACCTTCATCTCGATGGAATTCTCGACCAGCAGCAACCACTGAGCCAGGCGCATGACGAGATGCTGTTCATCATACAGCACCAGACAAGCGAGCTGTGGATGAAGCTCGTGATCCACGAGTTGAATGCAGCCCGTAACGCCTTGAAGGCGGGCGATACATCCGGCATGTTCAAAATGCTTGCCCGCGTGTCGCGCATTTTTGAGCAATTGAACAATGCGTGGGATGTTTTGCGAACCATGACGCCCGCCGACTACACGCGATTTCGCGATGCGCTCGGCCCTTCCTCCGGGTTTCAATCCTATCAGAACCGCATGATCGAGTATGTGCTCGGCAACAGAAATCCACATTTGCTGAAACCGCACGAGCACCGCCCGGCAATCCACCAGATGCTGGTGGATGAGCTGGACCGACCCAGCTTCTACGATGAGGTCATCACCTATCTCTTTCGCGTCGTCGATGGCTCAGAAGAGCATGTACCGCCGCCCCAGCTCCGTTCGCCTCACGCAAAAATTCCCGAGGTGCAGGCGCGTTGGAAAATCGTCTACGAGAATATCGACAAATACTGGGCGCTCTATGAGCTCGGCGAAAAGCTTGTCGATATCGAGGATTATTTTCGCCGATGGCGTTTCAACCATGTCACGACAGTGGAACGGGTGATTGGCTTCAAGCGCGGCACGGGTGGAACCGCTGGCGTCGAGTATCTTAGAAAAATGTTGAGCGTCGAATTATTTCCAGAGCTTTGGCATCTGCGTGGAGACTTGTGATGACACTGAAAACAGTTTTGCGAAAAGAGCGTTTCGATCTACCAGAGGGCATCATCTATCTCGATGGCAACTCCCTTGGCCCGTTGCCTGCCAATGCCGTGGAAAGCGCCACCAGAACGATCAAGCAGGAGTGGGGCGTGGAACTCATACGCGCCTGGAATAGTGCCGGGTGGATTTCCCTTCCGCAGCGCGTGGGAGACAAGATCGCCCGATTGATCGGCGCACCGGCAGGTTCGGTTGCGACGGGAGATACACTGTCCATCAAGGTCTATCAGGCTGTCGCTGCGGCTCTCAAAATGCGACCCGACCGCAAGGTCATCCTCTCCGACAGCGGTAATTTCCCCTCTGATCTCTACATGATCGGCGGACTGATCGAGACGATTGGCGGTGATTACCGCCTGCTCACGCCCGCACCCGATGAGGTCAGCCAGCACATCGATGACACGGTCGCCGTCGTTATCCTCACACAGGTCGATTACCGAACCGGACGCATGCACGACATGGCGGCGCTGACGCGTAAGGCGCAGGACGCAGGCGCCGTGGTGATCTGGGATTTGGCCCACAGCGCCGGAGCCGTGCCGGTGGATTTGGCGGGTTGCGGCGCCGAATTTGCTGTTGGCTGTACCTATAAATATCTCAATGGCGGCCCCGGCTCGCCAGCCTTCATCTATGTCCGGCCCGACATCATCAACGACGTCAAACCCGCACTGGCCGGATGGATGGGGCATGACGCACCCTTCGCGATGGAGCTTTCCTATCGGCCAGCCATGTCGACGGAAAGGCTGCGCGTCGGAACGCCCGCCATCGTGCAGCTATCGATTCTCGACCAAGCCCTCGATCTCTGGGACGGCGTGGAGATGAGCGATGTGAGGGACGTCTCCGTCAAGTTGACAGAGATGTTCATCGAGGGTGTGGAAGCCCGGTGCCCGGACCTCAAACTTGCGTCTCCGAGGCAGAGCGAACTGCGGGCATCGCAAGTGTCGTTCCGGTTCGAGCATGGCTACGAAGCAATCCAGGCCCTCATCGATCACGGCGTCATCGGCGACTTCCGTGCGCCTGACATTATGCGTTTCGGGTTCTGCCCTCTGTTCGTTGGAGAAGATGACGTGGTCAACGCCATTGAGATCGTGGCAAAGGTTATCAACGAGCGGCTCTGGGACAATCCGAAATATCGGATACGCTCAAGAGTGACGTGAAAAGGTTTGAGATCCTCACGCGCAATCGGCACGTCAGCTGCCACGAGGCTTATTTACGCCCGCGGAAATTATCCATCGTATGATATATACGCAGCCACTCACCACCGATCTTGTCAAACCAGCGCAAGGGCAAAATGCCCCGCAGGAGTGGCACCAGATTGATAATCCAGGGCAGGCGTAAAAAGATGCGATTGGATTTGATGGCTGCGATCACGCGGTCTGCGACATACTCCGCTTTGAGAATGGGGATGAAGGGAGAGCGCACGCCAGCGAACATGCCAGTGTCGATGTAATATGGTGTTACCGTTGTTACGCCGACGCCGGTCTTGGCCCTCTCCATTTCGACGCGCAACGAGTCGGACCAGCCAATCATCGCCCATTTGCTGGCACAATACACCGACATTTTGGGATTGGGCACGAAGCCCGCTGCCGAGGCTATGTTGACGATATGGCCACTGCCGCGAGCGATCATGCCGGGCAGGAATTCCTTTGCGACATAGATAGGTGCCAGTGTGTTCACGTCCATCGTCAGCGATATATCTTTCGAGCTATGCTCGACAAAGGTTTTCCCGACAATCACACCCGCATTATTGACCACGATATCGACTGCGATACCGGCTGCCTTCATCTCGTCCGCGGCGGCCTCGATGCGGGCAGGATCAGCTAGATCGACAGCGTATCCTGACACGCGAAGGCCTTCGGCGCTCAACGCCGCGACCGTTTCGTGCAATGCCTGCTCTTGAATATCCCAGATCACCAGATGCGTTGCACCCTGATCGAGAAATCGTCTCCCCATCAGCCGCCCGATGCCGGATGCGCCGCCGGTAATCAGAACCGTCTTCCCGTTCAAATTTTTCAAACAACGTCCTCCTCCACTGAGTTTGCTCACCTTTTTTAAAAGGAGAGCAATAACTCTACTTTTTTAGTTTTATTCCCGGTAATGGCTAACGTCAACGAGGGATATTTGGTATTGCCCTGCGAAGGACCGCCATTGCGGAAAGGCTGACGATGTCGTTGAAACCCACTGTTGCTGATGCCGGAGCTCCAGCCTCTGGCGTACGGCGCACACCCGTTCAGGAACGGGGACGGCGACGCGTACAGCAATTGCTGGATGCGGCAGCGGACGTGATTGCAGAGGTCGGCGTCGATAATGCGACGACGAATGCGATTGCGGCGCGCGCGAACACCTCCGTCGGCGTGCTCTACAAATTCTTCCCCAACAAGCAGGCGTTGGTCGAAGTGATGGCAGAAAAATATGTGACGGAAATAGAAGGGCTGATCGGTCAGCAGGAGAACGAGGGCATTGCCGATTGGCCACTTCGCGACGCTATCGAGTGGATCGTTCGCGCAACCGTCGTGTTCCACAAGACAAACCCTGCTTTCCACCATGTCTATCGCGCGGTACGCGGCGGTAGCGCTGGCAAAAGTGCAAGCCTTCTCGATCACACGAAGGCCGTCATATCCCATCTCCTGACATTGCGGATGCCAAACACGGGCACCGATCGGGACCTGCACGCCACAATCGTCGTGGAAGCTGCTCATGCCCTGATCGTTCACGCCTGCACGTTGCCAGCACAGGATCGAGCGCGCTTGACGGAAGAGACCATTGTCCTTCTCAGCCGTTATCTTGAGCCGGACTATGTTGCCGCGTAAAAGGGTATTGCCAAAGAATGAGATTGGCACCATCAAATGACCAGCGAGAGATACGCACCCGCGGCTATTCTCTTAATCCATCAAATGTCGTGTCTGCGTATATTCTTGAGAATTTTGTGAAGCGTGCCAAGGAAGACGCGATATTCGTCGTCGTCGATATCTTTGAACATGCGGCGCAGATCATCGTACATGATCGGCCAGATGTCCTCGAACATCGCCCTGCCCTCGTCTGTGATGGTCACATCTCGAACCCGCATATCATCCGGTCTGGGCGTGCGCCTGATAAGTCCCTGCTCTTCGAGAGCGTCAACTGTCCGGCTCATGGTCGACTGTTCGATGACCGTGTAGATAGACAACTCGTTGATCGTCAGCGACGCGGAAACATTCAGCACGGCAAGCGCCCGCATCTTGACGGTGGTAATATCTCGGGCCTTCAAATCTTCCAAAAGATTGGCATTCCACCGCGCCATGATCCGGTTCATGATATAGGGCGCGAAATTGTTCAGGCCGATTTCGCCAAGGCTTGGAATCCGGCTCTCCTGTTTACCGGGGTTTTCGAAAACCGCGCCGGAAAATCCGTTTTCCATACTTGTCGTCCTTACATCATTTCAGGAGGTAGCCTTCGCGACAGGCGTCTCTGGTCTTCACAGAAGGAATTGAGCTCCCTTCTATGGAAACGTGCCAGATGGCCCTGCCGACACGACAAGGCCATTGGCTTTTTTATCGTCTCAGACGATCAGAGCAAGAGCGCGCACAGGTGAGCCCGTGCCTTTTACCAATTTGAGCGGTGCGGCGATCAAAATCGCACCCTTGGGCGGTAGCTGATCGAGATGGCAAAGGCTGGCCAGACCATATTTGTTGGCTTTGTGCATCAGGTTGTGCGCTGGGAACGGCGGGGTCATGCCACCGGCAGAACCAGCATCCGTGCCGATGGTTTCCTGGCCCCAGCCGATGATGCCTTTCGACAGAAGATATTCGATGGCTTCCGCCGTCGGGCCGGGAGAATGAGGACCGTTTTCATCAGCGTTCAGGAATGTTTCCGTCGAGCCGTTGCGCTTGTACCAATCGGTGCGCAACAGCACCCATGTGCCTGCCGCGATCTCGCCGTGCTCGGCTTCCCACTCCTTAATGCTGTCAACCGTCAGCAGATAATCCGGATTTTCAGCCGATTCCTTCGAGCGGTCGATCACGTTCACAGGCGCTACGAAATTCTGTGGTGCGATGGTGTCGGTGGTGTTGGACGGATTGTCCTTGCCGGTGATCCAGTGGCTCGGCGCATCGAAGTGGGTGCCGGTATGCTCGCCCAGTTCCAGCCAGTTCCAGGCCCAGAACGGTCCGTCCTGATCATAGGCGGAAATGGTGTGCACCTTCACATTCGGCGTGTTCTTGCCGAATTGCGGTGGCAGATAAAGCACGGGCGTGTCGGGTCCCAGTGGCGCGCTCAAATCCACGACCTTGATGGAGCCTGTCAGCAGGCCGGTTGCGAGTGCCGAAATGGTGGATGTATCTGTCATTCCATGTTCCCCTTTTTATCGCACTGTTCGAACACGTTATCGGTGCTGCCACAGGCAGATGCGAATGATGGAAGGAAGCGTATGAGCAAAAAATCGATTGCGCAAGAATTTTGTTGAAGCTTAAATTATTTAACGTCGCGAGCCCTCTCAGCCCATCCGACGACGCTACGAGCAAACAGACGATACCGTTGTTACAGCTTTATACTGGCCAATTTTCCTAAGTGCTGATATTGGCCTTGTTCTTCGAACGTTCAAACATATCGACGTGATCGCAATGGATGATGTTCGGGACGTGGTGGCGTGCAAGGGACAGGTTTATGTCAGCGATTGATCTCGAAATTATCATGAACGAGACGCAGGAGGGCAAGAAGCAGGAGCTTCGGCTCTGGCTGCGCCTGCTGTCCACCACCAAGCTAATCTCCCAGGAAATCCGCCGCCGTTTGCGCCGCGAATTCGGGGCAACGCTACCGCAATTCGACCTGCTCTCGCAGCTCTATCGCGAGCCCGAGGGCCTGCGCCTTGGCGAGCTTTCCAAACGCACCATGGTCACGAATGGCAACATTACCGGCTTGGTCGAGCGACTGGAAATTGACGGCCTCGTGGTCCGCGAAAGACCTGCCGATGATCGCCGCGTCATCGTCGCGTGCCTGACGGAGAAAGGCCGCACCACGTTCGAAGCGATGGCACAGGCGCATGGCACTTGGCTTGAGGACATGATGGGTGATGTCGATCCCATCGTCATTTCCGGCCTGCTGACCCATGTCGGCCAGGTCAAGCAGTCGGCCCGCAATCATCTTTCAGGTGACGAGAGAGACGACATCTAGAGGGCTTAATCCAATCCCAGCTTGGCCAGATGCTTCAATGGCACAGGCCGTATCGGTGCCTGAGCGGTGAACTGACCGACGGTCTCGACGGGAAGATTGCATCGGTCCGCCACTCTCATCGCAACGGACAATTGGCAGTAGCGTCCCTGGCACGGTCCCATTCCCGTGCGGCATCCGAGTTTGACCGCATTGACCGATGTCACGAAGGGCGACTGTTTCAGGAATGCGTCCACATCTTTGGATGCCACCTCTTCGCAGCGGCACAATATCGTCTCATCATCCGCCAAAGATGCTAGGAGTGTAAGATTCGGCGCGAAACTTTGCGCCATGGTGGAAGCAAACGTGTCCGTTCTGGAAACTGCCGATTTGGCGTCCCGTATAGCGTGTGATGCACGATCGCTGCCCCTTACCGCAGCACCTATCGTCAACCCTGCGAGCTTGCCCTGAAGAAACGCGCGTCTGGCGCCGCCGATCCCGGCTGGCTCACCCGCCACATAAATATCGGTTCGGGACGTTTGCATGTCGTCATCATGGCCGACCACCCAGCCACCACGGTCTGGCGCCCAATGCGCGGCGCATCCCGCCTGCCGGGCAAGTTCGGTGCTGGCGAGCAAACCGTAACCGATTGCAACACCATCGATACCCTCGACAGTGCGCTCGGTGCCCTTTTCAAGCTTTCCATTGCCATCAACGCTTTGCAGAACCACCCGCGCGACACCCTCTTCCGTTCCCTCCGCACGGCGAATGCTCGTGGAGAAAGAGAGGGGAACTTTATGGCGGCGCAAAGCCAACAGACTGCGCATGAGATCAGCTACCACGCGACCCTGGCCGGGCAGCGCGGGGATTGCGCGGAGCATTTCACCGAGCCCGGGGAATGGGCGCGCAATCGCCACTTCCGCAATCTCCGCCCCGGCTTTCAAAAGCTGTTCGGCGAGTACGAAAATCAGCGGGTGCGAGCCTGCCAGAACATAGCGCTTTGCTGAGAGAATGTGCTGGCTTTTGAGCAACGTCTGAACGCCCCCTGCCGCCATGACGCCAGGAAGTGTCCAGCCGGGAAAGGCCACCGGCATGTCGTGAGCGCCGGTGGCGATCAGCAATGCCTTGCTGCGCAACATTAGCCCACCGTCCTGCGATGACAGACCAAGCTCGACACCCCGTCCGCCATCGCGCGGCTCGAACACGCCCCAGGCCGTCGTCCCCAGTTGAAAGCGGATCCGGGAACCGCCGCGCGCTTGCTCTAGAAGCTTGGTGCCGAAGGGATAGCTGCGAAAGGCGCTGCTGGGAGCGGCTTTAAAACTGCGGGGCGGCTGGCGAAATATCTGGCCGCCTATCTCCGGCTGCTCATCGATCACAACGACACTCAGACCCTGCTCACTGGCTGCGAGTGCCGCCGCCAGACCCGCCGGACCAGCGCCGACAATTGCCAGATCAACGGTTTGGGGCTCAGACATTTTCCAACTCCACGACCATATCGGCCCGCACGGGGATGAGGCAGCTGCGTTGCCCACTCTGTCCATCGACCGTTACCAGACAGTCGAAACATACACCCATATTGCAATAGGGCGCCCTAAGCGCACCACTTTGCGTTCGGCGAAACCCGCTATGTCCGCTGGCCATCAATGCTGCCGCAAGGGTTTCGCCCGGATGGGCAAGAGTTGGCTTGCCATTAACGGTGATGGAGACCGCAGGCGGACGGTGCAAATCTTTGCTTTCGGGAAGACGACGCGGGTCAGACAAGGGTGAGGCTCCCGAAACGGCCGGGACTGAACCGGCGAACATCCAGAATGGGTGGCTTGCCGCAAATGGCGTCGGCCAGCAGACGCGCATAGGTCAGGCCCAGTGTAAAAGCGGAGCCGCCAGTCGCGATGAAAAGGCCGGGCGCCTTGGGAATTTCGCCCAGCAGCGGCAATTGGTCGGCAATCAGCGAGGTCATGCCGGTCCACACGCGCATCACCTGCAACTGTTCCAGCTTCGGCACGACGGAAGCGGCAGCGGCCATGTTGCCGGCCAGTGATGTCAGTTGCAGCGCGGGCCGTGCGTCGAGATCGATGACACCACCGACATGGCGCAGTTGTGCGGGCCAGCCGCCGCCGATCAGCACCTGCCCTTCCGGTGTCTGCTTCAGAGACAGACGTCGCCCGGCATGCTGAACCAGATGCGGAATGAGCGGCTGTGTGCGCATCGTGACCGTCATGGTCAGCCCCACCGGGCTGACGGGCATCTGCATGCCCGCCATGGCCGCCACACGTCCCGACCATCCGCCTGCGGTAATGGCGACGGTTTTGGCGTGGATGAGCCGACCGTCCTGCAATCTCGCATGCCAAACATTGCCGTGCCGCGACAGCTCCAACACCTCGCAGCCTGTCTCGATCTGCGCGCCCGCTTTTATCGCAGCTCTGGCGAAGGCGAGCGTCGTTTGCTTCGGATCGGCCTTTCCCTCGCCCTTGCAATGGGCCGCAGCCATGACGGCTGGTCCCAGATAAGGTGCCAGACCATCCAGTGCAGATCGGTCCAGCAATTCGACATCGAGACCCGATGCACGTTCCAGCGCGGCTTTCTGTTCCAGCACGGCCACCTGCTCGGCTGTCTCGGCAACCATCAGGCCGCCCGTTCGCTTCACGCCAACCGGCGCGCCGAGCTCCGCTTCGACACTGCCCCACCGCGCCATGGCATCCAGATGCAACGGCATGGCTTCCGCCGCCTTGCGCGCCGCATCCGCGCCGTTCTCGATCATTCTATATTCGAGCTGAAAATGCAGGCTTCCGGCGTTCTGACTGGATGCGACACCGTTGATCTGGCCTTTCTCGACCAGCAGAACCGACAGTCCTTCCGTGGCCAGATTGAATGCCGTGGCCGATCCCAACAGGCCGCCGCCGATGATGAGGCAATCAATCATCATGGCGCCGGTGAGACCACAGGCATGATGTTCAACCATATTTGGAGCAAGTATTTCACCTTTCGAGATTGTGACGAGTGTGCACTGTGAGTGCGCGTTTTCAAGTCAATTCTCCTGTAGATATTGGCACTTACCCTCAACCGGATCAGATAAACGCGCTGGGATATGATCCAAATTCGTGACTGGGAAAGCTAAAGTTCGGGAATCTAAACCACGAAAAACCATTGGAAATTCGCGACAAGACGAGATCGTGAGAAATACGGCATCAAGACGCTCCGTCAAAAATTCTGGTTTTAACGTTGCGTAAAACGCAACATAATCTGACAATAAGCGTCATTGAACGAACGCTAGGCATGACGTTTCCTGAGTTAAGAACAAGAGCCGGGCACCGCATCTCGAAATCGCGGCAGTTCGGCCAGCATGTCATGACAGGGGAACGAAATGGTGCCTGAGGCCGCGAGAGTGGCCGGGAAGCTGCGCGTCTGCGCATCCGTCAGGTCGACGCCTTCGTCATGTCCGAAAGATCGAAATTCACCAACGCTTCGCAAGCGTTGCGCTTTTGCATCCTCTCGACGCCGCACAGCTATAAAAAGGAACAGCTATGGAAACGAAATCGATCAACCCCTGGAATTGGCAGGAAGGCTTTGGCTTTGCGCACGCAACCGAAGTCAGTGGAATGTCACGGGTGCTCACCCTGTCTGGCCAATGTGCGACCGGCCCGGACGGCGCACCGCAGCATCTGGGTGATATGAAGGGCCAGCTCAAGCTCGTCCTCGAAAATCTCGGCAAGGTTCTGGCCGATGCTGGCATGACCTACACCAATGTTGCGGGCATCCGCGTTTACACGACCGATATCGATGCCACTCTGGCCAATTGGGGCGAGGTCGTCGGACCTTTCAATGCCCTCGGTCACAAGCCAGCGAGCACGCTCGTTCAGGTCTCGCGACTGTTTACGCCTGATCTTCTGGTCGAAATCGAAGCAACGGCTTACGCTTAAAGGAGATTTCCCATGCTACGTGGCATTCATCACCCCTCCATCACCACTGGTGATCTCGATCGTGCACTGACCTTCTACAAGGACAAGCTCGGCTTTACGGAAGTCTTTTCCTTCGGTTGGGAAGCCGGAACCGATATGGCAGCCTTTGCCGGCCAGATCACGACAATCCCCGATTCCACTGCGCGCGCTGCCGTTTTGAAGGCTGGCAATGCGTTTCTGGAAATCTTCGAATACACCCTGCCAGCATCCGAACGCATGGATGACCGTGGCTTATCGCAGCGTGGATATTCCCACATCTGCTTCGACAGCGACGACGTGATTGCTGATCACGCCCGCCTCTCGGCAGATGGCGTGGTCTTCAATTCCGAACCCATCGATGTCGGCCCGATGCGCGTCTGCTACTGCCGCGACCCGGATGGCAATTTCGTTGAACTGCAGCAGATCACCGATCCATCCAGCGACCTCGTTTTGACCTCGGTCGCGGGTTGACGGCATAGAGACGACACAAGCAGTTTTCAAAAATAATAAAGGGAACGAACTCATGTCACGCAAGATTATGACGGCCTTGATATTGGCCGGGGGCCTGATGGCCGGTTCTGCAAGCGCTGCCGATCTGCGCATTGCGCTCGCCGACGACCCGGATGCACTGGACCCGGTATCCAACGCTGCCTCGACGGGCATTTCGGTTCTGTCAACCATGTGCGAACGGTTGCTCTATACAGATGCCAAACTCAACATTCTGCCAGGCCTTGCCGAACGCTGGGAGTGGTCTGATGACGCCCTGTCGCTGACATTACACCTGGCGAAGGACGTCAAGTTCCAGGACGGAACGCCGTTCGATTCCACTGCCGTCAAGGTCAATCTCGACCGCGCCCGCAAGCCCGGCACGCAGCGTTATTCCGATCTGACCAGCATCTCCTCCATCGAAACGCCCGATCCACAGACGGTCGTCATAAAAGTAGCGCAGCCTGCCGCCCAGCTTCTGGGAACGCTGGCCGAGCGTAACGGCATGTATTTTTCGCCCAAAGCCCTGGAGCGTGAAGGCGCGAACGTCGGTCGTGCACCTGTCTGCGTTGGCCCTTACAAGTTCGTCAGCCGCGTTGCGCAAGACCGCATCACTCTGGAGAAAGATCCGAACTACCGCTTTGCCAAGGATTATTCCTTCGATCGCGTGATCTTCCGCATCATCCCGGCTGACAGCGTGCGTCTCGCCAACCTTCAGTCCGGCGATGTCGATATGATCGAAAAGCTCGATCCCGCCTTGGCCGATACCGTCAAGTCAGACGAGAGCCTTGCCATGATCCAGAACTTCGCCGCCAATTCCCAGGCGCTGATGTTCAACCTTGAACGCAAGGGCCCGATGCAAGACCCGCGCGTTCGCCACGCGCTGGAGCTTTCGCTGGATAAACAGGCCATCGTGGATGCGGTTTTTGCCGGCTACTACAAGGCGGCCAACCAGTTCGCCAGCCCGGATTCGCCGTTCTACAACACGGATTTTCCTATTCCGGCCCGCGACGTTGCCGCAGCCAAGAAACTCTTGGATGAAGCAGGCGTGAAGCAGCCCGTGCCCTTCACCATGCTGGTGCCGAATAGGCCTTTGTCGGTACGCGTCGGTGAACTCATTCAGGCGATGACGGTCGAGGCTGGTTTCGATACCAAACTCAACGTCGTCGATTTCGCGACCACGCTGAAGCTGACCGCCGATGGCGATTTCGAATCCTGGGGCCCGATCGGCCAGCAATCCGCCAACGATCTGGACACTCTGGCCGTGCCGGTCCTGTCCAGCAAGGGCGGAAGAAACGTCGGCAAATACAACAACCCGGAAATGGATCGCCTTCTCGATGCCACCCGTGCAGCCGTCGATCCAAAGGAGCGCATCGCACTGTTCAAGCAGGCTCAGGCGCTCGTCGCGAAGGACCTGCCGGTGATCTACCTCTACCACCAGGCACCGATCTTCGCGCTGAAAGCCAGCCTGAAGGGCGTGACCCTGACAGGCGATGGTTTCCCGATCCTGCGCGGTGCCAAGATCGAAGGGTAATCCCTCCTAAACGCATCACGGGCGGCCAATCGAGGCCGCCCTACCTAACCTACTCACTGCTGGTTTCCACACGGACGTTCCGTAACTTGGGACGCTGGCAGAATGACAGATGGTTCGCTCAGCCACATGAACTGGTTCAGGGCCGGGCCATCGACAGACAGGAAAAACAAAATGGTTTCAGTCACATCCAAGATTCCATCCGGCAGCGGCGAGATCGTCTCTGCAACCGATCACCGCGATATCCGCCTGCGCCTGAGAAAAGACCCAGGTGATGTGTTTCTCGGATGGTACCATTTCCGCATCAGCGGCGCGCAGGGCAAAGACTGCCGTTTCAGCTTCGAAAATGCCAATGAGACGCTGGGCTGGCGTCTGGCAAACCGTGAAGACTACGAGAATATGTGGCAGAACACCGGACCGGTTGCCAGTTATGACGGCACGACCTGGTTTCGACTGCGCGGCGATTACGACTGCGAAATCTACAGCTTCAAGCACACGCCGGAACACGATATCTGCTATTACGCCTTCTGGGCACCCTATGAGCCTGCCCGCGAACTTGCCTTCATCTCCAAGGCGCAGACATCCGATCTCGTCTCACTGACGACCATCGGGGAGAGCGTTCAGGGCCGCCCCATCGATATGCTGACGATCGGCACACCGGGACCGGGCAAGCCCTCCTGCTGGATCATTTCACGCCAGCACTCCTGCGAAACGCAAGGCGGTTACTTCGTCGAGGGCATTGTCGACAGATTGCTCCACAAAACAGATCCGACGGCCCGTGCGCTGCTGTCCTCTGCGGTTTTCTACGTCGTGCACAACTGCAATCCCGATGGCTCGGCTCTTGGTCTGACACGCAGCAATGCCGTTGGTGCCAATCTCAATCGTGAATGGACGTCGCCATCGCTGGAGAAATCCCCGGAGATTTTCCATCTTCGCAACAAGATGGAAGAGATCGGCGTCGATTTCTGCCTCGATTGCCATGCCGACAAGGAACTGCGCTGCAACTTCATCTGGCCGTCTGAAAACGTGCCGACATGGAAGCCGGAGCGTCGCGATATCTTCACCCAGTTCGAAAACGCTTGGGCAGCGGCGTCGCCGGACTACGAACTCGGTCATCCCTATCCGGGTGGCTGCCCGACAGAGCCGGATCTTGGAATGGGCTGGAACTGGATCGGCAACCGCTTCCCTCACGCGCTCTCTGTCTTGCTGGAGCAGCCCTATAAGGATGTGACGGAGTTTCCGATGCCTGAAACCGGCTGGTCGCCAGAGCGCGCCTATGGCTTTGGCCGCTCATTGCCTGAAGCGCTGGGCGCCATTGTCGGAAATCTCAACGTAAGTTCCTGAAAACATCAACGACACGCGTCTGATCACCATGCGCGTGTCCGTCAAACCAGCACAGATGCCTTGTCCCGCCTTCGCGACACATCTGACGCACGACTATATTTCGGAGAATGACATGACCCAAAACAAGAGATCGCGCGTGAACTGGCGGGGTTACCTGCCTGCTATCACCACTCCCTTCAAAGACGACCTTTCTCTTGATGAGGCGGGCCTCGGCGTCCTCCTGGAATGGCTGCATGGCGAGGGCATGCACGGCCTCGTTCTGGCTGGTACCACCGGCGAATGGACCAGCATGTCCAAGATGGAACGTGCGCGCCTGTTCGAAAAAACCGGTGAGCAGATGCGCGGCAAACTTCCTCTGATCGCGGGCTGCTCCAGCTTCACCGCGCAGGAAAGCATCGAATTTGCGGCCTTTGCAAAGAGTGCAGGCTTCGATGGGATTTTGCTCACACCACCGCCTTATGTGCGTCCGAATGCGGATGAAATCGTCGATTTCTACACCACTGTCGGCGCCGCATCGGAACTGCCGATCTGCGTCTATAACTGGCCGCCCGGCACCGGCATCGACATGCCGCTGTCGCTGCTGGAACGTCTGGCCGATATCGATGCCGTCGTTGCGATCAAACAATCGACGCCCGACTTTTCACGCTTTGCCGAAACCTTCTTTGCCCTCAAAGACAAAGTCCGCGTCTTCGGCTTCCCTATGAACGAACTCGGCCTCACCATGCTCTCCGTCCATGACGGAGATGGCACGATGGGCGCGGGCGGCGTTCTCGGACGCGCGCAGACTGGTTTCTACGACAATCTCTGGGCCGGTGATCTGGAGGCGGCGCGGGCCTGCGGCTTGAAGGACCGGGTGCTGATGAAGGAATGGTACACACCAGACCTGATCGGTCGCTTCGGCTCCGGCCCGGCCATCCTCAAAGCCGCGCTGAATGCCCGCGGCCTTCCCGGTGGACGGGTTCGCCCGCCTTTGCGCGATGTCAGCGACGCTCATCGCGAGCAGATTGCAAAGACTCTCAAAGAGCTTGGCATGATGTGATCCCGTCATTTCGATGGTAGAATGGACACAGGCGCTATGACAGCGAAGGAAGCGATTATGGATCACGCCTCTCCATCCTTACCGGTGACCACCCGGGGCTATTGCACGCTGTGCAGGTCCCGATGTGGCGCGATCTATACCGTTCAGGATGGCCGCATGTTGCGCGTCGATCCTGATCGCGACCATCCGACCGGCGGCGCTCTGTGCGCCAAAGGCCGCGCAGCACCTGAGATCGTCCATCACCCCGACCGCCTGACCGTACCGATGAGACGGACCAACCCGAAAGGCAGTGCCGATCCGGGTTGGCAAGAAATCGGCTACGAGGAAGCGCTGGACGAGATCGCCGCACGTATGGCCGATATTCGTGACCGCTACGGCGCGGAAGCCGTGGCCATCGCCTCGACGACACCTAGCGGTACGGCCATTTCCGATAGTATCGACTGGATATTGCGGCTGGCGTGGCAGTTCGGCACACCCAACCTCGTCACCTCGGTCGAGGTCTGCAATTTCCAGAAGGACTACGCGCAAGCCTTCACATTCGGTTTGCCATTGGGTGTGCCGGATTTCGCCAATGCCGATACCATCATTCTCTGGGGTCATAATCCTGCCAGAACATGGCTGGCGGAGGCGCAACGCATCGCCGAAGCACGGCAGCGCGGCGCGCGCATCGTCGTGATCGACCCGAAGCGTTCGGGCAGCGGCGAACAGTCCGATCTGTGGTTGCGCATCCGCCCCGGCTCAGATGCCGCGCTGGCAATGGGGGCGGTCCGCTTTCTGATCGAGCAGACGCGCTTCGCACAGGATTTCGTTCGCGACTGGACCGATGCAGCCTTTCTCGTAGACCGACAGACGGGCGAAAAGCTTTCCGCCACTGCTTTCGGTGCCGATGCAGGGTTCGTCATCAGGCGAAAAGACGGGTCGCTCGAAACCGTCAATCCTGCTGTTGACTATGGCGTGCATCCCGATGCTGATCTGTTTTTCGACGGAACGATTGTCGATACCCACGGGCATGAAAGACACTGCGCCACCTCGCTTGCTTTGCTTTATGAGGCAAGTCTCGAATGGACCCCGTCACAGGTTGCAGCGGCAACGGGTATCCCGGAAACTCAACTCGCCGAATTCTTCGAAGTCGTCGCGTCCTCACCAAGCATTTCCTATTATCACTGGACCGGGATTGCGCAGGCGCTGAACGCCACGCAGACGACACGGGCCATATCCAACCTGTTCGCCCTGCGGGATGATGTCGATCGAGCCGGTGGAAACCGCTGGTTTGCCGGACCTCTCATAGCAAAGATCGCCGACTTCAAACATCTCCCTGCCTCGCAGCTGGAGAAAGCGCTTGGCCGTGTGGAACTACCGCTTGGCCCACCTCGCTTCGGCTTCATCACGGCGCGGGATTTGTGCGAGTCCATCGAAGGCAATGCGCAAAACCGGGTGCGGGCATTGATCGGTTTTGGGGCCAATATGCCTCTGACGCATCCCGACGCGCGCCGCACGAAAAGAGCGCTGGAAGCGTTGGATTTTCAGGTCCATTGCGACCTGTTCATGACCCCGATGGCAGATACCGCCGACATCCTGCTGCCCGTCACCGCGCCTTGGGAACATGATGCGATGCGAGTCGGCTTCGAGATTTCGGCGCGGGCTGCCTCACATATCCAGTTCCGTCCTGCTCTCTTGCCAGCACCCGGCAAGGCAAGGCCGGATTATGCCATTGCACGCGGGCTCGGCCAGCGTCTGGGGTTGGAAGGCGATCTCTGGCAGGGACCTTTCGTCAAGGCAATCGACACCGTGCTGGAACCCACCGGACTGAGCGTGGATCGATTGCGGGCATCACCGGAAGGCATCACGCTGGCGCAGCCCGCTACAGAACGCGCCTATGCGGCGCGCGATGCAAGCGGAGCGCCTGTCGGTTTTCCAACACCATCGAAGCGGATCGAATTTCATTCCGGGCAGTTGCAGGCGCATGGTTATCCGGCCATCGCCTCTGCCGCGCCGCCATTACCAGTCGATCCCGAATTCCCCATTACCCTGACCACGGCCAAATCAGGCTATTATACGCACTCATCGCTGCGCAATATCACCTCGTTGCGACGGCGCTCCGCTGATCCGGCTATCGAAATTTCTCCGGCGCTTGCGGCACGGGAAGGTTTGTCCGAGAACGACTGGGCGCTGGTGACTACGACGAATGGAACGGTGCGATTACGGGTACGGATCGACGGTGATCTGGCCGATGACGTGGCAATTGCGGAATTCGGCTGGTGGCAAGGCAATGATGCTCTTGGCAGGCCAAGCGCTCCCACATCCGGTGAACACTCCAGCAATATCAACGCCATCATCAGCGACGAGACCCGTGATCCCCTGAGCGGCGCGCCGCCGCTTCGCCATATGGTCTGCGCCATCAGGCGTGATGTGCCGACATCGATCGGCAACTGGTCGGGCGAGCGAAGCTTCATCGTCAAGGCCCGAGAGAAGCTTGCAGGCCATGTGCTGCGATTGGTCCTTGTGCCGGAAGACGGCCTTCCTCTCCCCGCATTTCTCCCCGGCCAGCATATCGGCGTCAGAATACCCGGCGCGCAGGAACGTCGCTTCTACTCCCTCATCTGCGATGGCGCGTCATCAGACAGCTTCGAAGTCGCGGTGAGACGCAGCCCGAGCGCCGATCCGCTCGTGTCATTTTCCATGTCGCATCATTTTCACGATCATCTGGAGGTCGGTGCGGAATTGATGGTGACGCCGCCATCCGGCAGCTTCGTGATCTCACCTTCCATCGACCGACCCATCGTCTGCATTGCGGGCGGCATCGGGATCACACCGTTCCTGTCGGCCTTGCGGGCTGCTGCAAAGGGTGGCTCGACGGCTCCCATCATGCTGCATTACGTGGCCGGAACCTGGGAGACAGCGACCTTCGAACGGGAACTCGCTGACCTTGCTCGAAACAGCGACTGGCTATCCTTAAATCTCTGGCTTCGCCGCGGCGATGCCCGGACGCAATCCCACGTCAGAACGGGCGGCGATATCGCACACATCGTCGCAACGATGGATGATGCCCTGCTGGCCAGACGCCCGCTGGTCTATCTGTGTGGACCGGCAGCGTTGATGGACGGTGTTCGCCAGGCGCTCGTGGCGCGCGGCATGCCGACCGCCGATATCATCGCCGAAGCCTTCAAGAGCGAGCTGGCATTGCCGAAGGACATTGCCCCGGCACGCATTACCCTTGCACGTAGCGGCGCCAGTTTTGAATGGACCAAGGCGTCAGGCTCACTGCTCTCAGCCGCACTCGCTGCCGGTATTTCGCTGCCGAGCGGCTGTCAGGTCGGCCAGTGCGAAAGCTGTGCCGTCAAGGTAACGGAGGGGCAGTTCCTCTGTCCCGTCGAAACCGAACTGGCGCCCGACAGTTGCCTGACCTGCCAATCTATCCCATTGAGCGATATGATACTTGATGTCTGAGACAAAGGTCCCTGCTGTTGTCATGAGGGCTTTCCCGGTATCACAATGCCGGAAGAGCGGGTCAATGATGGGCAGAAGGACGCGATGATGTCGGAAAACGGACTGCGATATTTATTGGAGGCGCTGAATGCGGGGTCCATGCGCGCAGCAGGTGATCGTCTCAATGTTGCTGCATCCTCCGTCAGCCGCCAGATTGCGCAACTGGAAGAGCAGCATGGTATCGCGCTCATCGTCAAGGGCCGCCGTGGCATCAAGCTGACCGATGCAGGTGAAATGGTCATGGAGCATTACCGCAACCAGATGTCCGACCGCGAAGCTCTACGCGCCAAGCTGGAGGATTTGCGATCGGTCAAGACGGGTAGCGTTACGCTTTCGGCGGGCGAGGGATTTCTCGGTGAAACCTTCACCGACCTCATCAATTCCTTCAACCGCGACAATCCCAAAGTGCGGCTGAACATCAATATCGGCGCCAGTCAGGAAATCGCCCGTATGGTCGCAGATGACGAAGCGCATATGGGGCTCGTCTTTCAGACGCCGCACGATATGAAAATCCAGGTTCGCTCCGCCATCGCCCAGCCCCTGATGGTGATTGTGCCGCCGGATCATGCGCTTGCACGACAAGATAGCGTCACGATTGCCCAGTTGCAGGACTATCCGCTGTGCCTTTCCGAGCGCAGCTTTCGTCTGCGCCAGATTTTGAGTGAGGCGGAAGCCCACAGTGGGCAGCGTATAGAGCCCGCGATCACCACCAACTCGATTTTTGTGATGCTGGAAGCGGTGCGGGCCGGTGTGGCGCTGACGATCCTGCCGCAGCTGTCAGTCTGGTCCGAGCTTCGACGCGGAAGCATGGTCAGCGTGCCGATTGCTGACGACATGATGGAAAAGACCAGCGTCAGCCTCATTCTTCGCGCCGGTCGCAAGTTGGAAGGCGCACCAGCCCGATTTCTGATCGCGCTGGAACGTTTGTTGCGGCAATGGGCGCAGACAATACCCAGGCCGGTGGGCCGGTAGAAACCAAAAAGGGGGAGATAGCCGTGTTTGCCAGAGATTTGCCGCCGCAAGGCTCCATCAACGCCGCTGCCGATGCCTATGCGGAGACGAGCCTGCTGCGGTCATCCGGCATCGCGCGCTTGGCCGATATTCCCTTCGGGCCTAACCCGGCGCAGCGGATGGACATCTATCTGCCGGATCACGGATTACGATCGCATACCAATCTGCCGGTCTTCATATTTTGGCATGGCGGCGGCTTCACCCATGGTCACAAGGAGTGGTGCGGCTTTATGGCACCGGCACTGCTCGCCGTTCCGGCCATCTTCATTTCCGCGAATTATCGCCTGCTACCGCATGTCGGCTCCGAAGAACTGATGGACGATGCACGGGCAACGGTTCGTTGGGTGCTCGAGAATATTTCGCACTCCGGTGGCAATCCGAACCGCGTTGTCATCGGTGGACATTCGGCAGGGGCCGTTATTGCTGCACGTCTGGAACTGGACGCGGAACGTCGTCGGGCCGCTGGTATTCCTGATGGCACGATCGCGGCGGTGATGGCGATGAGCGGCAGCTATCATAGACGCATTGGCGATGCGCATCCCGATCCCGACAGGCGATTGCCCGCCGACCAGCCAGACTGTGCGGCGGATTTCAGCGGGCCTACATCGGCCCGGTTCACATTGGCATGGGGCACCGATGAACGAGACACCGTTCAGCAATCGGGCGTGGATTTTGCAAACCAATTGGAAGGCCGTGGCCTAACCGTTCGCCGCCAGCCATTCGAAAATGCAGACCATTTTACCGTTCATCTGAATACGGGAGATGCCGACAACGCCTTCCATCTGGCGGTAGTGGAGGAACTGAGGGCGATCGCCGCATAAGGTCATCGCTGCCGCAGAGACATCAACGCGCCGATGACGATAATGGCCATGCCCACCAGCGCCGCTAAGCCGGGTGTTTCCTGAAAGGCCAGATATCCGATAATACCGGCAAAGATGGCACGCGAAAAATCCACCGGGGCCAGTGCGGAGGCTTCTCCCATACGCAGAGCTGCGATCATGCTGGTATTGCCGACGACGCTGAGCAAGCCTGTCATGGCGAGCAATCCCATGGTTGGCAGATCGATGGCTTGCCATGTCCAGAATGCCAGAGGTGCCAGTACAAGTGTGCCGACCAGTGACTGATTCAGCAGCAACACATCGGAGGTCTCGCTGGCCAGACGCCGTGTCATGATCGCACCAAACGCCGCCGTCGCAGCAGAAACCACGCCTGCGGCCACGCCCAGCACCGCGATGGTTTCGGTGCCTGTTGGGCCGGAGAGAATGACCACGCCGGTAAAGCCGATGATCACGGACATCCACCGCCATCGTCCGACCGTTTCGGAAAGGATCAACGCCGCGAACAGGGTGACGAACATGGCCTTGGAGAAGCTAAGGGACGTTGAGATCGCCAGCGGCAGAGCCGTGACCGAGTAAAATCCCGCCAACATACTGGAGATCAGCGCCGTCGCCCTCAACACATGCGCACCCCTCCGTTCTCCGGCAATCAGCAGTGGTCCCACACGCCTGAAGGCGCGTCCTCCGACAAACAGAAGCTGCGTCGCAACGGTGAAGAACATGATGACGAAAAGCGGCACATCTGGTGATACGGACTTGATGATCAGAACCATGATGGAGTAGATCAGCGCGTTGAACACCATCAGCACCGCGCCTCGGGCATTCCCGCTCATTTGTGACCATTTCACGCGTCGTTCCTCCCGACTTCGTATTTTGTTCTTTACGCGACCGTTAAAATTTTTGATGTTTGATCAGATGATTAACGGGAGTCGCATCATGAATTACCACCGCATCGCCGACTATACGGACGCCTATTCCAACGGGGCGCATATCGTCGGTGCGGAGCGCTGGCCGAGTGCCTGGGCCAAACCGGCAGCCGACTATCGCGAGGCGATGCTGGCTGCGGGACGAGCCAAACTTGGGCTGGCCTATGGTGCGAGTGAACGCAACGCGCTGGATCTCTTTCTGCCGGAAGGCACACCGCGCGGCCTCGTCGTCTTCATCCACGGCGGCTATTGGAAGAGCCTTGACCGCAGCTACTGGTCGCACTTTGCGCAAGGTTGCGTGGCGCGGGGATTTGCTGTGGCGATGCCGTCCTATGACCTGTGCCCGGACGTTCGTATCACCGAGATCACACACCAGATCGGCGATGCGGTGACGCGGGCCGCAGAGGAGGTCGCGGGGCCGATCATCATCACCGGCCATTCGGCGGGCGGGCATCTGTCGGCGCGTATGGTCAGCGCGGGCACGCCCCTTGCATCCGCCGTGCTGGACCGCGTCGAAATTGCCGCACCCATTTCCGGTCTGCATGATCTGCGTCCCCTGATGCGCAGTGAACTGAACGAGACGCTGCGCATCGATGAAGCCGAGGCGCTCGCGGAAAGTCCTGCGCTGCTGCGTCCGGTTGGCCATGCCCGCCTTTGCGCCTGGGTGGGTGGTGCCGAACGCCACGAATTCCTGCGTCAGAACGCGTTGCTGGCCAATATGTGGACCGGTCTCGGTGCGGTAACCGCCTGTTACGCGGAGCCAAACCGTCATCATTTCGATGTTCTCGATGGCTTTCTGGACCCGGATCATGCGCTGACCCGGGCATTGACCGACATCTGAAAAGCGTGGCGGAGCGCTCAGACCGCCATCGCCAACTCTTCTCGTGCCTCGCTGCGCATGACCAGATGGCCGGGCGCGACTTCGTCGTAAATCCGCTGTGGGGCGACGAAATCTGCAGGTCGAACGGGCGTCGAAAGTTCTCCGACAACCGCTGCGCCACGCAGACCACGCTGGGATGGGTCCGGCACGGGGACAGCGTCGATCAGTCGGCGTGTATAGGGGTGACGCGGATCACCAAAAATCGCCGCGCGCGGACCGATCTCGACGATCTCACCCAGATACATGACGGCAACGCGGTGACTGATGCGCTCCACGACGGCCATGTCGTGGCTGATGAACAGATAGGCGAGCCCCATACTGGCTTGCAGGTCCAGCATCAGGTTGACCACCTGCGCCTTGATGGACACGTCCAGCGCCGACACCGCTTCGTCGGCGATGATCAGCTTCGGCTCAAGTGCCAGTGCTCTGGCAATACAGATACGCTGGCGCTGCCCGCCGGAAAATTCATGCGGATAACGGCTTGCCATTTCGGGAGACAGGCCCACACGCACCAGCAGCTCACTGACGCGCGCCCGGCGTTCCGCAGAATTGCCGATGCCGTGCGCCACGAGTGGCTCCGCAACTGCCGTGCCGACGCTGAGGCGTGGGTTCAAGCTGGCATAGGGGTCCTGAAAAATCATCTGCGCGGTGCGGCGCATACGCCGCAGGCCGTAGCGGCCAAGACCGCCGACCTCGGCTCCGTCGATGCGCACGTCCCCACCGCTCGGCTCGGTCAATCGCAGTACAGAGCGACCGGTGGTGGATTTGCCGCAGCCGGATTCCCCCACCAATGACAGCGTTTCGCCGGGCTGGATTTGAAACGAGACATTCTCCACGGCATGGACACGAAAGGCCGTGGGGCGAAACAGCCCTGAAGGCATGGGGAAGCGTTTCATCAGGCCTTTCACTTCGACCAGCGGCGGTGCGTTGCGGTCTACCGTATCAGGCATATCGGGTGCTGGCAGGATCGCGCCGCTGGCAGGGTCGATCAGCGGGAAAGGTTGTGGCAAGTCATGCCCCTTCATCGAGCCGAGGACTGGCACTGCCGCAAGAAGCGCACGTGTATAGGGCTGGCGCGGCGCGGCGAAGATCTGCGACGTTGCACCTTCCTCCACCAGATCGCCGCGCAGCATGACCACGGTGCGATCCGCCATCTGGGCAACGACGCCCATGTCGTGGGTGATGAAGAGCACAGACATGCCCTCTTCATCCTGCAAGGTCTTGATGAGGTCCAGAACCTGTCCTTGCACCGTCACGTCCAGTGCCGTCGTCGGCTCGTCGGCAATCAGCAGCTTCGGGCGCGAGGCCAGCGCCATGGCGATCATCACCCGCTGGCGCATGCCACCCGACATCTCATGCGGATACTGCTTCAGCCGCGTACGAGCCGAGGGAATGCGCACCTTCTCCAGAAGTGCCAGCGCACGCGTTTCGATCTCCGCCTGAGAGATATCAGGATCCTGGCACAGCAGCGCTTCGGCGAGTTGGTTTTCGATGGTGAAGGCCGGATTGAGCGATGTCATCGGCTCCTGAAAGATCATCGAGACGTCACGACCACGCACGCGCCGTATCTCGTCCTTGCTGAGCGTCGTCAACTCGCGACCCAGTAGCTTAATGGAGCCGGAAATCTTCGTGTTGTCAGGGTTGAGCAGACGCATGATCGACAGCGAGGTCACGCTCTTGCCGGAGCCACTCTCACCGACAATGGCGACGGTCTCTTTCGCGCCGATATCGAAGGAGATGTTCCTGATAACTTCGGTCCAGCCATTTTCGGTGCGGAAGGCCGTTGTGAGATCGCGCACGGAAAGCACCGGATTGGTCGCATCAGACGTTGCCTGCATATTGCCATTCTCCGTCTTGCTTCTGTTATCGTCCATCGTCATCAGCCCTTCACATCCAGAGCGTCCTGCAAGCCATCACCCAACAGGTTGAAGCCCAGAACGGTGAGGAAGATTGCAAGTCCCGGCCAGATGGCGATCCATGGCGCAATCGAAAGCGATGCGCTGGCCGAGTTCAGCATCGAACCCCAGCTGGCATCCGGCGGCTGTTGACCGAGACCCAGAAACGCAAGCGCTGCTTCCGCAATGATGGCTGTCGCAATGGCCAGCGTCGACTGAACGACGAGCTGCGGCGTGATGTTGATGAACACGTGCCGGATGAGAATAGCAACGTGGCCGGTGCCGATGGCATGGGCCGCCTCGATATATTCCTCCACCTTCACGGCCATGGTCTGGCCGCGCGCAATACGGGCAAAGACGGGTGCGGTGGAGACGCCGATGGCAATCATCGCATTGGTCAGGCTCGGCCCGAGAAAAGCGGCCATCGCGATGGCGAGAATGAGGAAGGGGATCGCCAGGAACGCGTCAATGATGCGCATGATGACGGTGTCGAGCGGACCACCGAAATAACCCGCAAGCATTCCGACGGGAACGCCGATGACAAAGGCGATGGCGACTGAGACCACACCGGCCAACAGCGAGGCGCGCGCGCCCCAGATGACACGGGACATCACGTCGCGACCGATTTCATCCGTTCCGAACCAGTGCAGCCATGTCGGCGCCTTGCGGATGGCCGACCAGCTGGATGCATTCGGCTCATAGGGTGCGATAAGGGGGGCGGCGATGGCCATGATGCCAAAGAGAAGCACGATGATCGCGCCGATCAACGCCAGCCGGTGCGCCATGAAACGGCGCAGCACGCGGGACTCGATCAGACGACGGCGAGGTGGTTTGGCGACAGCAACATTCGTCATAGCGAGCGGCTCCTCAGCTTGGGGTTGGCCCAGAAGTACAAGATGTCGGCCAGCAGGTTCAGCATCACGAAGGTGAAGCCCGACAACAGCGTGACCGCCTGTACCGCCGCATATTCACGGTTGAACACCGCATCCACGACCATCTTGCCGAGGCCGGGGATGGAGAAGACCTGCTCGGTCAACACGGCACCGGCCATCAGCGCGCCGAATTGCAGCGTCGCCAGCGTGATGATGGGCACGAGCGCATTTCGAAAGCCGTGCTTGGTGATGACCTTGCGTTCGGTCAGGCCCTTGGCGCGCGCCGTGCGAATGTAATCATGCTGCATGACGGTTAGCATCGCACCGCGTGTGTGGCGCATCATCGCCGCTGCAAGGGCAGCGCCCAACACCGTGGCGGGAAGGATGATGGATTTGAGGCCCCTGATCGGGTCTTCGAATGGGCTAACGTAACCGCCTGCTGGCAACCAGCCCAGCTTGACCGCGAAGATGAGGATCAGCATGATGCCGAGCCAGAAATTCGGTATTGATATGCCCGTCAGCGAAACCACCGTTACCGCATGGTCCCAGCCCTTGCCGCGCCAGATGGCCGCCATGATTCCGGCAGGAATGCCGATTAGCAACGAGATGAGAAGGGCCGCCGTCGCCAGCGTCAGCGTCACTGGGATCTTGTCGAGCAGCATTGGGCCGATCTCATCGCGGGTGCGATAGGATATGCCGAAATCGCCTTGGATAGCCGCCGCACTCCAGCGCAGATATTGCACCGGCAACGGATCATCCAGCCCCTGTTCCTGGCGGATCTGCGCGACCACTTCGGGCGACGCTTCGCCACCGGCAATCACCAGCGCCACATCGCCAGGAAGCAGCATCTGCAAACTGAAGACGAGGACGGAAATGATGAACATCGTCGGTATGGCGACTGACAGTCTCAAAAGAAGAAAACGGATCATCCGCCCAACTCCTCACATGTCGCATCGTGCGAGACAATGCATCGTGGCTGGCAAACATTTGTCATAAACATGCCCGCTCCCCTGTTACTTTGATGTTTGAGCAATTTTTCATCGGTCCGAATTCGTTTTGCCGACAGGAATGAGCAGCGTGGCAATGGCTGCCAGCGCGGAGACGCCTGCGAAAATGTAGAAATTCCATTCGGGTGCGGCGTTCGTGCTGGCGATGAAGCCGCCCAGCAACGGGCCGGTCAGAGCCCCGATGCGCGAAAAGCTCAGCGCAAAACCCGTACCGGCAGAGCGTATCGTCGCGTCCAGACGCTGCGCCAGAAAGCCGGTCAGAATGAGTGAGGCCGACACGGTGCCGAAACCGGCAATCGCCACGAAGACGTAGTTGATAAGCAACGAGCCCTTGAAGGCCAGAGCGGCAATGCCGAAGGCACCGAGAAGGTACGAAAGGGCAACCACCAATCGGGTACCGAAACGGTCGGCCCATGTTCCGAGCACGATACCACCAACGGCGGAGCTGAGGCTGAAGACCGCCAGGAACAACAGGCTGTCGCCAAGGTCATAGCCGTTCTTGCGCATTATCTGCGGCAGCCACTGGGCAAGCCCGTAAACGAGAAGAAGCCCCATAAACAGCGCGGCCCAGAAGCAGATGGTCTCAAAGGCTTTGTCAGGCGCAAAGATTTGCCGCAAAACCGCGGTCCAGCTTCGGTCCGTCGGCGTCTGTTTGGTGGTGAAAGCGATGGGAACGCCCATCTTCCGCGCTGTCTTTTCCGCCGCAGCGCGCTTGCCGCGCAGCACCAGAGACTCGACAGATTCAGGCAGGAAAACCATGAAGAACGGCACGACGAGAACGGGGAGCGCGCCGACCAGAACGATGGTGCGCCAGCCATGCTCTGCCAGAAATGCCCGTGAACAGAGAGCCGCAGCCAAAATGCCCATGGAATAGCCTGAGTACATCAGGCCGTAATTGAAGCTTTTGCTCTTCTTGGGCGAATACTCGACCGTCAGCGCCGCCGCAACGGGAATGATGCCTCCGAGGCCGAGACCCGCCACGAAACGGCTGACGGCAAAAAAGGTCGGTGTCGGCGCATAGGCTGTCGCCACCATGCATAGGGCAAAGAGCGTGAGGCAGCCGATGAAGACGGGCTTGCGACCATAGAGTTCGCTGATCGTGCCAGCGAAGATACCGCCAATCAGCATGCCAATGACGGTGTAGCTTCCCATCGCCCCCAGTTGCAGCGGCGTCAACTGCCAGACCGGATCGGTGGAGAGGGCGGGAAGAATGGCACCCAGCACACCCACATCGTAACCTTCTGCAAAAATTGCAAACCAGCAAAGTGCGACGACAAGCAGGCTCTTGGAGCGCGAAACTTCCTTTGTCGCGCTATAATCAGGCGGTATGGCAGTTGTGATTTTGTCCATCAGAACGTTCCCCTGCGAGGATTTTTCCTTCGCTCTTATTGTTCGTCATGTCCGAATAAGACCGCTCCGATTCCCGTGGTGGAGCGGCCATTGGTTAGCGCCTTTCCCCAGGCGCCACCGAATATTTACAGCGTCGAAACCGTCTTCAGCGCGCCGTCCAGCGCAATGCCCTGCTCATCCAGAAGGGCGGCCTGTCGCAGACGGCGCATCCATGCGGCACCATCGTCGCGGTGCTCCAGAGATGGCAGAGACGACATGACCCGGTCGAACTTCGAAAGGCCGCGGGCGTGGGTATCGGAATAGCCCTTGACCAGACGCCTGTTGTTCAGCACTTCCACGGCAAGATCGTAGTTGCGCGATACCAGCGAGGCGGCTGTGCCGAGCCATGCGTCGCGGTGTTCGATTTCGCGGAAGTGGCGCAACGTGCTGCGGCGCATGCGGCGGAGCGCGGAGATGAGATAAAGCGAGAGGAACCAGAACATCGTTCCCGTCTGCACACGGCGGCCCTTGTTGATGAGGCGATCGAAGAAGGCAAACACCTTCGGCCTGCCCTCAATCCAGAGGCCCAGCCCCTTGGGCAAGGTGCCACAGACTTCTTCCATGCGCGGATGCATATATTCCGTCATGTAGAGAAGCTGGTCCGGCTTGACGCCCACTTCCTTGCGCACGCGATCGAAACGCGTGCCGCGTGTTTTCAGGTCTGCGACGCGGATGATATCGTCATAGGCCATGGAGATGGCGACATATTTGGCGGCCTGCACCGTAAACGCATAGCCCTTCTCTTCGCCGTCATTCGTCCGGTCAAGCGCATGAAGCTTGGCAACGCGGTCGAGATATTCTCCCGCATAGGCCGGGTCCTGAAATTCCGTCAGCTTCTTCACGCCTGCGAAAAGCAGGGGCCATGCGGCCTCTGGGAATTCGGCGCGCATGCGGTGGACCAGACGATCGAGTTCCGGGTGGCCAGCCGTTTCCGGCATGGTGTCGAAACGCTTGTGCGGCGAGGCGCTGACCTCATCACGCGGCTTGGCCTTGGCGCGGTCATAGGATGCGTTGAAGGCACGAAGACTTGCCTCCACACCTTTGCCGCCGCCACGGATGGTTGCTTCGAAAGCTTCCTTGGCAAACGGCAGAACGTCTGCTGCAGCCAGGGCACCGAACATGGACGACGAGATGACGCTGCCGTTTTTCAGCGCCAGCGTGTCCATGTCGAAAGCGATGGTGCGCTTGGCGGCGAAATCGGTGGCGCCCACCACGACCGTCGGATCGCCGATGCCATCGCCGGGCTTTTCCTTCTCGCCGACGGCAAAGGAACGGTGCGTGGACGCAATAAGCGTTGTGCGCTCAGGCGTGACCAGACCGCGCAGCACCGAGCGTCCGGCTTCCATCAGTTCGGAAGCCAGCACCACATCGACATCACCCGGCGTCGGCATTAGCGAGAAGATGGGCGAGACGCCGTCACGCGCAGGCAGCATCTCGATATAATAGATGGTTGCGCCCGTGCGCTGGGCAACGCCCGGCACGGATGTCGATTGCGCCATCCAGCCCTGCGCTTCGGCTAGGCCGACGATCCAGTCTGCCAGCACGCCGCCGCCCTGTCCGCCCATGGCCATGATGGCCAGCGTCAAGGGCTTGTCGGAGGCGAGCGTCGTCTTGAGGTTTACCGTTTCGTTCATGGGTCCACCCTCAATCTGCAAATACGATGCGGCTGGACGCGCGGCGGGCCTGAAGCCAGCCGATGACCGAAGCGCGCATTTTTGCGACAAACTTGTCCCAACCGGTGGGGTTGTGGATGATATCGGCGCGGTAGAAGGACGGACAGAGAACCGCAGCTTCGGAAACCTCGCCGCAATTGCCGCAGCCGACACAGGAATTGTCGATGGCTGCGACCGGATCATCCTTCAAAGGATCATCCGTATGCTTGACTGAAAGCGATGGACAACCGGAAAGACGGATGCAGGCGTGATCGCCCGTGCAGACATCCTCGTCCACGCCGAATCGTTCCTTCACCATGCGCTTGCCGTCTTTGACAGCCTTGGCGAATTGCGGCTTGATGCGGCGCTGCTTGTTCAGCATGCATTCGGAGGAGGCGACGATGATTTTCGGGCCTTTTTCCTTCGATGTCAGCGCTTCCTTCAACGTGTCGCGCATTTTGGCGACATCATAGGTGCGGTCGATCTGACGCACCCATGTCGCGCCAATGCCCTTGACGGCATTGACGATGGAGTTGTTGGTCTTGCGGTTCGGATTGGTGGCGCGCGACGACAGAATGTCCTGCCCGCCTGTCGCTGCCGAATAGAAGTTATCGACAACGAGAATGACGCCATCCTGCTTGTTGAACACGGCATTGCCGACCGATGTCGCAAGGCCATTGTGCCAGAAGCCACCGTCGCCCATCACCGAAATCGAGCGCTTGTCGGACTCGACATTGAAGGCCGAGGCCGAGGCGGGGCCAAGGCCATAGCCCATTGTCGTGCCGCCGATATTGAAGGGCGGGAGGATCGAGAAGAGGTGGCAGCCGATATCCGCCGAGACGTGATGCTCGCCGAGTTCCTTTTCCACCAGTTTCATGGCCGCAAAGATTGGCCTTTCAGGACAGCCCGTGCAGAAACCGGCAGGACGGGCAGGCACGACTTCGGCCAGCGCCTTGACTTTGGGGTCGTTGAGCACATCCGATGGGTCCGGCACCGGCGGCTGGTTTCCAAGCAGCAGACGGTCATAGGTTTCGATGAAGGCCTTCAGGCCGTTCATCATCACGGGCGCGGTATATTCGCCGCCCAGCGACAGCATGTCCTTGCCGTGCAGTTTCGTCTGGATATCGCGACGGCGAAGCAGCGTGTTCAGCGTCTGCTCGATATATTCAGGCGCACCTTCCTCGACGATGATGACGGCCTTCTTGCCGGCGCAGAACTCGACAACCTCGTCATCGATGGTCGGATAGGCAACGTTCATCACGTAGAGCGGCACGGCGGAATTGCCGTAGACATCGGCCAGGCCCAGTTGCTGCAAGCCGCGCATGACGCCGTTGTACATGCCACCCAGCAGGATGATGCCGATGTCACCCTCTTCAGGACCGAAGAACTCGTTAAGCTTACGCTCCTTGATGAAATTGACGGCGGCAGGCCAGCGGCGCTCCAGCTTGTCCTTCTCATGCGCGAAGTTGGCGGGTGGCAGGACGATGCGGTTGACGTCCCTGACCGGATTTTCCAACGCCTGCCGCAACGTATATTCCGGACGCTTGTTGTCCTTGGCGATGAACTGGCCGTGGACGTGACAGGCGCGAATGCGGACCTGCAACATGACAGGCGTGTTGGACGCTTCAGACAGCTGGAAGCCATCTTCCACCGACTGCACGATGGATGGCAGATTGGGGCGCGGATCGAGAAGCCACATCTGGGATTTCATCGCAAAAGCGTGGCTGCGCTCCTGCATGATGGAGGAGCCTTCGCCGAAATCTTCGCCGAGAATGATGAGGGCACCACCGGTGACGCCGCCGGAAGACAGGTTCGACAGGGCATCGGATGCCACATTCGTTCCAGCCGTCGATTTCCAGGTCACAGCACCGCGCACCGGATACATGACGGAGGCAGACAGCATAGCAGCCGCCGCAGCCTCGGATGCCGAGGTTTCGAAATGAATGCCGAGATCTTCCATGACGTCCTTGGCGTCAGCCAAAACGTCCATTAGGTGGGAAATGGGCGAGCCTTGGTAGCCGCCGACATAGGACACGCCGGATTGAAGCAATGCCTTCGTGATCGCCAGAATACCCTCGCCCCGGAAGATTTCACCTTCCCCGAGCTTGAGATCCTCAACTTCACGCGCGAATGACCGTTCTGCCATGGTCTTCCCCTTTTATGTCACGCATTTATATGCATTTATGTCACGCATTTATATGCATATTCATAAGTTGAAGCTTATAGCATTGTCAAATGAGAACGTTGAAATGGGCCGAAATCATATCAAAAAAACTGCGAAATTGCTGCTTTAAAATGCATCTGCATGAAAATTATTGGCGCGACGCTTAACGGCTGAGCATACAAAAATGCGGGTAATGGCAGCGCGTGTTTCAGCGCCATCAGAGGCATCAGCCGACCGCGTGATATCGGCGGCGGAAATAAACCAGAGCGTTTTCTCCTGATCCTTGTACGAGTTCGATGATACGGCAAAACAAGACCTGATGCGTGCCGCTCTCGACCATCGTTTCGATTTCGCAATCGAAGGACAAAAGTGCCCCCTCCAATCGTGGCGACCCGGTTATCCCCGGTGACCAAGCACCGTCCAGAAACCGCTCTTCCTGCGATGTCGAGCCGCCGAAACGCCGCGACAAAGCTTCCTGGCTATGGCTCAGCGTGTTGACGCAGAGCACGCGATTTGTCTCGAACATATGCGCTACGGAACTGGACCAGTTGAGGCAGACAAGCAGCGTGGGCGGTTGATCTGTCACGCTACAAACGGCGGATGCCGTGAACCCGGCCCTGCCGCCGGGACCGTCGGTGGTGACGATGTTGACGGCAGCGGCCAGTTGCGACATGCCCTCGCGAAAGGCAAGCCGCAGAGCCTCGACCTCATCCGGTGCGGCGTGCGTGTTCATTCGACCCGCAGCCCGGCCTGCTTCAACAGCGGCATCACGCGGTCGCAGAAGAATGGTAACTCGTAAGTGTAATTGACGAAGGACAGGGCGATGCCGGAATAGCCCTGCTGCGAAATCGCGATCATGTCCTCGACGATCTTTTCCGGCGTGCCGACAAGCGGATATCCACCCGCGCCGCCTGCAAACCGCTTGCGGTAACGTTCATAGCTTTCCTTGTCGTGGGACTGGGAGAACTCCTTCTTTCCGGCCATATGGGCATCAACGGCCTCATGGTCGGCAAGGGTTACGGCGTAGCGTTCGTAATAATCTTCCGCCTCCTGCTGGGTTTCGCGGCACACCACGTGGCAGACGGTATAGGCCCCGACATCACGACCCTGCGCATCTGCCCGCGTGCGGATGTCCTCGACGTGCTTCCCGGCTTCTTCAATCTCGGTGAAGGTCGTGAAGAGATATTCGCAGTTTTTCGCGGCAAAATCCCGGCCCGGCCCACCGAAGGCGGCATTCATCGTTACGGGTCGTGGCGATTGCAGGCTGGCGGGGCGGCTGACCACGTCTTTCAGTTTGTAGTAGCTGCCATCATAATCGAAGGGCGCTTGCGCACCGTAGGCCTGCTCGACGATCTCCAGCCATTCCGCAGCCTGATCGTAACCCTTCTCGACCAGCGGCACGCCGAACATGCCGAATTCCTTCGGGTTCCAGCCGCAGACGATATTGAGACCTGCACGACCGCCACTGATGTGATCAACCGTTGCCAGCGACTTTGCTGCATAAAGCGGATGCACCAGGGGAACATGCACCGTCATGAAGAGTGCAATCCGCTCCGTAACGGCAGCAAGCCCCGCCGCCCAGGTAAAGGTTTCGTAAGACCATTCCCGCACCCGGTTCTTGCCCCCAAAGCCTTTCCAGCGGGCGATCGGCAGCAGAAAATCTAATCCGCCGCGATCGGCGATCTGGGCGGCGTTCAGATTGTCCTGCCACCGGGCCTGCCAGCGTTCCGGCACATCGGTGATGGCAAGACCGCCATCGGCATTGGGCGAGAAGACACCGAGCTTCAGCTTGCTCGGACCTTTCAAGGGGTGAGGCTTGATCATGACGTTCCCTTTTTGATGGTTTTGCGGCGCGCGCCGCGCCCTGTTTTGGCCTGTTCCAACTGGCGGCGGCGAATGGTGAGAAAGGCTTCTTCCGCCGCAAACATGTAAATCGTCATATATTCCGCGATCACAACGGAATCGCGCGCGACGAAGGCCGCATGAATGCGCGACAGGCCATCGATATAGTGCTTGACCATGTCCGCATCCGCAAAACTATCGAGCCGGACCGACTGGAAGTAGTTGATGAAGCGCGCGACGGTCTCGGCCAGATGCCGGTTGCGAACGGCCTTCAGCCACGCGTTGCGAAAATCGACATTGGCATCCAACAACACCGGCATATTGTTGTCCGCCAGCGCAGACTTGATCCGGCCCATGGCCTCCATCAGTTCCGCCTCGATTTCCGGCGTCATGTCACGCGCAGCATTTGCCGCAGCCCGTGGCTCCAACTGCCGACGCAGTTCGAAAAGGCCGGAAATATCCTCCAGCGAAAGCTCTCGCAGGGCAAAACCGCGTGTCGTGCCAACCAGATAACCCTCGGCCACCAGCCGCAGCAGTGCCTCACGCGCAGGAACACGCGAAACGCCATAACGGGCCGCAATCGCAGTATCGACCAGCCGGTCGGACGGCAAAATCGCGCTGCGTTGCAACTGCAAGCGCAGGTCCGTGTAAATGGCATCAACGATATTGTCGTTCGACTTTTGCATCGTAAACTCCTGCAAAAATCGTATACGGATTTGCGCTTATTTCAAGGATAAAATAATTATGAGGTGATTTAACATCGATTATCGTATACCGTTTACACGCTTGCAGGCGATATGATTGAGACTTAAACTAATCAAAACACTGCATTACGGCAGACAAAACCCCCGTTCCCAGAGGTCTTTATGAGCGATTTTCGAAAAGCATGTCTTGGACAAAAGCGGTTGATCGGCACATTCGCTGCCATCCCGCATCCGGTCGCCATCGAGGTCGTGGCCGCCGCTGGCCCTGATTTCATCTGCATCGATGCGGAGCATTCGCAGATCGGGCGGGAATTGATCGAAAACCTGATCCGCGCCTCCGATGTTCACCATGTGCCCGCCTTGGTGCGCGTGCCGGGCCATGCGCCGGAATCGATTGCCGGTGTGCTGGATGCGGGTGCCGCAGGCGTTCTGGTGCCACGTGTCTCGACCGCTGCCCATGCAAAAGCCGCCGTTGCCGCCACCCGCTATCCACCTGTTGGTGAGCGCGGCGTCGGGCCCGGACGTGCCGCCGGTTACGGCTATCGCATTCCCGATTATCTGAAGAGCGCCAATGAAAGCCTCGTCCTGGCCATCCAGATCGAAACCGCAGAAGGTCTCGCCAATGTCGAGGAGATCGTCGCCGTCGAAGGCATCGACGTGATCTTCATCGGCCCCGGCGATCTCTCCGTTTCGATCAATGCACTCGGCCCCGAAGGAGCGGCAAAGCTCGAGGCGGCCATACTGACAATCACGCAAGCCGCTATCAAGGCCGGAAAAACGGTCGGAATTTTCCGCCCCTCGGCAGATGACGTGACCAAGTGGTCGCAGGCAGGCATCAGCTTCTATCTGCTGGCCAGCGATACGATGTTTCTGGGTGCAAGCGTTGCCGCTGGCGTCACCGCTGCGCGAGACGCTTAAGCGTCTTTCGGCACGACGATCTTCGTCGCCATCGGAAAATGCGAATTGCCACCTTCGAATGGCGGGAAGGTCTTGAAGTCTTCCCGCATGGCAATGCGCGCCGGGGACTGGAGTGCCGCCGTGAGTGCGGCCTGACTGTCGAACATCACGCGGTTTCGCTGCATGTGATGGGCCCGCTCCCAGGGTAGGAACCCGGTCCAGTCCACGCGAGACAGGATTTCGATGCCACGAATGCCGGGAAACTGGCGCATGACCTGCGGATGGTGAGCGATGTAGTGGTGCATCCAGATGTTCAGATCCTGCGCCGGGCCGGGATAATGCACGACGTAGGAACAAGGGTTGCCGTTTTTCGCGATGTCGAGCGTCGCGTCATCGACCGGAAAATGCCGGACATACATGGCCTGCTGCGTTGCCTTGGTACCCTGGATGCTCGACAGCACGCCGGGATCGGCCAACGCTTGCAGATGTCCTGATGGTGCCATGGCATCTTCGAGCGCGGACAACTCATCAAAGTAAAGCTGCATGCCGAAAACCGGCGTTTCTTCCTGCGGATTGAACAGGTCCTGCGCCGTCTCTGGCGTGTAGAGGTTTGCAGACGTCAGCCCCGGCGTCAGCGCGATGATCTCCGCCACCGCCTCGATATCGACCTTGCTCGCTACGAGCTGGCTGTCCTGCGTATTCTCGAAAAAAGCGAGGTAGGCGAAACGCATGGGGAGGCTCCAATGTCAGGAAAGATAGTGTAGATTACGATCCGCGAATGGACGGCAATCAAAGGCGTCAGATCGTTCAGACGCAAAACATGTCACACCCGCTTGGCAGTGCGCAACCTATTTTAAGCTTAAATCTTTACACTTGAATCCCGCTGAATTTTGCCTCACCATTCCAGACGATCCCTGCGAAGAGCGATCACCGAGGACCATAAAAATGAATATTCGATCCGGCCCGGAAACGCTGCTGGTTACGAAAACAGAGGGAACTGATTCATGACCATATCCGTCTTCCGCCGCGCTTTCATGGGTATTGCGGTCACTGCCGCCGTCTCTGTTGCAAGTGTAGGCCTTGCATCTGCGGCCGCACTCGTGGCGGGTGCGTACCCCAGCAATCCGCCGTTCGAATACAAGAATGCCAGCGGCACCTTCGAAGGCTTCGAGGTCGATATCGCAGCCGAAGTCGCAAAGCGCCTCGATATGACGCTCGAGGTGTCCGATTTCGGGTTTCAGGCGCTGTTTGCCGCCACCGCCTCTCGGCGCATCGATGTGGCGATATCATCGATCACCATCACCAAGGAACGTCTGGGCAGCCAGTCTTTCACACAGCCCTATTATGATGCCGATATGGGCATCGCCACCCGCAAGGAAAGCAAGATTGCCACTCCCGAGGACTTGAAGGGCGCCGTGGTCGGCGTTCTGGCGGGCTCCACCGGCGATAAGTGGGCGAAGGATAACAAGGAAAAATACGGTATCAGTGATATCAAGAGCTACAATGCTCAACAGGATATGCTGATGGATATGTCCGCTGGCCGCGCGGACGCTGCCGTCAGTGACATTCCCGGCATGGAATACGCCTTCCTCAAGATGAAGGATCTTGCTGTCAAGGTTCGCATCAAGACCGGCGAGCAATATGGGCTGATGATGGCCAAGAACCATCCGCTGCTGGGCAAGGCCAATGATGCGATTACCGCTATGAAGAAGGACGGCACGCTTGCCGCCATTCACAAGAAGTGGTTCGGTAGCGAGCCTGCTGCCGGTTCGGCCGCTGCCGTCGAAATGCCCATACCGCAGCCTTGAGCCGCCCCATCATCGATGCCGATCATGATCGGCATCGTGCCGACGTCAATCGTACCATGACGGCTGCCTGACGGTGATCGGGCGCCCATTCCCATGTCTTGACCTCACGCGACAGCGCCTCGGGGTGGCATGTTTCAGAGGCTTACGGATATGACCATCCTCGACACCTTCTTCAACGCCGAAATCCTGGGCAGCGCGTTTCCGGCACTGCTGCGGGGTCTGCTCAACACGTTTCTGCTTGGCATTGCAGGCATCGGCCTTGGCATACCGGCAGGGTTGATCATCGGGCTTCTGCGGCTCTATGGGCCAAAGCCGGTGCGCTATCTGGCGGTGTTCTATATCGACATATTCCGCGCAGCACCGATGCTGGTCGTGCTGATGCTGATCTACTTCGCTTTGCCATTCATCGGCATTCGCATGTCATCCTGGACCTGCGCGATCCTCGCTTTCGCATTGGTGATGGCAGCCTATATGGCCGAGGTGTTCCGCTCCGGCATCGAAGGCATTCCCTCCGGGCAGTTCGAGGCCGCTGCCGCGCTCGGTCTGCCGTTTCTGGTCACCTTGCGCAAAGTCATCCTGCCCCAGGCGGTGCGTGTCGTCATTCCGCCAGCGACGAACAATTGCGTGTCGATGTTCAAGGATACCTCACTGGCCTCGACCGTGGCGCTGGCGGAACTGATGAAGGAAGGGCTGGATGCCCAGGCGCTTTACGCCAACCCGACGCCGCTCATCGGGGCGGCACTGATCTACATCGCGTTTCTGTGGCCGATGGTGCGGCTGGTCGGCATGCTGGAAAAGAAATTCAGCCGGGAAAAGGTGCGGTAAGCATCCCTTGCTAGAACGTCGGGTTCTCCAGCAGCGCGCAATGGCGGCTGAGTTCCGCTGCCGCCGCCGTCGTTGCAGAAATATAGTCAGCCTCACGCTTGTCGATATCTTGCAATGCCACCACAAGGCAGATCGACGCGATGCAGCGCCCCTGCCGGTCGCGAACGGGTGCCGTGACGCAGGCGACATAGGGGTCGACCAGCGCGCGTGTGACCCAATAACCCTGCGCGCGCGCAAGCTCGACCTCCCGGTGAAGCTGGGCGGGTGACGAGACGGTGCCGGTCAGCGAGGTAAAATCCTCTGCCGGGATAGAACGCTCGAGGTCGGCTGCGCTGTAACCATCCAGCAAAAAGCGGGCGGCGGCGGTGGATGGCAGCGGGAAACGAGAGCCTTCGACGGCGGTACGATATCCATGGCCGCGACCGGAAATGGATATCATAATCAACTGCTTCCAATCGTGCAGCAGATCGAGTTCGCAGACTTCGCGGGTGCTTTGGGCAAGGTTTCGGATCACCTCTTTCGCCTGACGGGCCAGCGGTGCGCTGCGGTCATAGACCTGACCGAGGAGTCCGCACTGCCTGCCCGGCACGATCAAACCGTCCGGCTCCGTCTGGTCCAGAAATCCGCGCTCCATCAACGTATCGATGATGCTGTAAACCGTGGATCGCGGTGCGCCGAGCATGGCTGCTATGGCATTGCGCGTGGCCGGCTGCTGCTGCGCCGCCACCAGTTCCAGCACGTCCAGCAGCCGATCTGTCCCCCGCGCCCTCACATGCATTTGCACATATCTCCCTGTTGACATCGCAGAAATTATAACCCTAAACTATCTTATAGGGATCATATGTCCACTACAAGAGACATAAAAGAATTCCGTCAATCAATAAAGGGAACAGACAATGCACGCTTCAGCGAAACTGCCCTATTCATCATTACGACGCTTTGCCGCCGCTCTCGCGCTCTCGGCACTTGTGCCTGCCGCCAACGTGTGGGCCGAAGACCTCAATCTCGCCTACAGCTCGTCGGCGACATCCATGGACCCGCAATTCCACAATGCGAGCCAGAACATTGCCGTCTCGCGCAACATGTTCGAAACCTTGACCCAGATGGACCCCGACAGCCGGATCATACCCAATCTGGCCGAATCCTGGACGAAGATCGATGATCTCACCTGGGAATTCAAACTGCGCCCCGCCAAGTTTCAGGATGGCAGCGATTTCACCGCCGAAGACGTCGCCTGGTCTCTTCAGCGCCCCAACACGATTGAAAACAGCCCGTCCAGCTTCGCGATCTACACACGCGCCATCACCAAGACAGAGGTCGTGGACCCGCACACCATTCGCCTGATCACCAAGACGCCTTATCCCTTGCTGCCCGCCGACCTCACCTCGGTGTTCATCGTCAGCAAAAAGGCAAGCGAAGGTATTACCAGCGAGAAATTCGCGACGCCTGAGCATATGATCGGCACCGGGCCATACAAGTTCGTGAAATACACACCTGACGACCGCGTCGTCATGACCCGCTTCGATGACTACTGGGGTGGCAAGCCAGCCTGGGACAACGTCACCATCCGCTTCATGCCCAACGATGGCAGCCGCATGACGGCTCTGCTGTCTGGCGATGTCAACGCTATCGAAAACGTGCCCACACCTGATATCGAAAAGGTCAAAGCCAATCCCGATCTGGTCTACAGTGCCAAGAAGACGCACCGTCTGGTATTCCTCTTCCTAGACAGCGGTCGTGACAGCTCGCCGGGCGTAAAGGCTGCGGATGGTTCCGCTATTGCCAAGAACCCGCTCACCGATGTGCGCGTGCGCAAAGCCATCAACATGGCCATCGACCGCAAGGCGATCAGCGACCGCCTCATGATGGGCCTTGCCTATCCGACCAACAATCTCTCCACCGATCAGATGCTGGGCTTTGATCCTGCATTGGAGAATGTACCCTTCGACCAAGCCGCCGCGAAAAAGCTTCTGGCCGATGCCGATTATCCCGATGGTTTCCGCCTGACGCTCGGCACGCCGAACAACCGCCTTCTGAACGATGAGCGCGTGGCACAGGCCATCGCGCAGATGCTCACACGTATCGGCATTCGCACGGATGTCGATGCCGTTCCCTTCTCTGCCATCAACACCAAGGGCAACAAGGGCGAGTTCTCAGCCGTCATGATGGGCTGGGGTGTTCAAACTGCCGAGGCTTCCTCCGGTATCCGCATGATGGTGGCGTGTCCCGATAAGGCCCGCGGCTGGGGTGTGGTGAACTGGAGCCATTATTGCAATCCGGCACTCACCGAACAGCTTGTGGCCCTGACATCTGAAATGGACGACGCCAAGCGCAACGATATGCTGAAGGCAGCAGTCCATACCGTCAATGACGACATGCCAATCGTGCCGCTCTATTTCCAGGGCATGACCTGGGCGGCCAAGAAGGGCATCAAGATCATCCCGCGCATGGATGAACGCACCTCGGCGCTGAGCTTCGAGCCTGCACAATAAAGCTGTATCACGGCGGATCGGCCTCACGCCGGTTCGCCCTCCCCAAATATAATCACGCGGTGCGCCACAGCGCCCTGCGTCAGCTATTTCGGTGGTCGAACAGATGGTAGCCTATCTCATACGCAGGTTGGGACAATCCTGCCTGGTGCTTTTCACCATGGCGGTTCTCGTCTTTCTCGCGGTCTTCGCTCTCGGCAGTCCGGTGGACATGCTGGCCAGCCCCGATGCGGATCAGGCCGAGCGCGCAGCCCTTGCCGCCCGCTTCGGCCTCGACCAGCCCTTGCCGGTGCAATTCGTCAGCTTCATCACCAATGCTCTGCATGGTGACCTCGGGTCCTCCTTCGTCTACGGCAAATCGGCGCTGTCGGTAATCGGGGAACGGTTGCCCGCGACATTGGAGCTTGCCGTTCTGGCACTCACCTTCTCGGTTCTCATCGGCGTTCCCCTCGGCGTCATCGCCGGCTTGCGGCCAAAATCGATTGCGGCGCGCGCCATCATGTCCACCTCGATCTTCGGCTTTTCCCTGCCGAATTTCTGGATCGGCCTGATGATGATCCTGTTCTTCTCGGTCTATCTGGGCTGGCTACCCGCAGGCGGGCGCGGCCCCACCACCACCGTACTTGGAATGCAGCTGTCGATCTTCACCTGGGAAGGCATTCGTCACCTCATCCTGCCATCGCTCACACTTGCGCTCTACAAGGCGTCGCTGGTCGTCAGACTGTGTGAGGCGGGAACCCGCGAAGTTGTGACGCAGGAATATATCCGCTTTGCCCGCGCCAAGGGCCTTGGCCGCTTCCGCATCATTCGGTTGCATCTGTTGAAGAACATGATGATTCCGGTCGTCACCATCCTCGGCATGGAATTCGGCGCGATGATCGCCTTTACCGTCGTCATCGAAACGGTCTTTGCCTTCCCCGGCATGGGCAAACTGCTGATTGAATCGATCAACCGGCTCGATAGGCCCGTTGTCGTCGCCTACCTCATGGTCACCACGGTGATCTTCGTCGTCATCAATTTCATCGTCGATATGCTGTATGTCGCGCTCGATCCGCGCGTCCGGCTCGGCGGGACAAGCGAGTAAGCCATGAGCAACATAGACGCCACCACGCCACCTCTTCCGGCAACCACCTCCAAGGGCGAAAAGCTGCTTCTGCGGCAATTGCGCGATCTGGTTTCCAGCACGGAAGCCGTGATCGGACTGACCATTCTTCTGATCCTCGCCTTCGTCGCGATCTTCGCACCGCTGATCGCGCCGCAGAACCCTTACGACCTGATGCAACTCGACATCATGGACAACATGCTGCCACCGGGCTCGACGCTTGGAACCGGCTTGACCGCATGGCTCGGCACCGATGATCAGGGCCGCGACATGCTCTCGGCCATCATGTATGGCATGCGCGTTTCCTTGGGCGTCGGCATTGCTTCGGTGGTGATTGCCAGCATCATCGGGGCGCTGGTTGGAGTCCTCTCGGCCTATATCGGCGGGCGTTTCGATGCGCTGGTGATGCGCATCGTCGATTTGCAGCTTTCCTTTCCCTCGATCCTGATTGCACTCGTGCTTCTGACGGTCTTTGGACGCGGTCTCGACAAGGTCATTCTGTCCCTCGTCTTCGTTCAATGGGCCTATTATGCCAGAACGGTGCGCGGTTCGGCGCTGGTCGAAAAGAACAAGGATTACATTGCCGCTGCCCGCTGTCTTGAGATTTCGCAGTGGCGCATCCTCGTGCGGCACATGCTGCCGAACTGCATTCCGCCGCTCATCGTCGTTTCAACGGTTCAGGTGGCCCATGCCATCACACTGGAATCGACGCTGTCCTTCCTCGGCGTCGGCGTTCCCGTCACCCAGCCATCGCTCGGCATGCTGATCGCCTCCGGCTATGACTTCCTGCTGTCAGGCAATTACTGGGTCTCGACCTATCCCGGCGTCGCACTCGTCCTCATCGTCGTCGCCATCAATCTGGTCGGTGATCGCCTGCGGGCCGTGCTTAACCCGAGGTTCGTCCAATGATGCAGGTACAAACGAAAATGATCACACCTGCTCTTTCGGTTGAAAATCTCAGCGTCACCTTCCACACCCGCAAGGGCGTGGTAACAGCGGTCAATGACGTCAGCTTTCACGTCAATCCCGGCGAGGTGCTGGGGGTGGTGGGCGAATCCGGTTCCGGCAAATCCGTGACGGGTTTGGCCACGATGGGACTGATCGATGAGCCCGGCAAGATTTCCGCCGGTCGGGTGATCCTTGAAGGTCGCAGCATTGCCGATATCAGCGATAGTGCCATGCGCAACCTGCGCGGCAACCGCATCGCCATGATCTTTCAGGACCCGATCTCGACGCTCAACCCGGTGCTGCGTATCGACACGCAGATTATCGAAGCAATCGATGCCCATGAGAAGGTTTCCAGGTCCGCCGCCCGCGCGCGTGCCATCGAAGCCTTGAAAGCCGTCGGCATTCCCTCGCCGGAATCGCGACTGGAGGCCTATCCGCACCAGTTTTCCGGCGGCATGCGCCAGCGTGTGGCCATTGCCATTGCGCTGTTGCATCGTCCCGCGGTGCTGATTGCCGATGAGCCAACGACGGCGCTCGATGTCACCATTCAGGCCCAGATTCTGGGTGAGGTGCAGCGGCTGGCGGCTGAAAACGGGACTGCACTGGTGTGGATCACGCATGACCTTTCGGTCGTGGCCGGTCTCGCAGACCGCATCGCCGTCATGTATGCCGGTCGCATCGTGGAAACGGGGACAGTGGCCGAGGTGCTGACCGCGCCGCGCCACCACTATACCGCTGGCCTCATCGCATCGGTGCCCAGTCAGAACAAGCGCGGCCAACCGCTGGCGCAAATTCCGGGCTCGACACCCAGCCTTGGCAATATGCCCACAGGTTGCGCCTTCCATCCGCGCTGTTCGGCCCGCACGGAGATCTGCACGACGACACTTCCTCCCGTCGTCACCGATCCCTCCGGCCGCTTTGCACGCTGCCACCATCCGCGACAGGAGGCTTGAGACATGCAGCCCATCCTTAAACTCGACGCCGTCTCGCGCCAGTTTCGCGGCACGCCGGATTTTGCCCAGCGCATCGTCGATTTCGTCACCCGCAAGAATTCCGAACAGGTCGTTCGCGCCGTCGATGGCATCAATCTCGATGTCCGTCCCGGCGAAATCGTCGGCCTCGTGGGCGAATCCGGCTGTGGCAAATCCACGCTCGCCCGCATCATCTCGGGCATTCTGGCTCCGTCTCAGGGCAAAATCCTGCTGGAGGGCCGCGACTTTGCGACCATGTCTGAAGCAGAGCGGCGCAAGGCAAGCCTTTCCGTCCAGATGGTGTTTCAGGACGCCACCGCATCGCTCAATCCACGCAAGCGGGTGATGGAAACGATTGGCGAGGCGGCAGTCTTCCATGGCATCATCCGCGGCAGCGAAATGACGACTTACGTCAGCGACATCATGAAGCGCGTGGGTCTGGACCCCGCCAGCCGCGATCTCTATCCGCACCAGTTTTCCGGTGGCCAGCGGGCGCGCATCGGCATCGCGCGGGCGCTGGCCGTCAAGCCGCGCATTCTCGTCTGCGACGAGTCGACCGCTGCACTCGACGTGTCCATTCAGGCGCAGATCCTCAACCTCTTCGTCGAGTTGAAGAAGGATCTGGATCTTACCTATATCTTCGTCAGCCACGATCTCGGCATGATCGAAAACTTCTGCGACCGCATCGCCGTCATGTATTTGGGCCGCATCGTGGAGCTTGCGGAAACCGAAACGCTGTTCGCCAATCCGCACCACCCCTATACGCGCGCGCTGTTGAAGGAAATTCCGACGCTCGAGCCGAAGAAGCGGGTTTTCACAGCGATCAAGGGCGAGATGCCGTCTCCGCTCAACCCGCCATTGGGATGCCATTTCCATCCCCGCTGCGTAATCGCGCGGCCTCTTTGCTCGAATGACAGCCCGGCGCTGCGGCAGACCGATACCAATCGGTTTGCGGCCTGCCATTTCGCTGAGGATTTCAAGGCGGAGGGATTGTCTGATGCGGTCTGATGGGCATGTGACTATGAATGTTGGAGCGTGGGATACCCCCCTCTGCCCTGCCGGGCATCTCCCCCTCAAGGGGGGAGATCGGCAAGACGCACCGACATCACCCATTTATCGACCTACGAGATGGCCGACAGGCTGCCGCGAGTCGATCTCCCCCCTTGTGGGGGAGATGTCCGGCAGGACAGAGGGGAGTGAGCGGCACATCAAAACGCTCAATCGCGTAAGTTTTTCGGGGAGACAAGTCCGTGTCCATCTCCACTGACGTCACCCGCCACCTCGCAGACCTCGTCGCGTTCCCAACCGTCAGCGCCGTCTCCAATCTCACCCTGCTGGATCACCTGGAAACCGCCGTTGCGCCCTTCGGCGCAAGGCTACGGCGCTTTCCCAATGCGGAAGGTGACAAGGCAAACCTGCTGGTCTCGATTGGCCCGGACGCCCCCGGCGGCATCGTCTTCAGCGGCCACACCGACGTCGTTCCCGTGGCTGGCCAAGCCTGGAGCGGGGATCCTTGGGTCTTGCGCCAGAACGGTTCGCGAGTCATCGGACGAGGCGCGACGGATATGAAAGGCTTTCTCGCCTGCTGCCTGACTGCCTTGCCCACAATCGCTGCGCGACCCTTGAAACGCCCTGTTCATCTCGCCTTTTCCTACGATGAGGAAGTGGGCTGCACCGGCGTGGGCTCCATGGCCGAGTGGATCGGCAAAAGCGGGCTTGCGCCACAAATGGCTATCATCGGTGAAGCCACAGCCATGGATGTCGTTTCGGCACACAAGGGCGGCCTCATCGGCTGGGCGCGCTTGCGCGGCAAACCTGGGCACTCCTCGCAGCCGGATCGCTACGTCAATGCGGTGATGGCCGCCGCCGAACTGATTTCCGAGATCAACAGAATCCGCGCGGATATGCGCAGCGGGCCGCAATTCGAGGGCCTCGATCCACCCTATTCCACCATTCAGGTCAACCAGATCAAAGGTGGGCTGCATGGCAATATCGTGGCCGAGACTTGCGATTTCTTCTGGGAGATGCGGATCATTCCGGGTGAGGATGACTACGCAGTTCTCGATCGCATCAAACGTTACGCATCCGATGTTATCGAACCCGCCATGAAAGCGGTGGACCCCGATTGCGGCATCAGCATCGAGGTTCAGGCCCGTATACCCGGCCTCAAACCCGAAGCTGAAACGTTGACACGCAAGGTGCTCGATCTTCTTGATAAGCCATCACCACGCTACGTCTCCTATGGCACGGAGGCCGGTATCTTCCAGCTGGCAAACACACCGTCCTTCGTCGTCGGTCCGGGCGATATTGCCGATGCCCACCAGCCGGATGAAAGCATCGAAATCTCTGAACTGGAACGCTGCGTCGCCTTTCTCGACCGCCTCGGCGAAAGCTGCTGCCATGCGTGAACTCAAAACAAGGACCGGAGCATGAACCAGACCCTGTCATCGCGCGAGAATGCCATTACCAGGGCACTCGATCAGCTCTCGGACGGTTCCTTCGAGGCCACGATGCGCCGCCGTGTGGCCATCCAGTCGGCCAGCCGTCTCAAGGAGCGCAAGGCCGATCTCGAACGCTATCTGCATGAGGAAATGCAGCCGCATTTCGAGCGCATGGGTTTCATGACCACCCTGTTGCATGACGATGCGGCACCCGGCCCGTTCCTGCTGGCGCAGCGCATCGAAAATCCTGATTTCCTCACCATCCTGCAATATGGTCACGGCGATGTCGTCGCCGGTCTGGATGGGCAATGGGCGGAGGGTCTCACACCTTTCGAGATGACCGAGCGGGACGGCAATTGGTATGGGCGCGGCACCGCCGACAACAAGGGCCAGCATTCCATCAATATGGCTGCCATCGAGGCCGTGCTTGCGACTCGTGGCTCCCTTGGCTTCAACCTCAAATACCTGATCGAAATGGGTGAGGAGTCAGGCTCACCGGGTCTTGATACCGTCTGCGAACGCAATCGCGATTTGCTGAAGGCAGACGTGCTGATCGCCTCGGATGGTCCACGATTGGCACTCAATCAGCCGACGATCTTTCTCGGCGCACGCGGCGGCCTGTCTTTCCATATGGAAGTGAATGCCCGCGAAGACTTCCAGCATTCCGGCAATTGGGGCGGGTTGCTGGCGAATCCTGGCATCGAGCTTTGCCACGCCATTACCGAACTCGTCAGCCGTACCGGCCAGATCAAGGTGCCGGAAATGACACCGGGTCATATCCCTGAAAACGTGCGCGCCGCACTCACGCGCTGCCATATCGAGCCGACAGCGGGCGATCCTTCCATCGAGGAATGGTGGGGCGAACCGGGGCTGACGTCTGAAGAAAAAGTCTTCGCCTGGTCGTCATTCGAAGTGATGGAAATGGAATGCGGCAACCTTGCCCAGCCGCTTTACGCCATTCCGCCCAAGGCGCGAGCGCGTATGCAGCTGCGCTTTCCGGTCAATGTCGATTACGCAGCGGTGGTCCCGGCGGTCCGGCGGGTGCTGAAAGAAGCGGGTTATGACCGCGTGGTCGTCACCGATCCATCAGACGCGATCTTTCCGGCCAGCCGTCTGGACCCGGATCATCCCTGGGTGCGCCGCGTTGCGGCTTCCATTGAAAAGACAACCGGCACGCCACCGGCCATCCTGCCCAATCTCGGCGGCTCTCTGCCCAACAATATCTTCTCGGATCAGCTTGGCCTGCCGACGGTCTGGATTCCGCATTCCTACCCCGGCTGCCTGCAACACGCTGCCAACGAACATCTGCCCGTCAGCATTGTGCGCGAAGGCCTCGCGATCATGGCCGGGCTCTATCACGATCTGGGACAACCAAACCCATAACCACATTCCCCGATGAAACGGGGACACGTCACGAAAGGGAGAACCAACATGTCTTTCATGGACAGTCAGATTGCGGCGAAGAACCGCGCATTGACCGCTTTCAGCGGCATCCGGGACCAGATCAAGGATCTGCACACCGAAAATATCGCGGCCCTTGCCGTGCGCGCTGCCAAGCTCGAAGACGTCATCGCGCTCTGGTATGGCGAAGGCGATATGGTCACGCCATCCTTCATCCGCGAAGCCGCCAAGAAGGCGCTGGATGATGGCGAGACCTTCTATGTGCCGGATATGCGCGGTACCAACAAGTTGAAGGCCGCACTTAGCGAATACCAATCGAAGCTGCACGGTCGCAATATTGATCTTGCCTGCACCACCGTCGCGCCGGGCGGCATGCAGGCGCTTTACATCGCGCTGGCCCTGATTGCCGAGGTCGGCACGAATGTCGTCTATGTCGCGCCGCAGTGGCCTAATATTCACAACGCCATACACTTGCTGGGTGCAGAGCCACGTCCTGTCTCGCTGAACTATGACAATGGCTGGCATCTGGATCTGGACAAGCTCTTCGCCTCCTGCGACGCGCGCACCCGCGCCATTTTCCTCTCCACCCCCGCCAACCCAACGGGCTGGACGGCGACGGCGGAAGAAATGGCGGCGCTGCTGGAGTTCAGCCGCCGCACCGGTATCTGGATCATCTCCGACGAGGTCTATGGACGGCTTTATTTCAAGGGCAATGTCGCTCCGTCCATGCTGCCTATTTCCGATGAAGAAGATCGCGTCATCACCATCAACAGCTTCTCCAAGGCCTGGGCCATGACCGGCTGGCGCGTGGGCTGGCTGACCCACCCGAAAAGCGTTGCCGATCAGGTGGCGGCGATGACGCAATATATCAACAGCGGGACATCGCCGATTATTCAGGCAGGGGCGGTGGCTGCCATCGAGCAGGGTGAGCCACTGGTGGCCGATATTCGCGAGCGTGTGAAAACCGGTTTGGATATCGTCTATGACGGCCTGTCGCAGATCAACTCCATCATCTTGCCCGAAAAGCCGCAAGGCGGCATGTATGCCTTCTTCAGTTTGGACGGCGTGCCGGATGCCCGCGAAGCCTGCACCATGATCCTCGAAAAGGCCCGCGTCGGGCTCGCCCCCGGCCACCTCTTCGGCGACGTCTCCAACGGCTTCATCCGGCTTTGCGTGTTCCGCGATCATGCGCGCCTGAAGACCGCCGTAGACCGCATGGTCGAAGCATTGCGCTGACGAGACCAAAGGCTTGGCTGCGTTGCGCGTGGCCAAGCCAAGCCAACCGAGGGGAAGAGTGGCCATGGCGAGTGATTTTCTGGACAGCCTGAAAGCCGAACTCGGCTCCGATGTGGTGTTCGGGTCAGATATCCCAGCCCGGTTTCACACGGATTGGTCCGGCATGACGTCCGTCGTACCATTGGCGCTGGTTCGGCCAAGAACCACGGAACAGGTGTCGCAGACGCTTAAACTCTGCAATCAGTTCAAGATTCCCGTCACGCCGCAAGGTGGCCTGACGGGTCTTGCAGGTGGTGCGCGACCCATCGAAGGCGGCGTGGCCCTGTCGCTAGACCGGATGAATGCGATCGAAGAGATCGATACGGTCATGGCAACCATGACCGTACAGGCCGGGGTACCACTGGGTGCCGCACAGAAAGCTGCCGAACATGCGGGCCTTTTCCTCGGTCTCGATCTCGGCGCCCGGGATAGCTGCGTCATCGGCGGTAACCTTGCGACCAATGCCGGGGGCAACCGCGTCATTCGCTTTGGCATGGCACGCGAACACGTGCTTGGTCTTGAGGTCGTGCTGCCGGATGGCACCATCGTCACGTCGCTCAACAAGATGCTGAAGAACAATGCGGGCTATGATCTCAAGCACATGTTCATCGGCTCGGAGGGAACGCTCGGCATCATCACCCGCGCCGTCCTGCGGCTTCAGGCAAAACCCGCAGATCTGGCGAGCGCCTTTTGCGGCTGCCCGGACTTTCCCTCAATGCTTGAATTGCTAAAGAGCGCACGCCAGCGCCTCGGGTCCGCGCTGACCTCATTCGAAGTCATGTGGCCGAGCTTCTACGACTTCATGACCGGAAACCTGCCGCATCTGCGCTGCGCCTTTAACCAACCGCATGGCATCTATGTGCTGATCGAAGCGGCGGGTCGCGATGCCGATGATAATCGCACGTCTCTGGAGGGACTGCTTGGAGAAGCGCTCGAAGCAGGCTCCGTATCCGACGCTATCCTGCCATCGTCCGAGCGAGAGTCTCAGTCTCTCTGGGCCGTGCGCGAAAGCGTTTCGGAATATGGCAAGCTGATGGGGCCGATGACAGCGTTCGATGTTGGCGTGCCAACCAGTGCCGCAGGCGAACTCGTGGATGAAATCGAAGCTGCGGTCCAGCACCGCTGGCCGGATGCAATCGGTCTGAGCTACGGCCATATCGGCGACAGCAATCTGCATTTCGTCTGCAACATTCCCTCCGCCGGTCAGCAACAGCCACACAAGGAGATTACCGAACTGGTCTTCAATTTCGTTGCGGCCAGAGGTGGCACCATCTCTGCGGAACACGGCATCGGCCTGTTGAAGAAGCCATATCTGAGCCTTTCCCGCACGCCGGAAGAATTGGCTCTGATGGCAACAATCAAAGGGGCGCTCGACCCCAACAGCATCATGAACCCGGGCAAAGTGTTCGACTGTCCTCCTCTCTGAGGCATCATCCGTCCAAGCGTCCAATCAAATTAGTTTAAACATAAACTAATTCGTGAAATCGATTTTGTTTTGGTTGACAACGGCGAGCGGCAAACTTACTTTAACCTTCAAATAAATATCTGCCTCGACGCTTTAGTCGAAAACCGTGGAGGGTCACATGCGTATCGTCTGTGTTGGTGGAGGTCCTGCGGGACTGTATTTCGCACTGTTGATGAAGAAGCTGCATCGCGAGCACCAGGTGACGGTGGTGGAGCGCAACCGTCCCTATGACACCTTCGGCTGGGGCGTTGTCTTTTCCGATCAGACCATGGCGTCGATGCAGGTCTGGGACAAGGACAGCGCCGACGAAATCCAGCAGGCGTTCAACCACTGGGACGATATCGAGGTCCTGTTCAAGGGCACGCGCCAGCGCACCACCGGCCATGGTTTCGTCGGCATCGGTCGCAAGAAGCTGCTCAACATTCTTCAGGCACGCTGTGAGGCACTGGGTGTCGAGCTTGTGTTCGAGACCGAAGTTCAAAGCGATCTGGACTATCCTGACGCCGATCTGCTGATCGTGTCGGATGGTCTCAACTCCAAAATCCGCAACAAGTATCAAGAGATTTTCGAACCCGATCTGGTGGTGCGGCCAAACCGCTATATCTGGCTTGGCACAAACAAGCTGTTCGATGCCTTCACCTTCGATTTCCGTAAGACGGATCACGGCTGGTTCCAGGCGCATATCTACAAGTTCGACGAGAATACCTCGACCTTCATCATCGAAACGACGGAAGAGGCCTATCAGGCCCACGGTCTGAGTGAGATGGACCAGCAGCAATCCATTGATTTCTGCCAGGACCTCTTCGCCGAAACGCTTGAGGGTTCAGAGCTGATGACCAATGCGCGCCACATGCGCGGCAGCGCGTGGCTCAACTTCACCCGTCTGATCTGCGGCAAGTGGAGCCATTTCAATGGCAACTCTCATGTCGTGCTGATGGGCGATGCCGCCCACACCGCCCATTTTGCCATCGGCTCCGGCACCAAGCTTGCCATCGATGACGCCATTGAATTGGCCAACCAGTTCAACAAGGCCGGTCACGGCAAGGACAGCATTCCCGACGTTCTCAAGACATATGAGGATATTCGCCGCGTCGATGTCGCCCGCATTCAGAATGCGGCACGCAATGCCATGGAATGGTTTGAAGTGGTGGGCCAGCGTTATGCCGATACCCTGCCGCCCGAACAGTTCATGTATTCGATGCTGACCCGCTCGCAGCGCATCAGCCACGAAAATCTGCGCCTGCGCGACAAGGACTGGCTGGAAGGCTACGAACACTGGTTTGCCCAGCAATCCGGCCTTCAGGTGAAGGACAATGAGCGGTGTCTGCCGCCAATGTTCACGCCCTATACGCTGCGCGGCACCACGCTTGCCAACCGCATCGTCGTCTCGCCCATGGCGATGTATTCGGCGACCGATGGTTTGATAGACGATTTCCATATGGTGCATCTGGGCGCTCGCGCCATGGGTGGCGCCGGTCTCGTGTTTGCCGAAATGACCTGCGTATCGCCCGATGCCCGCATCACGCCGGGTTGCCTTGGGCTATGGAACGACGAGCAGATTGCCGGTTGGAAACGCTTCGTGGATTTCGCCCATACCAACAGTGCGGCAAAGGTCGGCATTCAGCTGGGCCATGCCGGGCGTAAGGGCGCGACGAAACTGGCCTGGGAAGGCATCGACCAGCCGCTTGAGGACGGCGCATGGCCGCTGTTTTCGGCGTCAGCCATACCCTATCTGAAACACAGCGTCGTTCCCAAGGCGATGGACCGAGCCGATATGGACCGCGTCAAGGCCAATTTCGTTGCCGCAACCAAGCGTGCGGCTGAAACCGGCGCGGACTGGCTGGAACTGCACTGCGCCCACGGTTATCTGCTGTCCAGCTTCCTGTCGCCGCTCACCAATCTGCGTGACGACGAATATGGTGGCAGCCACGAAAACATGGCGCGCTATCCGCTGGAAGTCTTTGCAGCCGTGCGTGCAGCCTGGCCCGAGGACAAGCCAATTTCGGTCCGCCTGTCCTGCCACGACTGGGCCGAAGGCGGCAACACGCCTGAGGATGCGGCCATCTATGCGCAGATGTTCAAGGATGCGGGTGCGGACCTGATCGACTGCTCGTCCGGTCAGGTGTCGACAGAAGAAAAGCCGGTTTACGGCCGTCTGTTCCAGACGCCATTCTCGGACAAGATCCGCAACGAAATCGGCATTCCGACCATCGCCGTCGGTGCGATCTCGGAGGCCGACCACGCTAACTCTATCATCTCGGCAGGTCGTGCGGATCTATGCGCCGTCGCCCGCCCGCATCTCGCCGATCCATCCTGGGCTCTGCATGAAGCCGCCAAGATCGGCCTGAAATCCGTGGCGTGGCCGAAGCAATATATGTCGGCAAGAGCGCAATACGAAGCCAACCTCGACCGCGCAGCGGCGGCAAAGTGAGGTCAGCATGGTAACGCAGACCCTCGAAGGCCGCCATGCGCTGGTGACTGGTGCCGGAAGCGGCATCGGTGCGGCCATTGCCATGACGCTGGCCAAGGCAGGAGCAAAAGTTACGCTGGCCGGTCGCCGTCGTCAGCCGCTGGAGGATGTGGCTGCTGCCATTGGTGGTAATTACCTGGTTCTCGATGGTTTCGATGTCACCCAGCCGGAAGCGATTGCCAAGGGCATGGAGACGGCGCGAGCAACATTCGGGCCGGTTTCTATTCTGGTCAACAATGCCGGGGAAGCGCCGAGTGCCTCGTTCGAGAAGACCACACTCGACATGTGGAGCCATGTGCTGTCAGTCGATCTCACCGGCGTTTTCAACGTCACGCAGGCAACGCTTGCCGACCTGAAGACGCACGGCGCGGGTGCCCGCATCATCAACATCGCCTCCACGGCGGGCTTGACGGGTTACGCCTATGTCTCCGCCTATTGCGCTGCCAAGCATGGCGTCATCGGCATGACACGGGCATTGGCGTTGGAACTGGCCAAAAAGGGCGTAACGGTCAATGCCGTCTGCCCCGGTTTTACCGATACGCCGATCATTCAGCGTTCGCTGGAAACGATTATGGAAAAGACCGGTCGCAGCCGCGATCACGCCTTGGCCGAGTTCACCAAGTCAAACCCTCAAGGACGCCTGATCCAGCCGCAGGAGGTGGCAGACACCGTATTGTGGCTCGCCTCACCGGGCGCAGGCTCCATCACCGGCCAAGCCATCGCGGTTGCCGGCGGTGAAATCATGGTTGGTTGAGCGAGAAAGAAGCGAGAGGACACATGCCCTATACCCATTCCAAGCCGATGCGTTTTGGCGATTGCGACCTCACCGGGATCGCCTACCATCCGGCCTATCTATCCATGCTGGTCGATGTCAACGAGGCGATGTTCGCGTCCTTTGGCGTCACCTGGAAAGAAATCATGTTCGAGCGCAAGCTGGGTTTGCCGACCGTGACCATGAACCTCGAATTCAAAAAGCCCGCCGTCTACGGCGATGTACTGGATTTTGCCGTCCATGTACGTTCCATCGGTCGCGCCTCGCTCGATCTGGAAACCATCGTCACTGTGCGCGGTGACATCATCTGGACGGTGCGCCAGCGCATCGTGATGACGTCGCTTGAAGACCATAAATCCCATCCCTGGCCCGACGACATTCGCGCAGGCCTGACACGTTATCTGGAGCCAAAACATGATGCATGAAATCATCCAACCGGACGGTTGGGCAAAGCCCATCGGCTATTCCAACGGTATCAGCGCCCGTGGACGCATCGTTCAGGTCGGCGGTCAGATCGGCTGGGATGCGCATTGCCAGTTCCATTCCGATGACTTTGTAGATCAGGTGCGCCAGACGCTTTTGAACATCGTCAGCGTGCTGGAAGCGGCCAATGCCAAGCCGGAACATCTCATCCAGATGACATGGTATTTCACCGATCGCGAAGCCTACAAATCCCGCATGCGGGAAATCGGTGCCGTCTACCGCGAGATCATCGGTCGTCACTTTCCGCCCATGGCCGCCGTGCAGGTCGTGGCGTTGATGGAAGATCGCGCCAAGATCGAGATCCAGTCGCTTGCCGTCGTGCCGGACTGATTTCAAGTTCAAAGAGGAGGAGAATTCGATGACCAGCAAAGTCATGCCCGTGATTACCCGCAAGGGCGAGGAAGATACCGGTACCGGCCAGTCCGGCGGTTGCGTGCGCATATCTGGCGTCAGCCCGCAGCATACGCCCGCCACCAAAATCTGGTTCGGCAAGGTCTCCAACGACCCCGGCTATCGCTCTTTTCCGCACCACCACGGTGAAGCCGAAACCGGCGGTTACGTTCTGAAGGGCAAGGCGCGCATCTATTTCGGAGAGAACTGGCAGGAGTTTCTCGACATGGAAGAAGGCGACTTTATCTTCGTGCCGCCGAACTGGCCACACATCGAAGTCAACATGTCGACGACGGAAGAACTCGTCTGGCTGACGACCCGCACGCCCGACAACATCGTCGTCAATCTGCCCGACGTTGACGACAGCGTATTGGTTGGCTTCAGGAGAGCAGAATGAAACTGTTGAGACTAGGCGCGCTTGGCGCTGAAAAGCCCGCCCTTCTGGCTGATGATGGCACATTGCGCGATCTCTCCGGCATCGTCTCCGACATCGCAGGCGAAGCTCTTGATGATGAGGCTCTAAACCGAATCCGCACCATTGATCCGGCAAGCCTGCCAGTCGTTTCCGCTGATCGCGTTGGTGCCTGTGTCGGCAATGTCGGTAAGTTCATCTGCATCGGACTGAACTATGCCGACCATGCCAAGGAGACCGGCAAGGAGCCACCTCCCGAGCCGATCCTGTTCATGAAGGCAACGACAGCCGTTGTCGGCCCGAATGACGATGTCGAAATACCCCGCACCTCCGCCAAGACCGACTGGGAAGTCGAACTTGGCGTGGTCATCGGCAAACGCGCCAAATATGTCAGCGAAGCCGATGCGTTGTCCTATGTCGCCGGTTATTGCGTGGTCAACGACGTGTCCGAGCGCGCGTTCCAGTCGGAACGCGGTGGACAGTGGACAAAGGGCAAGAGCCACGACACCTTCGGTCCTATCGGCCCATGGCTGGTGACGCGTGACGAGGTTGCGAACCCGCAGAACCTGGCGCTCTGGCTCGATGTGGACGGCCAGCGCCGCCAGACCGGCAACACCTCCACCATGATCTTTGGCGTTGCCCATCTCGTCAGCTATATCAGCCAGTTCATGACGCTGATGCCGGGCGACATCATCGCCACCGGCACGCCACCGGGTGTGGGCATGGGCATCAAGCCAACGCCGGTTTTCCTTCAGCCCGGTCAGGTCATGACGCTCGGCATCGAAGGCCTTGGCGAACAGCGCCAGACCACCATTACGGCGAGGGCATGACCATGAGCGATCTCAAGGGCCGTCTGGCCATCGTCACCGGCGGTGCGCGCGGACAGGGCGAAGCCGAAGCGCGGCTGTTGGCGTCCAAGGGTGCAGCCGTCATCATCGCCGATGTGCTTGACGAGGAAGGAAGCGCCCTGGCGCAGGCCTTGCAGGATGACGGGTTAGAAGCCCGTTTCATCCACCTCGATGTAACCGATCCCGAAAGCTGGGCGGGCGTCATCGCGCTCGCTACTGAGTGGAAGGGCCGCATCGATATTCTCGTCAACAATGCGGGTATCATCAATCGCTCGACAGTTGCGACGACAGGTCTGGAAGCATGGGAACGCGTTCTCAAGGTCAATCTGACCGGTGCCTTCCTCGGCATTCAGGCGGTCACCGACCGCATGGCGGAAGGTGGCGGCGGTTCCATCATCAACATCTCCTCCAATAGCGGCTTTTCCGGCCACTACGACCCGGCCTATACCGCAAGCAAATGGGGTCTGCGCGGCCTGACCCGCAGTGCTGCCATGGAGCTTGTATCGAAAAACATCCGCGTCAACGCGGTCTGCCCCGGCCTCGTGGTCACCGGTCTCAACGCCAGCAGCCCGCATTTGAAGCCGATGATCGAGATGACGCCGATGAAGCGCAGCGGAAAGCCGGAAGAGATTGCCGAACTCGTGCTGTTTCTGGCCTCCGATGCCTCAAGCTTCATGACCGGCGAAGACTTCGTCATCGATGGTGGCTTTACCGCAGGCGCTGCTTATCGGCGCGTCGCAGCCCAGACGAATATTTTCCCGGATTGAAATTTGGCTGGCGGGAGATGCAAGCTCCCGCCCCTTTTATGGAAGGTCGCTGGCAAAACGCGCCAGCGACTGATATTTCCTACGTTCCTTGAACGTTCAAACATGTTGACGTGACCGCAACGAATGGTGTTTGAGGTCTGACGGCGTGTAAGGAACGGACATATGTCGGCAATCGACCTCGAAATCATCATCAGTGATACGCAGGAAGGCAAGAAACAGGAACTTCGCCTGTGGTTGCGCCTTCTTTCAACGACCAAGTTGATTTCGCAGGAAATCCGGAGGCGCCTGCGCCGTGAGTTTGGCGCGACGCTCCCGCAATTCGACCTCATGTCGCAGCTTTACCGCGAACCTGAAGGTTTGCGGCTGGGGGAACTTTCAAAGCGCACCATGGTGACCAATGGCAATATCACCGGACTGGTGGAGCGGCTGGAGACGGATGGCTTCGTCCTTCGTCAGCGCCCGGCGGATGACCGGCGTGTTATCGTGGCATGCCTAACCGAGAAAGGCCGCACGACCTTTGAAGCAATGGCTGAGGCCCATGGCACATGGCTCGAAGACATGATGGGCGATGTCGATCCGATTGTTATTTCCAGCCTTCTCACCCATGTCGGACAAGTCAAGCAATCCGCGCGCAATCACCTGTCTGCCGATGACAAGGACGGCATCTGATCGGACGTATTAGGTGGTTTCCACCAAAATTATAACTAACTGGATTTAATAGCAAAATCTTTTCATCGAAGGTGATTTTAGATTGATACCTGAGATATAGTGCGCACCACTTCTGGCTGTAATACAGCACTTTCTTCCCCTGCGGAATCCGGCAATTTACACATATATTTTATAGACGCAGATTTGCGTTTTTTGGCAACTTCAAAAATTAGTACACACTTAAACTTTCTCTCTTGCCAGACCCACATTCCGGTGCAATCCTGAACGAAAGGCAAAAAGCCGCATCGATAAGAATATGGGAACGATACTATGCTGGGACCGTCAGGCCATCAGGATACCTTTGCCCGCGACAACCTTCCGCCCTTCGAAGAATGGCCGGACATCAAGCTCGGTGGGTTCCAATATCCCAACTGGTTGAATGCGGGCGTCGAGCTGACAGACCGCATGGTCGAGCGTGGTTTCGGGGACCGCACCGCCCTCATTGGCAATGGCCGACGTCGCACCTACAAGGAGCTTTCCGACTGGACGAACCGCATCGCACGTGCGCTCACGGAAGATTACGGCCTCAAGCCGGGCAACCGCGTTCTCATCCGTTCCGCCAACAACCCTGCCATGGTCGCCTGCTGGCTGGCGGCGACGAAGGCAGGCGCGGTCGTGGTCAACACCATGCCGATGCTGCGCGCCGGTGAGCTGACGAAAATCATCGACAAGGCGGAAATCACCGTCGCGCTGTGCGACACGCGCCTGATGGATGAGCTGGTGATGGCCGCAAAGGACAGCGACTATCTCACCCAGGTAATCGGCTTCGACGGTACGGCCAACCACGATGCCGAGCTGGACCGGGCAGCGCTCAACAAGCCGGTTCAGTTCGAAGCGGCACAAACCGGTCGTGATGACGTCGCCCTGCTTGGCTTTACATCAGGCTCGACCGGTGTGCCCAAAGCAACGATGCATTTCCATCGCGACATCCTCATCATCGCCGATGCCTATGCTCGCGAAGTGCTCGATGTCAAAGAAGACGACATCTTCGTCGGCTCCCCGCCCCTCGCCTTTACCTTCGGCCTCGGCGGTCTGGCGGTCTTTCCCCTGCGCTTCGGCGCGAGTGCAGCGCTTCTCGAAAGCGCGACACCGCCGAACATGATCGAGATCATCGAGAGCTACAAGGCCACCATCTGCTTCACGGCGCCCACCGCCTACCGCGCCATGCTGGCCGCAATGGACGAAGGTGCCGATCTTTCGTCGCTGCGACTTGCGATTTCCGCGGGCGAAACGCTCCCGGCGCCCGTCTTCGAGGAATGGGTGAGAAAGACCGGCAAGCCTATTCTGGACGGCATCGGCGGCACGGAAATGCTGCATATCTTCATTTCCAACCGCCCGGATGATTTTAAGCCCGGCTGCACCGGCAAGCCGCTGACCGGCTATGAGGCCTTGGTTGTCGATGCCGACATGAAGGAAGTGCCGCGCGGCACGCCCGGACATCTCGTCGTCAAGGGGCCCATCGGCTGCCGCTACCTAGCCGATGATCGTCAGCGCAAATTCGTTCGTGATGGCTGGAACCTGCCCGGCGATACCTTCGTGCAGGATGAAGATGGCTATTTCCATTTTTCCGCCCGCTCCGACGACATGATCGTATCCGCGGGCTACAATATTGCCGGACCCGAAGTCGAGGCAGCGCTTCTGAAGCATGAGGCTGTCAGAGAATGCGCCGTGATCGGCGCGGCTGACGATATCCGTGGGACGATCGTCGAAGCGCATATCGTGCTCGCGCCCGGCTACGACGCCTGCGATGCGATGGCCAAGCTGTTGCAAAATCACGTCAAGGCGGTCATCGCGCCCTACAAATATCCGCGCTCGGTCGTCTTCACCGATATGCTTCCAAAGACCGAATCCGGCAAGATCCAGCGGTTCAGACTGAAACAGCGCGAGGCGGTATAACAGCAAACGCACATGAAACCTCACGTAAGGTGATTGCAAGTCGTCATATGATTGTGGATGGTAACGTTTCGTCAGTCACGGGCTGAGCGGAACAGAAAGACAAAACGGGGAACACGACATGAAGACAATACTTGCCACGACGACATTGGCGCTCAGCCTATGCGTATCCAGCCTTGCTATGGCCGAACCGCTGAAGATCGGCATGATCACCACCCTTTCCGGTGGCGGTGCAGGCCTTGGCGTTGATACGCGCGATGGCTTCATGCTGGCCATCAAGCAATCCGGCAGCAAGGACATCACAGTCATCACTGAAGATGATGCACAAAAGCCGGAACTGGCGGTTCAGATTGCCGACAAGATGATCCAGAGCGACAATGTCGACGTGCTGACAGGCATCGTCTGGTCCAACCTGTTGATGGCCGTCGTTCCGGGCGCCGTCGCACAGGGCAAGTTCTATGTTTCGACCAATGCGGCACCGGCGGCCTTGGCTGGTCAGGGCTGCAACAAGCTCTATTTCAACGCCGCCTATCAGAACGACAATCTTCATGAAGCCATGGGCGAATACGCCAATAAGGGTTTCAAGAAGATGTTCATTCTGGCGCCGAACTATCCGGCTGGTAAGGATTCGCTTGCCGGTTTCAAGCGCTACTACAAGGGTGAGGTCGTTTCCGAGGTCTACACCAAGGTGGGACAGACGGATTACGCTGCCGAAATTGCCCAGATGCGCGCATCGGGTGCCGATGGCATCTTCACCTTTCTTCCCGGTGGCATGGGCATTGCCTTCATGAAGCAGTTCGCGCAATCGGGCGTCAAGGTTCCCGTCATGGGTCCCGGCTTCTCCTTCAGCCAGGATGTTCTGCCCGCCATTGGCGATGCCGCACTCGGCGTCAAGGCGTCTGGCCAGTGGGCGCCGGATTTCGATACGGATGTGAGCAAGAAATTCGTTGCCGACTTCCAGAAGGAATATAACCGCCTGCCATCGATCTATGCCGTGCAGGCCTATGACGCCGCACAATTGATCGTATCAGCCGCTGCCAAGGCCGACGTCAAGAATGCAGATGCCTTCCGCGCCGAACTGCTGAAGGCCGACTTCAAGTCGCCGCGCGGAAACTTCAAGTTCAACACCAACCAGCATCCGATTCAGGATATCTACATCACGGAAGTGGTGAAGAAGGATGGCGTTCTGACCAACAAGACGGTCGAGAAGATTTTTGCCGACCACGGCGACGCCTATGCCAAAGATTGCAAGATCTAAGGCAGCGGCGTGACCCTTGCACTTGCTATCGAACAGTTGCTGAACGGCATCCAGCTCGGCGTCATGTTGTTTCTCATGGCTGCCGGGCTGACGCTGATCTTCGGCGTCATGGGCCTCATCAACCTTGCTCATGGCTCTCTTTACATGGTCGGCGCATTTGCTTGCGCCACCGTCGCCACCTGGACGGGCTCCTTCTGGCTGGGCCTCGTGGCTAGTCTGATTTGCGCTGCCGCCGCCGGGTCGATTGTCGAACTGACCGTCATTAGGCGGCTCTATGACCGGGATCACCTCGATCAGGTTCTGGCGACCTTCGCGCTCATTCTCATCTTTTCGGAGGGCACCCGTTGGATCTTCGGCTCCTTCCCGCTCTACCTCGATATTCCGCCGCTTTTACAGGGCGTCGTCAATCTCCCGGGAGACGCCAGCTACCCATTTTATCGGCTGGCCATCATCGCCGTCGGTGCGCTTGTAGCACTCGGTCTTTACCTGCTCATCGGTAAGACGCGGCTTGGCATGCGTATCCGTGCGGGTGAAAGCGACCGCGAGATGATCGGCGCGCTGGGTGTCGATATCCGCACCCTCTACACATTGGTCTTTGCGCTGGGATCGGCCCTTGCGGGGCTCGCCGGTGCGCTTGTCGGCGCCTTACAATCGGTGCAGGTCGGCATGGGCGAACCGGTGCTCATCCTCGCTTTTGTCGTTATCGTCATTGGGGGCATCGGCTCGATCAAAGGGGCGCTTTATGGCGCGCTTTTGGTTGGCGTCACCGATACGCTGGGACGCCTTCTGCTGCCGCAACTGCTCAGCCTGTTTGTCGATCCGTCGCAGGCAGGCATGATCGGCGGCGCTGCGGCATCCATGCTGATCTATGTCGTCATGGCCATCATTCTGGCTGTCAAACCGCGCGGGCTCTTCCCGCCGGCCCATGCGTGAGGTCCAGGCTCAATGATGTTGCTGACCCGCGAAAATACAGTCAATCTCGTGCTTGCCATCGCGTTGCTGGCGGCTCCGCTTGCTGCCAATGCCCTTGGCCAACCCTTCTACATCACGCTTGCAACCCGCATCGCCATTCTGGCGCTGGCAGCGCTTGGTCTCAATCTTGCCTTGGGGCTTGGCGGTCTCGTCTCCTTCGGCCATGCCGCGTTTTTCGGTATCGGTGGATATGCCGCAGGCATTCTCGCCAGCCACGGTTTTTCCGGCGACCCGATGCTCTTCGGTTTGCCCGGTACGGTGCAGATGCCTGTCATCTGGATCGTCGCTGTCTGCGCGGCGGGTCTGGTGGCATTGCTCATCGGCATGATCAGCCTGCGCACGTCAGGTGTCTACTTCATCATGATCACACTCGCCTTTGCGCAGATGGTCTATTATTTCGCGATTTCCTGGCCCGCCTATGGCGGCGAGGATGGTCTGTCCATTCTCGTGCGCAATCAGTTTCCCGGCATCAACACCATGAAGCCGCTAAGCTTCTTTCTCGTCAGCTATATCGTGCTGATGGCGGGCATCGGTCTCTTCGCGCTCATCCGCGCGTCCCGTTTCGGGGCGGCATTGCAGGCAGCACGGCAGAACGAGACGCGGGTAGCAACTGTCGGCATTCACCCATATCGCATCCGCCTCGTTGGCTTCGTCATCTCCGCCATGATCACGGCGCTGGCCGGTGCGCTCTACGCCGATCTCAACCGCTTCGTCAGCCCCTCCATGTTGTCGTGGCACATGTCAGGCGAACTCATCGTGCTGATCATTCTGGGTGGCACGGGCCGTCTGTTCGGTCCCGTTGCAGGAGCGGCGCTTTTCGTGGCCTTTGAATTCGCATTGGGCGGCCTGACCGAGCGCTGGCAGTTTTTCCTCGGCCTCATTCTTCTCGGTGTGGTTCTGTTTGCCCGCGGTGGATTGCTGGGCCTGTTGGCTGGAAAGGCAAGACATGGCTGATGCTGTTCTCCAGATAGACAATCTCGTCAAGAGTTTCGGTGCCTTGCGCGCTACCGATGGCGTAACGCTCGATCTGCGGCCGGGTGAAATCCACGCGCTGATCGGCCCGAACGGTGCAGGCAAATCCACGCTCATCCATCAGATTTGCGGAACCTTGCGACAGGACACAGGCACGATCCGCTTTGCCGGAGACGATATCAGCCATCTCGACACAGCAGAGCGAGCGCGGCGCGGTCTGGGACGCACATTTCAGGTGTCTTCGCTGGCACCTGAGTTCTCCGCACTGCGCAACGTCATGCTGGCCGTGCAGGCCAAACAGGGAACCAGTTTTCGCTTTTTCAAGCCGGTCATGAAAGACAAGACGCTTGTCGATCCCGCAATGGCTATCCTGGAGCGTGTGGGACTTGCCGACCGCGCGCGTCTGCCAACCGCCGAGCTTTCCCACGGGGAACGGCGGCAACTGGAAATTGCCATGGCGCTGGCGCTCAAATCGAAAGCCTTTCTGCTCGACGAGCCGATGGCCGGAATGGGGCCGGAAGGCTCGAAAAAACTGACCGGCTTTCTCGACACCTTGCGGCATGAAGCGCCGATCCTGCTGGTCGAACATGATATGGATGCGGTCTTTGCACTCGCCGACCGGATTTCCGTTCTCGTTTACGGCAAGGTCATCGCGACGGGCACAGTAGACGACATCCGCAACGATCCGACCGTGCGTACCGCCTATCTGGGAGACCATGCCTGATGCTCTTGGATGTGCAGGATATCACCACCTATTACGGCGCTAGCCAGGCACTGTTCGGTGTGGAATTGACTATAGACGAAGGTGAGGTCGTGGCCCTGATGGGCCGCAACGGCATGGGGAAATCGACGACGATCAAGTCGATTTGCAATCTCATGCCACCCAAAACGGGCCATATCACTTTCGGCGGCAAGTCTACGCAGCGGCTGGTGCCCTACAAGGTAGCACGGCTGGGCGTCGGGCTGGTGCCGGAGGGGCGGCGGTGTTTTCCAAACCTTTCCGTTTACGAAAATCTGGTGGCAGCGGCCAGACCTGGCCCCTGGACACTGGAGAAGGTCAACGCACTTTTTCCACGTCTGGAGGAGCGCCGCGACCAGATGGCCAAGTCGCTGTCAGGCGGCGAGCAGCAAATGCTGGCGATCGGCCGCGCCCTGATGACCAACCCGCGGCTTCTCATTCTCGATGAGGCGACGGAGGGGCTGGCCCCCGTCATTCGTCAGGATATCTGGCGCGCCATCCGCAAGCTCAAAGCCGAAGGTCTTTCCATTCTCGTCGTGGACAAGACACTCTCAGAGCTTTTACCGGTCGCCGACCGTTGCGTCATCATCGAGAACGGGCGCACCGTCTGGAAGGGCGCGAGTTCTGATCTGGCCGCCGACGTTCAGGACCGCTATCTCGGCATATAATGGGCAAAAGGCTTCGCCGAGGTGCTTATCAAGACGCCGCCAAATTGGGATCGGCGCAGACAGCGTCGGCCAATCGAAAGCCGGGACTTGTGTGAGGAAATGCTGTCAGGGCAGCATCTGAAAAGATGGGTTCCGGCGCGCCGCGATGCGGTATTCTTGCCATATATGTCTCCCCTCCCGGCCCCGTGCCGCCCTGCTTGAGGGTCGTGATGAACACGGTGTCGAGATCGGGTCCGATAAAGCACAGGTTCGTCGGGTTCGGTGCGTCCACCTCGATGGCGGCATCGACCTTGCCGTCCGGTGTCAGGCGCAAGACCTTTCCAGAATCCGAGGCTGCGATCCAGTAGCAGCCGTCTGCATCCACGGCAGCTCCGTCCGGTCTTCCGCCCAGCAGGCTTTGGTCAGCAAACAGCCTGCCATTCGACAGGTCGCCGCTGTCTCCATCAAAGTCATAGGCCATGACGTCCGGGTTGCTGGGATAGGAGTCCGAAACATACATAGTTCGTCCATCCAAACTCCAGGCGAGGCCGTTTTGCGTTCGGTAGCGTCCGCCCCGCTCGACCACCCTGCCCTCTTCATCGATGCTGAACAGCGTGCCTAAACCATCTGGAGCAGACGTATCGGGCGCCATCGAGCCCGACCAGAACCGCCCCTGCCTGTCGCAGGCGCCGTCGTTCATGCGCCACCCCGACGATAGTTGCGGGCCGATCCCAAATTCGACTGCGGCGTTATCCTGATCGATCGTTAGTCTTGCAAAGCCTTTATCGGTCGAGGCGATGAATCGACCGCCCGATATCAGGGCAATAGCACCGGGTTTGAGAGGAAGTTGAAATGCTTTCACTTGGCCTGTCGAGAGATAGAACTGATGCACCCGACAGCATGCGTTATCCAGCCATGTGACAGTGGAGCTGGATGCATCCCATACCGGCGATTCTCCCAGAGCGCAGACAGAGCCAGCGATACGTTCGGCCTTGTAGACGGGATAGCTTCCTGACGTTGAACCACCCTCCCTCACTGGAAAAATCCGCTCGAACCGCGCCTGAACCCGGAGGGCGGCATGCCAGCGATCTGGCGAAACGCCTTGTTGAACGCGCTGACGGAGCCGAAGCCGCTTTCCATGGCGATGCTGAGAATGTTGTCCTTGCCGCTGACCAGCATGGCTTGCGCGCGCGAAAGGCGCAGCAACGTCAGGTACTTGATCAACGTCATGCCGGTGGATTTTCGAAAGACATTCATCGCATATTTGGGATGAAGATTGGCGGCCCGGGCAATATCGGTTGCGTCGATATCTTCGAGAAAATTGGCGGCGATGTAGTCGCACATCCTGACGACGGCGCCAGAGGCAGAATTTTCGTGAACATTCGCCTGATGATCGCCCGAGGTTGGCGAGATGACGCTGTAGGGCTCCAGAAACATGCGCTCCACCCGCAGCATCAACTCCTCGACAGCATTCTGAGCCTTGGCGGCATCGCCTGATTTGACATAGCGCTGCCATCTCGCAAAATTCTCGTCATCGGCCTTTCCGGTGTTGTGCGTCAGCATGGTCGCTCCACCCATCAGCATCGCAGATACGGCGGCGGGAAGACGCATGCGGAAGAAGTGGAAGAGCGGCAGATGGGCTCCGGCGTAAAAGGAATCCTCCGACGACACGTCCATCTGATGGGGCTGACCACCCCAGAACAGACACATCTGCCCGGCGCCCATGCTGAAACTGTGATCGCCCATGCGGTAGTGCACACTGCCGGACATGACGTAGTTGATCTCCACCTGCGCATGCCAGTGCGGCATCAGCATAATGGGCGGGTGCGCATAGAAAAACTGCAGCGTTGTCGGCCACCCTTCGATGCTGCTGGCACCCGGCTGGTAGAAGGCTCTTTCCTCGATCTTACTTTTCGACAATTTCACGTTCCCATTTTACGAGACAGATTTCGTCACGACGCTAATCTGCACATGTTCGCTAAAGAACGGCAATTGAAAAAAGGGAGGTTTTCAATGTGCTATAAAATCACGGGCGCTGCGGTATCGCTCGCCCTGCTCGCAGCCACACCAGCTGCCGCACAATCTACGACAATTCGAATCTGGAGCTGGGATGTCGCCGCGTCATCGTTGCGCGCTGTGGCCGAAGACTTCAACAAGACGAACCCCGACATCAAGATCGATGTGCAGGATCTTGGAAACAACCAGGTCTACGACAAGGCAATCGCTGCCTGTGCGGCTGGGGGAGAGGGCCTGCCGGATATCGTGACAGTTGAAAATTTCGAGGCCGAAGTCTTCTGGAGCCGTTTTCCAGATTGCTTCACGGACGTGACCGCGCTGGGTTACACGCCTGAAAAGCAAGCGCTTTTCCCCGAATTCAAACGCACCGAACTCGAAGTCGATGGTGTGGCCTATGCCGTGCCATGGGATTCCGGTCCGGTCGCCGTGTTCTACCGCCGGGATTTCTACGAGAAAGCCGGTGTTGACCCGGCAACCATCAAGACATGGGATGATTTCATCGCTGCTGGCAAGAAGGTCATGGAAGCCAACCCCGGCACGGTAATGACCCAGGCTGATTTCAACGGCGACAGCGAATGGTTTCGCATGATGGCCAACGAACAGGGCTGCGGTTACTTTTCGACAGACGGCCAAAACATTACCGTCAACCAGCCCGCCTGCGTTGCCACGCTGGAAAAACTGAAGCAGATGAAGGATGCCGGTATCATAACGGCGGCCATCTGGGACGAGAAAATCCAGGCCAACACGGCAGGCAAGGTTGCCAGCCAGATGTATGGCGGCTGGTATGAGGGCTCCATCCGGTCCAACTCGCCTGACTTGTCCGGCAAATGGGGTGTCTATCCTATGCCGAGCCTGACGGCGGATGGACCGCATGCCGCAAACCTTGGCGGTTCTTCACTGGCCATCAGTTCCGTTTCCGAAAACAAGGAAGCCGCCTGGAAATTCGTCGATTACGCGCTGACGACGAGCGAGGGGCAGGTGAAAATGCTGAAATCCTTCGGCCTCGTTCCATCTCTGCTGTCTGCTGTGAACGATCCCTTCGTCAAGGAACCGCAGCCCTATTGGGGCGGGCAGGCCGTCTGGGCCGATATTCTGGCGACCCTGCCGAAGATCGTTCCAAGCCGTGGCACCGCTTTCCAGTCGGACGCCGAAGGCATCTACCGCGCAACGCAGACCAAGTATCTGGCGGGTGGCTTCCCGGATGCAAAGACCGCACTCGACGATGCTGCAAAGCAGATCGAAGCGGCCACGGGCCTGACGACCGCGCAATAAATCTCCCAAGCCTGAACCAGAGCCGGGCGCCCTTCGATGGGGCGCCCGGAAGGTTCGGTAAAATTTCATCATCATGCTCAGGGAGGTTGAGATGCCGCTAAGGACCAAGGTCGCCTATGCGTTTCTGGCGCCCTATCTTTTGATCTTCACCACGTTCTGGCTCTGGCCGATCATCAATTCGTTTCTCTTGTCCTTCCAGAACACGCGCATCAATCCGTGGCGCTTTGCGCCGACCATGAACTGGGGTCGTCTGGTCGGTGATCCCGCATTTTACAACGCGCTTTATAACACGCTGATCATTCTGGTCATCCAGGTTCCGGTGATGATCGCGCTTGCGACCGTGATGGCTGTTCTTCTGAATTCGCCGCTGCTGAAGGCGCGTCCGCTTTATCGTTTCGCCTTCTTCGCGCCGGTCGTGGTTGGAGAAGTGGCCTATGCCGCTGTCTTCCGGCTGATGTTCAGCGCCGATTTCGGCGTCATCAACAAAATGCTCGTGACGGTCGGCCTCTCGCCCATCGCATGGTTCGACAATGCCACCGCGGCCATGGCGCTGATCATCATCGCGGTCACGTGGCGCTGGGCGGGATACAACGCCATCATCATCCTCGCCGGACTGCAATCCATTCCCGGTGATGTCTATGAGGCCGCGCGGCTGGACCGGGTCAGCAAGCGTCAGCAGTTCTTCCACATCACACTGCCCCTTCTCAAACCCATCATCATCTTTTGCGTCGTGCTGTCCGTCATCGGCACCATGCAACTCTTCACCGAGCCGTTCCTCATCACCAACAGAGGCGGTCCCGGCGGCGGAACAGAAACGCTCGGCATCTTCCTCTATCGCCAAGGCTTCACCTCGCTCAACTTCGGCTATGCCTCGGCAATCGCCTACACGATCGCGGCGCTGGCCATCTTCATATCGATGTTCAATCTCTGGTTCGGGAGGGAACGGACATGAACTCGAAATCAAGATCGCTTCTCTGGCAAAAGATCGCCCTGCATGCGGCATTGACGCCGCTTGCGCTGATCTGGTTGTTTCCGCTGTGGATGATGTTCGTCTTCTCCACCATGCCGGATAACGGCATTTTCAGCCCCAACATCGAACTCATGCCCTCCACCCATTTCGTGGAGAACTTCCGCAACCTCCAGGCTGACACCAACTTTCTGAGGGCCATGTTCATCTCGATCACGGTCGCGGTGATCTACACCTTTCTCTCGGTCATGCTGACATCGATGGCCGGGTGGGCCCTCGCCCGCTATCGCTTCGCCGGGCGCTCTGTCGTCGTCGCGATCATTTTGGGGACGATCACCCTGCCCTATGCGGTCGTCGTCATCCCGCAATTCATCATGGTCGCGCGCGAGTTCAAGATGGCCAATAGCTGGGTCGCGCTCATCGTACCGCCGCTCTTCAATTCGCTTGGCGTGCTCTTCATGCGGCAATCCTTCTCGATGATGCCGGGCGAGCTCTTCGATGCTGCACGGGTGGAAGGTGTCAAGGAGTGGCAAATCTTCCTGCGCATCGCCCTGCCGCTGGCCCGCCCCACCATGGCGGCGCTGTCCATCATTCTGTTTCTCGCCTCATGGAACAACTATCTCTGGCCGCTGCTCATTAATTCCCGTCCGGGCATGATGACGGCACCGGTAGCGCTCGGCACCCTGATCGGGCTGACCAAGGTCTCCTGGGGCGGGATCATGGCGGGCGCCATGTTGCTGACAGCACCCATTCTCATCATCTTCGTGGTCCTGCAGCGCCACTTCATCGCCGGCATTTCCGCCGGCGCCGTCAAGTAATCCGGGAGGAGCCGCATGGCGGGACTTTCACTCAAAAATGTCGTCAAACGTTACGGTGCTCTCGAGATCATCCACGGCGCCAATCTCGATATCGAAGACGGCGAATTCGTCGTCTTCGTCGGCCCCTCGGGCTGCGGCAAGTCCACCTTGCTCAGAATGATTGCCGGTCTCGAGGACATATCCAGCGGAGATATCAGCATCGGCGGCACGGTGGTCAACGATGCCGAACCGGCTGACCGCGGCATCGCCATGGTCTTTCAGTCCTACGCGCTCTATCCGCACATGACCGTCGAGGAAAATCTGTCATTCGGTCTGCGGATGAACGGAAATCCGAAGGCAGACACCGATGGCCGGGTCAGCCGTGCCGCCGAGATATTGCAGATAAACGAGTTGATGAAGCGCAGGCCAAAGCAGCTTTCGGGCGGGCAAAGGCAGCGCGTCGCCATCGGTCGCGCCATCGTGCGCCAGCCGCAGGTGTTTCTGTTCGATGAGCCGCTGTCCAATCTCGATGCCGAATTGCGCGTTCAGATGCGGGTGGAAATCTCCAAGCTGCACAAGCAGTTGGGGACCACGATGATCTATGTGACCCATGACCAGACTGAAGCAATGACGCTTGCTGACAAGATCGTGGTGCTGCGCAAAGGCAATATCGAGCAGATCGGCGCGCCGCTCGATCTTTACGACGACCCGGAAAACAGCTTCGTGGCGGGCTTTGTCGGCTCGCCCAAGATGAATTTTCTGCCCGGCAAGATCGTGACAGAAAGCGCGCAGGGCGTGACGGTCAATCTGGACCATGCACCATCCGTATCGCTGACGCTGCCGATCACCGCACGACCCGGCGAAGGAGCGCCTGTAACCCTCGGCATCCGCCCGGAGCATTTCAAGAGTGCGGGCGATGGCGCCACCGATCTCACTGTTGAGGTCGATGTCGCCGAACATCTGGGCAACACCAGCTACGTCTATGCGCATCTGGCTCATGACCTTCCCCTGATCATCGAGCGGCCCGAATCCCGCCATGTCGGCAAGCTCGACCGGCTGACCGTGTCGATATCTGCCGAAAAAACCTTTCTCTTCGACAGCGATGGCAAGCGCCTTCGCTGAAAACACCGCATCTCAAGACCCACGTAAATGAGGAATATCATGCCCGACTTTCAAACCGTCCGCTGGGGCATTATCGGACCCGGCACAATCGCAAAGACCTTTGCCGAGGGCATTGCCCATTCCAAAACAGGAAAACTCGTGGCGATTGCGTCACGAAACCCGGATCGTCCGGGCCTTAGCGACGGTTTTCCCGGTGCGCGCATCATCAATGGCTATGACGCCCTGCTTTTCGATCCCGAAATCGATGCCGTCTATATCGCCACGCCCCATACCAGCCACGCGGAATGGGCCATCAAGGCGATACGAGCAGGCAAGCATGTACTGGTGGAAAAGCCCATCGCGCTGACGGCCTATGATGCCGAGGCGATCTTCCACGAAGCTAAGAAGGTAGGTGTTTTTGCCGGTGAAGCCTATATGTACCGACTGCATCCGCAGACCGCGAAAATTGTGGAGCTGGTCAAAAGCGGTACGATTGGTGATGTCAGGATCATTCGCTCCAGTTTCGGCTTCAACATGGGAAGTTTCCGGGCCGACCACCGCCTGTTCGCCAATGACAGCGCAGGCGGCGGCATTCTCGATGTCGGCGGTTATCCGGTCTCCATGGCGCGGCTGATCGCCGGTGCAACTGCCGGTCAGCCCTTCCTTGAGCCGATTAAAGTGGCGGGCGTTGCTCATCTCGGACAATCCGGTGTCGATGAGTGGGCTTCCGCAATCCTGAAGTTTCCAAACGAGATCATCGCGGAAGTGTCCTGCTCGATCATGGCCAATCAGGACAATGTGCTGCGCATCATCGGATCGGAAGGTCGGATCGAGGTTCAGGATTTCTGGTTTGCATCCGGCCACAAGGGCGGCGTCGGCAAAATCGAGGTCTTCAAAGGCAAGGGCGAGCACCAGACGATCGAAGTCGATGAAGATCGTTGGCTCTATTCATTCGAGGTGGATGCTGCCGGAGAGGCCATCCGCAACAACGCGTCGGAATTCGCCCATCCCGGCATGAACTGGGCCGACAGTCTCGGCAATCTCAGGGTCATGGACCAGTGGCGTGCATCGGTCGGTTTGGAGTACGGCGTGGAAACTGCGGCCAAGCGTGTCCTCAATATCGCCGGTGGAAAGGTCGCTCCTGGAAATTCCGTGCCGAAGCGGCAGATACCCGGGCTTTCGAAGCCGGCTTCCGTCGTTGCGCTCGGCTTCGAATTCTTCCCCAATTTCGCTGCCGCATCGCTTACCCTCGACACATATTACGAGGCGGGCGGCAATCTCTTCGACACGGCCTTCGTCTATGGCGGCGGCAAAACGGAAGCCATCTTCGGCGATTGGCATACGAGCCGCAACGTGCCACGCGAAGATATCGTGCTGATCGGCAAAGGCGCGCATTCCCCGCTCTGCTACCCTGATATCATCACCAAACAGCTGGATCAGTCTCTCGACCGACTGAAAACCGATTACGTCGATGTCTACTTCATGCACCGCGACAATACGGACGTGCCGGTTGGCGAATTCGTGGATGCGATGGATGCCGAGGTCAAACGCGGTCGTATCAGAGGCATCTTCGGTGGCTCCAACTGGACACGCCAGCGCATGGACGAAGCAATCTCCTATGCGCAGAAAACGGGGAAGACAGCGCCCGCCGCACTTTCCAACAATTTCTCGCTGGCCGAGATGCTGGACCCGATCTGGGCCGGATGCGTGGCAGCCTCCGACGAACCGTGGAAGGAGTGGGCTAGGGAGCGGCAGATACCAAACTTCGCATGGTCCAGTCAGGGGCGCGGCTTCTTCACCGACCGGGCAGGCCGCGACAAGCGTGACGATGAGGAGATCGTGCGCGTCTGGTATTCGGAGCGCAATTTTGAGCGTCGCGACAGGGCAATCGAGCTCGCAAAACAGCTTGGCCGAAACCCGATCCATATCGCGCTTGCCTACGTCATTGCCCAGCCCTTCCCTGTGCTGCCGCTGATCGGCCCGCGCACCATCGCCGAGCTGGAAGACAGCCTTTCCGCGCTCGACATCAAGCTGACGCCCGAACAGGTTCGCTGGCTTGAGGCGTGATGCCTGATCCAGCGCTGTAAAAGAGACAACAACCAGCCAAAGCCGTGGCTGGTTGTTCTCCTTGACGCTGGTGATTTAGGTGGCTGGCGTAGGTGGGATAACCCCCTCGAACAATTACCAACCCTTCCGGCAGCGGCCACTTGCGCAGCAACTTTAGCATGCCTAAAAGAGGCGAAGTCTCAATCAGCGTCGAATAGGACCAACTTCGTGGAACAGGCAAATACCCAAAACGGCAAGAGCCGCTCCAAGGCTTTGTGGGCAACGGTCGCGATTCTGGCGATTGCAGCCGGAGGTGTCGTGGGGGCTAAAGCCTTCTACCAATCGAAAGTCAACGAACTGGTCGCTCGCAGCGGCGCAACGACCGGTTCCGTAGAGGTCGATTTTCTCGGTCAGGTTCATATTCGTGATCTGACACTCCCGCTTCAAGATGGCAAAAACATCCGCATTGCCGCTGTTGACGGTCGTCCAAAGCTTCCCTTTTTGGATGGCGCACTGGAGTTGAGCAACATCGATATCGATGTGCCGACCGGCAAAATCTCGATGCCCCATGCACGCGTAGAAAACGCCGCCTTCGAGAAAGTTTCTGCGACATCCGACGAGGCGAACGCCCATTCTCTGTCCAGACGTATCGAAGGCTTTTCCGCGAGCCGAATTTCGACGCCTGACGTCACGCTCACGCAGTCCATCGCGACGACCGAGCAAAAGACGATCTACAAAGATGTTGCGTTTTCCGACATCGCAGATGGCCGCATCGCGCGCTATTCCAGTGATACTGGCAGTTACGATATCAAGATGAGCCTGCCGGATGCCAACGGGGCAATGGCGGAAAAGCACGTGGTCGTTTCGACAGGTGCTATCACCGGTCAGGACTTCGATCTTGCTTATCTCGCCCGCCTCTACACGGAAAAAGCTGGTCCTGACGACAAGGAACCGAAGCCCCTCTACGGCCCTCTGTCCATCAAGAACGTTTCTTTCAAGGAAGGCGATAGCCAGTTCAGCTATGACGAAATCCGCAGCGATGGTTTTACCGCCCGCATGCCGGCCGAACCGCTTCTGGACACCTTGAAGGAACTGACGACAACCAAAAAACCGGACGAACTGTCACCGCAGGAGCGTCAGGCACTGGTTGCCAAGGCCGTCTCCCTCGCTGACATGATTGGCAAGAGCAACATTCAGTTGCTCGGCCTCAAGGCGGAAGGACCGGATACAAGCGCCGGGTCCACGGGCAAACGGATCAAGGCGTCCGTCGATCGTCTCGAGATGCAGATGGATAACCGCAAGCTAGATTTCGGCCTTCACGGCATGTCCTTTGGCAGTGGCGACGACAGGATCGAAGTCGCCGAGGCCAGCCTAAAGGGCTTTGACTGGGGTTCTACACTGGAGAGTCTGACCCAAATCGTCGGGCTCGATGAAACACAAATCCAGAACCTCCCCTTCAATCGCCTGATACCGGAGCTGGGCAAGGTCCGCGTCGCTGGTATCAACGTCGATTTCATCGCGCCTGAAACGGCTGGAGAAGAGCCAGCCGGAGCGCCTGAGCGGGTCAAGTTCGCGCTGAAGAATTTCGAAATGGGACTGACGAAGCCCTTCAACGGCATCCCCACCGATATCGAGATCAAGCAGGACGATCTCACGGTTCCGATCCCGGCGGATTCGACGGACGAAGCTTTCGTCGAGGCGCGCAAGCTGGGTCTCGAATCTTTCACAATGTCCTATGCGCTTTCTAGTGGCTGGGACCAGCCTAACAACAATCTGGTGATCCGGCAGATCTCGCTGAGCGGCAAGGAATTCGGCAGCATCAATGTCTCAGGTCTGATCAGCGGCTTCACGGAAGAATTTTTCGCCTTCGACACGGGCCGCGCTCAGGCCGCACTCTTCGGCCTCGCCGGTCGCGAAATGACATTCACGATCAAGGACGAAGGCATGATGGCCAAGGCGATCAAGCTTTATGCCCTTCAAAACCAGGTCACCGAAGATGAAGTGCGGGGCTTGATGGCGTTGGTGGTGAACGTGACGCTTCAACAGCTCGCAGCCGAACAACCAAAGCTGCGCAGTGCGGTCGATGCACTTTTGCGCTTCATCAGCACACCGGGAACGCTCACGGTCACGGTCAAATCCAATGGCCCCAATGGCCTGGGTCTGCTTGACCTCGTCGCAGCGTCAAACGATCCGCTGCTTCTTCTGGACAAGGTCGATATTCAGGCAACAGCCGAGTAAACCGGCTGGCATTTTAGAGTTGCAACACGGCACCAAGCGTTTGGGGGAACGCATGGTGCCGTGTGCCGCAGGTTCTACATCTTAGGCAGCAGAACCTTGTCGATGACGTGGATGACGCCATTCGATTGCTTCACATCGGCGATGGTGACATGCGCCACGGTGCCGTTTTCGTCGGTCAACGTGATCTTGTTCATGCTTTCTTTGGCCTTCAGAATGCAGCCACCAACCGTTTTCACGTCGTGGGTGCCGCCATCATCCTTGATCATCTTTTCGATAGCCTTTGACATGGCGTCAGCAGCAACGACGTGACAGGTGAGGATTTTGGTCAGCTTGGCCTTGTTTTCAGGCTTCAACAACGTTTCGACGGTGCCCTTTGGCAAGGCAGCGAAGGCTTCGTTGGTGGGTGCAAACACCGTGAACGGGCCCTTGCCCTCCAGTGTCTCGACCAGACCGGCGGCCTTGACGGCAGCGACCAGCGTCGTGTGATCCTTGGAGTTGACGGCGTTTTCAACGATGTTCTTGTTTTCATACATGGCAGCGCCACCGACCATCGGGTTCTTGGCTTGTGCTGCAAATGCGACGGTCGAAACGGCTGCGGCAAGCGCGATCATGCGCAGGCTGGACTTCATCATGGCGTTATCTCCTCTGGTTCCGCCAATCGTCACGAGCGTTTTTGCAAGTGACGTATCCGGTACATGAGAAACTACGGATGATGTTCAGCCAAAGTTTCAGCCTTTATACTTTTTTAAAGCTGGCGCGTCGCTCCACTGGCAAGGATGGGTCCCGTCGGCTTGCCGGTGGGAGATCCGCCATAGGGTTCAAGACTGACGGCCAGTGTCACACCATCGCGCATCTGGTCCCGCATATCGACGGGAATGATCATCTCAGCATCGCTTTTCGGATCGAAAACGCCCAAGGAATGGGGCGTACCATCCGGTTTGACCATCCACAGTTCCAGAGACTTCTGCGACGCCTCACCAGCCGCCATCGGCGTCATCGCCATCCGCCCGGAGCCCGCATCATAGGACACCATCAGCGCCATGGGAGCGTCTGGGGATGAAAGCTCTGCCATGTATGAAACACGCGATTGCTGGGGCAATGTTATGAAGGAGACAGCCGCGATGATTGCACAGGCCGTCGTCAGCGCGCTGAGCCCACGCCAGAATACAAGCGACCCCCACAGGGATGGCACGAGACCCCGCCCAGCCGCGCCGGTCTGTTCAAACAGGCGGGCCTCAATGGCTGTATAGGTCGAAGCATTCGGCGAAACAGGCTGATAGTCTTCATTCAGACTTGAAAACCGTGCTTCCCACTGATGGACCTGCTGGGCGAATGCATCATCGGAACGCATGCGTCTTTCCACCTGCTGGCGGTCGCTGAGGGACAGCACGCCAAGCACATACTCGGCAACGATGATATCGTCCCGGTGAATGTCTCCATTGCTGTCGTCAGGTTCTGTCATCGCTCCATGCACTCTTTCAGCTTGATGAGGCTGCGCCTCAACCATGTTCGCATCGTATTCAAGGGTACGGCATAACTCTCGGCAAGCTCTTGATAGGTCATGCCCTCCAGATAGGCCTGTCGAACGGCTTTTGCCTTGTTGTCCTCCAACTCGCCGAGACAGAGGTCAATTCCCCGGCCCGTGTCCTTGTACAGCAGCGTCTGCTCCGGGTCGGGCGCAGTTTCGACCAGTTCCGGGCCGTCGCTCAGTTCACTGGCAACGGGTTTGCGCGCCCTGATCATGTCAATGGCTGTGTTGCGGGCAATTGCTGCCATCCATATCTCGGCTGTTCCGGTCACGGCGGAAAACTGCCGCGCACGCTGCCATATCTTTACATAGACCTCCTGCAACGCTTCATCGGCGTCCGTGCGGTCTTTGAGTATACGAAGGCATATGGAGAAAAGTTTCGGGCTCGTTCGCGTGTAGAGCGAAGCGAATGCTTTCCGATCAGACAGAGCAACAAGGCCGATCACCGTATCAAGATCGTCTCGCCGCATTTCCATGCCCACCAAAGCGCCACTATGGCCTGCAAGCTGGCAGGGAAACCGTAAAAAGGCAAGCACTCATGCCGTTGCAGCCCATCCAGACTGGGAGCGTGCTATTCGGGACATTACTGGGATATGCATTAACCGCCATCTGGGGACTGGAGCAGACTGTCGCATATGGAACAGCATGCAGACCAGCCCGGAAAACCGGGCCGATCATCTTCATGACCTTGGCGCTACGCCTATCTTCGACGCAGCGTCAGTCCATCTGAACGTTTGCGTCCTTAACGACCGGTCCCCACTTTGCGATTTCTTCTGAGACGTGGGTCTTCAATTCTTCCGGTGTCGATGCGACAATCTGGGCGCTGAAATCGGCCATGCGAGCGGCAACGCCGGGATCTGCGAGTGCTTTTTTCGCAGCCGCATTCAGCCGGTCTATGGCTTCCGTTGGCGTCCCGGTGGGCGCAAACAGTGCGTTCCAGGTGTAGGTCTCATAGCCGGGCACGGTTTCGGCAATCGTCGGTACGTCAGAGAAGGACGATGCTCTTTCCGCGGTGGTCACGCCCAGTGCACGTAATGTGCCGGATTTGATGTGTCCCGATGACGACGGAAGATTGTCGAACATGATGGAAACCTGGTTTCCAAGGAGATCGTTCAACGCAGGACCGGACCCCTTGTAGGGAACGTGCTGCATCGAAACGCCTGTCATGCTCTTGAACAGCTCACCCGACAGGTGAAGCGGGGTGCCGTTACCGGAGGAGGCATAAGCATATTTGTCCGGCTCAGCCTTCAGCAGCGCGACCAATTCGGCAACCGTGTTCACCGGAAGCTGCGGATTGACCACCAGTACATTGGGAACGACAACCAGCAGCGAGATCGGGGCGAAGTCTTTTTCGGGATCATAGGGCTTGGTTTTGAGGATGAGAGGGTTGAGCGCGTGGGTTGCGACCGTGCCCATCAGCACCGTGTATCCGTCCGGCTCGGCTCTGGCGACCCTGTCGGCACCGAGATTGCCGCCTGCCCCTGCGATATTTTCAACGATGACCTGCTGCCCCAGATCATCCCCCATTTTCTGCGCGATAACGCGGGCAACCACATCGGTCGAACCACCCGCAGCGAAAGGAACAACGAGCGTTATTGCCCGGTCTGGAAAACCCTGCGCGTGAGCCGCAGTGCCCACCGAGAAAAGTGAGACTGCGGACGCGGCAAGCGCCATGGCAGTGCGCCGTGTAATAAGTCGATACGTCATTGAACCTCCTATGAGTGGCCTCCCCGCCACCGGGCCATAGTAGCTCAACCTGTGCTGAGGGCAAGCTAGAGCTTATCCGTGGCTACAACCATCACCGGATCGTCAGATCATCATTCGCTTGGCATGCTCGTGAACCGCGCGGAATGCGGCCTCGGCACCGGCAATGGCACGGTCTTCTTCTTCTGCGGTGAGTTCAATGGCGTCAAGCGCTGCAACAAAGGTGCGCCAATGCAGACCACGCCCTTTCGGTGCCCCAGCCAGATGGCGTGCGCCAAAGGTTTCGTCGAGCCCAAGCTTGGCTGCATCCTTCAACAGAAAAGCAGCACCGAGGTTCGATCCTTCAATGACATAGAGCCATCCCAAAGCCTCTGGTAGGTCGAAATCCGCGTCATCGATGGTGAGCCGCGTGGCCTGTGTTTCCGGTGTCGAAATGCTCAGATCGTTCAAGTCCTGCACGATAAAAGCCAGTCGCCTGCGGCCCTTCAAATCCGGCAGAAGCCCGTCCAGTGTTTCGTTCGAGAACAAAGCATCAAGATCACTGTGAAAGAGGTACTGGGTCTGGACGAACTTGCCAAAATTTTCACGGCTTTCGAAAGGTTTTGCAGCCATGATGAAGCCGTCCAGCGCCTCGTGAGCACCCCGTGTCGCTGCTTTCAGGCGCTTGGTGCGGCTTGGTTCCATGTGGTGCACGTCTACGGCCAGTCCGGCAGCGGTCATCGGTTCTTCCTCGTCATCTTCGTTCCAGCCGACATAAAAATCTTTCAGTTGTGAGTCAACATTTATTACTGACTTCACGTAGTGGGTCACTCATCCAGTTTTCGCTATTGCAAGCGAGGCTCAAACTTCGATGATAATTGTGTCCGTAACAACGCCATCAGCATGGGTTTGATCGAGAATTGGCGGGATAGCGCTTTTTCCGTCAGCGTTCGCAGATAACCGCCCGGAGATTGGATGGTTGCTGATTTCTCGAGTATACACGCTAAGATTGCTGTTGCTGCATGCACGCCCATGGCTCTTTCCGCGTCATCATAGGCCGACTGGCTGATCGACAGCATCTTTCTGACCACTTTACCGGCGTGTTGCATCTCCTGCCAGCTTCTGACAGCGCCATTCGGGCCATAGAGCGATATTTCCGGGCATGCTTTGATTACAGTCTGGAGGTCGAAGCCTTCTGTTCTGGCGACAGATTTGGTCTGTGTGCTGGTAGCTTCATCCAGTTTTTTAAAAGCTGAGTTCGTTTCCACAGGCTGCGCGTTTTCAGCTGTTCCCACAGAATTATCCACATGCTCCGTTTCAAAAATAGATTCGGATTCTGAACTCTGTATAAGCCGCTCATTTTGATAGGCATTGGCGCTTATTTTTTGAATTTCTATGTGTTTTTCCAGTCGGTTAGCCATCTCATTGCGCAAAATCGTCAAATCTTCGAGTACGAGCGTCAGATGTGGCGCTTTCGATTTGCGATCCAAGGACGATTTGAGCGTGAAATAGCGCGTTTGAAACTTTGCCCAGTCACCGTCTGCGTTTTCCTCAAGTGCGATTTCGGCAAATTTGATGATGTCGCGTCGGCACAAACTGATTTTTTCACGCAGGCGCTGAAGCTCGAGCCTGTCATCGACGACCTGTCTTGCAATGGCTTGGATCTCGTCTGCACGGGTGATCAGTGGCGCGAGTGAAAAACCGAAGGCATCGCTGATACCGCCGCTTCGATCTTTGCGCGCATAACGCTTCCCGTTGGGACTATCCTTGCGCAGAATAAGACCGGCATCGACCAGGGCTGCGAGGTGACGCCGCAACGTTTGCTCTGGCATGCCGTGGGCGCGAAGGGAAAGTTGCTGGTTGGACGGAAAGACGACTAAGCCATTTTCTTCCGACAGCTCTGCCTTTGGATAAAAGCTGATCAGAGCGTTCAGGACCGCCAGCGATCTATCGCTTACGCCCAGCAGAGGTCGTGCTTCGCAAGTCGCGCGAAACATCTTCCATTTGTCGATGGACCTGTTGGGGTCGACCGTTTTCGATGCGAACTGACTTGCCAAACGGCCAAGGGATAACCCCCGCCGCCCGAAAGGCGTCGCTACAATATCGCTATTCATGTCTCTCACCTTCAAAAAGGCAAAAGAAAATCGCTCACCGAAGAAATATCGATGCCAAGACTCTTGACTATGATTCGCGGAAATGAGATTCTTTGGTTGCTTAGATCAAAGAAAGGCTTCCGTGCGGCAACGTTCGGGGGCTTTTTTCTTTTGGGCTTGCTGCTCCTGTTAATCGTTCTGTTGATATGCGTGTTACTGCTTGGCGCGATGCTCTTCGAAAAGCGCCTGTAGATGATCGAGAACGAACGCGGCAAACTCCGGCGCCTGTCTGCGATCGATAGAGATATCGACCCTGTTGTCAGTCTCGACGATCTTTGCGAGCTTCTGGCCGTTTTGCGTCGAAAGAACACCCGTCTTCTTTGGCTCGGCTTTAGGCTTCAGAAACTCGAGGATCGATTTGAATTTCTCTTCGGAAGGAAGCTTTTCAACGCTCTCATCGCTGAGATAAGCGCGCGCAGCTTCATTGACTTTCGACGAGGAAAGCTGCTCTGCCAAATCCATCCAGTTGCGGCGACCCACACCGGGTGCTGGACCGATGCTGTCAACGATATCGTCCGGTATACGACCGACGACGGACAGCATGTTGGACAGATCGCCTTTGTAAAGCGACATGGCAGCCATAATGGTTTCACGCGAGAAACGCATCTGAAGCTTCTGGGCAAAGCGCGCCTTTTCGATATAGCTCAGGTCGCGACGTTCGTTGTTTTCCTGTCCCTGGGCAACGACGAGCTGCTCATCGGTCAGGTCACGAACAACGGCGCGAACCGGAATGCCAATCTGGGCCACGGCACGCAGACGGCGATGACCGAAGGCCACCTGATAGCGGCCCGGATAGTCTGGGTGAGGGCGAACGAGAATAGGAACCTGTTGTCCCTGCTCACGGATTGCTTCGACAAGACCGACATCCGCTTCGATGGACGATGGCATACGGTCGGGAATGAAGGATGGATCGACGTCTGCCGGGTCAAGAGCGACAATCGTCAGCCCTTCGGCCAGCTTGCGTTCGATCTCTTCCGCACGCTTGGAACGCTCGGAGACTTCATTCAGCGATTGCCCGATCATTCCGACCGGCGAATTCACGACATCCGTGACCAGTTCTGGCGAACCAAGGATTGGGCGGATGCGAGGGCGCGAACGCTCTGCGGGTGCCTCGTTGTTATCCGGGGTCTTGCCACCAAGATTTGCGAAGATTTCTTTTCTGCTCATGCTGCCCTACCCCAGGCTTTCTTGATCAAGCCTTCTATTTCGGCATTGACGTTGGTCATGGATTCCAGCGCGCGGTCATAGGTAGACCGTGTGAACTGGGTACGCTCGACTTCGAAGAGTGTTTGGTTGGTCAATCCAGCGTCGGAAACGGCCGTCGTTTTCAACATCGGATGGTTCAAGACGTGTTCACCGAATATGGAACGGAGAAACGCGACCATCTGGTTCTGCGGACCATCACTCGGCTCGAAGCGGGTCACGAGATAGCGCATCCAGTGATAATCGGAACGAGCGCCGGCTCTGCCGATTTCTGCCAGCAGATCGCCGGTCATGGCCAGAAACTGATTCATCGACATCACATCGAGCATTTGCGGGTGAACGGTAACCAGAACCGATGTTGCTGCCGTCAAAGCCGAAAGCGTGAGGTAACCGAGTTGCGGCGGGCAATCGATGACGACAACGTCGTAGAAGTTCTGTGCCTGGGCTATCGCCTGGCCAATACGCGCGAAGAACAAGGTGTCGCCAGGCGCACGGCGCATCAAAGCGCGCGGCGTATCATGTTCGAACTCCATGAGTTCCAGATTGCCAGGAATGATGTGGAGGTCCGGGATGTAGGTTCCCCTGACGATCTCCGCGATCGGGCGCTGTTCGCTGTCGTAGCGGATCGCGCCGTATAGTGTTTCATTCGGACCGACATCGAGTTCCGGCTGATGACCGAACAGAGCCGAAAGACTGGCCTGCGGATCGAGATCGATTGCGAGCACGCGGTAACCGCGCAGCGCGAGATATTGCGCAAGGTGCGCCGATGTCGTTGTCTTGCCAGACCCACCCTTGAAGTTCATCACCGCTATGACCTGAAGGTCTTCGCCTTCGCGACGGTGCGGCAGATAACGCCGCGTGCCGCGTGCGCCCTGGTCCAGAAACTTTCTGATGTTGTGAATGTCTTCGACGGTGTAGCTGCGACGACCGCCACTTTGCGACGCGCTGAGATCAGGCTGCTCCGCTGCGATCTGGCGCAGATAGGCTTCACCGATCCCGATCAGCTTGGCCGTTTCCGACGGAGAAAAATTCCGCATGCTTTTTTCCGCAAGCGGTGCGAAGGTGTTTGCGTTGTGCGCTTGCAGCTGCGCCGACAGCGCGGCCGAATGCTGAAGAATGAGGCCCGTCAGGTCGGGCGCCTTCTCGGCAGATTTCAGATCGGCACTTTGAGTCATATCGGATTTTTCCACTTGCTAGATCAGTTGCGTTTTTTTCCGCTGAAATCGGTTTTTTCCGCAACTGGGATATAAGCGCCGATTCTCTTTTTCGTGCAATAGGCATTCGCCGAGAGCAAACATGAATCTTTTCAGCCGGCTAACCGTGATTTTTCACGTGAAATGGGATTCCGTGACCGGATTTTCGGCGTTGTGCTGTTCGCTACGTGATACCGTTAGCCGCGGCTAACTCGATCTGGCGACGGCTGTATAAGGTCTCGTACGGGTCTAGCTGATTCCCGTTTGCCTTTCGATAGCAGTTGGGGTTTTCTTCGGCCTGTAAAAGCATGGGAGTATTGAAGTGGTTTATGATGTCGCCGTTGTCGGATCCGGGTTCTCCGCGATCAGTCTCGTCACCAATCTTTTGGAGCGTCTACCAGCCACAGCATCCATCGCCATTGTAGGGGATGACTCCGCGTTCGGTCGAGGCACTGCCTATCGCACCGAATTACATTTGCACCGGCTTAATGTGCCTGCCGCAAGGATGAGTGCATTTGTAGATAAGCCGAACGATTTCTTGGATTGGCTTTCGAGGCGTGGCCGAGCCGTCGATGGCGCGACGTTCGCGTCGCGCAATGATTATGGTCTTTATCTCAGGGATACGCTCGCATCTCTGCTTAGGAGCCAAAGCCAGCGGGCCCGAGTAGATTTCGTCAAAGCGAAAGCCATGTCCTGTCTTTCTTGTGATGAAAATGGAACGATCTTTCGATTGAGTGACGGTCGTAAATTGCAGTCGGCTAACGTCGCTCTTTGTTTGGGCGTCGGGACCGCGAGTTTGCCGCGGCTAACTTCGGATGCTGACATGGCTCTCTTACGACGCGTTGTGCGGAACCCTTGGCGGCTGGGTTGGTTGTCTCGCGTGGGCGCGGATGACACCATTGTCATTCTCGGCTCAGGCCTAACGATGATTGATCAGGTTCTTTCGCTTCGCAACAAACGTCATCGTGGAAAAATCCACGTCCTGTCGCGCAGGGGTCTTGCACCGCATCCACATAGCCGTGCGCCGGTTAAGGCGATTGAGCCAGCACTTCAAGATGATCGGCGGGAGATAAGCCAGATACTTTCGGACTTGCGGGGTCAGGTGAGGGCAGGCGCGGCGTGGCGAGGCGTTATGGAGGGACTGAGGCATCAGACGCAGCCATTGTGGCAGAGCCTTGGTCAGGAGCAACGCTCCCGCTTCCTCCGCCACGCTCTTGCTTGGTGGAACATTCACCGGCACCGGATTGCGCCGCAGGTGCATGAGGTCTTTGATTCTTTGGTGCAGGACGGTACGGTGACCGTGCATGCCGGTTTTGTATCGAAGATCACACGGCAGGGTGATGAGAACAGTCTCGTTTATCGCAAACGCGGCACGTCTGAAGAGATCTCTCTCGCTTTTGATTGGCTGGTCAATTGTACCGGCATGGAACGTGCGGGAATTGGCCACTCGCTGCTCTTGCAGCATATGCGGGAACAGGACATGCTGGAGATCGATCCACTTGGCCTCGGCGTCAGAGTGGATGACAAATCGCGCGTTCTGTCGTGCGATGGCTCCCCCCGGCCTGGCTTGTTTGCCGTGGGAGCCTTGACAGCGGGGCAGTTTTGGGAAATTACTGCTGTGCCTGACATTCGAAGCCAGACTCGCCAAGTGGCTGAGCATATCGCCGTTTTAGTGGAGCCGAGTGGGTCCGAAACTCAGGAAATTCATAGATAATTGACCATACGGGGTGTTGAAACGAAAGTTCTCTTTCGGTTTCGTATGACATGATTTTCTCAATTAATTCAATTGAGTAAAATCAGCTGAAATTTGGCAAAGCAACGCTGATTTTTGATCAGAGCGGCCTTGGTTGGCCGCTCTGAAACGTTTGGCAATCTCAGGCCGTGTGGGACAGTACATCACTGATAATCGAGATGATGTCGCCAATCTGGCTTTCTTCAATGATCAGTGGTGGCGACAGAGCGATGATGTCGCCGGTCACACGGGTGAGAAGGCCCTTCTTCAGGCACTCGACAAAAACATCGTAGGCGCGGGTGCCCGGAGCACCGTCACGTGGTGCGAGTTCGATGGCACCGACAAGTCCGAGATTGCGGACGTCGAGAACATGGGGCAGGCCCTTTACCGAATGCAGCGCGTCCTGCCATGCCGTTGCCAGTGTTTCGGCTCGGGTGAGAAGGCCTTCGTCGTGATAGATTTCTAGTGTTGCGATACCGGCAGCACACGCCACGGGATGGCCGGAATAGGTGTAACCGTGGAAAAGTTCGATCTGTTTTTCTGGTCCATGCATCAGGGCGTCGTAAACGGCACGCTTGGCGAAAACCGCGCCCATCGGTATTGCGCCGTTGGTAATGCCCTTAGCGGTCGTGACCAGATCCGGCACCACGCCGAAATAATCCGTGGCGAAGGGTTTGCCGAGGCGGCCGAAGCCGGTGATGACTTCATCGAAAATCAGAAGAATGCCGTGCTTGTCTGCAATGGCTCGCAGGCGCTGCAAGTATCCCTCGGGCGGAAGGATGACGCCAGCCGAACCCGACATGGGTTCTACGATCACAGCGGCAATGGTCTCGGCACCGTGCAGAGCGACGAGACGTTCAAGATCGTCCGCCAGTTCCACGCCATGGGCTGGGAGACCCTTCGAGAAGGCGTTGCGATCCAGATCCAGTGTGTGGCGCATGTGATCGGCGGGAATTTGTGGGAAAACGCGGCGGTTATTGACTAGACCGCCAACGGAAATGCCGCCGAAGCCGACGCCGTGATATCCCTTTTCGCGCCCGATAATGCGACTACGGGTTCCCTGGCCAATTGCGCGCTGGTACGCAATTGCGATTTTAAGCGCGGTATCGACAGATTCCGAGCCTGAACCCGTGAAGAAGACGCGGTCGAGTTCTGCATCCGGTCCGCCAGGTGCGACAGCGGCGAGTTTTTCGGCGAATTCGAAAGCGATTGGGTGACCCATCTGGAACGTCGGTGCGAAATCGAGAGTGGACAACTGACGCTCGACGGCCTGAGTGATGCGTTTGCGCGCATGTCCCGCATTGACGCACCACAGACCCGCAGTTCCATCCAGAATTTTTTTGCCGTCGATATCGGTGTAATACATGCCCTCGGCGCTGGCCAGGAGGCGAGGCGCCGCCTTGAACTGCCGGTTTGCCGTGAACGGCATCCAGAAGTTTTCCAAATTCGGCATGTTGGATTTGCTGTTGTGATCCATTGGTTTCCCCATGTTGTGATGACGTACCATTCCAGATGTCATCGGTGTCGAACAGTCCTTTTCTTCTATTGGCTAATCCATTGATTTCGCTGTTTGCGTGTGTGACTGTTTGTTGAATATCGAACATCTAAAAACAGGGAGACGAAGGTGGTCGTCGACATAGGCAACAGGCTGCGGCATTTGCGCTCCATTCATAAGCTATCGCAACGTGAGTTGGCCAAGCGGGCGGGGGTTACGAATTCCACGATTTCGCTGATCGAATCCAATTCCACCAATCCATCGGTGGGGGCGTTGAAGCGAATCCTCGATGGCATTCCCATTGGGCTGGCCGAGTTTTTCACGTTCGAGCCGGAAATGCCGCGCAAGGCGTTTTATGCTGCCGAGGAACTGGTTGAGATCGGCAAGGGACCAATTTCCTACCGGCAGATCGGCGACAATCTGTTTGGCAGAAGCTTGCAGATATTAAAGGAGTGCTATCAGCCGGGCGCTGGTACGGGTCGGGTTCCATTGGTGCATGAGGGAGAGGAGGGGGGCATCGTTCTGTCAGGTCGGCTGGAAGTGACCGTTGATGACGAGCGACGCATCCTGGGTCCCGGCGACGCCTATTATTTTGAAAGCAGGCGACCGCACACATTTCGCTGTGTGGGCCCGGTGCCCTGCGAGGTGATCAGTGCCTGCACGCCGCCAACTTTCTGATACTGGGCGATTGGCTCGGAAACAGCCGCATATAATCATTAGCCGACTAAGTTTATTCCTGTAGTCCTTTTCCCTCGCTTTTAAAGTTGAATGATGCCCTATCGATAGAAGACCTGCGATCTAAGGTTTCGGCCAGCGCGATAGACTTGAAGCGTCTGTGTTTTCGCAAAACGGTATATTAACTCGTTCTGTCTAGGATGTCGGATGGTCAAGTGCGGGGCGATTGTTCGGCAGATCTGTGGCTCAGCCACAATTGCGCGCAATGCGTATGATCTGGCTGGACTGCCAAAGACAAGAGCGAGCGCTCGAGAGTATGACGATGTCGAAACTTCGCAATAAGAACATGGGATCGTAAACCGAGATGGCGATGAACGAGACCACGTCTTACGAGCCACACTACCGTGAACAGGCAAGCGGGCCCAACAATCTGCTGCGGCTGGCACTTTTATTATGGCGCAATGCGCTTTTCATTCTTCTGATCGGGATATTGTGTGCGGCTCTGGCATTCGGTGCCTCGCTGCTGATCCCCAACTATTATGTCGCGACGTCACAAATCCTGCTGGACCCAGAGGGATCGCGGGTTCTGGAAAGCGACCTGCCGGGGCAACCCCGTGCGGTGGACTCACATGTTCTGAACCAGCAATACATTATTACATCGGCGCAGGTTCTGTCGCGCATCGTCGAAAGTCAGAAGCTTTACGACGATCCCGATTTTGGCGCTGCCGAGCCTGTCTATCCCGACAAGGAGCGGCGCAGCAATCTGGCGCTAGATGCGCTGCGCAAGGTCACCTCCGTGGCCGCTGTCGGCAAAAGCTTCGTTGTCAACATTTCGGTGAAGTCCGACAGCCCGCAGCGGGCGGCGGAACTCGCCAACCTGATTGCCACGACTTACGCGCAGGTGCGCATTGAAATGAACAGCGATGTCCTGCGCCGGACCGGTGGTGGGTTGGCGGCGCAGCTGGATCAGTTGCGCAAGGCGGTGGAAGACGGTGACCGCGCCGTTCAGGCCTACAGGGCCGAGCATAATCTGGCGGATATTCAGGGCCGACCGGATGTCGAGCAGCGCATCGCGGATGCCAACACCGAGATTTCACGTTTACAGGCCTCCGTTGCCGAGAACGAAGCGCTGGTCTCCGAGCTCAATCGCGCAAGAAACGACCGGCAATATCTGCGGTCCATTCCCGACACATCGTTGACGCCAGCCATTATCTCCCTGCGCGCGCGATATCAAGAAAGCCGCGAAGAGGAATCCGTTCAGGCAACGTCACTGGGTGCGCAGCACCCGTCCTTGCAGGCGGCGCGGGCGCGGACCCAGTCTCTGGCCAATATTCTGGACGAGCAGCTGCGGAATTTCGCGACGGCGACATCGGGTAATCTGGCGCGGCTGAAAAATCAGCTGAAGCTTTCCACCACCAACGCCAACACGCTGAAAACAAGTCTCAACAGTGACGAGCAGACCATGGTGCGGCTGCGCGAATTGCAGCGGAAGCTGGATAGTGACCGCGCGGTCTACGAAGCGTTCCTCTTGAGAACCAAACAGCTTTCCGAACAGCAGGGCGCGTCGAGCGAAAATCCGCAGATCATTTCCACCGCAGAGCCGCCGCTGCGCAAGGCCGGACCACCGCGCGCGCTGATGCTGGCCGGTGGCGGCATTTTTGGTCTTATCCTGGCGTCGGGACTGCTGATCCTCCGCGATCAGTTCCGTGGCCAGCCGAGTGATCTGCAAATGGTGCGCGCGCCACAGGCTTCTCTTCCGACAGGCCCTGCCGAAAGCCCGCCGCCCGCGGCACTTTTACCTGTTATGCGGAGTGCCGTTGCTGCGACGCCGGTTGCCACTGGCAGCGGTATCATCCGGCAGCGGGAAGTGCAGTCGCTCGCAGCCCCGGCAGACGAGGGCTTCGATGGTCTGGCTCGCTTTGTGTCCTCCGCACTTCAACCTGCGGGCAATCACCGAATCCTCGTCGTCTCCACGGGCCCGAAAAATCGGGCGGCCTACAGTGCTTTCAATCTGGCGGCAGAGGTGTCGAAATTGGGACGCCGCGTTCTGCTGGTCGATTCCGCAAACCATGATCCGCTGATGACCGCCATGCTGCTACCGGAGCAGGCGGAAGAGGGTGCCACCGAACGTCGGTATCAAGTCGAGACCATTCCGCTTCTGACCTTCGCACCGGCAAACATCCGTGGCGGCGAAAACCTCGCTGATCCGAGAGACGACAAGGGCGAGGCTTTCGATCTCGTCGTCATCGACGGTGGCGTGGCGGCGAAATCGAGGCTGAATGCAGATGCGCGCCATGGTCTGGATGAGGTTTTCCTGATGCAGCATGAGGAAGACACAGGCAGTGTCGTGATCGCGCTCGTATCGTTGGAAGAGAGCGGCCTGGAAAATATCAAAGTGCTGCGCATGACGCGGTCCGGCTTGCAATTTTGAGGACCGACCTTGGCTGAAAACAACAACAGGACAGCCATGCGTATTCCCTTTCTGCAAGGTCGCTCCGTCACCGGTCTCAACGTCATCTTCAACATGGGGCTTCGCGGCTCTACGTTGGTGCTGCGGTTCGCGCTGTCGTTTTACATCGTCAAGTTCATGGGTCTTGAGGCTGCAGGCGTCTACGGGCTGGCGCTCGGTGTGGTCAATGCCGCCCCTGCGGCTCTGGGCTGGGGCCTGAATTATTTCATCGCGCGTGACCTCAGCGGCAAGACCTCGGGTATTGCCGGGGTCTACATGAAGACACGACTGATGGTGACCGTGTCATCGCTGGCTGCGATGACGGCGATTGCCTTGATCGTCGCCTATTTCATGGGCCATGCCGTCATCCCGCTTTATTTTCTCGTTCTTCTCGTCGTCTGGCTGGAGACGATCTCCTGCGACATCCACGTCCCGCTCATTGCGCAGGAAATGTCCAGTCAGGCCAATGTACTGTTTTTCCTGAGAACATCGTCGTGGATATTACCCGTCATCGGTCTTGGGCTTGCCTTCGAAAGCTTCCGTAACATCGAAACGATCATGGTCGCCTGGAGCCTTGGCTATATCGTCATGTTCTTCGGGCTCGCCTGCTTTTTACGGCAATGGCCGTTCCGGCGGATTTTTCAGGCACCGATGCGCACACGCTGGGTCAAAAAGCGAATGCGCAAGGCGTGGTTGATCTACATCAGCGATATGAGCAATGTCGGGCTGGTCTATGCGGATCGCTACATCGTTTCCATTCTGCTCACGCTGTCGCTGACAGGCGTCTATACGTTCTACTGGTCGCTGGCCAATGCGTTGCAAACGCTGATTTCAACGGCGGTCCTTCAGGTTGCCATTCCTGCGCTGTTCAAGGCCTATAATACCGGCTCCATGAAAGAATGGCGTAAGGTCATGATCTGGCAGTTCACCAAGACAGCGGCGGTGGCCTTCGGCCTGGGTGTCGCCATTTTCGTCAGCGGCAATATTCTCGTGCATTTCATGAATATGCCGGAACTTGGCCAGCATCAGGGTATTTTTGCCCTTCTGCTTTTGACCGCCGTCGTCCGCTCCTGCACGGACCTAATGGGGCTTGGGCTCAACAGCCTGCGCAAGGATGGACATTACGCATTCGTCAATCTGTCCAGCGTGCTGCTGTCGATCGGCATGAGTTTTCTCTTGATCAGCGCTTTCGGCTTTATCGGCGCTGGCCTCTCCGCCTTCTTCACGGCAATTGTGACGGCAACGATTTCCAGCACGTTGCTGTGGCGGGCATCGCGATCATAGATTTGAAAATTTAACTGAGCGGGTTCATTTAAAGAAGGCGGTTGAAGACATGGCATTGGACCAAAAGCAGCATTCACCCAGACGTCGTTTCCTTAAAAAGCTGTATCATGCCGCCATTCAAAGCCTGCCGATCAAGCAGGCGACGCAACTGCAATATTATCGCTACCACAAGCTCTGGGCCGATCTCGACCACCCCAAAACGCTGAACGAGCATCTGTGCGCGCGCAAGATTGCCTGGACGGGGCCGCAGTCGGACCCGCGCCTCATCACGCTCAGCGACAAGATTGCCGTCAAAGCCTATGTCGCAGAGGTCTTGGGTCCGCAGTGGGTCACGCCGATCCTCTGGCGCGGCAAAAATCTCGATGATTGTCCGCCGCTGCCGTTTCCCTATGTCATCAAGGTCAACCACGGGTCGGACCGAAATATATTCGTTTATGGCCCCGCCGATCTGGTCGGTGCCAAGGAAAAATGCGACCTCTGGCTGGCCGGCCGCACGGCATGGCGGCTTGCGGAAGAGTGGTACAATCATATCGAGCCGGAAATATTCATCGAGCCGTTCATCGGCGAGAATGGCGAGGCGCCTGTCGATTATAAACTGTTCTGCTTTGAGGATGATATTCCCTGTATTCAGATCGATACGGCACGGTTTAGCGATCACCGCCGTTGCTTTTATGACGAGCATTGGAACAAGCTCGATTTCGGGCATTATTATCCGCTTGAGACAGGCGAGCTTCCGCGTCCACCGCATCTGGATGCCATTCTCTCGGCGGCGCGCACGCTGGCGAAAGGGTTCGAGTTCGTCCGCATCGATTTCTACGACAAGCCTTCCGGGCCTGTGTTCGGCGAAATGACCTTCAGCCCAACCTCCGGCTTTGGCGCCTTCCGGCCGCCCTCGACCGATGTTTGGCTGGGGACGTTCTGGAAAGACAGGCCAACCGGCAAATAGCGTTACGCTTTGTGGGTGGACGGGGTCATCTTGCCATCCGATGCGGGCTTGTCCAGCAGATAGGACAGAATAATGCCGCCCGTAAGCCACGCGACCACGACATAAACGTAATAAAATCCCGGTGTGAAGACTGCGTTGAACAGAAACAGGAAGGCGATATAGCCGCATGCGACCCTGCGCAGGCCGAAGCGGTTGGGTTGCAGGTTGTCGTGCACCCACATTTGCAGCTTTCCGAAGTAGAACCCGAATAAGGTTGCGATGACCATGACGCCGGGGACGCCGAAGTTCAGGTAGGCCTCGCCGAACAGGGTGGGGCGCAGACCGGCGTGGAACTGCGGATCGAGACCCGCAAGCGTGCTGGTGATGATGCCCATGCGAAAGTCGTTTCGAAACTCGCTGATGAATGAGGGCACAAGCGCCATGTAGCCCGCGAGATACGTCATGCCGCGATAGAAATGGCCATCGAAGCCACTCAAAATCCAGGCGTAATCGCGGAAATCGGAGAAATTGTTGCCGTAGAGTATCTGGTAGGACACGACCTGCAAGATATCGACGCTGTCATTGCCATCTGCAGTGGAGCGCAAAATACCGATGACGATGGCAACCGTCACGAAGCCGACGATGGACAAGGTGAAGGTCGCGAGGTTTTTGTAACGGTAGGCGATGATGAGGCAGACGACGAACATGAACAGCACTTCGATGCTGGCGCCGCGTGTGCCGATCATCAGGCCCAGCGCACTGCACATGAAGCCCGCGAAGACGAAAAACCGGCTATAGCCGAAACCATAGACGAGGAGGCTGAGCGTGATCGTCGGCAGGATGACCGAATAGAGATTGATCGCGGGGCGCAACGAGGTGTTTTCAAACGAAAATTGCCTGCCCTGGAAAGGGCGGACGCCCAGTGCGATGAGGCCCATGGTCGCGAAAAGAATGACGATCAGGGAAAGCCACGCACCCGGTTTCGTCTGCCAGAAAGCATATCCCTTCTCGACAAAGGTGAACATGGCACTTTTGCCGGAACTGAATGTCGCCAATCCCATGCCGACGAGAACGAAGACCACGCCGAGAATAGAGAGATAGAAGGCCTCGTTGATATAGTCGCGGATGATGTAGATGGAATCGCCGACCGCTTCCATATTCTTGTCGGACTCCGCAAACGGCGACATGACCAGAATGGGCAGCACGTTGTACCGTATCCAGAAATAGGACGAGAAGGTCAGCACGCCCCATTTGAAGAATGAGCTGACGTAATAAAAGGCAAAAACCAACCAGCCAATAATGAGGATGAGCCAAGCGAGATTGGACATGTCGAACCTTATTGCCTCGCATTGTGCAGGAAGCGGCAACGAAAACGGTTCGATGACCGTCGCAGAAATCCATTAAGAAGCTGTTAGCCATATGGGCTGGATCGTTCAACGAGCCGCAGCCGAAACCAAGATGGATTCGAGGCGTCCGTAATAGCCCGATAACTCCGCTGTGCCCTTGAAATCCGCCAGACCTGGGAAAATCTCGTCACGTTTTTCCCACCATTGGCTCTGGCCGATGGAGAGGGCTTTCGACATGAGTTGGGAGAGGAGATCGGGTTTGTCGGGATCGTAAGACCAGCCCGTCTGGTGTTCCCGAATCATTTCCGTTGTGCCGCCGCGCGTGGTTGCGATGACGGGAATGCCGTAGACCGGTGCCTCGACGAGAATTCGGCTTTGCGGTTCATGCCAGCGCGAAGGAACGATCATGGCATCGGCGATGCGGTAGATTTCTTCCGGCCTGACGAAGCCTTTGAATTCGATGGGCGCATCCGCAGCAAGCTTTTTAAGTCGCGCAACATCGCGTTCGTGGCCTCGACCGGCGATGACCAGTCTTGAGGTGCCGCGTTGCGGCAGGGACAAAAAGGCTCGGATGAGATCCGCCACACCTTTTTCTTCCGCCATGGCGCCAAGATAGCCGAAGGTAAATTTCGCCGCCGCCGGTGCCTGCCTGCCGATCAGCAATGTGTCGTATGTGCTTTTTGTCGCATTGGTGTTGTGCATCACATGCCAGTCGGCACTCTGCAACACGCCGTTGCTGACGAACCGGTGCCGCAAAGCGTCGCTGACTGCGATCACCGTCATGCCGTCACCCGTCATGTCCTTCATGCGCCGGGTTAAAAGGGAGCAGTCGAGACAGGGGCGTTCGCAATTGTCGCCATTGCGGAACATGCTCGTCTTGGGACAGAGAAGGGCATAATCTCTCAGATGCAGACAGAGCGGAATATTTGCCTTGCGCGCCGCGATGAAGAGAGCGGGCTGCATGTAAGCCGAATTCTGCGCATAGATGAGGTCGAACTTTTCCGTAACGAAAAACTGGGTCAATTGCTCGGGGCAAAGCGCGCCCATGGCGGTGCGCAGATGCCAGCCTGCCCGGCGCAGAAACCCGGCAGAGGATTTGCGCGGCAGCGGCAGGTAGCTGTTGTTCCACGGAAGGCGCACGACGCGGATACCGCCCGGCAACCGCGCTTCTCCCGGAGGTGCGATGGCGTCGCCTTCCTTGCCCAGGGCAAGAACGGTCACATCATGTCGCATGCCAAGCTCGATTGCGCTGAGGCGCGCGGAAATTTCCGCGCCGCCCTCCTCCTGTGGAGCAAAAGTCTGCGATACGATGCAGATTTTCAAATCCGCTTACCTCAATCCGCGATGTTCGCCATGCTTGCTGGCCGTTGCTACTTTATGACGCTACAACCATTTAAATATATTGAACGCTACCGTGCAAAAATCCGTAGTCTTTGCCGCAGATGATCAACATAAAATGATGGCTGGAACTGCCAAAACGCCCTTTTCACTTTGCATTGCGCGCAATATGAAAGGGCGAAAGCAGGCATTTGCTATTTCTCCTTCAATATTCTGTCTTGATTAAGGAATTTAAGATTTAAGTCTTGTCTGTAAGGGCAGGTCGTCTTCGAACCAATGCCGTGGCTAAGGTGGATCATGAAGATTCTGCACGTTTTCGAGACGATACCCGGTGGGCCCGCGACCTATTTCAACGAAATAGTGCCGAGCCAGATCAGGGCGCTGGGTGAGGAAAACGTCCGGGTCATCGTGCCGCAATCCCATGTCAGCTTTCTCAAGAACACGCCCGTTTCCTGCATCTCCACCTTCGTCAGGCGCAAACGCTCGACGGCGCTTCCGGCGCTTTCGCGGGCCGTCATACGGGAGGTGAAAACCTTCCGACCGGATATCGTTCACGCACATTCGACCCTTGCAGGTGGCGTGTGCCGGTTGATCAGCCTGCTACCGGGACGGTTTCCGCCTGTTGTCTATTGCCCGCATGGCTGGGTCTTCGACATGGAGACACTCGGAGTGTTGCGCCACCCGGCGCGTTGGGTCGAGCGCCTTTTGTCGCCCCTTGCACGCAGCATCGTTGCTATCTCAGGTTATGAGTACGATCAGGGTCTGAAGGCTGGCATTTCTGCGCGGCGGATGGTGGTGATCGAAAACGGCATATCATCGCAACTGCCAGCGGCAATGCCAGCGCAATGGACCGATACGCGTACCAAAGTCCTGTTCGTTGGACGTCTGGACCGGCAGAAGGGTGTCGATATTCTGCTTCGCGCAGCAGATAGATTGCGCGATGTTGCCACATTTCGGGTTATCGGTGCGCATGTCACGACGCGGAACGAGCGGACGGAGACGATACCCGGCAATGTTGAACTGCTGGGTTGGAAATCGCCGGAAGATATCGCCGGGCATCTGGCCGTCTGCGATGTCGTCGCCATGCCTTCGCGCTGGGAAGGTTTCGGGCTGGTAGCACTGGAAGCCATGCGCGCACGAAAACCCGTCATCGCATCTGCAGTCGGCGGCCTGCAATCGGTCGTCGTTGATGGGGTAACCGGCGTTCTCTTCCCCGCCGGCGATGACCGCGCTCTTGCCGCAGCCATTGCTTTACGCGACAGCAAAGCGTGGGCGCAGATGGGGGCGGCAGGCTATGAGCGCTTTATGGATCGCTACAGAAGCGAGCGAACCAATGAAGAACTGATGCAGCTTTACCGCACCATATTGAATGAACCGCCTGCGGAAAGACGCAAGATCGCATGACGAATTTCATCAACGGACGGTTCCTGACCCAAAAAACCAGTGGTGTGCAGCGATTTGCAAGGGAGATCGTCAAGGCGCTCGACCGGCATCTGGCATCGACTGGTAGCGAGGATGAATGGGTGCTGCTTGCGCCCGAAAGCGCGTCGCTGGATATGCCGCTTTCCGCCATCAAACAGCGCCAGACGGGAGGTCTTTCCGGCCATCTGTGGGAGCAGACGCAGCTTTTTATGGCTGCACGAAGCGGCAAACTGATCAATCTGTGCAATAGCGGCCCGGTTTTGCACGGCAAAAGTCTCACCGTCATTCACGACGCGATGATTTTTCGCACGCCCGAGAACTTCTCACCCGCCTATCGCGCCGTGCACGGAACCTTGGGTCATCTTCTCTCCCGCCGTGGACGCATCGCGACCGTTTCGGAGTTTTCCAAGCGTGAGTTGACGCAGATGATCGGCGCAAAAAACGTCTCCGTCATCCCCAATAGCTGCGAGCATCTGGCGTCCATCGCGCCGGATGAAACAGTGCTCCAGCGGCTCAAGCTAGTTCCGGGCAGCTATCTGCTTTTCGTGGGGTCGCCGACACCCAACAAGAACATCCAGCGCGCCATCGAAGCCATCGGCATCATGGGCGATACCGCCCCTGACTTTGCTGTGGTCGGTGCCGCCGCATCCAGTGTCTTCAAGGCCGACGTGCCGGATAGCGACCGGAACCAGACTCAGCGAGACCATGTGAAATTCACGGGTCGCCTGTCCGACGAAGAAATCGCCGCACTTTACAGCCATGCCGCAGCGCTGGTGTTTCCAAGCCTTTATGAAGGCTTCGGCATTCCGCCCCTGGAGGCCATGCTGCTGGGTTGCCCAGTTCTGTCATCGAACATTGAGCCTGCGCTGGAGGTTTGCGGCGATGCAGCGCTTTATTTCGACCCTAACGATGCGAAGGACATCGTTCGGGCGATCACCCATTTGACCGGGAACCCGGGCCTGCGAGCCGAGATGATTGCGCGCGGTCATGCGCGCGCGGCGGCGTTTTCATGGGACCGAAGCGCCCTTGCTCTCCTCGATGCCGTATCAGGCCTTTGATGCTATCTTTACTCCTGCTGAAATACTATGGATCGCCAGATGCTTCTCAAGGGCGGCGTGCGTAACGGAGACAATGCGAAACCGATGAAAATCTGTATCGTCGCACAGACATTCGCACCCCAGGAGGAGGGTGGTGCAGAGATCGTCGCACGCATGTGCGCGGCTGAGCTTTCGCGTTACCATGACGTCATCATTCTGTCCCTCGGTCTTGAGGGTGACAGCGTCGCGCCTCCTGGCGAAAGCATCAACGGCGATGGCATAAGGGTTCTGCGCGTCAATTGGCACAATAGCTATCTGCCGGGACCGCGCAAACCAGCAGTGGGCAAGTTGACCAAGCTGGCCTGGCACATTCGCAACGCGCTGGGCGCGACCTCTGCCGATGAGGTCAAGGAACTTTTGCTGCGGGAAAAGGTCGATCTCGTCTATGCCCATAATTCCGCAAAAATGCAGCCCGCCATTTTCGAAGCGACCAGTGCGCTCAACATACCGCTCTGTCTGCATTTGCATGATTACGCGCTGCTATGCCCGAAATCGAGCATGTTTCGCAGCTCCGGTAATTGTGAAAAGCCTTGCCTCGAATGCCGGGTTTTGACCGCGCGCATCAAATCCAGCAAGGGTGATGGCGTGACCGCGATTTCGGTCAGCGATGCCCTGCGCCAACGGTTCTTGCGCAACGGCGTTCTGAAGAAAGCCGACTGGCACGTGCTTTTGAACGCCAATCGCAGTGAAGCGCTGTTTCATGCGCCTCTCGTGGGCCGCAAGAGTGGTACCAGCGAAGCCTTCACCTTCGGGTATCTCGGTGCTCTTGCTGAAGAAAAAGGTGTCGAGGATCTGATCACGGCCTTCCTCAAATTGCCGCAGACGGAGGCCGCCACGCTTCTGATCGCAGGTCGTGGCAGGGACGATTACGAGCGGCATCTAAAGACGCTTGCTGGCGACGCCGCAATCCGCTTTCTGGGCTTCGTGCCGCCGGAAGAGGTCTACAAGGTCGCCGATGTCGTCGTCGTTCCCTCACGCTGGCATGAGCCGCAAAGTCTGATCCTGATGGAAGCAGCAACCTACGGCGTACCCGTTATCGGGACGGAGCGGGGCGGAACACCGGAAATTCTGCGCGACCTTGGAACGGGCTGGTGCTACGATCCAGACCGGGAGACTGGCCTGCTGGAAACTCTGGAAAGGGCTCTTGCGATTGGCCATGAAAATTGGTGGCGGGAACGGGATACGCATTTCCCTGGTATTGAAGGTTTCAAGGGAACGTCGGAAGCATCGGGATATTATCGCAAGCTCAATGATATCCTGATGGCAGCAAAGGCTGCGGGCGAGACAACGTCTCGCTGAACGTGACCTATGGGGAAGCAGCGTTAGCTTGGATTTCGAAGTACACATCAAGCATTGATTAACGTGAATACGGCATGGTGCACGACAGTTGCTTGAGACATCCATTGGAGGGTGGGACATGAATGCCGGTTTCAACCTGCCAAAAGCGGATGATAAAAGCGCGCAGATCGCCGCCGACTATCCCGTCGTTTTTGCAGATACGATCGGTCTTTTCCGGCCTGCCGATGCATTGACGCTTCCTGATCCATCTCGGAATGAAGGCACGGCGTTGGCCGCAGATACGGCTGTTCTGTTTGTGGGCTCCTGGGGGTTCGAGGAACTTTGCGCCCGAAAATTCTGGCAGCAACTGGCTGCCGAACTCTCCGGGCGTGGCATGGCCAGCTTGCGTTTCGACTATCCCGGTACTGGCGACGCGCTCGACCATCCCGATTATGCTGATGGTTTGGAAGTCTGGCTTGATACTGTGAGGGCAGCGGCGCGGACACTGCGAGAACTGGCTGGTGTCAAGAGATTGCTGTTGATTGGCCACGGGATCGGTGGTGCCATGGCGTGGCGCGTGGCGGAAACGATGGATGACGTCGCGGGGGTGGCGCTTGCGGCACCGGCTCTTTCCGGGCGTCACTGGCTGCGAGAATTCGTGGCGTTGAGCCGTATCGCCAATCAGGGCGCCATACTGACGGGAAATTCGGCCTCCGGGCCAACCATGGGCGAGCAGGTCATACCGAAGGCGGTGACGTCAGGACTGAAACTGCTGAACATCACCGATGCGCAGAGGGCACCCGCCGCCAACATTCTGATGCTGCAGCAGGAGAACCGTCCGGCGGATGCGACATTTGCCGAACATCTGCACACACTTGGCGTCAATGTTCAGGCCCAGACCTTTGAAGGCTACGAACGGTTCATCCGCGATGTTCTCTTTTCCGTACCGCCGACGGCCTCTATCGATGTCATCGCCAAGTGGGCTGCCGGTTTGACGCAGCGCATTCCGGTCACCGTTCCTACCCATTTGCCAGAGCATGGCTCCTCGGCCCTCGAAGCCGAGTGTTTTACGGAAACTCCGGTTCGGTTTGGTGAGGGCAACCGTCTCTACGGTGTGTTGTGCGAGCCGCGTGGACCGCGCAAGGGTGCGACAGTGCTGGTTTTGCCGACCGGCTATGAGCGTGCATCCGGCTGGGGCCGTATATCGGTCCGCTTGTGCCGTGATCTAGCGCGCACGGGTGTTGCAAGCCTGCGCTTCGACATGGCCAATATTGCTGACAGCCCTGCTGTTCCCGGTCGCCCGGAACAGATCATCTATGGGGACGGTCAGCTTGCGGATGTGGATGCCGCGATGGAGTTTCTGACGGAAAAGAAGCTGTTTCCTGTGGTGGTGACCGGGCGGTGCAGCGGCGGATGGGCCGCTTTTAAAAGTGGCGTGCGGGACATGCGCTTCAGCGGTGTCGTCCCGGTCAATGTTTTCGACTTTTACATTCCACCTGATGCAGATGTCGAAGCGCTGCTGATCTCATCGCGCCAGCCCTTGGCAAGCTACGGTGCCAAATTGTTGCGCGGCAGCTTCTGGCGCAAGGTGCTGCGCGGCGAAGTCAGGGTCAGGAACGGTATCGTCAATCTCTGGGCCATGGTGATGGGCAAGGCCATTTCCTTCACAACGCCCATTATGGTGCGTTTTCCGTTCTTGTCGCCACGGTTTCATGCCTTGTCGCAAGATTTCAATGCGATAGCCGCCAATGATACGCGTATGTCCATCGTCTTTACAGAAGGCGACATTGGTGCAGCGATGCTGGAAACCAATTTCGGACCGCGCGGTCGCTTGCTGACCTGCCGATATGGCAATCCGCGTATCGCCTTCATCGAAAACGCCGATCACAATCTGACCACAGCGGAAGCCCGCCATGCTTGGGCCGATGAAGTCAGAGCTATCGCAATGCAATTTCCACCTACGCATCAGGACGCGTCTGTCACCTCTGCCTGAAGATACCGGCAGTGCTCTATGTGACATCTGGCAAAACATGAAGTAGTCTGGTCTGCGTCGCAGTCCAGACTCGACACTCTGCCTCAAAATTAACATCGACCACGACCACCTGCTAAGAAAACAGGCAAAAGATTTATCATCCGATAAAAAATTTATCATTTGATAAAAATAAACATATAGAAAAAGACTAACCTATTGATTTCAATAGGCATCACGGACTGGCACAGAAACTGCATTTGATCTCTCAAAAGTTCACACGGGAACAAGAACTGGAGAATGCAATGGAAGTAGGTGTTTTCATACCGATCGGGAACAACGGTTGGCTGCTCTCTGAAAATGCGCCGCAATACAAGCCCACCTTCGAGCTTAACAAACAGATCACGCTTGCAGCCGAGAAATACGGTTTCGATTTTGCCCTTTCGATGATCAAGCTTCGCGGCTTTGGTGGCAAGACGGAGTTCTGGGATTACAATCTCGAATCCTTCACGCTGATGGCCGGGCTCGCGGCGGTCACATCGAAAATCAAGCTTTTCGGCACCACTGCCACGCTCGTCATGCCACCAGCCATCGTTGCGCGCATGGCAACCACCATCGACTCCATTTCGGGCGGTCGTTTCGGGATCAACCTCATTACCGGCTGGCAGAGACCGGAATACAGCCAGATGGGCCTGTGGCCGGGCGATGATTATTTCGGCGATCGATACGAATATCTGAGTGAATATACGACCGTGCTACAAGAGCTTTTGACGACGGGGCAATCGGACTTGAAGGGCAAGTATTTCACCATGGATGATTGCCGGATGAAGCCGGTGCCCGAGGGTAACGTGAAACTTATCTGCGCTGGTTCGTCGGATAAGGGTCTGGCGTTCTCGGCGAAATTTGCAGATTATGGCTTTTGCTTTGGTGTTGGTGTGAACACTCCTAAAGCTTTTGCACCGACCAATGAGCGGTTGCTGGCTGCAACCGAAAAGACCGGTCGCGATGTGCGGTCCTGCGTGTTGACGATGGTGCTGGCCGAAGAGAAATCCGAGGATGCCTGGGCAAAGTGGGAACACTACAAGGCTGGCGCTGACCAGGAGGCCATCAAGTGGCTGGGCCTCCAGAGCTCCGTCGATACGAAATCGGGATCGGATACCAATGTCAGGCACATGTCCAACCCGGTTTCCGCCGTCAACATCAACATGGGAACGCTGATCGGCTCCTACGAGGAAGTGGCCGCGATGCTGGACGAAATGAGCGAAGTGCCGGGTACCGGTGGCGTTATGCTGACTTTCGATGACTTTGTCGAAGGTATCGAAAAATTCGGCAAATTCGTACAGCCCTTGATGAAAAGCCGCGCCCATGTAACTGCGGCGCTGGAGGCAGCCGAATGAGCGATACCTTGGTTGCCGGTTACACACCGCCGAAGAGCCGCACCGAAAGCGTCACTCTGCCCGCCCGGCCAGAACCGATTTCCCTAAAACCGAGCGAGACCGCCGTTGTCGTGGTGGATATGCAAAACGCCTATTCGACCGAAGGCGGCTATGTCGATCTGGCCGGGTTCGACATCTCGGGTGCGAAATCGACCATCGCCAATATCGGCAAGACGCTGTCGGCTGCCCGTGCGGCCGGTGTGCAGGTCATCTATTTCCAGAATGGCTGGGATAAGGATTATGTCGAGGCGGGTGGTCCAGGCTCTCCCAACTGGCACAAGTCCAATGCCTTGAAGACCATGCGGGCACGACCCGAATTGCAGGGAAAACTGCTGGCCAAGGGCACATGGGATTACGCCATCGTCGATGAGCTGCAACCGCAGCCCGGCGACATTCTGGTGCCGAAAACCCGCTATAGCGGTTTCTTCAACACGAATATGGACAGCGTCTTGCGGGCGAGGGGCATTCGCAACCTCGTTTTCGTCGGCATTGCGACCAATGTCTGCGTGGAGAGCTCGCTGCGGGATGCCTTCCATCTCGAATATTTCGGGGTGATGCTGGAAGACGCGACGCACCATCTCGGCCCTGACTTCATTCAGCAGGCGACCGTCTACAACGTCGAGAAATTCTTCGGTTGGGTCGCTACGGTCAATGACTTCTGCGCTGTGATTTCCCAGGCCGCACCGTTGCACGAATAACCCGACCCGATCAAACAGGAGAACACGACAATGCCGAAGAAAATTATCGTTCCTGAAGGCACATCCAAACCAATCGCGCCATTTTCACCGGGAACACTGGCCGATGGCGTCGTATACGTGTCGGGCACTCTGCCGTTCGACAAGAACAATGATGTCGTGCATGTGGGGGACGCTGCCGCCCAGACCCGGCATGTGTTGGAAACCATCAAATCCGTCATCGAAACCGCTGGCGGCACCATGGATGACGTGACCATGAACCACATCTTCATCACCGATTGGGCAAATTACCAGGCGATCAACACCGTCTACGCCGAGTATTTTCCAGGTGACAAACCAGCGCGCTATTGCATCCTGTGCGGTCTGGTCAAGCCGGACGCGCTGGTCGAAATCGCAACTGTCGCCCATATCGGCACATAACGGCTGGATGGCGCAATGATCTATTTCGAGGTTCAGGGTCGTGATGAAGCCGATGCGCAAACCATCCTGCTGTCATCAGGGCTGGGCGGTTCCGGCTCCTATTGGGCACCCCAGATGGAGATGCTGCAACAGCATTTTCGCGTAGTGGTCTATGATCATCATGGTACCGGTAGGACAGGTGGAGAAGTCCCGCAGTCCGGCGGCATAGCCGCCATGGCGGATGATGTCGTCGAGATTGCGAAGACGCTGAACCTTGAAACATTCCATTTCATGGGCCATGCGCTGGGTGGATTGATCGGGCTGGATATTGCCCTTCGCAAACCCGGCCTCATCGATAGACTGGTCCTCGTCAATGCTTGGAGCAAGGCGGACGTCCATTCCGGCAGGTGTTTCGACACCCGAGTTTCCCTCCTGGAAAACTCAGGTGTCGAAGCTTTCGTGAAGGCTCAACCACTGTTTCTTTACCCGGCTCAGTGGATGTCCGACAATGCCGAACGGCTTGCCAGGGATGATGCCCACGGCGTCAGTCATTTTCAGGGCAAGGACAATGTTTTGCGTCGGATCGCGGCACTGAGAGCGTTCGATGTGGATGATAAACTTGCAGACATCGAAAACGCAACACTGGTCATCGCAGCCAAGGATGATCTTCTTGTGCCATACTCCCGGTCAATCCGGCTTGCTGAGGGTTTGCCGAATGCGCGACTCGTCCTTTTTGACGAGGGCGCCCATGCGGTCAACGTGACCGATGCAACTCTTTTTAACACCAGGCTCGAGACATTTTTGCTCGCCTCAGAGCCGAACTGAATAGGATGATGCTTCATGCCCCTTGATGAACAGGCACTTTCAACGCTTTTCACCGAAGCCCGCACCCATAATGGCTGGACCGACAAGCCCGTCGAGGATGCGCTTTTGCGCGACCTTTACGACCTGACCAAGATGGGACCGACATCGGCCAATTGCTCGCCGGGGCGGTTTGTTTTCATTCGCTCTGCCGATGCGAAGGAAAAGCTGAGACCAGCGCTGTCATCAGGCAATCTCGAAAAGACCATGACGGCCCCGGTGACGGTGATTGCCGCCATCGACGCGGAGTTTTACGAGAAGCTTCCGACGCTGTTCCCGCATGCCGATGCAAAATCGTGGTTCACATCCAGCCCGGCCATGGCTGAGGAGACGGCGTTTCGCAATGCCACGCTTCAGGCAGGATATTTTATTCTGGCAGCACGGGCGCTGGGGCTTGATACGGGCGCCATGTCCGGCTTCGACAAGGCGAAGGTGGATGAGGCGTTTTTTGCTGGCACGACATGGAAGTCCAACTTCCTGATCAATCTGGGATATGGCGATGCATCGAAACTGTTTGGTCGCCTTCCCCGTCTTCCCTTTGAAGATGCCTGCCAGTTGGTTTGATGAGTTGTTAGGAAAGGTCGTTTAGATGCAGAGGCTGTCTCTCGATAAGGATACCGAAATGGAGACGAAGACTGCCGAACAGCGCAGCCTGGACTACCGTAACGCCATGGCCCAACTGGCTGGCGCGGTCAACATCGTCACGACCGATGGCCCGGAAGGCAGGGCCGGTTTCGCCGCGACTGCCGTGTGCAGCGTCTCGGATAATCCACCGACCCTGCTGGTTTGTCTAAACCGCAACTCGTCTGCTTACAGATATGTCGCTGGAAACGGTGTCGTCTGCATCAACACGCTGGCAGCCGATCAGGAGCAGTTGAGCAGCCTTTTTGGCGGCAAGACGCCGATCGATCAGCGTTTTGCAGCCGGGGAGTGGAGCACGCTTGAAACCGGAGCGCCCCTTCTCGAGGGCGCGCTCTGCTCGTTCGATTGCCGCATCCGCACCATCCATGATGGGGGCACCCACGATATTCTGATCTGCGATGTCATGGACACGGTCATCGGTGAAGGCGAGGAAGCGCTGGTCTATTTCAAGCGCGCTTACCGTCACCTCTAAAGTCTGCTTCAGCCGAAGAAGCGTTCCTCGAAGACGTCGAGTGCTACCGGTCTGCCGAAATAAAAGCCCTGAAACGCGCTGCAACCACAACCCAGCATGAATCGGTACTGCTCTTCGGTCTCGATTCCTTCTGCCAGAATGTCTAGGCCGAGATCGTGGCCCATCTGGCAGATGTTGCGTGCCAGTCTCGCACCACGCTGGGTGCTGATGGCACGTACGAAGCTGCGATCGATCTTCAATTGTTTCAGCGGTAACCTTTGCAGGTAGCTCAATGAAGAATAGCCGGTTCCGAAGTCATCGAGCGCGATGCCGATGCCGTGTTTTTCCAGCGCCTTGATCTTGCTGATGAGTTCATCGACCTCGGCAACGAACATCGTTTCGGTCAGTTCCAGCTTCAGCGCATGCGGCGGTACCGAAGACGCGGCCAGTGAGGAAATGACATGGGAGACGAAATCTTCCCGAAAAAGCTGGTCGGGACTGACATTGACGGAAAGAACGAGGTCTCTGGTTTCAGGCTGGTTGCGCCAGGCTGCCAAGGTTTCGATGCCACGATCCAGAACCCAGCCGCCCAGTTGTGGCATCAGGCCTGCGCGTTCGGCAACGGGAATGAATTCGTCCGGCGGTACGTAACCGAGGCGGGGGTGGCGCCAGCGCAGCAGGGCTTCCGCTCCCACCAACTGCCCCGTCCCATCCACCTGCGGCTGGAAGAAGAGCTCGAACTGGTCCTTGAGCAATGCCATCCGCAATTCTCTCGCATAGCGGCTATCGGGACCCAGCTTGCGTTGGATCAGCAAGATTCCACCACAGAGCAGAGAAACCGAAATGCCGGCATGCACCCATGCGGTCACGGACCTTATGGAGTCCGGCAGCGGCGTCGCGAAATCATAGTGCATCGCGCAGGCGGAAAAGAGAACGAAGCAGGCGATGGATGTCAGGATTATGCCGAGCTGAAACCGGCTGGGATCCAGCTGGTGATTGACGAAACCGGCAAGCGCGATGATCAGCAGATAGATATGCGCGACACGAGGTGCTGCGTCGCTCGGCACGTCGAACATCAAGGAATAGATGACGATGAACAGGACGCAGGCGAGCTGGGAAACGAGCATTCCTTGCGAAATATATCCCCGCAACGCCGCCATCCACCCCGCCGAAATCGTGGCAAAAAGCACGAACTCGAGGACCACCAGCGGCCAGTTCTGCATGGTCGCAAAGATCAGCACCCATACGCCGCTGACGAAAACGCCCACGGGAAGTGCTACCCGACAGACGAACTGAAGATGTTGAAAATGCTGTCTCTGGGTCCTGTAATGAGGACCGGCTATGGATTTATTTAACAATTGAGCTCGCTGATGCGTGATTTCAGCAAGCTTATCAGGAATAATCCGGTTGAGCGACGCCGCTTTCGAAAGAAATTCCGACAAAGCGTAAAGATGTTTAACCGGCGAAAGTCGGCCTCATACACGGTTAAGTGGTGGAGGGGTCGTTCCGGTCACTCGAGATTTGTTGCCCGCTACGAGAAGGTCTTGTCGCACCGGGACTTTTACATTCGAGCGCGAAAACACCACCATCAGGACATGATCAACCCGCCATCGATGTTGATGGTCTGGCCGGTGATGTAGGCGGCGTCTTCGGAGGCGAGGAAGGCGACCAGTGCTGCGACTTCCGCAGGCGTACCGGCGCGACGCATGGGGATATTTCGCACCCATTCCGCCATCAGTTCGCCTGGCTTGTAATCGCCCAACATCTTGCCCCAGACACGGTCGTTATAGTCCCACATTTCGGTGTGGATAATGCCGGGGCAGATGGCGTTGGCGGTGATGCCTTCAGGCGCGAGTTCCTTGGCAAGGCTTTGCGTGAGGCCGATGACGCCGAATTTCGAGGCGGCATAATGTGGTGTGTAGATGAATCCCTGGCGGGCCTGACCGGATGCGGTGTTGATCAGACGTCCCTTGATGCCGCTGGCGCGGAAACGGCGGATAGCCTCCTGGCAGCAAAGGAAAGCGCCCTTGGTATTGACCTCCATGTTAAGGTCCCACTGGTCCTCGCTGAGTTCCTCGACCTTGGAGATGGTAATGACACCCGCATTCTGGACAGACACAGACAGCGCGCCGATGGCGGCTTCCGCCGCGCCATAGGCGTCGCGAACGGCGGTAGCATCACGCACATCCAGTGTCACACCGAATGTCTGTGCGCCGGTTTCTTCGGCAAGCCGTGCTGCGATCTCGGCTGTGTCCTTCTCGACCGCAGCGATTGCAACGTTAGCGCCTTCCTCGGCAAAGCGACGGGCGATGCCGTAGCCGATACCCTTGTTGCCGCCGCTGACGAATACGGACTGACCTTCGAAGCGTTTCATTTCTCCTCCTCCAGGAAACTGTGTCTCTGCTATGGGCCGACCAATCGTTCGGCCGTGAATTTATCGGTCACCAGCACGTCGATCACACCGGTTCTGAGCGCGCCTGCAATGGCTTCGGTTTTCTTGGCACCACCCGCCAGCGCAATCACGCGGTCGACATTGGATAGATTTTCAAGCGGAAGGCCGATGACCCGGTCGTCAAGCGGCGTCTTGACCGGCCTGCCTTCTTTGTCGAAAAAGCGCAGTGAAATATCGCCGACGGCACCGGCCTGCGCCAGATCGGCCAGTTCCTTGGTCGAGAAGATGTTGCCCGAGCGCGCCAGCAGTTCCGATGGCTCGACTGCGCCAACGCCTACGATGGCAAGCGTGATGGAGCCGAACAAGTCGATCGTCTCGCGCACGAAGGGATCTGCGAGCATCAGAAGCTTGGCCTCACGCGAGGTCGACACGCCCGGAACAGGTAGCAGCTTGGGTTCACCCTCGGTCAGACGCGCCAGCCGCGTGGTGATCTGGGTTGCATGGGTCTGCACGGAAGGGTCGCCCATGCCGCCCAGCGTCTGAACGATGTATTTCGCCTTGGCACCTTTCAGCGGATGGATGTTCTCCACCATCTTGAAGATCGTCTGGCTCCAGCTGGAAACACCGATGATCTCGTTCTGCGAGAGCGTCACTTCCAGAAAGTGGGCGGCAGCCTCGCCGATGCGCGCCATTATCGCGCCGTCACGGTCTTCGCTGCAATCCACCACGATGGCTTCCGGCAGGTCGAAGCGCTCACGCAATCTGGTCTCCAGATCGTTGAACGTGCCCACGGGTGGAATGATGGTGGTGCGGATAATGCCTTCGGCCTCGGCGCGTTTCAGCATGCGCGAAACGGTTGCCTGCGACAAATGAAGGTGCTCGGCAATTTCAGCCTGTCGCTTGTGCTCGCTGTAGTACATCTGCGCGACACGCGATATCAGGCGAAGCTCGTTGATCCTACCCATGGTCCCTCCAGCGTGAATTTTTATTCACTATTAGCGGACCGGATTCTCAAGGTCGAGCGGGCAATTGCATCCCTCCATGTTGCGAGCTTTTCATTTCGGCTCGATGTCGCTGGCGTGATCTGGTTTCCGCTGGAATTGAGCTTTGCCACGGCCTGAATATCGGACCACATGCCAAGCGCCAGACCGGCGAGGTAAGCGGCACCCAATGCAGATGCTTCGGGTGCATCGCGCTGAATGATGGGATGCTCCAGCAGGTCTGCCACGCATTGCATCAGAAAATGGTTCTGGCTCGGGCCGCCATCCACGAACAGGCGTCCAAAGCCCGTCGGTGACTGGGCGCCCATGGCGGCGAAAACATCGTGCACCTGGAATGCGATGGAATCGGTAACGGCGCGCGCCATCTGGGCGCGGGTGGTGGAGAAATTGATCTGAGAGAACAGCGCACGGCTGTCGGAATCCCAATAGGGCGCGCCTAGGCCTACAAAGGCGGGAACGAAGCCCGGCCCGCCGGGCTCTGCTGTCGAGGCCAGTTCCACCAGTGCCGCGACATCCGGCAGGCCGAGAATGTCGACCATCCAGGGAAGCGAGGCGGCAGAGACGAGGATATTGCCTTCGAAGGCAAAGGTCGGCTGCCCACCCAGACGCCATGCGACGGTGGTGGTGATACCCTGTTTCGGTGCAATGAAATGCGGCAACGTCGTCATCACCGACGAGCCGGTGCCGAACGTCACTTTGCCATCGCCGGGATTAAACGCACCGTGTCCGAACAGGGCGGCATGACTGTCGCCGATGGCTGAAAGGATGGGCGTACCGTCCTTGATGCCGTGTACATTCTTCGTCACGCCGAAATCGCCGCTGCTGTCCCGCACCTGCGGCAAGGCATCCATGTCGATGCCGAACAGCGCGCAAAGCTCCTCGCTCCAGACCTGTTTGTTGAGATCGAGCGCCTGACTGCGCGCTGCGTTGGATGCGTCACAGGCGTGAACCTTCCCACCGGTGAAGCAATGGATCAGCCAGCTATCGATCGTGCCAAGCCGAACCTTGCGCCCCTTTGGTGCGCGATCCAGCAGCCAGCGCATTTTTGCACCGGGAAACATCGGGTCGATGGGCAGTCCGGTCAGCGCCATTACGCGTTCCGAATGGCCTTTTTCGATGAGGTCTGAACATTCGCCGGCGGTGCGGCGGCATTGCCAGCTCAGGACAGGGCCGAGCGGTTCCCCGGTTTCGGCATCCCAGATGGTAACGGATTCGCGCTGGTTGGAAATGGCAATGGCTTCAACCGAGACATCGGCGGGTGCGGCCTTGAGGCAGGCGTCGATGGCTTCGCAGACGGATGCCCAGATGCGCTTCGGTTCTTGTTCTACCCAGCCGGGTTGCGGATAGGCAATGCCGACGGGGGATGAGCCTCTGGCCAGAATGGAGCCTGTTTCGGAAACAAGAATGGCCTTGGAATTTGTCGTTCCCTGATCGACGGAGAGGATGGCGCGCATCGCTGTGTTCTCTTCCCGGATATTATTTGTGCGTGACCCTGCCGGGTTATTTGGGCGAATCGAAGAGCCGCGCAAATGATAAGGTTAGAAAAGGGTGCCGCCCACGTCTCCCGAAGGAAACATGAGCGGCTGGGAGGAGGGCTTATTTTCTCTTGATCAGGGCCTGCGCCGCATCTGCAATCGCCTCTGGTGCCATGCCGAATTCATCCAGCAGCCATTCAGCCGAGCCGGTATGGGCAAAGACGCCGGGAACGCCGAGACGCTTCATCGGCACAGGTGCGTGATCGACGACGACTTCGGCAACGGCTGAACCCAGCCCGCCGAAGATGGAATGTTCTTCAGCCGTCAGGATCGCGCCCGTTTCATTAGCGGCGGCAATGATTGCCGCCTCATCGATGGGGCGAACCGTCGCCATGTTCAGAACGCGCGCGTTGATGCCGCGTGACGCCAGAATATCGGCGGCCCTGACGATACGGTGGGTCAGCGTGCCGTTGGCGATCAGCGTAAGATCCGTGCCTTCGCGCAGGAGATTGGCTTTGCCGACTTCAAAGACGTGACCTTCCGGCAGCAAATCCGGCACGCCAACGCGCGAGAGGCGCAGGAAGCAAGGCCCTGCATAGTCTGCCGCCCACTTGATGGCCGCTGCGGTTTCGATGCGGTCGCAGGGTGCGATGACCGGCAGGTTGGGCAGCACGCGGGTCCAGGCGAAATCCTCGATGGAATGGTGCGTTGGGCCGAGTTCGCCATATGCCATACCGGAGGATATTCCGATCAGCTTCACATTGGCATTGGAATAGGCAAGGTCGGCCTTGATCTGTTCCAGCGCACGACCGGTCAGAAAGCAGGATGCGCCGCACACGAACGGCAATTGCCCGCCATTGGCAAGACCGGCGCCAACGCCGACCATGTTCTGTTCGGCGATGCCGACATTGATCAGGCGTTCCGGGAATTTCGTCTTGAAGCCACCGAGCTTGGAGGAGCCGACGGAATCGTTGCAAACGGCGACGACTCGTGGATCGGCGGCGGCCAGTGCTTCGATGGTTTCGGCAAAGGCGTCACGGCAGTCGTAGAGTTTGGGGGCAGATACGGGCGCATTCATTATAGGGCCTCCGAGAGTTCTTTGACTGCGAGTTCATACTGTTCCTTGCTTGGAACCTTGTGGTGCCAATCCACCCGGTCCTGCATGAAGGAAATGCCGTGACCCTTGTTGGTATGTGCCACGATACAGTGCGGACGGTCGCTGCGATGTTCGAGCGCAGGAACGACCTCGGACATGTCGTTGCCATTGATCTCGCTCACGTCCCAGCCAAATGCCTCAAGCTTCGGGCGAAGCGGCGCGATATCGTTGGTATCGGAGAGGGCCGCACCTTGCTGGAACCGATTGTGGTCGATGATCAGCGTCAGATTGTTAAGGCCGAACTGTGCTGCGGCCATGATGGCCTCCCAGTTGGAGCCTTCCTGCATTTCGCCGTCGCCGGTCATGACATAGGTATGGTAATCAGCACCGGAAAGCTTCGCAGCCTTTGCCATGCCCACCGCCACCGGCAGGCCGTGGCCGAGCGGACCGGTATTGGTTTCAACGCCCGGCACCTTGTTGCAGTTTGGGTGACCGTTGAGGCGCGAATTGGGCTGAAGGAAGGTGGAAATCTCGTCTTCAGGAATGAAACCGCGCTTGGCAAGCGTCACGTAAAGCGCGCAGGCCGTGTGGCCCTTCGACAGCACGAAGCGGTCGCGGGCCGGGTTCTTCGGATCATCCGGCCAGATCCGCAGAACGCGAAAATAGAGTGCCGTCATGACATCGATGGCAGACATCTCACCGCCCACATGACCAGCGCCAGCTTCGAAAACGGCTTGCACATCGCGCAGACGGATCTGGCGGGCAACGCGCTCTAATTCTTTGGGCTCCATGAAATCCTCATCAAGATGCACGAGTGAATATTTATACATTAGGCTATATAATTGCAGATGAAGGGGGTCTGTCAAGCCGCAAAAGTGCTTTCCGGTTCTTTTCACGAGATCTATTGGTGGCCTTCAGGCTCTATTGACAAGCACATTAAATCTGCTTTATGCATTTTACACCGATAGTGAATAAATATTCTAATCGGTTTAAAAAGTTCTAGCGTGTAGACGTTTCGGGAGGAGCCATGACTGTGTTGGAGCGCAAGGACGCAAACGTCCAGACCAGAAATCCGCTCACATGGCTGAGCGGCGCGACGGGGCCACTCGTAGGGCTGTTGCTGCTATGCGTGTTTCTGTCTTTCGCCAGCGAAAACTTCCTGTCGCTGCGCAACGGTCTCAATATTCTCGATCAGATCACTGTTCTCGGCATTATGGCCATCGGCATGACCTTCGTCATTCTGCTCGGTGGCATCGATCTTTCTGTCGGTTCCGTGCTGGCGCTGTCCATGATGATCATGGGCTGGACGGCCAATGTTGCGGGAATGCCCATGGGGGCGGCAATCGTTCTGGCGCTGCTGGCGTCCGGCGTTTGCGGTCTCGTCGTTGGCATTCTGGTGACGACGTTCCGGGTGCCCGCCTTCATTGCAACGCTTGCCATGATGTCGGTTGCGCGCGGCGTTGCCAACATGATTACCGATGGCCAGCAGATCGTCGGCTTTCCCGACTGGTTTATGATGCTGGCCATCGATCGCCACTTCGGCGTGCTGACCGCGACCGTGCTTTTAATGCTGGTCGTCGTTGCCATTTCCTGGGCCTTCCTGCGCTATCGTTCCGAAGGCCGCACGGTTTATGCCGTGGGCGGCAATGCGGAAGTGGCACGTCTGGCCGGTATCAACGTGCAGCTCGTCACCATCTGCGTCTATGTCATCTGCGCCGTGTTGGCAGGTCTTGCCGGTATCGTTCTGGCGGCGCGTCTGGACTCGGTGCAGCCATCCAGCGGCTTTGGCTATGAGCTTGATACGATTGCGGCTGTCGTCATCGGCGGAACATCCCTTTCGGGTGGCGCTGGCGGCATTGGCGGCACGCTGATCGGCGTCCTCATCATCGGCGTGCTTCGTAATGGCCTCAATCTTCTCAACGTTTCGCCTTTCTTGCAGCAGGTCATCATCGGCATCGTCATCGTATTGGCTGTTGGTGCGGAAACACTGCGTCGCAAGAAGTCATGATTTTAATTCAGGCGCAGCGCACTGCGCCTAGACAGAACCATCTCCCTTGAAGAGGGAGGGTAAAACAGGCTGGAGGGGAGGAGGCACTGTCTCCCGAAGGCCAAAATCAAAACCCGGAGGAAAAGACATGAAATTTTCGCGCATTCTGATGGCATCCGCAGCACTGGCCCTTTCTCTCGGTACGGCCAACGCCGCTGAAGTGAAGAAGATTGGCCTTGCTGTCGCCAATCTTCAGGCAAACTTCTTCAACCAGATCAAGCAGTCCGTCGAGGCGGAAGCCAAGACGCGTGGTATTTCGGTTGTGACCGTGGATGCCAAGGGTGACGGCCCGACGCAGGTCAACCAGATTCAGGATCTTCTGACCCAGAATATCGATGCCCTGATCTACATTCCAGCCGGTGCCGCAGCCGCGACCGTTCCGGTCAAGCTGGCCAAGGCCGCTGGCGTTCCCGTCATCAACATCGACCGCAATGCCGATGGCGCACCTGGTGACACGTTCCTTGCAACCGATTCCGTTGCATCCGCCAAATCCGTTTGCGATTACATCATCAAGCAGGCTGGCGGTAAGGGCAAGATGGTCATGATCCATGGCCAGAAGGGCACCACACCGGAAGTGGACCGCACAAAGGGCTGCATGGAATCCGTCAAAGCCAACCCTGATGTAAAGGTGGTTGCCGAGCAGTGGTCCAACATGTGGAGCCAGGATGAAGGCTTCCAGATCATGCAGAACCTGCTTCAGGCCAATCCTGACGTTTCCATCGTCTTCGCGCAGGCTGACGGCCTTGCACTCGGTGCGGCACAGGCGATCAAGGTCGGCAACCCATCGCAGAAGATCGTCGTTGGCGGTTTCGATGGTGATACGGCAGCACTCGAAGCTCTGAAGAACGGCGTGTTTGACGTCACCGCGACACAGCAGACCCAGAAGATGGGCCGCACGGCTGTGGAAATGGCCGTGAAGATCGTTGGTGGCGAAAAGGTTCCTCCGGTTCAGTTGCTGGATGCGACCCTGACCACAAAGGAAAATGTTGCAGGCTTCATCTCCAACCATCCTTGATCACTCCTTAGGTGCCGCCACCGTGGCGGCACCCGATTTCTTCGGGCCATGATGTGGCTCGGTTTTTGACGCTCTGGGAGGTTCTTCGTCATGCGTGAGCCGGTTCTTTCGCTCCGTGGCATCACCAAACGCTATGGTCCGCTCGAGGTTTTGAAGAACGTCGATCTCGATGTGTATGCGGGCGAGGTCGTCGCGCTGCTCGGTGAAAACGGGGCGGGTAAATCGACGCTCTCCGGTATCATCGCCGGATCGCGCGAACCGTCGCAGGGCACGATGGCGTGGCTCGGCGAACCCTATGCTCCGGCCTCGCCACGCGAAGCCATCGACAAGGGCGTGGTGCTGATCCATCAGGAGCTGAAGCTTCTCCCCGAACTATCCATCGCCGAAAACGTCTTTATCGGTCGCTGGCCGATGAAAAACGGCAGGGTCGACCGCGCCGAAATGGTGCGACGGGCGCAGGAGCAGCTTGCGCGGCTCAATCTCCACCTCCCCGCCACCCGCAAAGTCGCCGGTCTTTCGACCGCAAACCAGCAGTTGATCGAAATCGCCAAGGCATTGGCGCTCAACGCAAAACTGCTCATCCTGGATGAACCGACAGCGGCCCTTGGCGGAGCGGAAACACAGGCACTATTCGAGCAGGTGCGCAAGCTGCGCGCTGAGGGTGTCGGCATCATCTACATTTCCCACCGCATGGAAGAGATCAGAGAGATCACCGATCGTATCGTTGTTCTGCGCGATGGCGAACGCGTCAATGAATTTGCCGACAGCGCCACGCCGGTCCGCACCATCGTGGAAAGCATGGTGGGTCGCTCGCTGGAACGTCTTTTCCCGACCTTGCCGGAAGCGCAGGACAAGGTCGTGCTGGAGGTGAAGGGACTGACGGGGGCGAACAACGCGTTCCGCAATGTCAGCTTCCATGTGCGTGCCGGTGAAATTCTCGGCATTGCAGGCCTTATCGGTGCCGGTCGCACGGAACTGGTGCGAACGATTGCCGGAGCAGATGAGATATCGGCAGGACAGATATTGCTGGATGGCAAGCCGCTCAACCTTAAGTCACCCGCCGACGCAATCGATCAGGGCATCGCCATGGTGCCGGAAGATCGCAAAATGCAGGGGATCGTTGTCGAGCATGAAATTGGCGAGAACATCATCTACGCCAATCTGGATCTGCTCGGTACGGGCTGGATAACGCCCGGCGTCAAGCGCCGCTTTGCCAACGCTGCCATCGCCAAATTCGGCGTCAAAGGCAAGAGCGATCAGCCCGCATCAGACCTGTCCGGTGGCAACCAGCAGAAGGTGGTGATCGCCAAGTGGCTGGCGCGTAACCCGCGCGTCGTGGTGCTGGATGAGCCGACACGCGGCATCGATGTCGGTGCGCGTGCGGGCATCTACGACATCATCGTCGGGCTGGCAAAGCAGGGCGTAGCTGTCATCGTCGTCAGCTCCGATCTTGAGGAAGTGCTGGGCGTTTCCAGCCGCATCCTCGTTCTCGCCCAAGGAAATCAGGCCGGTATTCTCAACCGTGACGAAGCCAACGATGTTTCCGTCATGGAAATGGCGACTATCTGAAGAAGGAAATATCCATGTCCAACATCACGCTCAACGCGCCGAAACTCTTCGATCTCTCGGGCCAGGTTGCCCTCGTTACCGGTGCCGGTTCGGGCATCGGTCAGCGCATCGCCATGGGTCTTGCGCAGGCTGGTGCAGACGTCGCGCTGCTTGATCGTCGCACGGATGATGGTCTGGCACAGACGGCGGATTTCATTGCCAGGGCTGGCCGCAAGTCTATCCAGATCGCAGCAGACGTGACCAGCAAACAGGCGCTGAGCGATGCCGTCGCTCGGACCGAAGCCGAGCTTGGTGCTCTGTCGCTCGCCGTCAATGCTGCCGGTATCGCCAATGCCAATCCGGCAGAGGAGATGGAGGAAAGCCAGTTCCAGACGATGATGGACATCAACCTGAAAGGTGTGTTCCTCTCCTGCCAGGCCGAGGCACAGGCGATGTTGAAACACGGTCGCGGCGCCATCGTCAACATCGCCTCCATGTCCGGTGTCATCGTCAATCGCGGGCTGATGCAGTGCCATTACAACGCGTCGAAGGCGGGCGTCATCCACATGTCCAAATCCATGGCCATGGAATGGGTCGGCAAAGGCTTGCGCGTCAATACCATCTCCCCCGGCTACACGGCAACGCCGATGAACACCCGCCCGGAAATGGTGCATCAGACCAAGCTTTTCGAAGAACAGACGCCGATGCAGCGCATGGCCAATGTCGACGAAATGGTCGGCCCTGCGATCTTTCTTCTGTCCGATGCAGCAAGCTTCGTGACAGGCGTCGATCTCTTGGTGGATGGCGGTTTTTGCTGCTGGTAAGAAACTCGTCGCAGCAGTCCAACGATAAAAAGCCTGCCGTGGTTTTATCCTCGGCAGGCTTTCTTTTTATTTTGAAGTTGGTTCGGCGGCTCAGCCGGAGCCGGGGTTCACGTCATCTGCGCCGTCTTCCGGCAGCGATCCAGCACCCGGCGTCTTACTCTTATCCGTCAGATGGCTCTTGGCATGGGGTCCTGCGGGTGGATTGTCCACCACAGGTGCCGTCTTGTCGTCTTTGCCTTCGACTGAATCTCTGGCTTTATCGTCCTTGCTCATGTCGGCACTCCCTGCGTTAGTTGCAGTGCAAACGCGGAGCTGTGTATCGAAGTTCCGCCGGGTCACGGCGACCCGGTTGAGACAACGGTTCAGAAAAGCAAAATGGCGGCTTCTTTCGAAACCGCCACTCAATTCAGGATATCCGTTGGCCGTTATGCCATCTCGGTTGGTGATGCCACGGCTGCGGATGATGCCGCCTGTCCGCGTTTGGCGTTCAACTGACGGGCAACGATGTCGTGGTTCAGCCACTGCACCGGACCTGCAGGGTTCGAGGAGTTGCCAAAAATCAGCTGGCCGGTTGCCTCGACCACGAGGCTGCTCAGCACGTCGCTGATCATCGCCTTGTTGTCGCGGTGCATCTGGGTGATTTCATTGGAGGTGCCAATCGTCAAATCGGCCTGATCCTGACTGTTAGGCATTGGCCATGCGGTAAAATCGTAGAACGGGCGCATGACGTCGCTCGCCTGCATGTCCTTGATCTTCTGCAACACGTCTTCCATGGTGAAGCCGTCTGCAAGAAGGTTCTGGCAGGTCTGCCACTGCTCGTCCACCCAAGCGCCGCCGTTCTCTTTCTTGAGAGCCAACAGCAGAGGGATCAGTGGAAGCTCGATGCCGGTGAAGACATCGGAGGAATTCGTGCGGATTTCAGGGCAATTGTAGACGGTGGCCTTTACGCCTTCCGCCCAAGCTTCGCCTGCTATCTTCTCCAACCGCATCTTGGCGTAGCCCTGCGTGTAGTTTGTGTAGGTCTGCCAACGATACTCGCCGTCGATCAGGATCGCCGTGCCGTGGTAGCCATAGGCGGTGTAACGCACCTGGTTTCCACCAGCTTCGACACGGCTGCGGATGGCAGCGCTGTGGTCGATCAGATGGCGGAAAGTGATGGCAGACACTTCATCGAAGTTCTGAAGGATGAGCTTGCCCATATCGCTGTCGAGCAGCGTCTGCGAGCACATGTGGCGCGCGCCGCGACCCTTGTAGATGCGGTTTGCAACGGCCAGAAACACCTTGGCCTTGGGAATGCCGCCAGCCATGGTGTGGGCGAACAGCACGTTGCGACCCTTGGGGATCATGCCGTCCAGAATGGACATGACTTCGGTCAGTGCGCCAGTGAAACGCGCCGTTGCCAGGTCACGACATTGCTTGATGTAGTCCCAGTCCAGCTTGTCGTTCTGCCAGCTCTCAAGCGACATCTTCGCCACGAGATCGGTCGGTGTCGGGCCGCCTTCAGGAGCATCGAGATCGAAACCGGCCATCAGCGGCACATTGATGATCTTGCCACCAAGCCGTGCTTCGGCTTCAGAAAGTTCTTCGGCAGTCAAAGGGCGCAGATTGTTGTTCTCGTCACGGCGACCAACGGTGATGCCGACGATATCCATGCCAGCAGCGCGCGCTTCGTCCAGAAGGCCTGTCGCATAACCGCGGCCAAACAATTCGCCGAAGAGGACGAAAACATCGCCTTCGCGAAAAAGGCTGTTTTCGGAACGCTGCTTCAATGCAAGCGGATTTTCCATGGTCTCAGCTCTTTGTTACATCAGTTGTTATGTGTGCTCCGCAGAGCTTTGATAATCACATGCCCTTATGGGGACGAAATAGGAAGTCATATTAAGTGACCAAATGTATCAGAGCGTGAGCTTTGCCACTGAAAACGCACCAATCTAAAGCGTTTTCCGCCAGATCGAAGCATTTCGATGCCGAATTGCCGAAGATGTGTCTCTTAAGCAGCGCCATTAAATGCTGTGAAAGCCGCGTGTTCCCACGGACCATCCATATATCGCCAGAGATCGAGCCCAACGATTCGCACGTCTTTCGGCGTAAAATCGGCTTGGAGTTGGTGATAAAGCTCGTCTGCTTTCGCCTTGGGCACCTTGTTTTGTATGGTAATATGCGGCTGCCATTTCTGCATATCCTGCCCGCCAAGCCACGATGCGAATGCCTGCCTGAGGCTGGCGCGGATATCCCAGAGTTCCCGACTTGAGATCGTAAAAGCAACGCCCGCACCCAGGTGACGGATGCCAGCGACCTGCGCCAAAAACTCCTGATGTCCGGTTGCCACCTCGGCCAGATGCTCGCCGATCCGCTCGACATACTCTCCGGGCAGGCGGTGAAACATCGTCAGGTGAGCCCGCAAGACGTTCCTATTAGGCGGAAAATGAGTTTTCCGAAGGCGATCGAAGTGCTCGAGATCGTCGTCGGCAAGCTTTGCGGTAAGGATAAGTGGCTGTCGGGTCTTCACGTCCTATCGACTCTCCCGTGTCCGTTCGGTCGTTTACGAGCCGACGCTGTCCAATGGAAGATCGATGGTAACCACCAGTCCCTCTGTCGCAAACTCCCGCTCTATCCGACCAAACAACTGCGATTCGATGGTTCTGGCGACCATGCGCGAGCCAAATCCTTTGCGCGTGGGGATATCGGTGATCGGTGGACCGCCGATTTCGCGCCAGACGATGCGCAACCGTTCATCATCCTGCTCACAGCTGACTTCGATATAGCCTTCCGGTAACGATAGCGCGCCGTATTTCGCTGCATTCGTCGCCAGTTCGTGGATGACGAGTGCAAGTGACGAGCTGCATCGATTGCCGATGGCAACAGGCGTGCAGGTCAGCAATATCTGATTGTCGTGCCGCTTGAAGGGAGACAACAATGCGTTCAGTAGATCCGCGAGGCCGTCGGGTCTTGCCACCCCAGCTTCCTCATCACCGATGATAAAGTCATTGGCAGCGCTCAGTGCCTGAATGCGGCCCGTGACATTGCGCACGAATGTATCGAGATCGCTCTCCGTTCGTGAGGAAATCAGCAAGAGGCTAGAGATGACCGAGAAGACATTCTTGATACGGTGTGCAAGTTCCCCCTGCACGAGTGCGCGCTGCTCGTCATAGCGCGCCAGTTGCTCCACCTGCGCCCGAAGGCCAATTTGCTCTTCGACTAGCCTTGCAAAGTCGCTGAGAATATCCTGCTCATGCTCCGTCCAGACGCGTGGCTTTGTGTCGATGGCGCAGAGCGAACCCAGCACATGTCCGTCAGTATCCAGCAAGGGCATGCCCAAATAGGCGTGAACGCTCAGATCGGGGATCGCCAGATTGTCGCAAACCAGGGGCTCGACCACGGATTCATTGATCACGAGCGGTGACGCGCGCTCCACCACGTGCTGGCAGAAGGAGTGGGTGAGGGGCGTTTCCCGCGCGCTTCTCCAGGGCTCGGGCAATCCGTGAATGCTTTTGAAAAACTGCCTGTTGGTATCGACGAGAGAGACGAGACACACCGGGACGTTTAGCGTCTTCGCCACGAGCCGTGTCAATCGGTCGAACCGTTCCTCGGCGCCGCTATCCATCAGCTGCGTCTGGTACAGTGCCTCGAGCCGAGGGCGGTCTGCCAAACCGACGGGCAGGGTGCCATCACTCAACCGGGTATCCGCAACGTTATCATTCGCCAATGTTCATCTTCCAGTTTCTCCGCAGACGATCAGGGTCCGGGATAATGCAATGCGGTATCTTGGCACCGAAAGCTATAATGACTTGCAGGGCCTTACCGTTGCATAAGCTTTTGAAGTTTCGCATCCCTTCCAAACTGGCGGCCCATTCGTTATGAATCTGGCATCAAGATTTACGACTGTGCAGCATGTAAGTATTCATCTGCGGCGAATTTACAGTCGCGTGTCACGCCCGGAGAAGACGATGTCGAAAAAACAAAAGCTGGAACATTCCGAATTCTCCGGTGAATTCGAAGATGATGGCATCACCGTCCTCGTCGATATCTTCCGGCCTGCGGGCACCAATAATGACTGGATAATGGAAGTCGTCAGCGAAGAGGAAGACGTTACCACTTGGGAAGAGCCCTTCGCAACCGACAAGGACGCCTGGGAAGAGTTTCTCGCCACATGCGAGAAGGATGGCATTCGCAGCTTCCTGACGGATGAAGACGACGTCGCCGTGCATTAAAGCTCCGGCTTCAACTCGCGATCATCCGCCTGGTTGCAAATGTCGAGTAGCGTCAGTGCAGCCTTGCTGGCATGACGTTCCTTGTGCCTCAAAAGGCGGAATTCGCGGGCTGGTGCGGGGAAATCCACTTCGCATAGCCTGCCGCTTTCGATGAATTGCTGTGCGGCAAGACGGGAAACCGCGGCTGCACCGCTGCCCGCCAGCAGTGCGCAGAGGATGGATTCATTCGATGGCAGGACCAGCACGATGTTGAGCGTGCCGACCTTGATACCCATATCGTTCAAGGCTTCCTCAAAGGCAGAGCGGGTGCCGGAACCCACCTCACGCATGACCCAGTGACCTTCCCTTATGTCATCGACTGCAAGTGCCTTTTTGTCCGCCCAAGGGTGCGAAGGGCCGACGACGACGACGAGTTCGTCGCGGGCGACGATTGAGGACGCGAGCGCGGGCTCATCGAGTTCGCCCTCCACGAGACCGATATCGGCTTCGCCGCTGATGACCGCGTCCGCCACCGTGCGTGTGTTGCCGATGGTCAATCCCAACTCTATGCCGGGAAACCTGTTGTGAAATTCCATCAGGCGCGGCGGCAACCAATAGCTGGCTATGGTTTGGCTGGCGAAGACATTGAGCGACCCTCGCTGCATGCCGCCAAGCTCGCTGAGAATAAGGTCCACCGAGCGCGACCGTGCCAGAAGCTTTCGCGCCTCATCCAAGAAGATGCGCCCTGCCGCAGTCAGCTCGATGCGCCGCCCGATCCGGTGAAACAGCTCGATGCCATAATGCTGTTCGAGATTGCGGATGGATGCGCTGACGGCTGACGGCGTCAAGTGGATTGCAGCGGCGGCTTTCGTGAGATGCTCACGTTCGGCGACGGCGACGAAAACTGAAAGTTGTTCGAATGTCATGGGAAATCGTTCTGTTTTTCCGAATAAAACGTAGAATTATATTCGATGGAAGTAAATTAAATTAGATGAAAAAACTGTTCTGACATATTAGCAGAGACATTCCATCATGAGTTTTCTCCAATCCTGCCGGGTCCTACCTGGCCTTGCCATCTGCACCGCTGTCGCAGGTGTGGCTTACGTTGTTGCGCGCATACAGCATGCCTTTCTCGGAGCGGGTCTGTTGGAGCCCCTGGTGTTTGCGATCATCATCGGCATCGCCATCCGCACCCTTTTTTCTGAACGCTCATCGTGGAAGCCCGGCATTGGCTTCAGCTCCAAGACATTGCTGGAAATCGCCATTGTCCTCCTTGGCGCGTCGATCAGTTTTGCCACGATCCGGGATGCGGGCCTGACGTTGATCATTTCGGTCGCCGCCATCGTCACCCTGTCGATCTATGTCAGCTTCGCGGTAGCCAGACTGCTGGGCCTCTCGCCCCGGCTGGCCATGCTGATCGCCTGCGGAAACTCGATCTGCGGCAATTCGGCTATCGTCGCGGTAGCACCTGTCATCGAGGCTCATTCCGATGAAGTTGCCTCGGCGCTTGCCTTCACCGCAGTTCTCGGCGTCGCCTCCGTCCTCCTTCTTCCCCTTCTTTATGTTTATGCGGGTCTTGGTGCTGCACAATATGGCGCGCTCGCTGGCATGACGGTCTATGCCGTTCCGCAGGTTCTGGCCGCTGCCGCACCGGCGGGTCTGGTTGCGGTTCAGACGGGTACGGTCATCAAACTCCTGCGTGTCCTCATGCTCGGACCGGTCATTTTTACGCTGGGCATTCTTCAGGGAAAGGCCGCCCGACGTGAAGGTCGCACGACCAGTTCCGGTAAACTCGTGCCATGGTTCATCATCGGCTTCATGCTTGTCGTTGTCGTGCGATCGCTTGGTCTTATTCCGCTCGATCTCGTGACCATCCTACTGACGATCTCCAGTGGGCTGACGGTTATCGCGATGGCAGGGCTTGGACTGTCGGTCGATATTCGCACCGTGGCAAGTGCTGGCGGGCGCGTTATCCTTGCGTCTTCGATTTCGCTGTTGCTGCTCATAGCGCTGAGCTACTTCGTGGTCATCGCGGCGCTTCAGACGTAAGTAGCTGAAAGGCCGAGAATGGGTAGTCGCATCTCAGGATGCGACTGCGAACCGTCCCATTGCTCCGCGTGCGAAGCACAGCGGTTCTCCGTCGCGGTGGGCAGCGCGAAGTACGCGGCCGAGCAGGATCGAATGATCTCCACCATCATAGACCGATGCGCGCTCGCATTCGAAACGGCTCAAGGTGCCGGGTATGATCGGAACGCCTTCCGGGTTCATGTCCCAGGCAAATTCTTCGAAGCCAAGGCCACCGCGCGTAAACCGGCTGCTCAACTCGCCCTGATCAGCGCCCAGCACGTGGATTGCGAAATGCGTGGCGCCAGCGAAGAGATCATGCCGCGACGACGTTTTGGCCGGAGACCACAGGATAAGCGGCGGATCAAGCGACACCGATGAGAAGCTGTTGACGGTCATGCCGATCGGCCCGTCAGGCGTCTGCGCTGTTACGACCGTGATGCCGGTAGGGAAATTGCCAAGCGCGGTGCGAAAACTGCGGGTGTTTGTCGCGTCTGGAACGAACACGTGTTCGTTATGGGACTGCATGCTGTTAAGCGATGTCATCAGGGCACCTCGTGGCCTTTTGCGAGCGTGTAGAGTTCGAACCACATCTGCCTGTCCATAGTGACCTGGCTTGCCTGCGAAATGGCGGCGATGCGCTGAAGATTGTTGGTCCCGAGCACGGGCAGGATTTTTGCCGGATGGCGAAGCAGCCATGCGATGGCGACTGCGGCAGTGTCGACACCCTGATCCCCGGCGATTTTCGCCATGGCATCGGCTACCGCACCGCCTGCGGTCATCAGCGCGCCGCCACCCAGCGGCGACCATGCCATGACGGCAAGGTTGCGCTCCTGAAGATAGGCGAGATCGCCGTTCGTGAAGGCCGAGGTTTCAGCGAGGCTGAGCTCGATCTGGTTGGTCACCAGCTCGTTTTCCATGTGCGTCTGCAACAGGGAAAAGTCCCACGGGCGGAAGTTGGAAACACCGACGCTGCGAACTTTGCCAGACGCAACCAACGCATCGAGCGCAGCACCGGTTTCATCCGGGTCCATCATCGGATCAGGGCGATGGATTAGTAACAGGTCGATGTGATCGGTCGCCATGTCGCGCAGCGATGCCTCGACGGAAGCATTGATGTGCTCTGCGGAGGTGTCGTAATGCTTGACGCGAGCTGCGGAGTGCCGACCAGCTGGAGCGACGATGCCGCATTTCGTGACGATTTCGACCTTGTCGCGCAGCGATGGTGTAGCTTTGAAAACTTCACCAAGAATGGCTTCTGCCGTGTAGCCGCCATAGATATCGGCCTGATCGAGCGTGGTGATGCCCTGTGCAAGGCAGGCTTCGATCTTGGCGTGAACATGCTTCGCAGATGTATCAACGTCATCGCCAACACGCCACATTCCGTAGACGATGCGGCTCAGCGACAGTTCGGGTGTGATTTCGATGCGGTCCATCAGTGACGGTCTCCGTTTCCAAGAGGTGTTGCGGGTGTCGCTGCGGGCACACGCCCGTGGACATGCGGCAGAGAACAGGTCTTCAATTGCGGCAGGACTTTGCTGCCGAAATGTTCGGCCTCATTCAGATGTGGGTAGCCGGATAGGATGAAGGCGCGAATACCCATCTTCTGATACTCTTCCAACTTGCTCAAAACCTGGTCGGTCGAGCCGACAAGTGCTGCGCCGCAGCCCGAGCGGGCGCGTCCGATACCGGTCCAGAGGTTCGGCTCGATATAGCCGAACTTGTCAGCGAGTTCACGTGCTTTGGCCTGATGCGCAACGCCGAGCGAGATGCTGTCATGGGCACGATTACGGATCAGCTGGCCGTATTCGTCATCCAGTTTCGAAACAAGATGTTCGGCGTATTCCTGCGCTTCTTTTTCTGTATCCCGGACGATCATATGAACGCGCAGGCCGTAATCGAGCGTTCTGCCATGCGCTTCGGCGCGGGCGTGGACGGCACGCATGCGCTCGGCAAGCTGGTCCTTGGTTTCGGGCCACATCAGATAGACATCGCACTGCGCACCACAAAGCTCCAAAGCATCGGGAGAATAGCCGCCGAAATAGAGAAGGGGCCCGCCGTTCTGCTGATAGGGGCGGGCGGGTTCGGTCGAAACGCCCTTGAACTGGTAGATTTCCCCATCGTGATCGATGGTCTCGCGGGTCCATGCCTGACGCAGGATTTCGACCACTTCGTGGCTGCGCTTGTAACGATATGCACTGTCTGCGACCTCGCCCGGGAAATCCGAGCTGATGACGTTCAGCGTCAGGCGACCCTTGAGCATATGGTCAAGCGTGGCCACGGTGCGGGCCAGCATGATGGGCTGCATTTCGCCACAACGGATCGCAGCCAGCATATTGATCTTGTCGGTAATCGGCGCGCAACCTGCAACGAAGCTCAGCGTATCCTGTCCGACCTGATAGGAGGACGGGCACAGGATATTGCGAAATCCAAGCTCTTCGGCCTTTTTGACGATTGCGGAACAATGGTCCCAACTGGAGCGCAAAGAGCCATCGGGAACGCCAAGATAGGCGTAGTCATCGGAGCACAGCGCCGAAAACCAGGACACCTCAGCGGCATCCAGATCAGCAGATGTTACGGGAACAATCGTCATGAAATCCTCCTCACAGGACGTTGCTCAATTAACTAACATCAGGTATTGAGTAAATCAATAATGTATCAATTATTTCTCCCGCGCAGAGGAAGGCGTTGAAAATGCGGAGTTCCAAAGGAAGTTTGCCGGTGTATCTCCAGATTGCGGAGACACTGGTGCGGGACATTACGGCCGGTCGGTTGATCGATGGAGAAAAGCTTCCGCCGGAGCGTGAGATGGCGACAACGCTGGGAATTGCGGTTGGAACGCTTAGAAAGACGCTAGCCGAACTCCACACGCGCGGACTGCTGGAGCGCATTCAGGGATCAGGCAATTACATCCGCGCGGTTACCGATCCGAAAAGCGTTTATGCCATGTTTCGCTTGGAGCTGGTGGCGGGCGGCGGCTTTCCGACGGCGGAAATTCTGAGCGTCAGCCGCGAGGTCAAGCCTGCGGCATTGCCAGCCTTCGGCGCGTCGCAGGAAGGCCACCGCATTCGTCGGATTAGGCGCATTGCCGGACAGGTTGCGGCGATTGAAGAAATATGGCTCGACGGTTCCTACATCGAAAGGGTCGCAGCCGAGGATTTGTCGGAATCGCTCTATCTCTATTATCGCACGCGTCTAGGGCTATGGATCGCCAAAGCGGAAGACCATATCGGCCTCGACCATGTGCCGGATTGGGCACCGGAGGCGTTCGGTCCGAAACTCGGGCAGCCGGTTCCCCACATATTGCGCGTCAGTTATTCCCATGAGGGCGCGATGGCCGAGGTTTCACACACGTGGTACGATCCGAATGTTGCCCGTTACGTCAATCGCCTCAAATAGATTTTGCGCGAGGCCTGGAAGTGGTCAGTATCATTTGTCCTATCCTGTATTTTAAACGAAATCAAAATTCTCTTTAGAAATCAAAACTTAGATTTCAATTTTAAACGGAATAAATTAAATTGATACACCATTGATTTCCTTAAATCCTTGCGTATGCTCAATTCCAGAGGAGCCCGGAGCATTGTCGCCGAGGGTTGGGTGATTAAGAAATGGCATCAGTTAAGCTTACCACGCTCGAGAAGAGTTATGGCGCATTGCGCATCGTCAAGGGTATCGATCTGGAGATCAACGACGGGGAGTTCGTTGTTTTCGTCGGTCCTTCCGGCTGCGGAAAATCCACGACCTTGCGCATGGTCGCCGGTCTTGAAACCATCACCGGCGGTGAGGTGAAGATCGGGGATCGCGTTGTCAACCGGCTGGCCCCGCGTGAGCGTGATATCGCCATGGTCTTTCAGGATTACGCGCTTTATCCCCACAAGACCGTGCGGGAAAACATGGGTTTCAGCCTCAAAGTGCGGGGTATCGCGGCAGGCGAAGCGGCGGCCCGTGTCGATGACGCCGCCAATATGCTCGGCATTTCCCATCTGCTGGATCGACGGCCCGGACAATTGTCGGGTGGCCAGCGCCAGCGCGTGGCCATGGGCCGCGCCATCGTGCGTCGCCCGCAAGTGTTTCTGTTCGATGAGCCACTGTCGAACCTCGATGCCAAATTGCGCGGGCAGGTTCGCACCGAAATCAAGAAGCTGCATCAAGCTTTGGGGACGACGATCATCTATGTCACCCACGACCAGGTCGAAGCCATGACCCTTGCGGACCGTATCGTCATCCTGAAGGGCGGCGAGATCGAGCAGGTCGGAACGCCAGACGAGGTCTATAATCATCCAGCCAGCGTGTTCGTTGGCGGTTTCGTTGGTTCGCCAGCCATGAACTTTGCGAAAGCCAAGGTAGAGGGCGGCAATCTGGTTTTTTCCAATGGCGATAGCCTGCCGGTTTCGGCAATCCGCTCGTCGGGTCAGGCCGGTGCCATCGACGGACGAAATGTCATTGTTGGCATTCGCCCGGAACATTTCAGTGCAGATGCATCGCAGGTGTCATTGACCTGCCAGGTTCAGGTTGTCGAACCGCTTGGCTCCGATACCCTCGTTCATTTCGCCATCGGTGGTGAGACGTTGACGGCGCGCATGCCACCGGAAACGCGGATCAAGGCGGGCGAGACATTGAAAATCGGCGTAGACCCCGCAAAAATTCATCTCTTCGACGCAGAAACAGAACGCGCAATTTAAGCGGCAATACGTGCGGGGGAACAGGACCGCGCGAAACAAACATCAAACGGGAGGAAATAATGACGTTTACGAAATTCACCGGCGCACTCTTCTGCGGCACGATGCTGGCCTTCGCCATGCCAGCCGCTGCCGAGACGACATTGAGCATCTACATTTCCAGCCAGCACCAGCCACAGGTCTGGCGTCAAGCACTCGACAAATACGAAGCCGCCAATCCTGACGTGAAGGTCAAGATCGAGACCGGCGGCAATACATCCGAAGCGCAGGCGCAGTATCTCAATACGGTCATGTCGGCGAAGGATACCTCTCTGGACGTGCTCATTCTCGACGTCATCCGCCCTGCACAATTTGCAGCGGCTGGCTGGACAAGCGATTTCGCAGATAAGGACATGTCGGCTTACCTGCCAGCCTATGCCGGTGCCAATACCGTCGATGGTAAAGTCATCGCCCTGCCAGCCTTCGCGGACTCGCAATTCCTCTATTACCGCAAGGACCTGCTTGAAAAATACGGCATTCAGCCACCGAAGACTTGGGATGAGTTGAAGGCTGCTGCCAAGAAGATTTCCGAAGGTGAGGGCAATGCCAATCTTCAGGGTCTATCCTTCCAAGGCAAAGCGATCGAAGGCGCGGTCTGCACCTTCCTGCTGCCTTACTGGAGCCAGGGCAAGAACCTAACCGAAAACGGTAAACTGACCTTCGACCGCGATGCCGCGATCAAATCGCTGAGCCTCTGGAAGAGCTTCGTTGATGATGGCGTTTCGAAGAAGAACATCGCCGAAGTCGGCACGGATGATACCCGCAAGGAATTCCAGGCTGGTAACGCCATCTTCGCAGTCAACTGGTCCTACGCCTGGGCGCAGGCTCAAGGCAAGGAATCCGCCGTTGCCGACAAGGTCGGCGTTGCGCGACTTCCCGCCGTGACAGGTGGCGAGCAGGCGACCTGCCTTGGCGGCTGGGAATGGGGCGTGTCTGCCTATTCGCAGCATCAGGATGAAGCCAAGAAGCTCGTGGAATACCTGTCCTCTCAGGACGTTTCCAAGTTCATGGCCATCAACGGTTCGCTTCTGCCGACCTATGCCGGTCTCTATAAGGACGCGGATGTTCTCAAAAGCGCACCATGGTTTGCCGACGCACTTCAGGTCGTGGAAACCGCCAAGCCTCGTCCTGTGACCCCGCGCTATAACGAAGTCAGCGAAGTCATCCGCACCACGGTGAATTCGGTTCTGGCAGGCGTGTCCACGCCGGAGCAGGGTGCCGACCAGATCGAAGCCCGGTTGAAGCGCATTTTGCGCTAAGCTGCGACATGTCTCTCCTTCCTGCTTTCGGGGAGGGGAGACCTTCTCTCAAAATGGCCTGCCCTCTGGAGGCGACTCTGCATCGCCGCCAGAACTTTCAATGTCTCGGAACGAAGCCATGGCAATGACGACCCCATTCAAAACCGGTGATGATCAGTCGGCACCATCGCCAAGCTGGACGCGGTGGCTCGACCTCAGCGACCGTTCGCTGGCGGTCCTGCTTCTGGCACCAGCAGCACTGCTTCTGGCGTTGATCATCGTCTATCCGGTGTGCCGGTTGATCTATACGAGCTTCTTCAGCCTGTCCCTGACATCAGGGCTGCCTGCCGCCTTCGTTGGCTTTGAAAACTACCAGCTGATGATCGAAGACCCGGTGTTCTGGGAAACGACGTGGAATACGGTTCTGATCACCCTGATCACGGTGCCCGGTGCGCTGTTTGTCGGCCTTGGCCTTGCCCTGATGGCGAACCTGCCTTTCGGCATGCAGTGGCCCGTTCGTCTGTCGCTACTGATCCCCTGGGCGCTGCCTCTATCCTTTGCAGGCTTGATCTTCGCCTGGTTCTTCCATTCTGAATACGGCGTCGTCAACGATGTCCTCAACCGCTTCGGCTTTGAAGGCATCATCTGGTTCAATTCTCCCAACTGGGCCTTCGCCGCCATCTGCCTCACCATCATCTGGAAGACATCGTCTTTCATGGCGCTGATCATTCTGGCCGGTCTGCAAACCATTCCGCGCTCGCTGTATGAAGCTGCAGATGTGGACGGTGCGGGGCGGCTTCGGCAGTTCTTCGAGATCACTCTGCCGCTGCTCAAGCCTTCGATTGTCGTGGCCCTGATTTTCCGCACCATCACAGCGCTCCAGACTTTCGACATTCCCTACATGATGACGGGCGGCGGGCCGGGCACATCGACTGCAACGCTTGCCATGTATATCCATCAGAACACCGTGTCGTTCCTCGATCTCGGCTATGGCTCGGCGCTCGCCGTCGTGATGTTCGTGATGTCCATGTGCGTCACGGCCGTCTATCTGCGCATGATCAGGACGAAGGAATAATCGCCATGACCACGCAAACCGCTTCCGGCTCCATGTCCTTTCTCTCCGGCAAACCGCTGCGTTTCATCGCCGCCGGCATTCTGCTGATCAACGGCCTGTTTCCAGCACTGTGGATTCTCTTCACATCGCTGAAAACAGAAGCGGAACTCACCGCAAAGCCTATTACCTGGATACCGCATGCGCCGACGCTGCAAAACTACATGCAGGCATTTTCGGACCAGCCGCTGCATATCTTCCTGTTCAACAGTTTCATGGTGGCACTGCTTTCGACGGCGCTGACGTTGCTGGTCTCGGTCCTTGCGGCCTATGCGCTGGCGCGGCTCAATCTTGCCTATCGCGGGCTGATCCTGTCGCTGATCATTGCTGTCTCCACCTTTCCGCTGGTTACGCTTCTGGTGCCGCTGTTCGAAATCATGCGCGCCCTTAATCTCCTCAACACTTGGATTGCGCTCGTGCTGCCCTACACGGTGCTCAGCCTGCCGGTGTGCACGCTGATGCTCGTCTCTTTCTTCGAGGGTATTCCGCGCGATCTGGAAAACGCCGCCATGATCGATGGCTGCACACGAATGGGCGCTCTGTTCAAGGTGGTGGTGCCGCTTTGCGCGCCCGGTGTCTTCACTGCCGGTATCCTTGCCTTCGTCAATGCTTGGGACGAGTTCTTGTTGGCGTTATCGTTCAACTCCAATCCATCCTTGCGCACGCTGCCCGTCGGCATCCAGCTTTATCAGGGCGAGTTCGCGTTCCCCTGGCCGGTCATTTCCGCGGCGCTTGTCGTCGGCATCGTACCGGTCGCCATTCTCATCGTCATTTTCCAGGAGCGTGTCGTTTCCGGCCTGACGGCAGGCGGCATTAAGGGATGAGCGGGTTTGCGCTGCGACCGAACTGAAAATCAAAGACGTTGAAAGACAGTGACATGAAATTCGAACAGACCGAGACAGGCTTTACGCTGTCTTTGAATGGCCGCGCGATCCTTGACCATAGCGATACATCGCCTGCACTCTTTGTCGGCTATGGCGAAGAACGCATGGATATGTACCGTGGCAACTTCGAAATCGAAGATTATGTCGTCGAACGCCGTCCGCTGGCCCATGCCAAGGTCGAAGGCGACCGCGTCCTGCTCTCCGACGCAGAGGGACAATCGCCCCGTCTCATCCTGACCGTCGTTGATAATGCCATCGAGCTCGCAGCGACTGATCCCAAGCTCAACCGCCTCTGGGTCCGTATTGGAGCGGACGAGGACGAGCATGTCTGGGGCGGTGGCGAGCAGATGTCCTATTTCGACATGCGTGGACGCCGTTTCCCGCTCTGGACGTCCGAGCCCGGTGTCGGCAGAGACCCGACGAGCGAAATCACCTTCAAGGCCAACGTCAAAGACAAGGCCGGTGGCGATTACTTCAACACAAACTATCCCCAGCCGACCTATGTCTCGTCGGCGCTCTATGCGCTGCACGTCGACACAACGGCCTATTCCGTCTTCGATTTCCGACAGAAGGCCTTCCACGAAATCGAGATATGGGCGATCCCCGAGCGTATCGAACTCTTTGTCGCAAACACCTTCGTGGACTTGGTCGAGACGCTGTCCTCACGCTTCGGTCGCCAACCGCCCCTGCCCGATTGGGTCTATAATGGTGCTATCATTGGTCTGAAAGACGGCGCAAATTCCTTCACTCGCCTTGAGACGATGCGAGCCGCCGGTGTGCAAGTCTCCGCGCTCTGGTGTGAGGACTGGGTCGGGCTGAGACAAACATCCTTCGGTTCCAGATTGTTCTGGGACTGGCAGGCAAACGAGACACGCTACCCGGGACTGCGCCAAAAAATCAGCGAACTGCACGACAGCGGCATTCGCTTTCTGGGCTATGTGAACCCCTATCTTTGCGTCGATGGTCCGCTATTTGAGATCGCAGACAAGGCTGGCTATTTCGCCACCGATGGTGCGGGAAAAACAGCGCTGGTGGATTTCGGCGAATTCGATTGTGGTGTCGTCGATTTCACCAATGAGGCCGCAGCCGAATGGTTCGCAGAAGAGATTATCGGTAAGAACATGCTCGACTTCGGTCTTTCCGGCTGGATGGCGGATTTCGGGGAGTATTTGCCCATCGATGTCCACCTGTCGAACGGGATCGATGCCAAGCTAATGCACAATGCCTGGCCGACCCTCTGGGCTGAGGTCAACGCCAAGGCCGTTGACTCGCGCGACAAGACCGGTGACGCCTTGTTCTTCATGCGGGCAGGCTTCACGGGTGTTCAGAAACATTGCCCGCTCCTCTGGGGCGGTGACCAATCGGTCGATTTCTCACGCCATGACGGGCTCGTCACCGTCATCTGCGGGGCACTGTCATCAGGCCTGCTGGGCAATGCCTACCATCATTCCGATATCGGCGGTTACACCAGCCTGTTCGGTAATGTTCGCACACCAGAGCTTTTGATGCGCTGGGCGGAAATGGCGGCGTTTACGCCCGTCATGCGTAGTCACGAGGGAAATCGCCCGCGTGAGAATGCCCAGATCGATCAGGACCCGGAAGTCCTTGCGCATTTTGCCCGGATGACACGCATTTACAGACATCTAGCGCCCTACCTCAAGTCTCTCTCGGCAGAGGCGGTAGAACGGGGCTTGCCGGTGCAACGACCGCTCTTCCTGCACTATCAGGAGGACCGCCAGACCTACACCATTCAGGACAGCTACCTTTACGGTGCCGACATGCTCATAGCGCCGGTATGGCAAGCCGCGCAGGAAACACGATCCGTCTATCTTCCAAAGGGTGAGCGCTGGGTCCACGTCTGGACGGAAGAGGTTTTCCAAGGCGGTCAAGAGGTAGAAGTGGCAGCGCCAACAGGCAAACCCGCCGTGTTCTACCGAGCAGGCTGCACGGACGAAACGCTTTTTGCCGGTCTGCGAAATATCTGAATACAATGAAAAATCCCGCAGCTCGAAACTGCGGGGTACACGTCTGATGTTTCATCATGATAAGGCGACGACTGTGTCGCCTGGTCAGCTCGCGTCAGGCCGAAAACTTGACGCTGACGCCGCGCTGGCGAAAATACGCCTGCATCAACTTGCGTCCCTGTCGATTGCCATGCGGCAATCTGGCCGGATCGAACACGGCTTCTTTGACGCCCTCGCGCGCCAATGCGAGCTTAAGGGCTGCAATATGTTCATCGATCCCGGCATTATCGGCATCGAGCGATTCGTAAATCTTGCCAGTTACCTCGGCCACGGTCTGTTCGCTCACGGTCTTCATCCTTCACTCTCTGAACCGGAGCGATACCACACATTGTTTCGCCGCAAAACATGTCGAAAGCGAGCGAGTAAACTTTTTGGCCATGATCGTGCCCGCAACCTTATGCGCTGCGAGCACCATAGATAGTGGGCTTTCAACCACCCAGAACGAAACGGGAGAATGCGAGGGAATTTCGCGCATCCTCATCCATTTTCGCCACATCTGCGCCTTCGCTCAGGTCTCGCCAAACCCTGATATCAGAGCCGATGGTTCCGCCGGTTTTGACGAAAGGCTCCATGACGACGACACCGTTGTAGTTGATTTCGCGCAGTGCCGCGCCAATCTCGTGCCACGGCATTCTGCCTTTTCCCGGTACGCGGCGATTGCTTTCGCCGGTGTGGAAGTGGCCGAGCAGCGGGCCTGCGGTGCGGATCGCATCGCCGAAGCTGTCTTCCTCGATGTTCATGTGGAACGTGTCGAGCATCACCTTCACATTCGGCTTGCCAACCTCGGTCACGAAGGCAACACCTTCGGCTGCCGTGTTGAGCACGTGGTTTTCGAAGCGGTTTAGAACTTCGATGCACAGATTGATGCCGAGATTGTTGGCAAAATCGGCGATGCCGTGAATGCCTTCCACGCCACGCGCGCGATCTCCTTCCTTGTCCACGGGCTGGGAGTAATCGACCGGCCAGTAGGAATGAAGCGCGCCGCCGATGGTCTTGATGTCGAGCTTGGCGACATTCGTCAGCGTCTTCTCAAAGAATGCCTTGCCCGCTTCCCGTACAGCGACATCGGGTGATGACAGGTTCTTCGTCTTGGACGGACCAATGCCGGCCGTCAGGATAATGCCATTATCCCCAGCGCTCTGCTTGATCGCGGCGAGGTCCGCATCGCTATAGTCGTTGATGTGATGGGCAGCGACTTCGATGACATCGAAGCCAAGCTTGGCGACCTTCTCGATGTAAGGGCCGAATTTTGCGCTCCACTCATGTTCCCAGTAGGAATAATAGATACCGTGTTTCATCTGTGCCTCTCTCAATCGACGTGTGTCTTGATGATGGTTGTGGGTCTGCCCGGATTTTTCACCCTGAGATCGGGTTTCAGGCTGGTTGAAGCGACCAGAAGCCCGTTCGGAAGATCGTTTTCCTCGACCTTGCGGGTAATTTCGGCGTCATCCATATCGAAATTCTGCCAGCGCTCCCGAAGCCGTCGGCGCAGATCATCCTCGTCGACATCGACGAAAACGGTGACATCGAAGATCGGCTTCAGACGGCTCCAGGGCGACTGGCTTGCGAGGAGATAATTTCCTTCGCATACGATGATGTTGACGGATTGCGGGACCAGCCGCCCGCCTGCGCGGGCAATTTCGATGGCGCGGTCGAAGACCGGCACGGCAACGACATCGTCCTCGTTGCGTTTCAGCCGCTCCAGCATGTGTCGCAGGCCATGCACGTCGAAGGTATCGATGGCGCCTTTGAACTCACGGCGGCGCATCTCTTCCAAAACGGCATCGTCATAGTGATAGCCATCCATGGGAAAAAGAGCCGCGCACACTCCGGCTTCTTCGTTCAGAACTTCAACCACACGCTCGGCGATGGTCGATTTGCCGGAACCGGGCGCACCGGCAATCGCAATCATCAGGCGCCGCCCGTTTTCCTGCTGGAAACGCTGAAGGCTCAGTGCGGCGATCTGTTGCGCGTTGTCATCGATTGTACTCAAGGTGCATCTCGTTGCATGAATGAAGATGTGGACGTCTAGACAAATGGAAAGGCGGTTCAGAACAGTCTGTACTGGTCTGCCTTGTCGCGGAGGAACGGCAGTCCCTTTTCCAGCACCTCTTCAGCGCTGCGGGCAACGGGGCGCCAGGTCGAGATTGCGCCTGCCATTTCGACCGGCATGCCCGCGAAGCTTTCAAGCACCAACAGGCCTTTGAAATCGATGGCTGACAGCGCTGCAAAGACTTCATTCCACGCCACATTGCCAAAGCCCGGGGTGCCCCGGTCGCTTTCAGACATGTGCATATATTTCAGGTGATCGCGGGCAGCGATGATGCCGTTGCCCATCCCCTTTTCTTCCATGTTCATGTGAAACGTGTCGAGATGAACGAAGATGTTGTCCATTCCAATGCGCTCCACCAAAGCGACGGCCTGCTCTGCGGAATTGATCAGATGGCTTTCATAGCGGTTCACCGCTTCGATACCGAATTTCAGGCCCAGCGTTTTGGCGTGTTTTGCAGCAGCACCCAGCGCGCGGGTGAGGTTGTCGTATTCGGCTTGCGTCGGCAGTACGCCGGTGCGTTCGTTCGTGCCGCCGAAGGTGACACCTGTCAGCGCCTCGGCACCCATTTCCGACGCCTTGTCGAGCGCCGATTTGAGATGCTCAATCGCAGCATCGGGACGGACGGATGCCCACGCCGGTTCCGGTAGCACCAGCGAGCAAGTGGCACGCAGGTCGTGCTTTTCCAGCAAGGCACGGCTGTGTTTCGTATCGACCGAGGCAATGTCGATCAGTGGTATTTCGATGAAATCCTGGCCGTAGCGTGCAGCGCCAGCAATTGCCCGCTCTGCACCCGCGTGGTCCCACACCGTGGACCACATCATTGCGTGAACACCAAAACCTTGCACGTCATGCCTTCTTTCTGCGTGATGCGAAATAGTTGGAAACCAGTGTGCGTGCCGCCATGACGACGATCATCAGCACACCCCAGAGCGCCGTTGCGAGGTGCTGGTTGGCACCCATCAGGTTCAGCCCGGAAGACAGAAGCTGTAGCACGATCAGCGCGACGAACACTGGCAGGACCCGGCCAAAACCACCGAACGGGTTGATGCCGCCCAGAAACGCCGCCAGCACCGTGATCAACAGATAGGATTCGCCATGCCCGACACGTACCGAGTTGAAGCGTGCCAGCATAATGATACCGGCCACCGCGCACATGAGACCTGAGAGCGTGTAGACGAGAACGACGATCTTGCGGGTGTTGAGGCCGGAATAACGGGCCGATTCCATGTTGGAACCGATCATCAGCAAGCCGAAACCAAGCTTGGTGCGCGTCAGCAACACGTGCCACAGAGCAACGCAGACGATGAAAATCAGAAGCGGTATCGGCAGACCGAAAACGGAGCCATGGCCGATCGGCGCGACATAGTCGGGAAAGCCCGAGACATCGCCGCCGCGCGTGAGAAACTCGCCGAGACCGCGCAGAAAGATCATCATCGACAGCGTGATCAGAATGGGATGGGCGCGTGTGTAGGCAATGGCAGCACCCGTCAACGCACCCGCAGCACCGCCGGTGGCGAGCGCTGCCACACACGCCAGAAAGAACGTGGCTGGCGGCGCATCGACGCCGCCATACGCCTGCAACACCCATGCGGCAGCAAGCCCGGAAAGATTGGCGGCAAAGGTGACGGACAGGTTGATGCCGCCGGTCAACAACGGCAACAGCATGGCCAGTGTGAGAAGGCCGAGTTCTGGCAGTTGGAAGGCAACCGAGCCGAACGTACCCAGCGACAGGAAGTTATCTGCCATCAACCCGAAGATGAGCATGACCGCGACGAAGGCGACGCAGGGCCCCGCCATATCGGCCCCGAAGGTGGCGTTGAATTTTTGAACGAAGGGCTTCATCAACGCTTGCTCCCTTTTCTGGAAGAACCCTTCAGGCTGGCTGGCAAAAGCTTGTCCAACCGCGTGGAAGAGAGCGTGATTGCAACGAGGATGATCGCGCCGACGATCATCTTGAAGGCGAAGGGCGAGACGCCCATCAGGTTGAGGCCGTTTTGGGTGATCGAGACCATCAGAACACCGAGAACACAGCCCAGAACAGAGCCTTTGCCCCCACCCAGCCGCGCGCCGCCTAGAACGGTCGCAGCGAGCACATCGAGTTCGCGTCCGTAAAGAGCGTTGGGCACCACTTCCTGCGCATAATGCGCCTGCATCAGCCCGGCAATTCCGGCCATCAGCCCCAGCCAACCGAAGGAAATGTAATGCATGGCGCCAATATTGATGCCGAAGCGCCGCGCACCCTCCGGGTTGTCGCCGAAGGCGTAGAGTTGCCGCCCGATGGTCGTGCGCGAAATCATGAACCACGTGGCCACGCAGCAGAGGATCATCACCACGACCGGCAAGGTTAGTTCCAACCAGGAGCCATCCGGCATTTCGCGTTCGTAGAAGACGACGCGGTTGGAAAGCCAATCCGGCAATTTGTAGATCGACACGCCCTTGGTGAAAAACATCAACAGGCCGAAGAAGATGTTGAAGGTCGATATGGTGGCAACGATCGAGATGATGCGAAAACGCCAGACCAGCAGCGCGTTGATCAGCCCCAACCCGATGCCAACGGCACCGGCAATGATGAACCCTTCCGCCCAGCTGCCGCCACCCAGAGCCGTGAGCGCTAGAACCGTGACATACTGCACGACAGAGGCTGCGACGGCAAAGGAGATGTCGATACCGCCGGATATCAGCACCACCAGCAGCCCGACGGCAAATATGATGTTGACGGCCGAGACGTTCAGCACGTCGAATGCGTTCGATACGGTCAAGAACCGGTCCGTGCCAAACGAAAGCCCGGCGCACAGGAGGATCATCACCAAGAAAAGCGTGAACTCGGTCGTATTTCCAAGAATTATCCTACGCATAGATGGCAGACTCCAGTTTGGTCAGCGACACCTCACGCGGATCGTAGGTCGCGTGGAACCGGCCTTCCACCATGTGGATGACCCTGTCGGTGTTGAAATAGACTTCCGGCGGCTCATCGGAGATCACGATGATGGAAAGGCCATCTGCTGCAAGTTTTCGAACGATCTCGAAGATACCGGCGCGGGCACCGACATCGACCCCCACTGTGGGAGCATCGAGGATGAGGATCTTCGGCCCGATCGCGAGCCATTTGGCGATGGCGATGCGCTGCTGATTTCCGCCTGATAGCGTTCGGATCGGGTCTTCCGGCAGGCCGATCTTGACGCCGAGCGCAGAAATCCAGTTCGAAACGACGCTCTTCTTTTTCGACGGAGAGATCAGCCCGTGGTTCAGCAACTTGTCAAGCGAGGCCATGACCAAATTATCGGCAATGGATTGTGGCTGGTTCAAACCGAGCGACAGGCGGTCTTCGGAAAGATAGGCAACACCTGCACGGATCGCATCCCGGTTCGACCGGAAATGCATCTTTTCGCCTTCTATGTGTATTTCACCGGACTGCGGCTGCAGCATCCCGAACAGCGTCAGGGCAAGCTCCGTGCGGCCAGCACCCAGCAGCCCGGTTATGCCAAGCGTCTCGCCGCGACGCAGATCGAACGAGACATCCTGAAACTCACCTTCGCGGGTCAACCCACGGACGGACAGCACGACAGGCTGATCGTCATGATCTCCCGCAATCACCGCACTATCGAAATTGCGTCCGGTCATCAGTTCGGTCACGCGCGACTGCGTCATGCCTTCAACGGGAAACACACCGACCAGCGCACCATCGCGCAGTACGGTAATCCGGTGTGAAATTTCCAGCACTTCCGCCAGTCGATGCGACACGAAGACCACGGCGATGCCGGAGGCCGCAAGGTTGTGAACGATGTCGATCAGGTAATCCGCTTCCGATTGTGTCAACGAAGCGGTGGGCTCGTCCATGAACACGATGCGGGCGTCGCCGACCAGAGCGCGGGCAATGGCGACGATCTGGCGCTGCGCGATGGGCAATTCCTTGAGGGGTCTGTGAATGTCGATCTCGACACCGAGCCGCGCCAGTGCGGCCTCGGCGGATTTCTCGATAGCGCGCTTGTCGACCAGTCCGTACTTGCCTTTCACGGCGTGCTGAAAACCGATGTTTTCGGCGACACTCATTTCGTCGAACAGTGCGAGATCCTGCCAGATGACCTGAATGCCAAGCGATTGGGCAAGCGCCGGTGTCATCGCAGCAATCGGTTCGCCGGCAAAGGAGAGTTCGGCCCCGGCTTCAGGCTTGTAGACACCGGTGATCACCTTGATCAGCGTGCTCTTGCCACATCCGTTTTCCCCGGCAAGGCAATGCACCTCTCCGGGATTGACCTCGAAGGACACGCCTTTCAGGGCGCACACACCGCCGAAAGTGACTTTGATGTTCTTGAGGGACAGGAGCGGTTTTTCGCTCATAATCGCGTATCTCTCCGGTCGCCGCACTTATATTGGCGGACGCCATAAAATCTGCATTTCTACTGTGAACCGGCGTCGCGTGACATTTGCGTCCACGCGACGCCGTGGCCTTGGGGAGGATCAGAGGCCCATGGAGACGAGGTTGTCGATGCTGTCCTTGTCGATCTTCAGCAGCTGGTCGACGATGATCGTATTGCCTTCGGGCGTGATTGTGCCGAGACCTTCGATATTATCACCGGCTTTGGGAACCTGACCCTTGGCGATGTGGTCTGCAAGCGTGATGAAGACCTCACCCGCCAGCTTCGGGTTCCACATGAACCCACCTGTCAGCGCGCCGGATTTGATCAGCTTGGCGCCCTGTCCCGGCGAGAATGGGCCGATAACGAAGACTTTGCCGTCTTTACGGCGCTCTTCGACCGCGCGCCCAGCGCCGATCGGTCCCTGCGAGCCGAAGGCCAGAAATCCATGCAGATCAGGGTTTGCCGACATGAGATCAAGCGCCGTAGAGCGGCTCTTGTCTAGGTCTTCGGCAACGCCGTAGCGGTCGCCGACGAGTTTCATATCCGGGTAATTCGCCTTGATATAGGCAATGGCCGCATCGGCCCAGGCATTGTGAAGCGGAACGGTCAGAGAACCGACGAATACGGCGTAAGAGCCTTTGCCGCCCATCTTTTCGCCTAGCAACTTGCCATGAGCTTCACCGAAACCCTTTGCGGAGGCTAGCTCGAAATCCCAATCTGCACCAAGCTGCTTGGGCGATTCATGCGTGATAACCTTGATGCCAGCAGCCTGCGCCTTTTTCAGAACCGGCTCCAGCACCTTCGCGTCATTCGGCACGACGCCGATGAAGTCGACTTTCTGCGCGATCAGATCTTCGATAGCGCGCACCTGCAAGGCTGGATCGGCGCTGGTCGGTCCGACCATGAAGCCGTTGACGCCGAGCTTGGTGCTCTGCTCCTTGATTCCAGCTTCCATAGCGTTGAACCATGGAATGCCGCCGATCTTGACAACGACGCCCACCTTCGGACCCTCGGCAAAGGCCGTGGATGACAGCAGTGCGAGCGACAGACCAAGGGCTGCGATTATTTTCTTCATGGATGTTCCTCCTCCAAACACTCGGCAATCGGCTTTTCGCAGCGGTTTCTTGATACTTCCGCGCGCAAAATCTTTCATCTCGCCCATTCGAGACGTTCCCGTGCCACTCCCATAGCAACCATCTCCGCACAATCGATATTGCGTGTTTGCACAATCGATGGTGCAATGAACATAACACGACGCACTCTTTCGTCAAGAGGACAACTGCTTCTATAGTGGGAATCAGTAGGGGGACCAAAATGACGGAGCCGAACGGCAAGAAAGCCACCATTTATGACCTGTCCGTTCTGTCAGGCGCATCGGCATCGACCGTCAGTGCCGTCTTGAACGGTTCATGGCGCAAGCGGCGAATTTCGGAAGAAACGGCAGACAAAATCCTGTCGCTGGCCAAGGCGCAGCGCTACACCACCAACCTTCAGGCGCGTGGCTTGAGGAGCTCGAAATCCGGCCTCGTCGGGTTGCTGGTGCCGGTCTATGACAACAGGTTCTTTTCGTCCATGGCCCAGACCTTCGAGGCGCAGGCGCGTCTGCGTGGGCTTTCCCCCATGGTCGTGTCCGGTCGGCGCGATCCCGAAGAGGAACGTCGGACCGTCGAAACGCTGATCGCCTATTCCATCGATGCCCTGTTTATCGCTGGCGTGACCGACCCGGATGGCGTTCATCAGGTCTGTGCCCGCGCCGCCTTACCCCACGTCAACATCGACCTGCCCGGCAAGCTGGCATCTTCGGTCATCTCGGATAACAGGCACGGTGCGGAAGTTCTGACATCGGCAATCCTCGCCCATGCCGCCCGCAACGGAGCGCTCAGCCCTGAAGACGTCATTCTATTCGGCGGCCATGACGACCATGCCAGCCGCGACCGCATCGCCGGTTTCCACGCGGTGAAAAACAGCTATTTCGGCATTGAAAGCAGCGACGATATCGAGATCACGGGTTACTCGCCGCGTATGACGGAACTCGCCTTCGAGCGTTTCTTTGACCGCAAAGGTCGCCTGCCGCGCTGCTTCTTTGTCAACTCTTCCATCAATTTCGAAGGCCTGCTTCGCTTCATGGGACGGCACGACGGCGAGACGTTCGGCGACATCGTCGTCGGCTGTTTCGACTACGATCCCTTCGCCTCGTTCCTTCCGTTTCCGGTCTACATGATCAAGCCGGATATCTCCAAGATGCTGGAACGAGGTTTTGACCTGTTGGAAGAACCCCCGGTCCGCCCCACGGTCACGATCATAGAGCCGAAACTGATCCCGCCAAGGACAGCGCTCGAAGGCCCCCTCGATGACATCAAAGATCCCGCTCCGTTGATCGGCGGTGCTCGATAATCAGATATCAGCGACCCATCACTGGATGTGAAGGCAACGTCTCGTATGATAGGGTAGTTCATTCTCTTCTTCAGTGAGGAAAAGCGCCATGCCATATCACTTTCTGGAGGTCGCAGTGACCCCAAGCGTAAGGGCCGCTCAAGCGGAAATGGGTGCTGATCAAATCTGGCTCGGCGGCCACGACCGCCCGTCCGACCGGTTCACCGAAAACGAGATCGCATTCATCGCCTCGCGCGACAGCTTCTATATGGCATCTGTATCTGAAACAGACTGGCCCTATGTGCAGCACCGGGGCGGGCAGCCGGGCTTTCTCAAAGTCATCGATGAACAGACGCTTGCCTTTGCGGATTACAGCGGCAACCGGCAGTATATCAGCACGGGCAATTTCGCCGTCAACGATCGTACCTGCCTGTTCCTGATGGATTATGCACGCCGCGCCCGTCTCAAAATCTATGCCCATGTCGAGCACTTGACGCTCGAAGAGGACCCCGCCCTCACAGCCGCTGTCTCCGACCTGAATTACCGTGCGCGCGCCGAGCGAATTTTCAAGCTGAGGCTCGAAGCCTTCGACTGGAACTGCCCGCAACACATCACACCGCGTTACACTGAACACGAGGTAGAACAGGCCGTCACCCCTCTCCGCGAAAGGTTATCTCAACTGGAGGCGGAAAACGAGGCTTTGCGCGTAAGGATTGGTGAACTAAGGTAGGAAAACCGAAGTTTGCACGCGGCGCGGAGCGTCCGTGGTTTGCGGTGGTTTAGGCCCGGAGAGCACACGCAAATGCGATGATGTCTCTGGTATGGTGGTCTATGTGTCCGCATTTGCGTGGCCACTGGTTGTTCCGTTCGTCTGTTTCCTCAGCATAAGCCGAGGGGAGGGTTTGTCTGAGGCGTTATGGCTCCCATACAAACCCTCCATCCGTCTCGCCACGCAACCAGACATCTTGGCTTGCCGGAGCTCTCGATGGGTCCGGGGCCGTCGGCTGGGGTCGTGGCACCGATGTCCCGGTTTCAGCCGCACGTTCCGGCCAAACCCAAACACCACTTCCAGCCGCCACGATGTCTCGCGATACACCCTGACGATGGAAGCGAGGCAATTGTAGGCACAGCTTCGGGGACCATTGAGAAAGCTTTTCTCGATTTTTTGCGTTTTTCTGATAAGGTTTTGATTTTGAATGGATGTTTTTCATAGAAGCTGTACTTCACGTGGCATTCACCACATTTCGTCAACATCCGCCATTACCGACCAACGAAAATTCAGCCACTCGCCTGAGCTGGCCAGACGAGTTACGTGCAGTAGAAAATCCCTCCAGCAGCATTTTTCCTGACCGAAACGCATTTTTCAGCTTGCATAGCGAGACAAATCATTTATACGACCCCCTTAACGAAGCGGCACAGCCACTTCGGTTGCGTTGGGGAATAGTTCAACGGTAGAACGACGGACTCTGACTCCGTTAATCTTGGTTCGAATCCAGGTTCCCCAGCCAGTCTCTCTTTTTTAAATAAAATCAATTATTTAGGCAAAATCTGAAAAGAGTAACCGGAACACTTTTCCGAGTCATCCTTGCGGATCAGCACGCGATATTCTTTCCCTCTCGAATCCCTTACAATATGCGCAACTTGGCAATCGGATATTCAAGAGGGTGCGCATGGATTTTATGTCGTGGCTGCTTACGCTAATCGGCATGGGTAGCGATCAAGCGATGCGCCGAAGCGACAAACGCGCCGAGGTATCCCGATTGAACGCCGGTGAGGTCGGCAAGCGCTTGGTATCCCCGTAATTGCTACATCGCGCCTCAAACGGATTGCGTCACAGATCGCAAGCGAACACCCTGAATCACATCTTAGCATCGTGAAATTTCTGGAAGAGCAGCAATCGATTGCTTTGACAATGCTCAAGACAACGGAAGACAATAAAACAAAAATTGCTACAGCGAGTGGCTTTCCCGATTGGGACAAAACAGTTCACGATTTTTAGGAATGGCGCATCACTGCGTCACGCATACCCCCTTGGATACAAGGAATTGTAGACAGGTGGGACGTGATCTTTCTTGAGAACGGGATATCCGTGAGGTGATGAAGCTGGTGGCATACGAACGTCGCCGTTTCGGGTATCGACGCATTCACGTCATGCTGGATCAACAGGGCATTACCATGAACCTCAAGAAGCTCAGACGGCTCTATCGGGAAGAAAAGCCGACCGTGCGTAAACGCGGGCGCAAGCGGGCTTTGGGAACGCGGCGACCTTTGGCGCTACCGTCGCGGCCCAACGAGCGCTGGAGCCTGGACTTCGTTAGCGACGCCTTCACGGATGGCCGTCGCTTTCGCGTTCTTGACGACTTCACCCGCGAATGCCTAGCTCTGGTCGCCGACACGTCGCTTTCAGGTCGGCGGCTTGCGCGGGAACTTGATGCCGTCATCGCCCCAGGAGGGAAGCCACAAAAGATTGTCTCCGACAATGGCATGGGGATGACGAGCATGGCCATTCTCGAATGGTGCCAAAGCACTCACGTCGAATGGCGATTAAATCGCGCCGGGCAAGCCGATGCAGAACGGCTTCGTCGAAAGCTTCAACGGCAGCTGCCGCGGCGAATGCCTCAACGAAACATTGTTCTCGTCACTGACACAGGCAAGGACGGAAATCACAGCATGGAAGAAGGACTACAATCAAAACACACCACACTTTTCACTGGGCAACATCACACCCACTGAATTCGCAATGAAAATGGCTATGGAAAAACTGGCCGCGTAAGGCCAGATTGAAAACCCCAGACTCTCCTGAAAACTGGAGGGAAGATGGGTCTCAGGTCACAATTAAAAACTCCAATTTAGTGACTTTACAATTGGTTTTTTAGCCCAGTTTTCTACGTTTCTTTGTAAACGGTTAATATATCCAGGAAACGACGCAGCGCAGGGACTGTGATCTTTGCCCGGTAGACAAACGAAAGGTCGAGGCCTACCTTGAGGTCGATGACAGGCAGTAGCTTTACGCCATGCGGCATGCGCCATTTGTGGCATTCATTGACGAGCGCCATTCCGACACCGACTGTCACCAGCGCGAGCATTTCGGCCTCGTTTTCTGCCTCATGGACGACGTCGACGTTAATGCCTGAATTGAAAAACGCACTGTTCAGCTCGTCCGAATAAGCCGGGCTTTCACGACGGTGAAACGATATGAAGCGTTGACCCTGGAGTTCAGGCATTGTGACAGATGGTCTTTGCGCTAAGTCCGATTTTGCTGGAACGGCCAGCAGAATGTTGTGTTTGCTCACGGGCAGGATCGTCAGTGACGGATCAGCGGGTGCGTTGTAAAGAAACCCGGCATCGATGCGGCCATCATTGATGGCATCGATCTGGTCCAGCGTGGTCATCGAACTCAGCGTCAGATCGACACCCGGGTTGTCTTTCTGGAAGGCCATGATGGTATCCGGGATGGCGCCGCTCCATGCAGCCACTTCGATGAAGCCGAGCTTGAGAACGCCAGATTCTCCGCGCGCGACCGCCTGGGTTTCACTGACCGCGCGGCCAAGATCGTCCAGAATTTTTGTACAGCGATCCCGAAATGCCCTTCCCGCTGCCGATAGCTTCACACCGCGTGAAAGGCGATCAAAGAGCACCACGCCCAGTTCGGCTTCCAGAAGCTGGATCTGACGGCTGAGTGCCGGTTGCGCAATGTGAATACGCTCGGATGCGCGGCCAAAATGCTCATCCTCGGCGACAGCAATGAAATATCGAATTTGTCTCAGATCCATAGCAATTGATAGCAAAACGGCATCAGTTATGACAACTGAAAATATTAGACTGGCGCTTCGCGCCGTTGTTAGCTGGTGCGACAGCATGATGATGCTGTCAGTGTTGAGACCGCGACCATCGAAGGGATTTTAAATGCACTCCCCATTCTCCGTTTTCGAAGCCAGAGCAACCGCGAGATCCGGCGCTCCGCTTCTCATTGCACCGGCGAGTGCAGGCCTGAGCTATGCTCCCGATGGTTTTCGCAAAACCTATGGCGACGTTCTGGGCGAGGTTCACACAATAAAGGCGCAGTTTGAAGCAGCAGGTTATGGTGCGGGTCACCGTGTCGCTTTGTTGTTGGAGAACCGGCCGGAGTTCTTCAGTTACTGGTTGGCACTCAACGGTCTGGGGATCTCCATCGTCCCGATCAATCCCGATTTGCGCCCTGCCGAGCTTGAATATCAACTCAGCATCGCTGACGCGGATTTGATCGTTACCTATGCAAAGAGCGCCTCGGCATTGCAGGGGTTTTCCGTACCCGATGTCCGCATCGTGGATTTGACTGAGGACGTGCCAAAAGCGCGCGTGTCTGCCACCCGTACATCAGGTCTTCCAGAGGATGAATGCGCTTTGCTGTTCACCTCTGGCAGTACGGGCAAGCCCAAAGGTTGCATGCTCTCCAATACCTATTTCATGACACTTGCCGAGTGGTACGTGACCCAGGGCGGTGTGGCCGAGATCGACGAGGGCTGTGAAGTGGCGCTCACGCCATTACCGATGTTCCATATGAATGCGCTTGGCTGCACGGCGCTTGGCATGATCGTGAAGGGCGGAGCCATCGTGCCGCTGGATCGTTTTCATGCCAGTCGTTGGTGGCAATCCGTCAGCGATTCAGGTGCGACGATCGTTCACTGTCTGGGCGTCATACCCGCGATCCTGCTGCGTTTGCCGGAGAGCCAATATGACCGCAAGCATAACGTCAAATTTTCGCTTGGACCGGGTGTGGACGCGCAACACAAGATCGATTTCGAAGAACGCTTCGGTATTCCCATTGTCGAAGCGTGGGCGATGACGGAAACCGGCGGTCGTGCTGCCACCACGACAGCGCGTGATAAGTACGAGCCGGGCAAACGGTGTGTTGGTCGCCCGCGTGCTGGAATGGAATATCGCATCGTTGACGATACGAACACGGCTGTGGAGCTTGGCAAGCCCGGTGAGTTGATTGTGCGGGCGCAGGGCCCTGACCCACGCAATGGTTTCTTCAGCGGTTATCTGAAGGATGAAGCGGCGACAGAAGACGCATGGGTCGGCGGCTGGTTTCACACAGGCGATCTGGTCTATGAGGACGAGAACGGTCTGCTCTATTTCTTCGACCGCAAGAAAAGCATCGTGCGCCGCAGTGGGGAGAACATCGCCGTGCTGGAGGTGGAAGCGGCACTTTCCAGCCACGGCGCCATCAAGGCTGTGGCCGTAACGCCGGTTCCGGACGACCTGCGTGGTGAGGAAGTCTTTGCCTTTTTCGTAAAGGCAGATGGCGTCGCTGGAGATACTCCAGACGCACTTGCCGAAGATATCGTTCGCGATGCTGCCGAGCGCCTCGCCTATCACAAGCTGCCGGGCTATGCGGCGTTTATCGATGCCCTTCCTCTCAGCTCGACGCAGAAGCTTCAGCGTGGTGAGATCAAGACCATGGCGGCAGATTTCGTCTCGCAGGGCAAGGCGATCGATCTGAGACAGTTCAAGGCTGGTATTCGCACGCAATCGAGGTATGGTTGATGGCGGGAGCGGTAAAACGCAAGTCCTATGACGGCGTCGTTCTGGCCATGCCCGTGACTGTGCCGTATGAGCGTTTTTCCATCGAAAGCGCGCACTGGTGGATAGGTCGGGCGCTGCGGGCGTTGTCTATTGGTTCTGGCATCAGCCACCGCGAATTCGATGGCTTCGCGGTAGCGAGCTTTTCCACCGCACCAGACACGGCCATCGGCCTGACACAGCATTTCGGCCTTTCGCCACGTTGGCTCGATCACGTGCCGATGGGCGGCGTCTCCGGCATCATTTCGCTTCGCCGTGCTGCACGCGCAGTCCAGGCGGGTGATGCGGATATCGTTGCTTGTGTGGCTGGCGACACCAATCAGGTCGATACCTTCAGAAAGACCCTGTCGAACTTTTCCCGCTTTGCACAGGACGCCGTTTATCCCTACGGGGCCGGTGGGGCCAATGCCAGCTTTGCCTTGATCGCCAGAAATTACATGGCACGATACGGCGCAACGCGCGAGGACTTCGGCAAGCTGTGCGTAGCACAACGCGACAATGCGTTGCGCAATCCGCATGCTCTGATGAAGAGGCCATTGACGCTGGACCAATATATGGCCGGTCGCGCAATTGCCGATCCCATCCACCTCTTCGATTGCGTCATGCCCTGCGCCGGTGCCGAAGCCTTTCTGGTGATGCGTGAGGAAACGGCGAAGTCACTCGGACTTCCCTTTGCCAGAGTGCTCTCGACGATCGAGCGTCATCATGCCTTTGCAGAAGACGACATACAGGATCGTGGCGGCTGGGTGCGCGATATCGATGAGCTCTATTCCATGGCTGGTATTTCTCCCGAAGCAATCGATTTGGTCCAGACCTATGACGACTATCCGGTCATCTCGATGATGCAATTCGAAGACCTCGGTTTTTGCAAGAAAGGTGAAGGGCCCGACTTTGTCCGTAGCCACAGCTTCACGATCGAGGGCAGTTTCCCGCACAACACATCGGGAGGGCAATTGTCGGTCGGGCAGGCCGGAGCCGCAGGTGGTCATCTTGGGATCGTCGAGTGTATGCGACAGGTGATGGGTATCGCCGGGCCAACGCAGGTGAAAGATGCTGGCATCGGCCTCGCATCCGGGTTCGGCATGATCAATTATGACCGAGGCCTTTCCTCCGGTGCGGTTGTTCTGGCGGGAGAACGCCCATGACCACGCCGATATCCCCACCCAAACGCAAGAACCCGCTTGCGAAAACCCGCCAGCCGCTGTCGCCGCCATCGGCCCGCAGCCGCACCGCTCATGGTCTAACGATAGCCGCTGCCGAGGGGCGGTTCGTCCTTCAGCGTTGCGAAGAATGCAGCAAATATACCTATCCACCCAGAGATGCCTGCCCGCATTGCCTGTCGCATCTCCTGCCCTTTGTGGATGCGCCAACGGGTGGCACTATGATCTGCGAAACGATCATTCGTGTTTCCAGCGACAGCTACTTTCGCGAACATTTGCCGTGGCGGCAGGGCATCGTGAAATCCGACTGCGGGCCGCAGATCATCGCCCACATCCATGGCGGCTGCGTCGAAGGGCAGGCCGTGCGATTATCGCTCCAACTGGATAAGAGCGGCCAAGCCGTCATGTTTGCACTGCCCGCTCAGGAGACACCCGATATGCGCGATGATCCACAGTTGCGAGAAATGACAGCCGACCCAAGACATCGCCGTGTCCTCATCACGGATGGTCGCAGTCCTGTCGGGCAGGCGCTCGTCAAAAGCCTCGTGAAGGCGGGTGTGGCCAAGATTTTCGTCGGCATCGCTGATCCGTGGAAGCCGCTGCCAAGCGAAGCATATTTCAACGAGATAGAGGTGGTGGAATGCGTCGCGCTCGATGCGACCGATGAGCTGTCGATGTTCGATCTGGCATCCGATATCGGCGCCAAGGTGGATATCCTCATCAATACGCTCGATCATACGCGGCAGTCTCCTCTGTTTGACCGCAGCAGTGCGGGCAAGCTTTCCGATGCCGTGGATACGATGCTGCTGGGATCGATGCGACTTGCACAGGCCTTCGGTCCGGTCATGGTGAGCAGAGGGGCCGACGGCACCCACTCCGCCAGCGCTTGGGTCAATGTGCTCTCGGCCTATGCGCTCGCGAATGCGCCAGCCTATGGCGCGCTCTCCGTGGCGCATGCGGCGTGCCTGTCCTTGTCGCACTGGCTTCGTGCGGAGCTGAGGCCTGGCGGCGTTCGTCTTCTCAATGCTTTTGCTGGTCCAATCGATACCGAGTGGTATCAAACCATGCCGCCGCCAAAAGTCGCGCCTTCCCAGCTCGCCGATGCGATTGTCGATGGGCTGCAACGTGGCCTGGAAGAAATTTATGTCGGCGATGTCGCCAAGGATATTCGCGAGCGTCTGGCCGCCAATCCAAAAGCACTGGAACGGGAGATTGGCCAATGACTTCGACTATCCCATCATCTGCCGAGACCTTGTCATCGCTTGCGATGCAAATTGCCGATGGCAGCGTCAGGCTCGTTGATCTGACCCACACGCTATCGCCTGATTTTCCGACAATCGTCATGCCGCCTGAGCTTGGCCAGTCAGCGCCTTTCCGCATGGAACAAATCTCTCGCTATGACGGCGATGGCCCGGCCTGGTACTGGAACAATCTGTCGTTCGGAGAGCATACGGGCACGCATTTCGACGCGCCGATTCACTGGTACACGGGCAAGGATCTACCGCTCAACACGGTGGATACGCTGCCGACATCCGACATGATGGCACCGGTCAATGTCATCGATTGCTCGAAACAATCTGCCGATGATGCGGATTTCCAGCTGAGCATCGATGATGTTCTGGTGTGGGAAGCCGAGCACGGGCAGATCGCACCGCGCACATGGGTTTTCATGCGCACGGATTGGTCCAGGAAAACTGGACGCGCCTATGCCAATCTTCGGGAGGATGGCGCGCACACTCCCGGACCCGATGCGGATGTCATGCGCTGGCTGGTCGAGAAGCGTGATATCATCGGCTTTGGGACCGAAACAATTGGCACGGATGCCGGTCAGGCTGGACATTTCAGTCCGCCCTATCCAGCACATCATTTTCTGCATGGTGCTGGCCGCTACGGTCTGCAATGCCTTGCCAATCTCGATGTGCTTCCTGCAAAGGGCGCTATCGTGATCGCCGCTCCGCTGAAAATCAAACACGGTTCGGGCAGCCCGCTCAGAGTGCTGGCGCTTGTGGCGGACAATGATTAGCAGCGAGCTTTCAGAGGTCTGTAGCGCACTGAGCAATCGCGCGCTGCGCCATGACCCTGATCAAGTTTTCACGATAGGCTCTTGGCCCATGACGATCTTCCAGAATATCGAAGCTGGAGAGGTCTAGATCGGAAACGACATCCAGCGTGAAGTTTTCGTTCAATCTCTGTTCGAGTTGGTTGAGGCGGAAGACGCCGTGGCGACCGGCTCCATTGACGGCCACCGCCACGGAGTGCTGATGCCGAGCAAGGAAGATGCCGACCATTGCATATCCATTCGCCGGGTAAGGAAATTTGACATAGGCAGATGCGGTCGGAATATCGAAGGACACGGCGGTGATCAGTTCTCCATCCTCAAGCGCCGTCTTGAACGGCCCTTCGAAGAAGTCGGCCGCTGCAATCGACCGGGCATCCGTCTCCACAATTGCATTCAAGGCGATCAGGGCGGCGGGATAGTCCGATGCCGGATCGTTTCTGGCGATCGAACCGCCGATGGTGCCGCGATTTTGGATGTGGCGATCACCGATGGTGGCGGCCAGGGTGATCATCGCAGGGCACACCTTCGACAGATCGACACTTTCCACAACATCGGTGTGCGTCACGGCAGCACCGAGCCGAAACCTCATTTCTGTTATCTCGATGTCGCGCATGCCGGGCATGTCAGTCACATCCAGCACATCTGTTGGCGCTTCTTCTCGCGCTCGCATGCGGGGCACCAAAGTAAGACCCCCGGCCATGAATGTCGGCGCAACCGCATCGTTCAAGACGCGTGATTTGGCGGCATGGGACGTGATTTTGTGAAACTGGAATGGACGCATCGCGCTATCCGATCTCGTTTGCAGATTGCGTAAACTCTCCGCCTTGCTGCGCGACATCGAGGATGGCAGCGACGATGTTATGATATCCCGTACAGCGACAGATATTGCCGCTGAGTTCTTGGCGCACGCGTGCCTCATCCAGCGCCCCATTTGCTTTCTCGACGATATCTATAGCAGTCATGATGAGGCCAGGCGTGCAGAAGCCACATTGCAGGGCGTGGTGGTGATGAAAGGCTTGCTGCATGGGGTGCAACTGATCGCCAACAGCCACGCCCTCAATCGTCGTTATCTCAGAGCCATTGACCTGTGCTGCGAGCATGAAACAGGATTTGACCGTTCGTCCATCCACCTTCACCACGCAAGCGCCGCACTGACCGGTGTCGCAACCAACATGCGTGCCGGTCAGACAGAGGTCTTCACGGATGAAATCCACCAGCAGCCTGTTGTCATCAACAATTCGCTCAACCGGTTGGCCGTTTACGACACATGCGACATCTGTCATTTCAACACTCCGCTCGTCCGGCCGCTTTTGACCAGGCGCCATTCGTCAGATCGACATGGCACCGACACTTGCACCGCCGCAGACGAACAATGTCTGGCCGGTGACGAAGCTGCTCTTCTGATCCGCGAAGAACATGAAGGCGTTCGCGACATCATCCACCGTTCCCAGTCTTCCGACCGGAATGCGGGTGGCAAGCTCAGCCTCTCTCTCGCTTCCTTTTGGCACGATATCCCAGAAGTTATCGGTCTGAATCGGTCCCGGTGCAACGATGTTGACGGTGATCTGGTGTTTGGCCAGTTCCAGTGCCCAGGTGCGCGCCATGCCGATCATGCCTGCTTTGGTGGCGCTATAGGCCGTGCGTGTCGGGGCGCCCAAGGCAGCTCTGGAGGCGTTGAACATGATGCGCCCAAAACGGCGTTCCTTCATTGTCGGCAGGAATGCCTGAGCCAATGTCAGCGCCGAACCCAGATGAAGTTGGGCCAGCCCGGTGATATCTTCGGCACGGGCCTCTTCGATAAGGTTTGGCCAGATGACGCCTGCATTGTGGATGAGATGCGTGACCTGATGGGAGGCCGCGATTTTCGTCGACACATCTTTGACCGCCTTCTCATCGAAAAGATCGGCCTCGACGGAGGTCAGATTTGCGTGGTGAAAATCCGGGGCGTGGCGTGAGATGGAGATGACTTTATAGCCTTCCGCCAGCATGCGTCTGGCCAATTCGGCACCTATGCCCTTGCTGCCTCCGGTAATAACGGCCGTGAAATCATTCATATGTCTTCTCCCTGCGGCATTCCGCCGGACATCTGGTTTATTCTTCGACCGGTCCTTTGTGATGCTGGCCGGTTCACTTGCATGACGCCCTGAGGCAGTCTTCACATCGTCTTTTCAAGTTCATGCGCCGTCTCGTCGCTGGCATAGACCAGTTCGACAATGGTCTGTTCGCTGACATCCTCGCCGCCGAGTTCACCCACGAGGCGGCCCTCTCTCAGCACGACCACACGATCGCTGAGCGAGACGAGTTCGCTGAAATCCGACGAGATGACGATGGCCGAACGGTTGCCCGTGACGACCGAGCGGATAAGGTCGAACATTTCCTGTTTGCCATGCACATCGACGCCCTGGGTCGGCTCATCGAAAATGAAAACGCGATTGTCCTGCGTCATCCACTTGGCCAGAACCACTTTCTGCTGGTTGCCGCCGGAGAGAAGACGGACGGTTTGTTCGGGGCCGGGTGTTTTGACGGAAAGCTTGTCGATCAGCCCGTTGGCCGTCTCGCGCTCACGTTTGCGGCTGATGAACGGCGAGCCGCTGGCACGGTGATGCTTCAGGGACGCGATGGTCATGTTCTCGCGAACAGACATGCTGAGAACCAGGCCTTGATGTCGGCGATCCTCCGGCAGCAGCACCACGCCGGCCTTCACCGCATCGCGTGGCGAACCCAATCGCATTGCCTTGCCCATCAGCTCTATAGAGCCGGATGTCGCTCGGTCGGCACCAGCGATCAACCTGACGAGTTCAGTCCTGCCAGAGCCGACCAGTCCCGCGATCCCCAGTATCTCTCCGGCCCTCAGTTCGAACGAGATGTCTTGGACGACGGAACTGCGCGACAAACCTTTCACCGTCATGATGGTCTCACCATGGAGCGCGGAATTTCTCTGTCTGCGTGCAGACGGGTTTGCGGGAGCATCCTTTGCCGTTCTGCCCGCAATGGCCGCAACGATGGATTTTTCGTCGGTGTCGGCGGTCGATGTTTCCAGCGTCACCCGCCCATCCTGCATGACGATGACCCGATCGGTGATATCGACGATCTCCCGCAGCCTGTGCGACACGTAGATGACCGTGCGGCCTTCTTCTCTCATCTGGCGAACGATGCGGTGCAGTTGGGCAATTTCGGTTTCGGTCAGCGATGTGCTGGGCTCATCCAGCACCAGCAGGCGGGCATCCTGATAGAGCGCGCGCCCGATCATCACCATGCGCTGCTGCACCATCGTCAGATCGCCGACGCGGTGGTGCGGGAGAATGGCAGGGTCCAGCCGCGCGAGAACGGTGCTGACCCGTCTTGCAAGTTCTGTCCAGTCGATCAGCACGCCGAAGCGTTTTGGAAACGGCGTCCCGAAGGCGACATTTTCAGCCACCGTCATTTCCGGCGCATTGGCGAGTTCCTGATGCATGAAAGCGAGACCGCAGCGATGCGCCATCGATGTCCCGTAGCTTGGCGGCATCAACTCGCCATTGATCAGCAACTGGCCTGCATCGGGCTTCTCGATACCAGCGAGAATGCGAATGAGGGTCGACTTGCCCGCGCCGTTCTTTCCAACCAGACCGATCACTTCACCGCGACCGATGTCGATGCTGACATTGTCTAGGGCACGGACGCCGGGGTAACGGCGTTGCAGATTGCGGGTGGAGACCAGTGGCGCGTTCATGGTCACTCTCCCTTTCGGCTAAGCCGGGCGAGCAGGATCGCGATGGCGAGAATTCCGCCCTGAATGATCTGCACCAGCGGGCCGCTGAGGTTGAGAACGGTCAGTCCGCTGCCGATGACTTGCAGAAACAGCGCGCCAAGCGCCGTGCCCACCGGCGTGAAACTGCCGGGACGAAGCATGGATGATCCCAGGAAGGCGGCGGCATAGGCTGGTAGCAAAAGTCCGAGGCCGGTATTCGGATTGGCGGCACCTGCTTGCGATGTGAGGAGTACACCCGTCAGCGCTGCGAGAAGACCGACGATGCCGTAACCCAGAGCTTTCAGAAACCGGACTGGCACGCCTGACAATCGTGCGGCCTCTGCATTGCCGCCGATGGCGTACATGTAACGGCCCGGTTCTGTATGTCGCAGGAAGACATGGGCGACGAACAGCACGGCAAGGGCGATGTATATCTGGTTGGACAGCCCAAAGCTGACATCCCCGGCTATTGCGCTATAGGATTCAGGAATGCCCTCGAAGATGCTCGCAGAGCCCGTGAGATGCAGGCCCAATCCGGTAAAGACCGTACCCATCGCAATCGTCAGAATAAAGGACGGCAGCGCGGCATAGGCAATCAGCGCACCGGTGATGCTGCCCAGCCCCAGTCCCACCAGGAGGGCCAGCAAAACGCCGGGCAAGGTGCCCAATCCCATATAACTGGTCGATACGAACACGACGGCGGTTGTGGCACAAAGGGCCACAAGGCCACCGACCGATAGATCGTAGTCGTTCATCGCCAGAACGAAAGTGATACCCAAGGACACGATGAGCAAAGGCGCGCAATCACGCAGAATGGACTTCATCATGAATAGCGTGAGGAAGGAACTGGGGCGAAGGCTCGCAAACACGATGAAGGTCAGGATCATCGCGACGATGACGCCGTAGCGCGCGAGAAACCTGCGAGCAACCATCAAAGTGCCAGGCGCTGGGGCAGTATCCGGTTGCTTCACCGCAGATGTGGAATGGGAAGGAAGTACGGCCATAACTACCTCAACTGAGCTGTTCATCGTTCGATGATGAGAGCATTCGCTCTCAAGGCTATCCGTATGGCTTGTTCGGCAAAAACGCCGACCAAGAATTTCTGGGATGGGCAAAGCCGAGCTTCCGTCAGCCCCGCCCATCTCCGTCTGCCGTCGCGCTATTGCGCTGCCGCTCTCAACTACGCCGTGGCACCTTCGTCCAAGGCTCCGCCCTGTGTGAAGGCGACGCGATAGACGTCTTTTGCACGCTGTTCGGAAATCCAGCCTTCGCGCACATCTTTCAGAACCAGCGCCGGGTCGCGCGCATCGGGGCGACCATATCCGCCACCGCCGGTACACATGGAAACGACGGTCTCACCAGGTTCCAGAACGAGTTGGGTGAAGTTTGGAAGCTCTTCAAGAGAGCCGTCACGCAACCGTTTATACTGTTGGGCGCAGGCGCCATCATGCCCACCTCGAACACCGCGCGGGGCATTGTGCGTACCATCGCTGGTGTAGATGATCTCCAGCTTGGTATCGACCGGGCCGTATTCCACATAGGCGCCCGGCGCACCGCGGAAACGACCTGCCCCCTCGCTATCGGTAATGATCTGCTGGGCCTTGATCTCGATGGGATATTTCATCTCGTCAACTTCGACGCTGTCGTGCATCTGCAAACCCGCAACACCCACACCGATGACCGTCAACCAGCCATCGGCCTTCGGCGCACCTGCGCCATTGGTCACGAGCAGGGAGAGGAAGTTGACGAAGGGCCCGCGACCTTCGCGAGGATCGACGCCAGAGATAACGGCCATGGCAGGCGGCAGGCATTTCCCGATTTCGGCCATACCAAAGCCGTCACCCAACTCTGCCAGCCCCATGGCAACTGCTTTGCCAACGGTCTCTGCAAGGTTGGTCGTTGCCGTCGAGCAACTGAAGGGATGGCGGGGAATGCCGACCATGCAATTTTCCCGCAGCCGGATATCAAGCCTGCGGAAACTGCCGGCATTTGGCGGCACCGGCCGCGCCAGACTGGAGAAGATACCGGCCATCGTGTTGCTGGTCGCAGTCGATTCCGTCAGGTTGAGACCAATCGGCTGGCAATCGAGATTGTCCGTCAGGTCTACAATGATGCGTCCCTGCGCCGGGTCAACTTCGATATCGGCATTGACGGGCAGGCCATCAGGCGCACCGGGCACGGGATCGTGCATCAGCGAAACACGAACGGAACCGGCAGGCAAGTCACTGATGGCTTCCGCCATCTGCTGTTCGCTGTAATCGAACCATGCGGATGAGAACGAGCGCAGTGTGTCACTGCCCATTTCGCCGACCAGTTCCAGCAAACGCCGTTCGCCAATGCGTGCCGCTCCGAGGATGGCGAGGAAATCGCCGTGCCACATGTCGGGAACGCGCAGTCTGACTTTGCACTCGCGCACAAAATCCTGATTGATAACGTAGCGGGACTGGACCTTGCTGCACGGGAAGATCAGCGCGCCTTCCTGATAGACATCCTTTGCCGTGGCATAGAATGTCGTCGGGATGGAGTTGCCGCAGTCTGCGACATGGGCCTTGGCGAAAACCGTGAAGTGATGCACGCCCGCGTCGTCGATGACGGGCATCAGCACGCACCAGTCGGCGGCATGCGAGTTGCCATGATAGGGCGAATTGGCGAGGAAGGCATCGCCCTTGGCCATATCGGGATGCCATTCCTTCATGTAGCGCGCCTGAAGGTCAGGGCCTCGGAAGGTGTGGCAGGGCAGGCTTTCGGCAACGGTCAGCAGATCGTCATCCGCAGTCAGAATGCCGCAGGAAAAGTCACGCGCCATGTTCATGATCGCGGAGCGCGCGGTGCGCTGCAAGGTGTTCGTCATGGCATTGACGACCGCTTCCATGCGGTTGTTGATCAGTGCCAGTCGCAGTCCGTCGAAACGGGAGGGGTTCTCGATAGCTGTCATGTCATCAGTCCCTTCAATTCGCTTTGACGCGGTTTTGGCGAAGCAGGTCAAGCACCAGCGACCCTGACTCAAGCCGTGTGATCGACGCATCCGGTGGAACGACAACCGTCGTCACCAGGGATTCAACGATGACGGGACCAGTGACCGTTTCGCCTATGGCAAGCGACTCGTAGCTGCGCACCCGTGCCGAAACGCGGCCATGGCCGGTGAAATAGGCAGAACGCTGCCGTTCCTGTCGGGGTGCATCGCTGGGCGGCCCGCTCTGGAATGGCCGACGTGGCAGCATGCAACGGATTTGCGCGTGCCAGGCGATGATTTCGACTTCGGAAGCAGGATCGGACACCGCAAACAGAGCTTCATGTGCCTTGTGGAAATCCTCACGGAAGGCCGCAACATCTTCCGCACTCGTGAACCTGGCAGATCGCAGGGGAACGTCGATTTCCCATGCCTGGTTGGGATAGCGTGCTTCGACGGAATAGGTGATTTCATGGCCGACGGTACCGGCACCCGCACCGGCGACGAATGCCTCGCACTTCTTCGTCAGTTGTTCGATGGTCTGCGCGGCCAGTTCGAAATTGAAGTTGCGTGTGGTGGCCAGTGCGGTGGTCGAGAAATCCTGTGTCAGGTCGGACAAAAGAGCACCAGCCGCACTCAGCGCCGCGGAAACTTCAGGGATGATGACCCGGTCGATGCCCAGACGCTGTGCGATGAGAGCAGAATACAATCCAGCCCCGCCGCCACCGCCGATCATCACCGCCTGTTGCGGATCGATGCCCTGATTGAGCGTCAAATCTTCGATGGCCGTGACCATGCGTTCGCAAGCGAGACGGAAAATGGCGTCCGCTGCCTCATCCAGCCCCAGACCAAGTGGCCCGCCGACATCCTTGGCGATGGCATCTGCCGCAGGCTGCGCATGGATCTTCATGGCGCCACCGAGGAAGTAGTCGGGATCGACATAACCCAGCACGACGCAGGCATCCGTGACCGTGGGGCGTGTGCCGCCGCGACCCCAGCAGACCGGGCCAGGAGATGAGCCCGCACTTTGCGGACCGACATGCAACAGCCCGCCTCTGTCCACCCAGCCGATGGAACCGCCACCGGCGCCGATGCTGCGAACATCGACGGAAGGAAAGCCGGTCATGTGCAATTGTCCAGCGCGATCCACCATCGTTTCACGCGTCCAGGGAATGACACCGTTCTTGATGAGGCCGACGTCATAGGTCGTGCCACCCGCATCGGTCACGATGGCATTGCCACTACCGGCATCAATTTGTGCATAGTGACGGCCCGCGACGGGTGCGGCGGCTGGTCCTGAACCAATCGTGTGGATCGGCGTATCCCACACGTCGGACGCATCTAGAACGCCGCCGGCGGATGTCAGGATCAACAAACGACCGGAAAATCCGGCTTCACGAAGGCGGCCATCCAGATTCTGGATGTAGCGGCTCATCAACGGCTTTAGCGAGGCATCGATAGCCGCCGATGAGGCGCGGCGATATTCGCGGATTGTCGGGTTGAGCTGATGCGACAGCGTATAGGGCACGCCCGGAAGGTGTTCTTCCAGCAAAGCGCCAATGCGTTGTTCATGGGCGGGATTGACGATGGACCACAGCAGGCAGACTGCAACAGCCTCGATGTCCTGAGTGGCCAGCGTCTTGATGACCTCGATGACCGCAGCTTCGTCCAAAGGCTCGGAAACCTGACCATCGGCGCGAACGCGCTCCGGCACCTCGTGGGACAAAGCTCTTGGAATATAGGGGTCCGGGTAGGAAAAGGTGTAATCCAGAGGCGCTGCTCTGCCGCCACCTTCACGGATCAACAGAATATCGCGGTGACCCCTGGTGGTAATGAAGGCGGTCTTTGCCGTCGCACCCTCAACAATCGCATTCGTTGCACGGGTCGTTCCGTGAACGAAACTGCCGCAGCGAGCGAGCAGACTTTGAGCATCCGTCTTCAACTGTGTCGCTGCGAAGCCGACGACATCGAGAAGTCCGCGGATGGGATCATCAGGTGTTGTGGGTTGCTTGAAGAACCGAAGACCTTCGGGCAGGCCCTCTATTACCAGGTCCGTGAAGGTGCCTCCGGTATCGACACCGAAACGCAGATCATGACCGATTGCCGATTGCGACATCAGGTAAAGTCTCCCTTTTTCATCAACGCCTATCCATGATGGATGCCTCTTTGCGAGGAGTGCGCTGGTCTTTGAGTTCCCTGCCGATCTTTGCCGGCGATTTCCTTACTTATCGTTCATTAAGGAAAAACCGTCAATATGGAATTTGACGATTCTTAATGTCGATTTTTACTTTGGGTCGTAACCGACCATGGAGAGAACGAGATTCTTGTACAGGTCTGCCACGTCGGACGCGCTCAACCGTCCCTGTGGATGAGCCCAGGAAAACACGTATTCGCACATGGTGATAATCGCGAAGGATGTTGCGGTCTGGTCCCCGAAGCGGAACAGCCCGGCCTCAAGGCCGGACGACAGAATTTTGTTGAGCAATTCGTAGATTTGACGCTGGATGGCATCCAGCTGGCCCTGCTGCTTCTTCGTCAAGGCATCATAAAGCTGCCGGTAGGCCCCTAGCGCACCAGGCTCTTTGAGGCGTTCATTCTGTTGCAGCTTCAGAAAAACATAGGTGCGAACGAACTGGCCCAGCCGTACCTCCGGCGTGTTTTCCTGTCCGCTTGGCAGCAATGCATAGGAGAACCGGCGAAGCTCGTCATGAACGGCGGCAAAGCAGATGTCACGCTTGGCCTTGAAGTGCCAGTAAAGAGCGGGCGCGGAAATGCCTACCTCTTTCGCGATGGCGTTGAGGCTGGTGCCGCGATATCCCTTGTCATAGAAGATCGGCAGCGCGGCATTCAGTATTTTCTGACGTGTCTGTTCAGGCGCTTCCGCCGCGCTTGGATCTACCGATATCTTTTTGGGAGAAGCCGCCACATTGCCTCGCAGTCTGCTTGCCATTATCAGGTCCGGCCGAAAAAGAGTTCTCGTCCAAATCGGGCCTCAACTTTCATATACTTCCACAATCGATCCTCGCCTATACGAAACTCGCGAAGAATATTGCAGACATTCGTCACCGCATCGAGGTTGGGGACGTCAGCCAGAATATAACACGTCCAGGGATAGCCGGTGGCCGGGCCGACAACGGTTCTGTCGTCGTCAAGCGTGCCCAGAACCTTGACGCCGAAGCGGGTTTCAAGGTCTTTATAGGCCTCGATCAAGGTGTTGAAGACGAGCTTGCGGGTGGCATCCGATGCCTCGTAAAATGCCGGTAGTACACCGAAGCAAAACAGGGCCCGCTCCATTGCATCATTTCCCATAAGCGCCATTGTTCTCTCCTTCAAAAATCAAAAGCGGTAACCGATCCGCATTGTCTGCGACCGTGTTGTCGATTGACTTTCTTCCTTAATGAATGATAAGTCAATTCAGCAACGCACAAAACCGGATGACCAGCAGCATAGTCGGCGTTCGGTAGAGTTATGCAGGCGGCTTCATGCTGCCCCGCCAAGGGTACGCCAGTATCTGGCTTGCCAGCTCATTGCCTGATCACATCCGACTGACAATCTTCTCGGCCCTGAACGGATGCGTTGTTGAAAACAAAAACAATCAAGAGGTGAACGAATGAAAAACATGGGAACGCTCGCCAGTCGCCTTCGGGCTTTCAAGCTCCAGATCACCGCAACCGCCGCGATGGCGTTGCTGGCCGGCCAGGTCATGGCGCAGGACGCTCAGGTCTGGAAGCTTCAATCCACCGACGCGCAACAGAAACAGGCTGCCGAATCCGGTGCTGCCGACGGCAAATCCAAGGGAACCGCCACCCTGCCGACGGATAAAAAGATCGGCGTCGTCCTGCTCTCCGGCCAATCGGCGTCCAGCAACCGCATTCTGGAACCCGTCAAGGCACTGGCCGAATTGCTTAAGTTCGAAGTCATTACCTGCGACCCCAACTTCGACGCACAGAAGGTCGCGCAATGTGCGACATCCATGGTCGCGCAGAGCGCCAGCGCGATCTTTACCATTTCCACCAGCCCCGGCCCGATGGGATCTGCGCTGCGTGATGCGAAAGACGCTGGAATACCGGTTATCGGTATGGTCAGCAGCGTTCAGCCGACACCACTGATTATCCAGTATGGCAGCCCGGGTGTGGCCTCGGCACAGCTTTCGGCAAAATGGCTTTTCGATAACGCCAAGCAGCGCAAAGGCCCGGACGCCAAGCTGAAATTCATGCTTTTGACCGCGCCGACTGTTGGCTTGGCCAATCTCATCGAAGAGCAGGAAGTCATCAAAGCGGCCGCTGCTAATCCGAATGTCGAAATCGTCATCAAGCACGATCTTGATCTCGGCAATATCGTGCAGGACACGATTGCGATGTCGAAGCAGGCGGTGCAGCAGCACCCTGATCTCGCTGGCATCTGGACCGTGTGCGACCTTTGCATCCCCCTGATTTCCCAGGCTCTCGATGGCGAAGGTGTGACGGGTGACAAACGCCCGATCATCGTTGGCGACTATACCACAGCCCAGACCGTGGATCTGATCCGCAAAGGCAAGGTGGATGGCGTGATGGACTTGCCGCTCGAGGCCTCCGTCTGGGTCGGTTTCGACCAGCTTCTCAGCTTCTGGTCCAAGGAAACGCCGATCAACACATCCTACGATGTGTTCGAAAAGGGTTACGGCCTCAAATTCATGGAGCCCTATATCCTCACAAAGGCCAATATCGGCGCCTCCGGTCCGATCCCTGTGATCAGCTCGGATTACGAAAGCTATTTCCGAGCCAAATGGAAAGCGGAATACGGTCTTTGATGATTTACTGACGCAATGCGCGGCTGTCTGGGCGCTGGCCGCGCATTTAGTTCCTGTTGTGCAGAGGTGTTCGAATGGAAAAGACTGTTGGTAAACCCATTCGTCGCAAGGAAGATCGCAGGTTTCTGACCGGCTCCGGCCAGTATCTCGCTGATGTCAGCTTCGATGGCGCCTGTCAGGTCCACATCGTCAGATCGCCACATCCACACGCTGAGATCATGAATATCGATACCACGGCAGCAGCAGACATGCCGGGCGTTGTTGCCATTCTCACCGGCGAGGATGTCAAAAGGGATGGCGTTCCGCCTTTGCCCTGCTGCATTCGCATTCCGCTTAAACCCGGCACCACGCAGACATTTCCCGACCACCCCATTCTGGCCATTGGTACTGTCCGCTATGTCGGCGAACCCATTGTCATGATCGTTGCGGAAACGTTGGAACAGGCACGCGATGCAAGCGAGCACCTCTCCATCACCTTTCGAGAGCTGCCGTTTGTAACGGACCCCGCGAGAGCACTCGATGAAAACGCGCCCTCTGTTCATACGGACGTTCCCGGCAATATCAACTTCACCTGGGAGGTTGGTGATGAAGAGGCGACATCACAGGCTTTCGCCAACGCCGCACAGATTGTGTCCCTCGATATCGTCAACAATCGCGTAGCACCTTCGCCTTTGGAGCCACGCGGTGCCGTTGGACTGTGGGACGATGACGGTGGTTACACCTTGCATCTGTCCTGCCAGGGTGCGCACTGGATCAAGGATACTCTGTGCAAATTCGTCCTCAACGACGTGCCGGAGGATAAAGTCCGCGTCGTCGTGCATGATGTTGGCGGCGGTTTCGGCACGAAGCTTTTCCTGACGCCGGAATATGTGCTGGTTCTATGGGCTTCGCGCCGGACGGGACGGACCGTGCGCTGGATCGCGGACCGTACGGAGAGTTTCTATTCCGACACGCACGGGCGGGACAATGTGACCCGCGCCGAACTGGCAATGGACGACCAGTGCAAGTTTCTCGGCCTTCGAGTTTCGACCATCGCCAATATGGGTGCCTACCTCTCCGAATATGCACCGACGATCCCGACCGGCGACCGCATGCATGAGGGGGCCTATGTTTTTCCAGCCGCCCACGTGGAAGTACGAGGCGTCTTTACCAATACCGGGCCTGTCGAATCCTACCGCGGTGCAGGCCGCCCGGAAGCGACCTACATGATCGAACGTCTTGTCGACCTGGCCGGACGCCAAAGCGGGATTGGCCCCATCGAAATCCGTCGCAGAAATTTCGTTCAGTCCGACGCCATGCCCTACGAGAGCAGACTTGGCCATGTCTATGACGACGGTAACTTCCCATTGTTGCTGGAAGAGGCATTATGCGACGCAGACTGGAATGGCTTTGCCGAGCGGCGCCGGCATTCCGAAAGCATAGGTCGCTATCGAGGCTTGGGAATATCCAGCTATATCGGTGTCTGCGCCGGTGAACCCATCGTGCAGGCGCAACTCGTTTTTGAAACAGATCAGACAGTGACGGTCACGCTCGGAACGCAGTCCAGCGGGCAAGGCCACATCACCGCCTATTCGCAGATCGTCGCGGATAAATTGGGCGTCCCTTTCGAATCCGTCACCATCCGGCAAGGCGACACCGCCTGGATGCGGGCAGGCAGCGTGACCGCCGGTTCCCGGTCGATTCCGCTGGGTGGTGTTGCGGCAGAATATGCGGCGCAAAAAGCCATAGACACGGGAGCAAGCACGGCTGCCGAGTTTTTCAATGTCTCCCAGGACGCAATCACTTTTGAAAATGGCGTGTTCAGGGTCAGCGGCACCAACCACACCATCGGCATCTTCGAAGTCGTCGCGCTGTTGGCAACCAAGGGCGAGGCTCTCCAAGGCTATGGAGAATTCGTCCCGTCTGTTGGCACCTTTACGAATGGCTGTCATATCTGCGAGGTGGAAATCGATCCACAAACCGGTTCGATCGAAGTTGTCGCTTACACCGCTGTCGATGATTTCGGCAAGATCATCAATCCTATGCTCGTCGCCGGTCAAGTCCACGGCGGCGTCGCTCAGGGCATCGGCCAAGCGCTGTGCGAGCAGGTGGTATATGGCGAAAGCGGACACCTCGCTTCATACGACTTCGATGGATATGCGATGCTGCTTGCCAGTCATCTGCCCACCATCGCGGCACGGACAATCGAAATACCCTGTCTGAACAACCCGCTCGGCACAAAAGGAATGGGGGAAGCAGGCGCGATAGCCGCGCCACCAGCGGTCGTAAATGCCGCCTTGGATGCGCTCTGGGGAGCAGGTGTTCGTAACATCGATATGCCGCTGACAAGTTCGCATGTTTGGAGTGCGATGAGAGGCGCTAAAAGCGGCTAGGATGATCTCGTTATCCGCGATCAAATGCCTCTGAGAGACGGTCATTGTCTGGCCTTTACTAACTCCTGCTACCAACTCGCAATACAAAGTACTGATGGCATCTAGCTTGAAGAAGGAACTCTTCTCGAATCCGAATACCATGCTGGATAGAGCTAGGGCGTGGTCTCTTGAGGACCTGATCCATATCCGGGTGGCGAGATGTTTTACGGCTGCAAGGAAGTTTTTGCGGGTCCTTGTCATGCTGGGTAGCGATGCCTCCAAATTGCTTGAGCTTGTTGAAGAGCCGCTCGACAGGGTTACGTTGGCGATAGATCCATGAGCTGAACGAAAAGTTTTCCTTGCGGTTTTTGTTGACGGGATATTGGCCCAGGCTCGCTTTTTCTTTGCAACGTCCGCTCCGCCATCTGGCTGTCGGACGCCTGTTCAGGAGTGAAGTCGGTACCAATTGGACGGCCGTCTGTATTTGGCCGATGATCCATTCAAGTCGGTCGGGGCTTCCAGCCGACAAGCTCGTTGGTGAATTGCTAATGAGAGCCGCAGGATTTCCTAACGACTAAACTACACGGCAGCTTAGTTACGCCCAGCCCTGTTGTTTCGCCCTTTGAAAGCGCAAGGATAGCCAATCCGGCCTTATGGCCAAGTTCTTTGAGTTCCATATCAACCGTTGTAAGTGGCGGTCGGGTTTGCTTCGACACGACCTCCCAATTATCGAAGCCGACTACAGCCACGTCGCCGGGCACCGAGATATTGAGATCCCTGAGCGCATCAATGACACCGCGCGCGATTTCGTCGCTCCCGCAAAAGATTGCGTCCGGATTTGATTTCTCGTTAGAAAACACCGTGTTGACCGCCTCGCGGCCCCAATCTTCCGACCATTCACCAAACATCACCTCGGCGTGGTCTCCAACACATTCACGGTAGGCGTCTGCGCGCGTGCGGGCGGACTTGTAATCCTCTGGACCGGTGATGTGGAGAATACGCGACCGGCCCGATTTCATCAGTTGCTGGACAGCCAGTCTTGCCCCCTGCGCGTCATCAGGAACGAAGGCCACGCTTGTCTCTGGTCCTTCTGCAAAGACGTAGACGATCGGTATATGCAGGCGGGTGAGTTCGACGGGGGCCTTCATGTCGAGGCGGGTGGCCGTGAAGATGATGCCATCCACCTGCCGGTCAAGAAGCGCCTCAAGATGCAGTTTGGCCAGACGAGGATCATTGTTGGTTGCGCAGAGGAAGACAGAAACACCCTGATCAACTAAGACTTCAGACACACCGGCTGCGACAGGCAACGTCAATCTTCCATAAGTGTCGTTAGTCAACATGCCGATTGCATGGCTACGTTTTTGCAGCAATCCACGCGCGAGTGCGTTGGGCCGAAAACCGATCTCTTCAGCAATTTTACGGACCCGGTCACGCGTTTCAGGATTCGTTCTGCCGGTGCCATTCAAGGCATTTGACGCTGTAGAAATGCTAACGCCCGCAGCCTCCGCCACATCGTGTATCGTACGTCTTTTGCCGACTTTATCGTTCATTTTTGGTCCTGTTACCTCGTGTGATAAAACGTTTTATCAGAAATAAATGAGCTGTTAAAAGGTTTTATCAGATTCTTAGTGGTTCGTTGTGCACTGACTGTCGACAGTTGAGAAAATCCGCATTACCCTTTGGTTTGTCTCCATGATTTCATGGCCAAAAAAGCGAAAAAAGGGGAACTAGCATGCTTCGATTTAAAACAACGATCACCGTTCTTATGTTGCTGGCAAGTTCTTCTCTCGCCAGCGCCGCAGAGGTGACTTTGTGGGTCCGTACATCGTCCGGTGCGGTCCTGCAGGGGTTGGCTGAAAAGTACAATGCGTCCCACTCCGACAAAGTCAACGTGACACAGATCACCGCAGAACAGATGGTGCCGAAACTTGGCGCTGCCATTGCTGGCGGTGCGGCACCCGATGCTGCCGTGCTCGATCTGATCTATCTGCCGACCTTTGCTGCCGCTGATGGCCTTGAGGACATCACCGATTTCGTGAAGGGTCTGCCTTACGGCACTGCGTTGAGCCCATCACATATTCGCCTCGCGACTTACGAGGATAAGATTTACGGCGTGCCCGCTCTGCCTGACGCTTCTATCATCGCCTACAACACCGATCTCTTTACCAAAGCCGGCCTTGATCCGAACAAGGCTCCGGCTTCACTTGAAGAAATCGCGCAGGATGCCAAGAAAATCACCGCGCTTGGCAATGAGACCTACGGATTTTACTTCGTCGCCAATTCCGGAAGCTGGCTGATCTATGACTTCCTACCGCACCTGTGGGCTGGCAAAGCCGACGTGCTGAGCGACGATGGCCTCAAGGCAACTATCGATACGCCTGTTATGCGCGATACGATTGCCGCTTACCGCGACATGTGGAAGGCCGGCGCAATCCATCCGACCTCGCGTTCCGGCAACGGCAACAATGCGGTCGAGGCATTCGCATCCGGCAAAGTCGGTATCCTCATGACCGGTTCCTACATCGTCAACTTACTGTCGAGCAAATATCCTGACGTGAAGTTCAACGTTGCGCCGATCCCCGGACCCAAAGGCGGTGAATCGAGCTTTGCTGGCGGCGATACGCTTTCATTGATCAAGGGCATCAGTGAAGAGAAGAAGAAGGTCGCTCTCGACTTCGTCAACTTCTACATGCAGCCGGAACAGCAAGTCTATATCACGCAGGAATCCGGCATGCCGTCGCGCACAGACCTCGCCAAAGAGGCCTATGCCAAGTTCGACAAGCGCAACCTTGTTGCCTACGACATTCTGGCCAAGGCGCGCACGCCCTACACCTTCTCGTCTGACGAGCTTTTCGTGAGCAAGACCGGTCCTTTCCTCAACCTCATCCAGGGCACGATCTTTGGTGATGATGTGGATGGAGCGATTGTCAAGGCACAGGCTGATTTTACAAAAATCCTGGAACGTACAAATCCGAACTAACGGCAGTTTTGTGGATCGCAAAGCATGTAACGGCGCCCTGTGATCCACCGCCGTAAAAATATATTTAAACAGAACGGAGGGTGCAGTGACGTTGTCGGCGCTACGCAGTAAACCGCGCGCGGTTGGTGGAGGAGAGCCTGAGCCGAAGGGTTGGCTTGGGATCGCATTCATCGCGCCCAGCTTCGTGTTTATCTTAGGCCTATTTCTCGTGCCGCTGGTGATGACGGTTTGGATGAGCTTTTACAATTGGCCGCTTCTTGGACGCAGCAAATTTATCGGGCTGGCCAATTATGCCGAACTGATGGATGACGTTCAGCTTTGGCATTCGTTCGGCTTCACCTTGCTTTACACCGTCCTTGTTACGGCGGCCATCATGCTTGTGGCTTTCCCGCTGGCGCTTTTGGTGGATCGTCCGCTTCGCATTATCGGCTTTTTCCGCACCATCTATTTTATGCCTGTGGTCATTGGTTTTGGCGCGGCATCGACATTATGGATGTGGCTGCTAAACCCGGATAGCGGAGTGTTTGCCCAATTACTGCGCGGCATAGGATTGATCGACAGCGCGCCACGACCGCTGGAAAGTTTCTGGTCTGCACTTGCCGTCGTCATCCTGATGGTCGTCTGGAAAACCGCTGGATTCACCATGGTCATTCTGCTGACCGGCCTTCAGGGCATATCGAATGATGTGATCGAGGCCGCCAAGATCGATGGTGCAAATGCGTGGAGCCGTTTCCGGCGCATCACGCTGCCCTTGATGCGCAATTCCGTGGTGTTGGCGCTCGTCCTGAATGTGACGTCATCCATGCTGGCGTTCGACCAGTTCTTCATCATCACGCAGGGCGGACCCGCCAACGGCACCATATCAGCGGTTTTCTCAATCTACCTCGCATCCTTCTCGTCTTACCGCCTCGGTTATGGCTCGGCGATCTCGTTTGCTTTGCTCGTCGTGCTGGTTGCGATAAGTGCGATCCAGTTCGTCTTTCTGCGCCAACGGCCGGAGGAGGGCTGAATGGATCGAATGCTCCACAAACCCGCGCGGAAACCTGCCAGTGAACACCTATCGTTTCTCGGCTTCCTGCTCGTCGCGCTGCTCTTCGCGATCTTCTTCATCATGCCGATCGTCTGGTCGTTCGCCAACTCCTTCAAGCCGGCGGCAGAAGCGCTCGCAAACCCTGCGGCACTGTTTTCAAAGACGTTCTCGCTGGAAAACTATCGCCGTCTGGAGCATGTCGGTGCGGGCTGGTATGTCTATGCCGGAAACTCCGTGATGATTGCTGTCGGAACCGTTATGCTGACGGTTCTCATCTCGGTGCCTGCGGGGTATGGTTTTTCAAAATTCCGTTTCCCCGGGCAGTCGCTGCTGTTCATTCTGATCATGGCGACGATGATGATCCCGTTCCAGTCGATCCTGACGCCGCTTTTCCTGATCCTCAAAGTCTTGAAACTGCAGAACAGTCTTTTCGGTCTTGTGCTAATCTACGTGACCTTCCAGCTTCCATTCTCGATCTTTATGATGCGCAATGCCTTCGATGCCGTGCCAAAAGCGCTTATTGAGGCGGCCCGTATCGATGGGGCTTCGCAGGCGACGATCCTGCGGCGCATCATGTTGCCTATTGCCCTGCCTGGTGTTGCCACCGTGGCCATGTTCGCTTTCCTCAACTCATGGAACGAGTTTCTGGCGGCGCTGATTTTCCTGTCGGACCAGAACAAGTTCACTTTGCCGATCATGCTGGTGAATGTTGCGTCTGGCATTTACGGCATTATCGATTGGGGTGCACTTCAGGCGGGCATCGCCGTCACCATGCTGCCGTGCATCCTGCTTTTCCTTCTTTTGCAACGATATTACGTGCGCGGCCTGACCTCCGGCGCCGTCAAGTAACAGTGGTCTTTCCGACCAAGGAGTTGTTATGTCCAGTTTCCCTCATGCTCAAAAGACAAAACCTGCAAAGACGCAGCGTTATGTCCCCGCTGACCATTCCCGCGTGGTCTTTAACGATGGCTTCTGGCAGAGCTGGACGGAGACCGTGCGCCGCGTCACCATTCCCAGTCAGCACCAAAGGCTGGATGAGGAGGGTTTCCTCGAAGTTCTCGATTTCGATAAACCAGCCGGCCCACTGGCCCGGCCTGTCCAGCCCAGTGGGCTGTCCATGCAGCATTTCTTCGATTCCGATTTTGGCAAATGGATCGAGGCCGCCAGTTATACGCTGAAAGCCCATCCCGATGCGGTGATTGAGGCTAAGATCGATGATATCGTCACGAAACTGGAAAAGGGGCAGATGGCGGATGGTTATCTGAATAGCTGGTTCATCCGCCGCGAGCCGGAAAAGCGCTGGACCAACCTGCGCGACCTTCATGAAATGTATTCGATGGGCCATCTGCTGGAAGGAGCCGTCGCCTATTTCGAAGCAACCGGCAAACGCCGTTTTCTGGATGTTATGATCCGCGCCGTCGACCACATCATCGATACGTTCGGCACCGAACCCGGCAAGCTGCGCGGCTATGACGCCCATGAGGAAATCGAGTTGGCATTGGTCAAACTCTACCGCGTCACGGGCGATCTTCGCCACCTGAAACTTGCCACCTATTTTGTCGATGAGCGCGGGCAGATGCCCTCCTACTACGATGAAGAAGCGCGCCAACGTGGCGAAAACCCTGAAGACTATGTCTACCAGACCTATGCCTATAGTCAGGCGCATATGCCGGTTCGAGAGCAGACGGAAGTTGTCGGCCATGCCGTGCGTGCCATGTATCTGTTTTCGGCCATGGCCGATCTTGCCTATGAAAATGATGATCCGGGCCTGAAGGATGTCTGCGATCGACTGTTCGACAACCTCACCGGACGGCAGCTTTATATAACTGGTGGCCTTGGGCCCTCCGCGTCAAATGAGGGTTTCACACAGGAATACGATCTGCCAAATGAAACGGCTTACGCTGAAACCTGCGCCGCAATCGCGCTTGGTTTCTGGAGCCACCGCATGGCGCAGACCGATCTCGACAGCAAGTTCACCGACATGCTGGAAACGGTGCTTTTCAATGGCGCGCTGTCCGGCATATCGCGTGATGGCGAGCATTATTTCTATGAGAACGTGCTGGAAAGTCACGGGCAAAATCGGCGCTGGAAATGGCATTATTGCCCTTGCTGCCCCACCAACATCGCACGCCTCATCACCTCGCTCGGTCAGTATTTCTATTCCGCCAGCGATAATGCTCTGGCTGTTCATCTCTATGGTGCAAACATCGCGGAATTGACAGTTGGCGACAGTTTTGTACGGCTCAAACAGGAAACGCGTTATCCTTGGGAAGGTGATATCGCGCTGACATTGTCACTCGAAAAGGCGAGCCACTTCACGCTCAAACTGCGCATTCCTGGATGGTGCCGTGATGCCAGTGTGATGGTGAATGGCAAAGCCGTTGACGTGAAGGCTACCACGACCAAAGGCTATGTCTCGATTGTGCGGGATTGGCAAAACGGTGACGAGATCCGTCTGTCCTTCGCGATGCCGGTTGATCGTCTCTATGCTCATCCCGCCGTCAGCGAAGATGGTGGGCGGGTGGCACTGAAACGCGGGCCGGTGGTCTATTGCGTTGAAGCTGCCGATATCGGTGGGGAACCGCAGCGCCTGCGCCTGCCATCAGATGCGCAGATCGACGCGCGATTTGATGAAAACCTTCTCGGTGGCGCCGTCGTTCTTGAGACGCAAGCCATTGAGGCGAACGCAGATGATTGGGAAGGGAACAACCTCTACCGCACTGCGCCGCCGCGCATGACACCAAGACACATCAAGGCAATTCCGTATCATCTCTGGGCCAATCGCACCGCTGGCGCGATGCTGGTCTGGTTGCAGGAAAAGTAGGAGCGGATCATGGCACGGTTACAATTGAAGAACCTCGTCAAATCCTACGGCATCTACGAGGCGGTGCGCGGTATCAATTTGGATATCGAAGATAACGAGTTCGTTGTTTTCGTTGGCCCTTCCGGCTGCGGAAAATCAACGACGCTGCGAATGATCGCCGGGCTGGAGCATATCACTGATGGCGAGATCACGATTGGCGATCGGGTTGTCAACCGGCTTGGGCCGGGCAAGCGTGACATTGCGATGGTGTTCCAGAACTATGCGCTTTATCCGCATATGTCAGTGCGCGAGAACATCTCGTTCTGCCTTGAGCAGCAGAAGCTTCCCAAATCCGATATAACAGCGCGTATCGATCGCGCCGCCGACACATTGCATATCAAAGACCTTCTTGACCGCAGGCCGGGCCAGCTCTCCGGTGGCCAGCGCCAGCGTGTGGCGATGGGCCGGGCAATCGTTCGCAACCCCAAAGTCTTCCTGTTCGACGAGCCGTTGTCGAACTTAGATGCCAAGTTGCGTGTGCAAATGCGCACGGAGATCAAGCGCCTGCACCAGTTGCTGCCGACCACGACCGTGTACGTGACACACGACCAAATCGAAGCTATGACAATGGCTGATCGCGTTGTGGTTATGAATGGTGGCTTGATCGAACAGGCCGGTCCACCACAGGAGCTATACCACCACCCAGCCAGCCAGTTCGTCGCTGGCTTCATCGGATCTCCATCAATGAATTTTGTCGATGCAACGCTTGTCGCGAAAACCACGGGGATGGCCTTGAAGCTGGTCGATGGTACGGAACTCGCAGTGCCCGCAGCGAGGGCCGTGGACTATGCGCGGTTTGCGGGAAATCCGGTGGTCTTCGGCATTCGGCCGGAATCGATATCGAGCCGCCAGGATCGTCCAGGGTTTGCGGATTTTGATGCGCGCGTCGATCTTGTCGAGCCGCTAGGTGCTGCCACCATGGTATATTTTAACATCGGCGAAATGGTTCTGTGCGCCACGGTCGACCCGGAGTGCGACCCTCGTGCAGGCCGGACTGCTTCGTTGTCGATAAACATGAACCACATGCATCTATTCGACAAGATTTCAGGTCGCTCGCTTACATTAAATAGGCCCGGGCGCGATGTATAACGTTTCGACGTTCCGAAACATTCGCATATTTCGGGGCAAAAGATTGACTATGAGACCAGAGAATAGGTTCGAGGGCCGCTACAAAAAACTGGGGCGTGATGGCTGATATCGCCTCAGTGTGTGCTGGACTTGCTGGTCACCGGCGACGACAACAAGCGACGAGCGCTCGATGTGGTCATAAGGCGTTGCGCGACGAGCCATTGCCGCTACAGACCGCTAGCAGAAGTCGATCGCCGAGCAGGCAGAGCCTGAAGTCGAGCTCCGGCAGATGACCTAAGGCCATAACGTTGTAGAGGACTTGCACCGCAGGTCTCGTTCGGGTTTGGCAGAAGCCGAGAAGCGCGAAGAGGGTCACGTCCATCACGAGCAAGCACGAGACAGGTGCAGCGAATGTCGTTGTTTGGCCGAGTCTCTTCGAGAAGCGGCGCCGCGTTGTACTCGGATCAAACATGATGGCTATCAACGGACGAATCCGGCGGGAAAGGGAGGTCGTGCACCTGGTCGCCCAGCAGCTATTCGCCTGTCTGTGGACTTCTCCGGTCTGGCTGACATGGATGTCGTGTTTAGAGCCCTATCCGGGCGCGGAGACAGGTTTGCTCACGGCTCGGCAGATGGCGGGGATTCTCAGCGATAGACAAAACCATTGCCCGAGGCGCGGGATTTTCTCGTGCCGGATTTGCACATAGACACGCTGAAGGTGAAAAGCCGGAACTTTCATCAAGCCCGTAGAGAGCGAGGCCAGCTTGGCGCTGTTCAGCGGTCAGGCTGGCCTCGCGGCCCGCAGGTCAGAGCACGCTAACGTTCTCAGCCTTCGATTTTCCGGTCTTGCGGTCCTGGCCAACTTCGAAAGTGACCTTGTCACCTTCTCTCAGGGACCCACCCTGCTGCAAGGCAGATACGTGAACGAACACGTCCGTTCCACCATTCTCAGGCGTAATGAAGCCAAATCCCTTGTCGTCATTGAAAAATTTAACTGTACCGGTAGCCATGAGAATTCCTTTTAATGTCCTGCAGCCACTTGACCCGCAGTAGGCTTTTTATCGCTCGTTTGCCTAACCGGCAACCTCCAACACCAAGATAGTTGCATCGAATTTTTTTGCGGACTGCTGATCGACTATTTGGCCGCGTTGACAGCCTCCTCAAGCGCTTCAATACTCTTCATAACAGCTTCGAAGCCAAGTGGGTTTGTAAAGATCATCGCTGACATTCTATCGTAGTCAACGGCGAGTTTCTTGCGCATATCGGGTGTCGGCACGCCTCTGCGAGTTCGGGGCCCGCATTTCTGGCGGCATCTTCGGTCCGGGTGTCGGGATTGGCTTGCGCAAACTGGATGAAAAACTCGTCAACGATATAATCATGCGCTCGACGCACTCAAGAAAGACGGAAGTCTGAAAACAATCAGCATGAAATCGTTCGGTATCTCATTGACCGATGATCAGCCATTGCGGCTATTGCAAATTTACCTATTCTGCAACTTCGAGAATAGCAAAAATTTTTACGGAGACTCGGACAAGGGAGCCTACTTTTGAAAGCGTACGACCTTGAGATGCTCCCACGTCAGGCGGAGCCGGGGCCTGATTGCCATGGATGGGTGTTCGGCTTGCCGCCCGGTATCACACGGGAACAGTGGCCGCTCGATCCGAACAATGGCTACCCGCTGATGCACGGCTTCACCTTGTTGCTGCCGGAAGATTATCGCGTCCATGGATCAGAGAATGTCGCATTGAGCTTCTTTGCGACAGCACCTGATCATTGCGACGGGGCGTTTTTCGAAGTCGAAGGTGTGCGCTCCGAGGTCGAGGCGATGCAGGATCATTCCCGGCTTCATCGTATGCAGGATATTCTAGGGTGCGAATATGCGCTGATCCTGCTGACGCAACTCGAATTTTACGGCAGACTCTGTCAGCCGCCAGAACCGCTTGTCGAGACCAATCGAAAGCCGGATTGGATGACGATGGGAGCGGCAGCATCATATTGGAAAATGACTGGCTTGAATCAATATGAGCAAGAGAGCCAGCTTAAGCTGACCTTCGGTGGGAAACCGCCGCCCGATGTGACGTACAATCGGGCTGTTCGCTGGACACCCCGTAATAGCGATCCCAATGCCGGCGTGCCGCCGCGCGAGAGTTGGGCGTGCGACAGCGAAGGCTATCAGTCTTACTTCTATTGGGCCGAAGATCCGACGGCGATCTCAACTGACACCGAGGAAGGACGTCAGCGCATTCAGGATGCGTTTCGGATACACGATTGGGCGAAGGACCATAAGGATGCGCATATAGGTGGCACGATGCGGCCGGTGCAGAACATCCCGGCGTTCAGCCCATACTACGTTGAATTTGATGAGTATTTCGGTGGGTACAACTTTGGCGGCGGTAACGCCCAACTCGATTTCCGTGACATGAAGTTGGATTGGGCGTGTGGCTGACGAAAGTGCCAACGGCAGTCGTCGACCATCCAGCTACGGACTGTCTCGCTCGGAACCCGCAAGCAACATCACGCTCGACCACTTTCTCGTTCACCAGAGTCCGTCCAAAATCTGGACGCTCATAATGGTGGGCGAACTAGACGATTGGGGACCTCCTGCTAAATGTCAGGAGAGGTTGACCCACTTGAGTGGCAGAAGCCCTGAGATACGGCTTGTAGTGTATCCAGGTGCCTTCCATGACTTCGATGTCCCTACGGCAAAGTCTGGCACTGTCTACTTTGGTCATCAGCTGCAATAAAGCGCCTCTGCGACGGCGCAAGCGGCCAAGGATGTCGATGGCTTCCTGTGGAAGGAGTTCGACACTAGCCTGCTTGGCTTCGCTACGGCCGCAATGTGCCAACTGCTGCCTTGGCAGCTTCGCGCCGATACCGGACATTGCGACTGCCGCAAAACTCCGTATTCTGCGACGTCGCTAAAGTCAGGAAAACAAGTGTCGCTATAATCGGGACTTTTGCGAATCCTTACAACTTGAAAGCCTCAGCCAGAAGCCGCGTTCCTCTGTCGGCTTCCTGTACTGAAAGCCCTGAAAAACCGAACATCAATCGCGACGTATCAGACGACGTGACGTTCATCCGGGAAAGCGGCATAACGACGACGCCTTTGCTCAGAGCGGCCTGTGAGATAGCGGTATCGCTCGTCCACGCACCTGTGCTGCGAGCAGTCATGTTAATTCCCTGGTCTGGTATTCCGACGTCAAGATACTCGTTGACGCGATCCTTCAGTAGCTCGGCAAGCAGATCGCGAGAAGCGCGGAGCCTCTCTCTAAGCCGCCGCAGATGCGCAGGAAAATATCCCTCGTTCAGAAAATCGGCGACGACACGTTGCTGGAATGTCGGCGGGCAGCGATCAAGTGCTGGCCGTATTGCCCTGAACACCGGCACAAGGTCGACCGGAACGACGAGGTAGCCGAGACGCAGGCTCGGCAGTAGCGCCTTGCTGAACGTGCCCGTGTATAGGACACGATTGGCCTGATCGAGCCCTTGTAGCGATGCGATCGGATGCCCCTCGTAACGAAACTCGCTATCGTAATCGTCTTCGACGATCCAGCAGCCTTTCTCCCGCGCATAGGCAAGAAGCTCCAGCCGGCGCGGCAGGGAAAGAACGGAGCCGACCGGATACTGGTTTGAGGGCGTGAGATAAAACAACGCCGGCGGCTCCAGTTGGTTGTCCGATAGGCTTTCGGTTATGATGCCATCGTGATCTACCGGCAACCCGATGATCTTTGCGCCATTGAGCGCCAGACATTGTCGGGCGGGTGGGTAGCAAGGGTCTTCGACAATGACGGCATCACCGTGCGAAGCCAGGACGCGAAAGGCAAGATCGAGCGCCTGTTGCGTTCCAGCGGTAATGAACAACTGCTCGGCCGTGCACCGTACACCACGCGATACAGCCAGATGCGCAACGATCGCGGCCCGCAAGTCTGGTTCCCCTTGGATGTCGCCATAGCCTTCGAAGGCGTAATTCATGTGTCTGCCGGCAATGCGGTTCAAGAGGCCCGCCGTGCGGGCATCATGCGCGATACGGCCCGTCACGAATGGCAACATTTTTTGCGGTTCGAGGCTTGGTCCCCAGTTTAGAACCATAGTAGCTGCCTTCGAAAGGCTGCGGCTGGTCGCTTCTGCCAACCCATCTTTGTGACCACGCTCACCAGTTTCTAGAACCGGGTCGGAAGCGCTCCGAATGATAAACGTGCCGGAGCCATGCCGTGCGGCGGCATAGCCTTCGGCAATCAGGATTTCATATGCTTCCGCAACCGTCCCCCGAGACAGCCTCCATTCTTGAGAGGCAAGGCGGGTGGAAGGTAGCCGCTGCCCTGCCTTCAATTGTCCATCGGCAATCGCCTCACGTAGCGCAAGATAGAGCTGCCGGGCCAGGGATGCAGATGCAGACGGGTCGACATTGGGCTGGAAGCCGGCAGATGGGCTCTCTCTACGCCTTTTCAGCTTCATCTTCCTGCTCTCAAGTAGCTCGATGTCATCATCTAAAGTGGCCCTTTATTTTGATCTATTTTTGTACTCCTATTGATCCACTTTTCCAAGTCAATACGCGAACCAGAGAAATTAGGGTCGGGAATGCCAACGAACAACGTGCCTTACTTCAGTCAGTGGAAAACGCCCGAAATGACGTCGCCTGTTGTTGCAAAGGGACCGGCGCCTTGCTGGATGATCCGCTTTGGCAGCAATCCGGAGCTCAGACGGTCGAGGAATACGCGCAGTGGGCTACCAATCTTTGCGGCATGGCCTGCCTGAAGATGATCCTCGCAACGCGAGGCGAGACTTACCCCACGTTTGAGCTTCCCCGCGCCTGCGCCCAGCACGGCGGCTATGTCGTCAATGAAGACGGAGCTTCCATGAAAGGGCTGATCTACGCGCCGTTTGTCGAGATGGTTTCCAGCCGTTTCAAACTGAAAGCCGAAATCATGACAGGTTTCGAGGCGGCGGCCATCTCGAAGCTTCTGTCGCGCTGGCAGTTTTTCATCGCATCGGTGCATCATTCGATCCGTTGGCCCGATCAGGGTCCGCCCTCAAAGGGCGGCCATCTGGTGCCGATCACGTCGGCCTCTTCGCAAGCTATCTGTTTTCATAATCCATCCGGCCATAATCGAGCGAGCCAGACAGACGCCATACTGCCGCTCGATGTCTTTGATCGGTTCTTTGCCGGTCGGGGGATCGCCGTAAGTTTGTAACACTGCTTTCAAAGCCAATCCCTGGAGTTTCTATGCCTGTTCGTCCCACCAGATTGCGCATTGCAGTCCTTTTCGGCGGTCGCTCTGCCGAACATGACGTCTCTGTCCTTTCAGCGACCAATGTCATCAATACTCTGGCCCCCGAGAAATACGATGCAGTTCCAATCTTCGTGACGCGCGAAGGGCGCTGGCTTTTGAGCAAATTCGAGAGCGATGCGCTATTCCAGCCTGAAATCGGCACACAGCTCTCTCTTGTCCCTGGAGGACGGGGGCAAATGATCGCGATTGGGACGGATGGCCACATCAGCGAAGCTGGAAGGATCGATATCCTTTTCCCGGTTCTGCACGGGCTCTATGGTGAAGATGGCTCTGTTCAGGGCGTCGCGGAAGTGGCGCGAGTGCCGCTTGTCGGATGCGGGATTCTTGGCTCTGCGACGGCGCTGGACAAGATTATCGCCAAGCGCTTATTCAAAGCTGCCGGTCTGCCCATTGCAAGATCCGTAACGATTAGCGCGGGGCGAGCACCTGAATTCGCAGCGCTCGAAAGCGAGCTTGGGCTCCCTCTGTTTATCAAGCCGGCCCGGCAGGGATCGTCAGTCGGTGTCAGAAAAGTTTCGGGAAGTCAGGAGTTCATGCCAGCGCTGGCCGAGGGCTTCCGTCATGACCGCGACCTGTTGGCTGAAGAATTCATACAGGGTCGCGAAATCGAGTTCAGCGTTCTCGAATATGCTTCGGGCGAATTATTCGTGTCCCGCTCCGGTGAGATCACTCCCGCCGAAAGTCATGGTTTCTACAGCTACGACGCAAAATACATCGATGAGGACGGGGCGGCGCTCAAAGTTCCGGTCGAGCTGCCGGACGAGGTGGAAGCACAAATGCAGGATATGGCTGCCAGGGCATTCAGGGCTCTCGGCTGCGATAGCATGGCGCGCGTCGATTTCTTCCTGACGTCGGATATGAGGTTCGTCATCAATGAGGTGAACACCATTCCGGGCTTCACCAATATCAGCATGTATGCAAAGGCAATGGCCGCGAGCGGCGTGAGCTATGCAGAAATTATAGACCGCCTCGTCGAACACGGGCTAGCGCGAGCGGGCCGGGCCGCATGACCATGCCAGCGACGAGAACTGATCCAACGATGCATGTTAGCGGGTGGGTCAACGGATTCATCGGCGTCGTCATTTTCAGCGGGTCCCTGCCGGCAACACGGGTGGCGGTACAACAATTCGATCCGGTATTCCTGACTGTCGCGCGCGCCGCGATCGCCGGCGTACTTGGCCTAGGTCTGCTGCTTCTGTTTCGAGAGAAACGTCCAACCCGGCGCGATCTCGCGTCGCTTATCGTCATCGCCCTGGGTGTAGTGGTCGGATTTCCATTGCTGACGGCGCTTGCCTTGCAGCAAGTGACATCCGCCCATTCGATCGTGTTCATCGGCCTTCTTCCACTATCGACGGCCATCTTCGGCGTGTTGAGAGGTGGAGAACGCCCGAGGCCAGCGTTCTGGCTATTCTCGGGCGTGGGAAGCGCGCTGGTCGTCGGCTTTGCCGTGGCGCAGGGACTTGCGGCCTCACCAATTGGCGACCTCCTGATGCTGGCGGCAATTATCGTGTGCGGACTTGGCTATGCCGAAGGGGCGAAGCTGTCGCGGGTTCTTGGAGGATGGCAGGTCATCTCATGGGCGCTTGTGGTGTCGCTTCCCATTATGCTCGCCCTGTCATTCCTCGTCATGCCCGCGTCCTTTGCCCAGATAGAAATGCCGGCATGGATCAGTCTCGCCTATGTTTCCCTGTTCAGCATGGTGATCGGATTTGTGTTCTGGTATAAAGGACTGGCGCAAGGCGGCATCGCCGCCGTCGGCCAGTTGCAACTCCTCCAACCGTTTTTCGGCCTGGCGCTAGCTGCAACCATCCTTCACGAGACGGTCACGTGGCTCATGTTGCTGGTCACGGTCACGGTGATCTTGTGCGTCTTCGGTGCGCGACGGTTTGCGAGGTAGATATGGATATCCAAATCTCAGCCTTAGACCTCGCGAACCGAGGCCATTTTACGGAAATACTGGAGGAAGCGCGAACTTGATAGAGATCAAACGGTTCCGAGGGTTTGAACTATTCGTTCGATGACGAGTGGCTTTTCCACGGATCGAGCGCAGCGAGCTCTTTCTCGGACTTGTAGGACACAAACCTGTCGCCGCCTTCCGCATTCTCTGGGAGGATCGGCCCTATTGGGGGATACGAGAGGTCGGGGACAGCATCTAACTGCACGCTTTTGCCGTTCGCCAGAACAAGGCAGGAACTGGCATTGGTGAGGCGATCACTGCAAAAGTCGTCAATATGGGCACGGAGCGCAGGCGAGAAAAAATCAGGCTCGATTGCTCCCTCTCCGGTGCGCGGCTAATTGCTTGGTATGAGCGGAATGGCTTCATATCTGTCGGAACAATCTTCATGACAGGAAGATGATGAACCTGATGGAACGCCCAATCTCGCAAAAATCCTGACTTTTGCCTCAAAATCGCTGGCGTTAAAAGATCAAGGAAATTTCTGTCGCAAAAGTCGATCGCAAAAAGCTAACTTTCGCGACTGATTTCTACGAAGGGTTTGAATGACCGAAAGCGACCGATAGTGTGGAAAAATTCGCCGCGCATCACTTCTCACCTTTAGACTAGGAATACCTTTCCAGAATTCCATCGTTCATGGGAGTTGTAGCGCCAAGCCCGTTTCGTTGGGCGATATCATGCAAAAACCCATTCTACGCCTTGCCGGACGGATTAGCCCGACAGACCCATTGCCTGACTTTTCCATACTATCGATCCTTGCCCTAAGGCAGCAGCAAAAGCGCGTATGCGCCGGTCGCGAAAAGAACCGTGGCCAAGACGTATCCGGTACGGACGACGACGAGGCCGGCAATGACGAGTAGGGTGCAGATCAGGAGTGTCTCGGAAGGGGCCGCGTGGACGAGCATTGTAATGTCGTTCCTACCGAAGGCCATGGTAAAACACATCGCGCCCAGCATGGCTTGGCTGCTGTAATTCAGGAACCGGTAGAGAACGCTACGGGTATCCTGCAACGACGCAATATGCCCGAACGCGATGGGCAGGACGCGGAACAGGAGCGCGGTTCCGCCCGAAAACAGAATCAATGTCCAGACACTCATGCTCGCGAATTCTCCCGCTGTTCATGCAGGACAACCAAGGCGCCGATCAGAAAGGGGCCGAGGAGGATCGCCAGACCGTCGAGGAGCCACAGGAACACTGGCATCGCCCCCAAGCCGATCCAGAAGGACGATACGTCGGCACGTTTGGGCCAAAGGCGCGCGTTCAGCGCAACGAACAGTATGGCGAGCGCGAAGGTGATGAGCGGCTTGACCGCATCCTCGGGCACATGGGGTGTTGCCAGGTATCCAACGGCGGTTGCGATCACGGCGACGGCAAACAGCCATACTCCCATGCTGCGGAAGTAGCGAACCGGTTCGTCGTGTCCTCGACGAAAGGTCGAAAGGCATACCGAAAGGATGGAAGGCACTATCAAATGCATCCATGCCGCCGACCCCATTCGACGGCTGGGTGCGATGTAAGGCATGAGGCTGGCTGTCATCAACGCAAACCTGGCGTTGAGAGCGAGGATAACGGGAACCAGGGCAACACCGTCCTGAAGGTTCTGGACCAACAGGATTTGTAGCGGGCTCGAGTAGATCAGGAACGAAGCGACCAACGCCTGCGCCAAGCTCAGCCCCTCTGCGAGGGAGAGAATGCCGAACGACAGGAAGATGAGGCCGTTGAGAATGCCGATGGGTGCGAAGTCCCGCAGCATCTGGGATCGAGCGGTCATGGAGCATTGCCCTTTCCCCTGCGACGAGGTATAAAGATAGGATAATAACTATATAGGAGAATACCTATATGGAGGAGCCTAACCCGTCAAGCCTGGCCTTCCTGCGCGCCATATCGAACGATAAGCGGCTTTTGATCGTGCAGTGGCTTTTGAACCCGGCGGCGCATTTCCCGCCACAAAGGGACGGTGATCTGGTCGAGGACGGGGTGTGTCTAGGGGCGATTGTTCGGAAAATCGAGCTAAGGCAGCCGACTGTCACAGGGCACCTGAAGATTTTGGTAGAGGCCGAGCTGGTTCACTCAAAGCCCATCAAAAACTGGGTGTTTTACAGGGCCGACAAGGCCGCAATCACGGCAGCTGTTTCGAAACTCAGCACTATGCTCTCACCGGAACAATAGCTGCCGGCAACCTCCACCTTCTGCACTGGGTCCTTGATGCGGACGCTCGTTTTTCCACCCATTTCAGTCGCCCGAGTTTTCGCAAACTCAGGATTTTTTGCGACGAAGGTGAGAGTCGGGGTTTGGCCCGCCCCGGTCAATGAGTTCGGTTCAAACCAAGCTCACGCGGCCCGGTTCTGCAGGTAGAGGCCTCGAAAAAACACAGCCATGTTTGGCCACCAGAAAGTAAACTCATCTGTTTCCCACCCGGCCAAAGGATCGTCATTGTATTTGCTGAAAAAAGCTTTGCAGACGCGTGGCGACGTACCTTGGCGATAGTCCAGCAAAACAGCTTGGCTACCGGCACAGGCAATAGCAATCAACCGTGGATCAAGGTTGCTGCAATCCAACCTGCCGAGATCGAGCTCCTCCCATTCCACAGGTAGAAGATCGCGTAGAGGCGCGACATCCTCCAACGCCAGATATTGATGGGCTGATTGGGGAATGGGCACAATATCATCGTTCTGTGGGTTGTTCCTGTCTCCCCAAAAAAGGGTACCCACCCAACCGCCGTTGAAATGTTTGTAGACGTCGCGCCACGGCAGTGGCAGACGAATTCCCAGCCGCTCTTCGTGCGCAGCAATCTGTGCCTCGGTCAGTCTTCCGCTCTCTTTTACGCCAACCCGCCTTTGCCAGATACGGTTCTTTATCAATTCGGGATCGGTCTCGTTCTCGATCACCGTGTGCTGGTTCAGGTGCCAAGTAAATATGTTGTCCACATCGACACGCGTAACCGGCTGTTTCAGTTGCTTTTTCTCACGGCGCATATCGGGATTTACGGGGCGCCAATTCACGGCCGATTCGCGATCGCTCTTGCGCTCGTCCAGCATGCTAAGGAAAAGCCGCTCTGTCTCAGCTTCCTCTGAAGTGGGCGAAGAGGATGTAGGTTTCGTCATTTCCGTAGACTCCTTTCTGATAGAAATTGACCAGCAACTTGCCACGTCTCGAGCAAGCTGTCGCAGATGGTCGCCGCGCTATCGCGTAATTCCCAATTAAAGCGGCACTTGTTTATTGCTTCTGCGACGTCGCAGAATAGGGAATTTTGCGACAGCCGCAAAGTCCGGTGTTGGTGCAAGCTGGCGAGCGGCTTGGCTCAATTAAACAAAAGTCTGTTTTGGACAACAATCGCCCCATACAAATCAAGGCTTTCCGGCAGCCAAATCTATGGGGGTTCAATTGGGACAGCGCTCCGCAATTTATTGCCGTGTTTCCACTGCCGATCAGTCATGCGAACGGCAGGAGCGTTACCTAACGGCGTTTGCAGGACGCGCCGGTTACGACGTCACTGGAATCTTCAAAGCAACAGGTTCCGGCGCGAAGCTAGATCGAGCCGAATGCCGCAAGATCATGGCGCTTGCCCAGGCCGGGCAGATCGATATCATTCTCGTGACCGAGCTTTTTCGATGGGGCGCTCGACGATCGACCTCCTCAACACGCTGAGCGAGTTGGAAAGCTGGAAGGTGTCCGTTATCGCGATGAACGGCATGGCGTTCGACCTGTCGTCTCCGCACGGCCGGATGCTGGCCACCTTTCTCTCTGGCATTGCCGAATTCGAGCGGGATTTCATCAGCGAACGGGTCAAATCCGGTCTGGCAGCGGCGAAGGCACGGGGCAGAAAGCTCGGCCGATAGACCAGGGTGCGCCAAAGTCGGACCGCCTCACGCCGAAAGTGATGGCGATGATTGCAGAGGGGCGCAGCTACCGCTGGATCGCGCATGATCTCGCCATCAGTAAGAAGACTGTGGTCGATATCATAAAACGGCATCGTCCGAGCGATGGAAAAACGGCATGAGCTTTATCCGACGCCGGTCCACTGAAGTCGTAGATTACGATCCAGTGTGGTCAAAGCTATTCGAGGAAATTCGCGCGCGGATAGAACTGCTGCTGTTGGGACTAGTTACTGAGATCCACCATATTGGCAGCACGTCCGTACCCGGTCTTTGTGCCAAACCGAAAATAGACATCGACATCATCTTCCGTCAGGCCGCCGAGATCCGAGAGGGCATTGCACGAATGCAGGCAACGGGTGACTACACACGTTCCATGGCGAACTGTATCAGGATACAGGTGGGTGTCTACCACGAGCCAAGTCTCTCCCGGTCAGAGGCTTTATCTATCTGCGCCTGAGCATCCCGACCATCTGCACCGAATCCTCTTTCGCGACTACCATGCCGCCATCCAGAGGAGGCAGCAACCTATGCTACCTTGAAATAAAGGCTGGCGGACGAGGCGGTCAACGATTGGGACCACTACACGGGAGGCAAGGGGCGCTTTGTCACCGAATCGTGAACCGAGCAATGGTAGAGAACTCGGTGAAAATCGGGCGTTAAGTTGAGAATATAGCGATTGGAAGCTGCAAGGCGAGCTTGACGGGTCATTTCGCCATCAGCAGGAACTGACCCTTATCTATAGCTTGGAACCCGTATCGGAGAATTCCCAAGCCTTGAAGCCCTCGTCGACGCTGTTCGGGCAGAAGGGTTTGAGTTCGTCGGATTGAAGCAGGATCACATCGTTGCAATGCTCAAAAAGGCGAGCAAACTTCATCCGCCAAGCGCTGGACGAACGTGCGGGAATTGTCTTTTAGGCACAGCGGTTTCACTGTTCAGGCGCATCGAGCGCCTGACACTGAACCAAGGGGAGCCCACGCCCCTCCCCTCGAAACTCGTTCCCACCCGAATTTATATAGCGAGGATATGAAAATCGGGATATTATAATATCCTCGAAAGGATATGTTATGCCTCTATACATCAAAGACCCCGAAGTGGATCGCCTCACTGATGAACTGATCGGCCTCACCAGAACAAGCAAGGTTGATGCAGTGAAGACCGCGCTTATGCGCGAGATTGCTAACCGCAAGGCAAAGCTGCCGATCCGCGACCGCTTGTCCAAATCTCTTGCGATGGCGCGAGAGGCTGGCCCGTTTGCCCCCGGCGATCACAAACGCGAAACTGATGAAATGTGGGGCGAAGAATAATGCTTCTTATCGATGCCTCAGTCATCGTCGCCATTCTTTCAGAGGAAGACGACGCGGCGTTTCTTATCGACCGTCTGGAAAAGGACGGCGGCCCGTTCTATGTCTCGCCGGTCGTGCGCGTCGAAGCAACACTGTCATTGACCCGCCGACTGACCGAAACCACCGGCAAGGACAAGCCGGCCACGCCGGAAATGATGGACGCCGCCCGTCGCACTGTCGATCAGTTCGCCGCCGATCTGGACTGCAAGGATGCGATGATTTCCGCAGAAGTTGGCAATAAAGCGCTCGATGCGGCCCTACGATTTGGGAAGATCATGAACCATCCGGCAAAGCTCAACATGGGCGATTGCTTCGCCTATGCCTGTGCAAAGGCCTACAGGACGAAGGTTGCCTTTAAGGGCGAGGATTTTGTCCATACGGACATCGGTTGGCAACATCATTGATTGTTCTGCCCTGTCCAAGGTCGGAAATTAGCTCATAAAAATCAGCATTGCGATCCGAACACAACGATGATCACGATCATGTCCGGTTAACCTTTCGCAACGCGTTGAAAGGGCCAAATGGAGTTCAAGCAAGACCAGTTCTTTCAAGCGGTTGCATCCCGTAAAATTCCACGGGTTAGGATCGCCGGTATCGCCATCGCTGACGATGCTGTCCTCGTCCAGCAACCCGCAGGTGATCCCCATTCGTGCTACGCATTCATCGGCGGTGAATATAAGGTCGGAGGCGCCTTTGAGACACTCCTTTGAGACACTCCTTCGAGCGCGGTTCGAAGAGGAAACAAATACCAGCACGGTCGAGGCGCAATATCTCTTCTGCGTCGAAAATCATTTTCGATATAAAGGGAACTTGCCCGGCATGGCAGGGTCGTGCCTGTCGCTGATGTATGCCTCCCTCGGCGACAGGGTCTACTATGGGACGTTGAAGGATGTCTTCTGCGAGGCCGATAATCTTCTGCGGAAGAGGTTTGCGGAAATGACACTTGCTGACGTCGCTAAGAGTTTCACCAAGATCAGCGAGCATGCTGGCAGCGCGCGTTGCGTGTCTTCGGTTGCTTACTCCTGAGATTGCGTCTGGACTCAGCGCGGAGCATAGGTCGACATTAGGTGCCGAAGTCATCGAAACTGATAGCCCTATCGATACATCCAGAATTGGCGTTTAGTCGTTCCAAGTAGAACCAGCAAGTCGACCAGCGGGCCTGCATCATTGGTCCGTGAACTGATTCCACCGAACCGAGTTAATCCTGGACCAAATGACGACATCATTCCGCTCACTTAGGTCGCTTTCTTTAGGATAGACTTGTCATAACTTTTCTCCTCCCTTCGCGCAGAAACTTTGACTGAGCGTTTCTGCTGCCTGCCCTGCGGAGGCTATTTTTAGCCTGCTGCCAAGCGGCCATGAGTTGATCCCACGGATAGACATTGATTGAATGATGTAGAGCGCAACGTTGTATCCAGCCAAGTTAAGAGCTCACTCTGCAGATCATTTCTAAAAATGCAGTTAAAACAGCTACTTATCTACGTGGTCATCTGACCACGAAGATAACCTACTGTCTGCTGCTTCGATATTGCCGTTTTTCAACCTCGAGCCATAAGCTCTTTTACCGGAAGACGCAGTAATCCAGTTTTTTTTCTATGAGGTTATGGCCATGTTCGAATAAATCGCAGATCAAGTCGAACGGTGCACAGGTAGCATACGTCGGACGCTAAGAATGTTGTAAACACCATCCCCGGAGGGTCATCTTATAGAACGACATTGTTATCGTCAGACAACCTTTTGGCACCTTCTGCGTTCCGCTCGTCAGATATAAAGTTGGGGAGAAGTAACTGCTACAAGAACTTCGTTTCGAGATGCTCGCAAAGTTTGGATATGCCGCCCGGGGGTGTACTGTTCTTTCACGTCGCGACGTTGGCACTGTTCTCAAGTGTCGTAGGTCGACGACCCGAAAGTAAATCGGTGATAACGTAAATGCTTGATCAACCATTCCGGGCGCGGCCTTTCAAATTACAATAGCGCGTTCGCTTCTTTTTCAACGGCGGACATGAGAGCGATGTATGGTGCCGGTCCTAAGCTGATGCGGGCAACACCAAACTTACTTATTTTACGGATCTCCTGGGTGCTCGTTGTCATGATGTTGACCGGCAACGTGGCCGCGTCACAGACTTGGCGGATCAACGTATCATTTGTCAATCCAGGTACGAAAAAGCCATCAGCCCCTGCTGATGCATATGCCCTTTCGCGAACTAGCGCCTCCTCCATGAGATCGGCGTGTGCAGTTCCCTGATCGGCCTTCAAAAAGACGTCCGTCCGGCCATTGATGAATGCTGGAACACCCATAGAATCGGCCGCATGGCGAGCCGCGCGTATTCGAGCACCTGATCTTCAATGCTATAGAGACCGAGGCCATCCACGATCTGGTCTTCGAAATTGAAGCCGACAATGCCGAGTTTTAATAATCTGCAGACGTTCTGCCCGACAGTTTCAGGATCGGCAGCATACCCACCCTCAAAATCGACGGTAACAGGTAGGTTGACCGACTTTGAGATCCTTGCGACGGTTGCTAGCAGATCCTCGAAGCATAGCTGTTCGCCATCGTCATAACCTTGGGCCGCAGCCAAGGACCAGCTACTGGTCGCAACAGCTTTCACACCAGCCCGCTCCACGGCCTTTGCACTGCCAGCATCCCAGATATTGTACAGGAATAGCGGGGCTTGAGGCGTATGTAGGCTTCGGAAAAACTGGGCATTTTCGATTTGAGATGTCACGCAATGCGTTCCTTATTTACTGATCTGAGCTGCCGTTCGATTTCGATCAGCCGCTGTTTGCGCCAAAGGCCGCCGCCATATCCGGTCAGAGACCCATCTGCTCCGATCACTCTATGGCAAGGGATCATCAGCGCGATTTGGTTGGCGCCATTGGCACGTGCCACCGCCCGAATTGCTGTCGGGCGACCGATCTGGCGGGCAATTTCAGAATAACTTCGGGTTTCACCAGCCGGTATCTCGCGCAATGCGTCCCATACTCGTTGGGTAAAGGGGCTGGCAGGCACCGCGACCGGCGTTGAAAACCTGTCGGATCGAGCCGCAAAGTAATCAATGAGTTCTGCCGCGGCTTGCTCTGAAGGAGGCATGCTGCCGATACCAATACCCGCTTTGGACGCCTGCTGAAGCTTCTTAAGCTCACCAGGTAGGCCCTTTCGATCCACGAATTCCAAAAGATGAAGATGACTACGGCTACTGACAGCAATCATGTCTCCGAGGGGAGTTGGTATCCATGTCGCCCGCAGCAGCTTATCTGATCGCAATTCCGATGGAGGTTGTCCAAGCAGGCGAGCAAAGGCGTCGCGAAACGCGCTGGCAGATGCAAAGCTGGCCTCATGCTGAGCCGTCACGACTTTTCCACCGATAGCCAGCGTCTCAAACCCTTCGCGCAGTCGCCGTTGACGCGCCATTTCAAGGAAAGTCATTCCAAATTGACGTCTGAAGCTTCGCCGAATGGTTGAGGGATCATAACCAAGTCTGATTACGTGGTCTTCAGACCAACGGAGGTCCGGCCGCGTGTCCAGAGCGTGTAAGAGGGCTGCAATTGCTGGATCGGCAAGTGCGGCGGCCTGAAGAGGGTGACAACGCTTGCAAGGGCGAAATCCAGCCTCAACGCATTCGCCAATCGTAGCATAAAACGTGCAGTTCTCTCGCTTGGGCTTACGTGCGGGACACGTCAGACGGCAAAAAACGCCGGTTGATGAGACACATACAAAGGCTTGTCCGTCGAAACATTCATCTCGGGCAAGTGGAGCTGCATAGAGGGTATCAGGGTCTGGAAGGTCAAATAGCATGCGGTATTCTTAGCCTCGCTGGAGGCGGCGTGCCGCCGGTTTTCAGGCGTCTATTCTTTTTTTCGGAGTGATTGACTCACTTTCCGCGCTTCCGCCGGTCCAACAGCCTCAATCCATCAGCGCGCACATCCCCCGCAGGACTGACAAAACGATAGAGGGTCTGGCGAGTGATACCGAGTTCGGCACAAAGGTCGGCCACCTTGGTTTCCGGCTTTCCCATTGCTGCTTGAGCGAGGCGCAGTTTCGCCGGCGTCATCTTGAACGGCGCCCCGCCATTCCGGCCACGGGCGCGAGCGGCGGCGAGGCCTGCTTTGGTCCGCTCGACGATCAATGCGCGCTCGAACTCGGCAAGTGCGGCGAATATGTCGAACACCAGCCGACCGTTGGCCGTCGAGGTGTCGATCGTCGCACCTTCGCGGGCCAGCGATGTGTGAGCTACGCGTTTCCGCCGGTTGCTCCCACCACGCCATTTGGCTTATCAAAAACCGCCGAGGCTCTAATCGCATCCGGATGAAACTTCAGTGACAGGTCAAAGTAAATTCAATGGCTTACGGGTGGAAACCCAAATAGGTTCAATTGGATAGCTAAACGTGTCATTCTGCCCTTAGTCGGAACTGACGCCTATCTTAGCGTACGATTTTGAACTGCTCTTGTTCTGCCCCCAACCACCCTAGCACTCACCACCATCAAACCGGCGTGTCCACCATTCGGTGTACTCCATCTTATCGACATCATGTGGCGCTCTAAGATAGGCGCTCTCCCAATTCTCATAACGCAGGGGCTTGAGAAAATCGTTGATTGCGCGGTAGGCTGCGGGCACCCACCCCTTGTTCAAGTCACCGAGCACAGGCTGCTCTCCAGCCTGGATAACGACACCGCCCTCGTAAGGGTGAAAGACGACTTCCTCGCCAAGTACGGTTTGTGCCTTATCAATGCCGCCAACCCGCGCGAGCAGCTCATCGTTGACGGCCGTCAGCCAGTTCACATCGCGGATTATGTCCGTCCTGTCTCGTATCGCCAATCCAAAACGCGCGCCATCCTCGTAAAGCAGCCCGGGAAACCTGCGAAAAAGAGGGTAGGCTTTTGCCGTTGCACCCGACGCGTAGGAATAAAAAAAGAGCGACAAACCCGATACGGCGTAGAAAACCCGCAGATCGCGGCAGGCGTCAACGAAAAAACGGACCAAGCCATCCCGATCGCGCGACAGCGCCGATAGCCTCGTCTGGCACATAAGGTGTCCATTGCCACCGCGATAGCCGACGCCGGGAAGAAGGGCAGTGAAGTAGTCGTGGACCGGATCCGTCGAACGCAACGCCTGTTTTGGCATATGCCTTACATAGAAACTCGTCGTCTCCTTCTCGTCATAATAGCCGCCCTGCAATAGATATTCCTCGATCTGTTTTCCTGCTGAAATGCGACGTGTCCGGTCATTGAATGACAATAAATTGGTGTTACCCTCTACCTGATCGTAATAACGCAATGCCAAACCTAGCATGGATTGGCGTATTTGACGCGTTTCCCCATCCGCAAAATAGAATCCGGAGGTCAGCCCAAACAGCCATTGGATGGTATTGCCAGGGGGCAAACCGATTTCATCCAGTTTTTCGAGTTCACCCCGCTCCTCAAGGATCGCCATCGTGGTGATGAGTTCGTTTAAATTCATGATATTATCCTACTTGATCGGTATCGGGCGGCCGGGGAACCGACGCCGGGGCAAGGGCAACCAGATCGGATTCTCGAGACCTTTCTGGAGTTCGCGCCACCGGCTCTCAGCTTCCCATTGCCGTTCCTGTTCGCGCTGCCTTACAGATTCCTCACAGTTGCCACACTCGTCCAGCACCACGAACTCACTATATTCAGCGCCGTGCCGGTCAGCGATATCTTCATATGCCCTGGCCTTCGCCGCATCATTTGGAAACTTGTCACCCGGAAACTTCATGTCGTACATATGGGTCATCTGGCCGTTCTCGACTTTCACCACATCGAGCCAGCGGGAGCCACGCACATTGAACCATCGCGTACCGCCCCAGGGCGCCCTGCGGGGAACCTTGGGAATGTCGTATTCCTCTCCTTGCAGGATGACATTTCCGGGTGGTTTGTCGAGGAATGTGTTGCTTGGATTGTTCGGGTCCCAGAATCCAAGCTCGGAGATATAGCCATAATTGGTGCGCGGATCGCCGACCGGCATGCTGCCGCCAAGGACCGTGTTCGGATATTGTGCCTGGATCGTCGCGTCGACGCAGCGCTGGTAGCGACCGGGGCTCGCCTCGTCGTCGCGCGGCAGAACCTGATCCATCCATTCAAGCCCCTCGGTAACGCTGTTTCTCGGACGATGCAGCGCATAACAGCAGCAGCCCACCTCGCAGAGGTAACGTCGGGATGGCCTTCGGGCAGGACGGTCTTGTAGCCACCGACCGATACGGTGTTTCCCTTGTTGAGGAGCATTTTGTCAGTAAGGCAGCGTCACTGCGCGGCCTTGCATGAACACGTTGGGAGACCAGGACAGGAAGGTGGCCTCGTGCAGATGCGTACCGGATTTAACCCCTCCGGACGAACCGGGTCCGTCACCTATCGATTTGGCGAACCGAGAGCCGCGCACGCCATTCATCACCCCATCGTGCGAAAACACCGTGGTGGTACTGTCGGCGAGGTCGCGGGCGAATGCGGTATTCGTATACGGCACAGGCACAGGCTTGGGCGGGGTGAGGCATACATCCGGCAGAGTCGAGCGAACATAGCCATTCGAGTTTTTGTGGCAGAGTGTAATCCCGTTGATGCGGATTGTTTCCTTCATGCGTATATCCTGCCGATTTCAATGTCGTGCTGGACGCTTTCCACGATTGTCGCCGCTCTCAACCTGTTACAGGAACTGGCGGACAGAAGGGTGTAGAGAAATTCCTTGCCGCCCAGCTCTGCCTTTTCTACGGGCAATCTTGGCGCGGACCCAAGCGCAAGCGCGGTCATTACAAGCCCGCTTGCGGATACAAGGTCACCCAGCTGAAGCGTCGGGATTTCCGCTCTGTAAGACAGGTTGGCCATTTTCGCAGCATTGGTTGTGATCGCGTATCCGAATTCCACGGCGCGGACACGATCACCATTCAAATCAACAATAAAGCGGTCCGGAGAAAGCCGCCTTCGAGGAGGGTTCCATAACAGCTCGCGAAGGCGCGCCCCATCAATCCGCGTTTGGAATCAACAGGGCTCTCAGGCTCTTCCATGATCGAAAGGCGCGCTGTCGTTTGGCATTTAACTGTAAGATTGCGCTCATTCAGACTGGTGATGGCACCTACTTTGAGATTAGTCGGTGTGATTTTCCGTACAAACACCTTCCTGTGCGGCGATAACCATCTGTAATATAGGTCATTTTCTAGTGAAGGCGTGGCGGTAAAAAGCTATCTTTTCCTAGCGCGCATATTACATTAAGCGCAAAAAGTCAAATCTATAATCTCAAATTAAATGCCAAGTGTCAAATTAAGTGCCGGGCTATCTTATTGAAACTGTTAGCACTGGAATCTCACGATTAAATGTATAACGACAGCTGCTTAACGCAGCCGTCTCCGGTCGTGACGATCTCCACGTTGCGACCGGTTTCCTTACATCTTTTGCACCGGCTTTCAGTGTTGGCGAGGACGTGCCAGCTGTCCTAAGATATTATAATCTCCCTCACACTTACGGGGACTACCTAAGATTATTGATGATTGGAAGAACTTCAAGAATGCATCAAATATGGAATCCAGCTATTAAGCATGCATTGCAATATTGTGTGCCATTGTGGCTTCTAATTGGGATGGTTCAGTTTTTGTTACAGCCGATGGCTTCGTCATACGCTTAATGTTCGTCGCGATAATGCTAATAGCAATTTATTATGCGACGGTTGTAGTCTTCGATATTATGCCTTTGCGCATTGCTGAGAAGCATGCGGAGTTTATGAATGAAAACGACCCTGAATTTGTCTACGAGGTCGTCACGTTCTTTCATGCATTGTTGTACCGCGTTCGTAGTTCATATCATCCGAACCGCAAACACCGAAGTGCTGACGGCAAAGCTCCTGTCACCACTTCCGCCAATACTGGTTTAGCCGAGCCTCAAACACGCTTCTGATCTGATCCGCTTCATCAAGCATCTTTGGCACCCAGCCACAAAGAGTTCCGACGAATGTCCGGTTGAACAGCTCGCATCCCGATCAGGATCGGGATTCTTGCAAGCAGTCAGTGCGATACGGCGAGGTATTGTCTCTCTCAACGTTTATCGAGAATACACAACTGGCCGACTTGCCTCAATGATAAGCGGTCCCCCCAATTTTAACGCTGTGCGACAAAATCGGCTCCCCCACTTCCCCTACGGCCCGCGGTACGGTCATTTACCCAAATCGTCCAGCTTGGTGCCGAACCTTTGTTTTCAATCGCTTTTCCGCTTCTTCGGTCGCGGCGTTGCGCGCACCGCCAGCCGGATGGCCGACTTTAGGGCAGGGGAGGTGAATTAACCCTGCAGCCCGCGCCATTTCGTCAGCGTCGACCAAGTGGCCAGTCGTCGGCGCGCGGTATCTGGCGCATGGCGACCAGATGACCGGAGAAAACCTTGAATGCGAAGCTTATCTTCGACACCCGCGCGTTGTCTGTCTTTGATGAACTTGAGTTCCATGTCCGCGACCATACCGACGATGGTGATGACCACCCGGACCATGCTGCCCGCCGTCGTTACTTCGAGTTCGAGGACGCGCAGGGACGTGCCCTTTTCGTCAAGCTCATGAACAAGATTGAGAAACGTCGCGGGTGGAGCGGCCAAGCCGATCAAGCTGCAGCATCACCAGCTCATCGCCCGCATGCAGAAACTGCATGAAGGTTTCTAGCTTGGATCGCCCCTTCCGGGTTGCTAGGAAATCTCACCGAGGTTCTGACCGAGGCAAAAGCAAAAATCGAAGCCGCGATTGCGGAGTTCTACGATCACGACACCGCGAAGTGGTTCATGGACGCGCATGGCAACGCCCTGCTAGCTGAAGACGCGTTTCATGTTCGAGAAGGATTCAACGTACTCGTGATGGTCCAAGCAGCAAAACAACTGCCGTCTAACTGATAGCACTGCTTGAGCGATCGATCCGACGGCTTCAGTTCTATGTCAAAGCATTCTAGCCGCTCGACCGCTGCGCCGCTTGGCATTGCTGTAATAGCTCTATGCCTGCTGAACAAAGCGATGACGTGATTGCTCCATTGCTCTGTCCAGCAGGGGAATGCCCTGGTTCGCGGCTTTCGTCAGATAACCAGATCTCAGCTCATGGGCGGAAAAATCCCCCGGCTCCAACCCACTGCTGTCCGGTTTAAACCTCCGTCCATTGGAGCATCAGCTGGTCATTGTGGCATCTGCTGCTGTTGGGTGGTTTTAGAAGACTGTCTGTTCTTTTTCGATGCATGAGGTTGGCGCGCAGGAGGCGGGCGAAGGCCCAGGGGCTTTCGATGGTCTTCTGGTCTGCCTGCGCCATGCGCAGAAGCAGGAAAGCGATGAGGGCCACAGTGATCTGAATGCGCACGGCGTTTTCTGAGACACCCGGGAAGTGCTTGATCTTCAAGGTCTGCTTGACCCATTTGAAGAACAGTTCGATAGCCCAGCGGCGCTTGTAGAGATCGGCGATCTCTTGCGCAGTGGCATCGAGATCGTTCGACAGGATCCGCAGCACCTTGCTGTTATCGTTTTGCACCGTGATCTCGCGAACCGGGTCGCTGAACGGGTTCTTGCGGTTGCCGGCCTGACGGGCAGGCAGCAGACCAATGCGATCCGACAGGATGCGACCACCGTTTGCATCCGCGTCCTCCAGCGGCTGCTCATGCAACACCGTCAGGGTGTATGGGACTTGAAGCGGGTGACGATGCGGCATCCGGCCTGATCCATTCTGGCCCACCATGAGAAATCATAATAGCCCAGATCAAAGACGTAGGTCGCGCCCGGTTCGATCGGCATGGCCTTGGCGGCGGTGATGTCATTGACATTGGCGGGTGTAACGGCGGCATAGATCGGTCGCTCTGCGCCCGCATCATAGACGATGTGGACCTTGGCTCCGCAAGCCTGATGGGAGAACCGCGCCCATTGCGATCCTGCACCGGAAAGGCGAAGGCTGGTGGCATCGATCAGATAGGTCGCCTCGCCGACGGACCGTCGCAACCCGCGCCCGGCTCGTGCGACCAGCTCGGCAAACAGACCGGCAAAGACCGCACTTGAGCGTTTGGCATTGGCATCAGCCAGCGTCGAACGTGAGGCCGGGCGTGCGCCGAGATGATAAAGGCGTGTCGAATGGCTTTCCAGACCGCCTTCGATCTCGCGCAAGCTGACAGCACCGGCGAGTTGCCCATACAGCAGGGCGATCAACTGGCTCTTGGTGGACAATCGCCGGATATGCTTATCGGTACCATGCTCATCCACAAGCCGCTCGAAGGTCGACCAAGCCGCAATCCTCGCTTAATGTGTCATTTCGCCCCCAACCGGAACTGACCCCACATCAATCAAAACGTGTCAGATAGGCTTCGATCTTATCCTTGTGTTCCGGCGTGCCGTTGCCACCGAAGCCGAAGGCTTCCAAAGCGCCATGGGGCATGCGAACAGGAGCAAGATAATGTGCAACTGCCTTGTAGGCGCGGATATCTTCACCCTCGTTGACGTCACCCCAGATCGGGCGCTCGCCGGCGGTTATGCAAAGAACGCTGTCGGATTTTTCTATTTCTACATTCAGCGTTTCATTTAATTCCGTTTGATCGGGGAGACGCTCCCAGAACTCGGCACCCACAAACGTCCGCCAGCCGATATCGCCAATGCCCGGTTGCTCGCCTGGCTGCCAGCGATAGGCCGAGCCTTCCTTACGAATGCCTTCCATGAGCATATCTGGCTTGACGTCGATCACAGCCCTATACCGGACTGTCGTGCCGCCCATCATGAACTGTAAGGTGCTTTTATAAGGAGGCAGGAAAAAGCCCATTCCCATGACGCCGCTGATCACCGGCGCCTTTATAAGTTGCTCTGTCACGAAATTTGCAAAATCCATCGCCGAGCTATTGTCTTCAGGGATAGCGATCTCAAGAAAGTTGAAGTAGCTGCGCTGCTCGATGCCAAAAAAAGGAAGTGCTGGCTCCTTGAAACTATCGAGAGCGTAGCCGTAGCGTCTGATGCCCTGACCGTATTTCGTGCTTTCATTTTGGAAAAACGAACGTCCGTCTTCAATGATCTTAGGGTTTATCCAGCGAATCTTGCCTGTATATCCCGGGAAATTGTAGGAAGTGACATTGGCGCTTTCACCAAAAAGCGCCTCGAACTTGGCATAGATCGAAGTCAAGATCTGTCGATTACGCTCGCCGTGTATATCACCATCGATGATTGCGATGATGCGAAAAGCTGGCACGGCAATCGGATCGCCTTCATAGAGAATGAAATCAGGCATTGAGGACTCCAAATTCGTTTACTAGCTGGAAGGCACAATCAGACCGCCCTTTTTGTCGCACCGGCAGCTGTCGTTGTAGATTTTTTGGGTGACCGGACGGTCTTTTCGTTTGAAGCCTCCATCAGTTGGTTGTCGCAGCACTGAGAGCCATGCTGCGCTTCGCCGCCTGGACTATGTTCACACGCCGCGCACTGACCCTTCCGTAGCGCACCGCAAATAACGATCGCCATCTTTGATTGGCAAAGTTTCTGTTGCCTTGTCCATCTCGATCATCTTGGTAAAAGCTGAAACCTCAAGTCGCCCGGAATGTCACTCACAATGGTCTGCCTGCCTTTCGGTCTGAGTGATTTTATATGAAGGACCGAAAACGGCTCCTGCGTGCCGAAGGACACTCAGGGATATTGGGGTCTGAGTAGCAAGCGGTATCGCGCTTCGTAGAGCGACGGGCGAGCAATTCGTTGGCCCGTGCACGCGGCTTTCCCCTCGCATCGACATAGGCATAGAGGGTCGACAAGGAGATGCCGTGTTCGGCGGCGACATCGCGGGCGGCATTGTCCCTGTCGGCCATCATCGCCATGGCGACCTTCAGTTTCTTCCGGGTCATCACACGCGGCCGGCCGCCGGCCCTGCCACGGGCGCGGGCGGCCGCTAGACCTGCCATGGTGCGCTCGTGAATGAGATCGCGCTCGAATTCGGCCAATGTCGCGAAGATGCCGAAGACAAGACGGCCGGTCGTCGTGGTCGTATCCATGTCTCCGGTCAGTACTTTGAGGCCGACCCCATGCTGTTGCAGGTCGTTCATCAGGCCGACGACATGGGGAAGCGAACTTCCGATGCGATCGAGTTTCCATACGACGAGCGCATCGCCCGCCCGCGCAATCTCTAGTGCCTTTGCAAGGCCGGGACGGTCGGTAGCCCGACCTGAGCATACGTCATCATAGATCTTCTCGCACCCAGCTTTCTCCAGGCCGTCGCGCTGAAGATCGAGATTCTGCTCGCCGGTTGAAACGCGCATATAACCAATCAGCATGGTCGCTCGCAGATTCCTTATTAACTTAGACGGGAGGGAGTTTATAGGCTATAGGTTTCTGCACGGGTATTTACGGGAATTGGCAGCAGCTTCGGGATTTTGCGAGCGGTCGTGCTGCGTCACATCAAACCGGGGTTTGTTGGAGAGGCCGGGACGACAGGAACCGACCCCCATTTCGGCCGTTCGGGCCCCCGAGGATGCGCTCGAAAGCAGACCTCAACAGCGTTGACTGTTTACACTGCTCCATCCTTGTGTATAAACTTCAGCCATGAGCATGCAACGTAACATCGCCGTCAATAATAATGGCCCCTTCGGGGTCGTGGATGGCGTGCGCGCGTTATAGCGTAGCTTGTTGATCACCACAGCCCTGCCGGTTTCGGAGGGGCTGAAGGTGTTGGCTTCTCCGATCCGGCTTTCATCCCCGGAGAAAGTCATGTCACCTTTTTCATCCTTGAGCCGATCTCTTGTTGCGGAGCTGTCCCAGTGCGTCGGGCATCGCGTAAAGCTGCAGGGCTTTGTCGAAGCCATTCGCGATCAGAAGCGTATGCGCTTCATCGTCCTGCGTGACCCGACCGGCAAGGTTCAGCTCACTCAAAGCAAAGACAATACAGCCCTCACCGGCGATCTCGACGCACTGACGCCTGAAAGCGCGGTGATCGTCATCGGCACTGTCGTGGCTGCTCCCTCCGTCAAGCTAGGCGGTCTCGAAATCTTGATCGAAAGCGTCGAGATCTGCGGATTGGCCGATCCCCAACTACCCATCGCGTATGATTCCGGCCCGGACAAATGGATGGACCACCGCCAGGTCAGCCTGCGCTATCCTGGACAACAATTGGTCTTTGCCGTGCAGACGACCTTGGAAGCGGCAATGCGGGCCTTTTGGCAGCAGAACGGCTTTTGCGAAATTCATTCGCCCAAACTTATGGGAACAGCCAGCGAATCCGGCGCTGAAGTGTTTGCTGTCAAATATTTTGACACCAAAGCTTTCCTGGCTCAGTCGCCACAATTTTACAAGCAGATGGCAATCGCCGGCGGCATGGAAAGGGTGTTCGAGATCGGCCCGGTGTTTCGCGCTGAGCCGTCGTTCACCTCGCGGCACGAAACCGAGTTCACCTCGATCGACATGGAGATGGGCTGGATCGAAGACCATCACGAATTGATGGCGTTTGAAGAACGCTGGCTTGCCCATGCCATCGGCACCGTGGTCGAGGTTCATGGCCCCCAGATCGAGGCACTTTACGGCGTCAGCATCGCTCCGCCGTCGTTGCCGTTTCCCAAGGTTACCTTTTCCGAAGCACTCGCCATTCTTGCTCGGCTCGGCCATGTCCCAGCCCGCCACGATGATCTCGATGCCGAAGGCGAGCGCCTGCTATGCGAACACATAGCTGCCGAAACAGACCATGAGTTCGTCTTCATTACTGACTATCCCGCCAGTGGTCGCGCCTTCTACCATATGCGCCACGAGGATCGTCCCGACCTTACCAAAGGTTTCGACCTGCTCTGGCGCGGGCTGGAGATCACGACTGGGGCGCAACGCGAGCACCGCCATAATCGTCTAATGGCTCAGGCGCAGGAACGCGGAATGCGGCTAGACAGCCTGTCCGACTACCTCGATTTCTTCCGCTTCGGCTGCCCCCCGCATGGTGGCATGGGCGTAGGACTTGGCCGCATCCTGATGCGCCTGCTCAACGCTGCGAGTATCAGGGAGGTTACGCTGTTGAGCCGCACACCCAAGCGACTACGCCCTTAACAGAGTAAATGCAGTGGTCGGCGTGCCTCGATCAGCACGCCGACTCTTGTTTTCGAATGGCCGTCAGCTGAAACCGGACGTCTGTTTAGCTCGCATGCGCCATGAAAGCCGCCATTCCGCTTTCCATCACCCCAATGCTGTCGCCCGTCTCGGCGGCCCCGCCCGTCTTGCCGCGGGCGGCTTGTGTAGGTTTTCTGCTCCGCTGCTACTCAACCCCCTATAAAGAGAGACTGACTTGGCAGACGAAAGCGAAACCACCGGACCCGAACCTTCGGATAAGCGGGTAAGTGGGAAGATCGCTTTCTTCACTTTCGACGAAGTGCGCCTGTTTGAAATCGCAGCAGTGAAGAAAAGGCGCCAGCGGCAGGATCGGCCTGCACCGGGGCGCCCGATCCACTTGTCTGCAGAGGGTCGCCGCTCTGAGGGCAGGGAGATTGATGATCGGACGAACAGAATCCGGCCTGAAGCGTGCAAAGTCGTAAGGCAAGGCGCTCGGTCGACCATCCACGCTCAGTGATGAGCAGAAGAAGAATGTACGCGATGATCTCATCAAAGGGAATGAGCTTTTCGGCTATTGCGCGACAATTTACGACCAGTCGACAGACTGGTTATGCGATTTCGCGACGAAGGTTCACGGTCCGTTCGGTCTTAGCGTGTCGTCAGGAACAGATCTTGTTCCGACCCCGTGTTCGCGGGTTGTCGCAAGAACATTTGGACAAGTCGGCCGATGAGGACGGCATTTCCAATGTCGCTCGAAACGGTAGGGTAAATATCATGTACCGGACCTGACGGGTCATGAAGGAATCTGGCGATAAAAGTTCCAACGCGTTGCTGAGCCTCTTGAAGAACTTTGTACCGCTCGTAATTTTGCTCGTGGAGAGCGGCGGAAGCCTCGCCCCCTAAACGGCTGTACGTCGTAGCATCTTCCGGAGTGAATGCCGCGGACGGCACATATAGGGGCATACGGTGGGCGGCGGGATTCCGTCTCTCCTTCATCTCTTTTTCCCAATCCCTGAAGGATCTGATCTCCTTGATTACAGCGCCGATAGCTGGGTCCCGTGCCAAGATCCTCTTGAAAAGGCCGATCTGCATCTTGGCTGCCATCAGCGTATCAGAGTTGCCGAGTTGATGCGCGAGAGTCCATGCGTAGTTATCCATGAGGCCTAGAATATCGATATAGATCGAGTTCAAGTATCGAGCCACATCATCGGACTGTGGTAACGTCAAAGGCACGGTCCGGTCCGGTGGGACCAGTGCCTGGAAGCGGCGGAACGCTGTCGAAATCATTCGCAGTCGGCGCAATACTCCGTAACGGAGATGGTTCTCGGCGTCATGTTTTAGCTCTGTCGATGCCAGGAGCGCTGCATCCATGATCAGCTCGTCCAGCGCGGTGTTGACACCGTAGATATGATTCTGCTGCGCTTCCTTTAGAAAGTAGTCGTTGTTCTGCTCGTTCCCCTTGATCAGAAATGGGGCGGCGAATTGCCTGTGATAAGATTCGAAGTCCACATCTCCGAACCCATAAGCATTGAATGGCATTTGCGGGAAGCTCCTATTCGTCGTCATCTAGGCCGAAACGCAGAGCGCCGCCATCGACGCGGTCCGTAGGGAGCGTGTCGCCGCATTGTTCGTCGATCCATTTGGTGATGACCGATCTCACAAACTCTCGCGCTTCGAGAAGATTCATCATGTCGTCGGCCACAAGCTTCGGATCGCGCTTTGACGCGCCATGGCGCCCAGCGATGTGATTGTTGGCGGCTTTCTTGAACTCGACCAGCGGTAGGCGCGCCGCGAGACCCTTCTCCGACAATCGCTCAAGAGACGTCTTGCGGTGGCCCGCAATGTCCTCAAGAATTCGATAATAGTCGGCCCAAGATGGCGGGCCGGCCATCACGGCAGTCGCTCGCGCGGCGAGCGGCTCGTCGATCATGAGACGGACGCGCACAGGCATAAGCGCCTGCAGGGAGGGATGCCTGTTCGTCGTGATAAATCGCGTGGGGCGATTGGAGCTTCCGATTCCCAAACTCATTTGACCTGAACCGCCCTGCGATTGGTACGATGCGCTGATCGGGACCACGGGCCTGAAGTTGCTGTCGGTGAGTGAGGCATATCCGTTGAGGGGTGCGATGATTTCTCTCGCGACTAAATCCTGCTCATATTGGGTCGTCTGACCAAAGAATTCGAAGAGCGGTGCGCAGCCAGGTCCAGAGACATACGTTTCTCGGCGCTCCGCGTCGGTGACCTTGTCGAACAATTTATCCTTCTGACCGATGATCGACGTTACCACATAAAAGTCGGGGAACGCCCCTTCCGGAAACAGGAGGCTCAGCGCGTAGAGGTCATCCACCTGGCCGTCGACATGGATCTTAAAAGTCTTTTCGTCCGGCACAATTACACCTGCCAATCGCTGTTATCGTCTGAAATCTGGGGTGGGCGAGGCAAACGCAATCTCCAATCGGGGCCACGATTAATCTCGTCTCAACAACCGCAGATTTATGCTTGGTTTTTTGGAGATGGAATATGTTTAATCAGACTCTTGAGTATTTTTCTGGATATCCCCTGATTTTGGCTCCGAATGGCCCAGAACGCCTGCGCAACGCGCAGCTCGACGGCCGTCCGATCGATGTCTACCTCGATCGCCGAGGCAATCGGGTTCAAGTTCACAACCTGACGAGAGACTATCACCTCTATATTCTGGTATCGCGATGGGCTGCGGTTTTGGACGGCGCCGTGACTTGGGACGCCGAAAAGCGTGTTGTATCCCTGTTCGTCAAGTTCGAGACGCGGCCGACGAGTGCTATAGTTCCGGCGATTGTGGCGCTTGATGGAAGCTCGCCTTATCCGATACCGAGGGGATTGGACGTCGAGAACATCAGCGCAGTTTACTCGGCTCCGGGTGCCGAAGGCGGGGATCTCACTGGACTTGTTTTCGTCCATAAGGATGGCAGCCAAATCGGCTTCTGGCTGTCACCGGATCTCTTTCATTATCTGAAGTTCAGAAAGGCTGATCAGCCGCTGACAGATTTTCGCGTCGAGTATGTCGGCATTGCTTGCGGAGAGAACGGTGACGTCAGCGTTTTTGACCGGGCGAAAGCGCACGAACGCATTGTCGAACTTCAAGGCGATCTGCAACAGCGCCATCGCAATCGCGATCTCTTTATAATGGCCTACGACCCCGCATACCGTGTTGTTGGGCAAGATATCGTGACCATGCCTGCGATGCTGGAAAGATTGATGTCCGGAAAAATGAAAAGCATCTACGAGGCGATAGAGGCGTCGTTGATTGGTTATTTTCAGCCGAAGTACAACATTCAATTCAAAGATTTTCCGAAAAACAAACCCCATTGGCTCAATGGGGAGTTCCGAGCGTTCAATGGACCAGCGCTCTTGGTAGAGCGGATATCGGTGACTCTAGTTTCCGATAGTTCGTACAATTCACCTGGCGATCAGTGGTCCTTTGGAAGATTGGCTTCAGCCGATGTCCCACCTGATGACTTGCATTTCGTTGAGTTCGACGGGCTTCGGTAGTTGCCCTGAGATCAAGCTGCAAGGCAATCTGGGCATATCGCAAATGATGGATAAACGCATCAAATGATCCTTGCAGCTCGTCCACTTTGTCGCGATGCACTGTTGTAGTAGCCGGAAGCCTGCTGGATCGAGCGATGTCGCGATTGCTCCATCGCTTCGAGAAGAGGAATACCAAGATTGGCCGCCTCGGTCAGGTATCCCGACCGAAGACCGTGTGCTGAAAAAGCCTCAGGTTCGAGGCCCGCCGCCGCGACCCGCTGTTTGATGATCACGTTAACCGACTGAGGGTCCAGCGCGCGCCGCGCAACTGTCCCCCATCGTCCGATCGGGCGAAACACGCAGCCCTTGTCGATCTTTGCGGCTGTCATCCATGCGTTCAGGGCATCGACCGGTCGGCCGGTCAGATAAACGACGTCGTCCTCTTCGCCGGTCGTGATTTTGGTCCGACCGAGATGAATGGCAAGAGAGGGGAGGGGAGGGCCGTCCGGCATCTCGATCGGAGCTTCCACGGTTAGCTGCTCCAGGCGAAGGCCCGCGATCTCGCTACGCCGGCGGCCGCCGGAGGCAAAGGCGACCATCAGGATGGCCCTGTCTCGGACATCTCGCAGGCTGTCGTTGGCGCAGGTTGCCAGCAGTTTCGCCAGGACATCACCGGTCACTGCTTTCGCGCTCTTGTGACGACGCTGTCTCGGGACGGCCCGCACAGCGAGGCGAATAGCGGATTTTAGGGCAGGGGAAGCAAAAGCGCCGTCAAGACCGCGCCATTTTGTGAGGGTCGACCAACTGGCTAGTCGGCGACGCACTGTGTCGGGTGCATGTGGGCCGGTGGATTTCAGAAACTTTTGGGCTCGCAAATTGTTGGTGACGCCGGCTGGCATGCCGTGATCTGGATCGGTCTCCTTTTTCTCGGGGTCCCAGAGGTGATGTGCAACGAATTTCAGCAGCAGCGCTTCAGGCGCCGGCCACGGCAAAGATTTGCCGGTTGCTGCCAGGCCCCAGGCTTCGAGATAGGCCAGATCCGATGTCAGCGCTCGCAGCGTGTTGGCACCCATACCGGCATTGACGAGGTGCCGTAGCGTTTCGATGTCCTGGTCGGTCAGTAGCTGAGGCCATCGCGTTGGTTTCCCGCTGAACAACGGTTGGCGTGAACATGGGTACACTCAGGCTGCCCGCGCTTCGTCGGAGATGACAAGTGTTTTCCGCGAACTATTTTTGGCGGCTTGCTCCCAGAGGAAATCGCCCGAGAATGCGATATGCTCCCATCCAACAGGTGAGGTCTGCGGCATCATCGCGTCATCCACGCCGGTCGAACGTAAATGCGCAAGGGCGTCGGCCATATAGGTCGAATTCCAGTACACGATCGCGGCGATGACGAGGTTAAGGCCGGACGCGCGGTACTGTTGGGCCTCATGGCTGCGATCGATGATACGGCCTTGCCGAAACGTGCAGATTGCCTGCGTCAGGGCGTGACGCTGCTCACTTTTGTTCAGTCCAGCCTGGCAACGCTGGCGCAGTGCCGGATTCTCCAGCCAGTCCAGCATGAACAGGGTTCGCTCGACTTTACCGATTTCCTGAAGGGCCACATTGAGTTGGTTCTGACGCTCGTAAGCGGCCAGCTTCCGCAGCATGGTTGAGGGAGCGACATGGGCCAATTTCAAGGAGGCAATGAGCCGCAGCACATCATCCCAATGCTCACGGATGATATCCGTGCGGACCCTTTTTCCGAGAAGGTGTATTAGGTCTGGATAGCTGCCGGGCGGTTCGATCGGGATCAGGCGCCTATCCGGGAAGTCGCGCAACCGCGGGCAAAACCGGAATCCAAGAGCGGCGCAGAGCGCGAAGACGTGATCGGTTGCCCCACCAGTGTCGGTATAGTGCTCCGAGATATTGAGACCCGTGCCATGATGCAGCAAGCCGTCGAGAACATAGGGCGCTTCATGGGTAGCAGCCGAGATGACCTTCACATGGTAGGGGCCATGTTGGTCGGACACGTGTGTATAGAACCCGAACCCCGGATCGACGCCGTAGCGAGCATTCACATCACCGCCGGTCTTTGCCCGCTTTCCGCCTCGGAAGAATTGACCGTCTGAGCTTGACGTCGTGCCGTCACCCCAGACCGACGCGATTGGCAGACGGTGGTGCGCATCGATGATCGTTGCAAGGGCGGCGGCATAGGTATCATCCCGAATGTAGGCGTCCTTGGTCCATATCAATTGATCTCGGGTGATGCCTTCGCTGGCGCGGGCCATGCGGGAGAGGCCGAGATTGGTGGCGTCGGCGAGGATTGCGGCCAGCATTGCACTGTCGTTCGGGCATGTCTGACCCGTCCTCAGGTTCGTGAACGCTCCAAGGAAGCCGGTCTGGTCGGCGACCTCGTGGAGCAAATCGGTGATCCGTATGCGCGGCATCAATCCCTCAATCCGGCTGACGAGAGTTTCCGCGCCGGCGGAAACCACGGATTTCAAGGGTGTGAGGCTCAGACGGTTTCCATCGAAGTTGACGCCTTCGACCTGGTTTTTCTGGAGACGTTTTGAGAACCGCTTCAGCCGCCAGTCCAGTTCCCGACCCCGCTGCTCCAGCCAATCGTCACCAGATGCGGGCAGCGCTAAATCTTTGACGACTGGCGCCGCCATTTTCGGAGACAGGAGATAGCTGTCGAAGCGGCGATATGACGATGAGCGCTCTACCCGACCGCAGCTTATCGCGTAGATGCGCGAGTGTCGCGACCTCGTAGAGCCTGCGATTAATCTTGCCGTCGGCACCGACCACGATCTTCTGCCAAACCTTTTTGAACGGCATAGGCGCGTCGGCAGGTAATTCGCGCTTTCCGGTTCGATGAGCCTCTCTAAGCACCCTGACAGCCGAAACCGTACGTGCGCTGCCTCTACTGGACTTAAACTCAAGCGCCTCGATCAGCGCCCGCGAAAACTTTCGCAGTGTTGCGTATCGGTCGGCGGCGACAATCAGGGGATCCTGGTCCGCGGTGTCCGCTATCTCTGCTACTTCTTTGCGCACTCGCAGCAGATTTGCCCAGCCGACCGAAGCATTGATGGTGTCGATCGGATCGCTGTCGGTCTGGATGGCGTTTGCCAACGCATCGATTGTGCCTCGAAACAAGCGCATCAACCGCGACACATCCTTGGCGGTCGCCTCATATTTCCGGGACTTGGCGTTCTTGGCGCGGGTGAACATCGAACCGATTAGCTTGTCCGCCATCTCGATTGCGGCATCTGTCAGGCGCTCTTCGGCGTCGATAAGGAATGCGACCAATGTCGCGCGCCGCCGTGAAGGGGTATAGCGCTCGATCATGTAGGATGGCGACATACGCCCTTCACGGACAAACTGGCGATAACGGTCGGGATGCAGTGCGGTACGGTTGGCAACCGGAATGCCGATCACGCGGACAAAGGCCAAACGTTCCAAAATATCGCGAACGTTGTCGGCTTTCGCTGCGACGGGCATAGCCTTCAGCCATGCCAGAGACGACAAGCCGGTCTTCGGATCAATCTGAACAATAGAATCGAGAACGCCGAATTGGCGGGTGGTTAGACCGCCAGTAAGCGCCTGGCTCGCGTGTTTGCGAGCTCGTGCCCTTCCAGCAATTCCCGCTCTCTCGATTGTCGAAATCGTGGGAAGCACTATCCCCGCCTGCCGCAATGTCGTGACAATGTGAGTTGCGATCGGCATTCCCTTATCAGTCGAGGCTGCGGCAACCCCTCCTGCTTCGATCATCATAGGGATATCGCCACGTTCGGCCGCCCGCATGCCCATCATCTGGGCTATTTCACGCGCATGGTCCGTCATCGTCTGGCTTCGAAGACCATAACTGGCAAGATCATCAGGTCGAACGTCAATCTGCTCTGCCACGAATGAAATCATCGAAGCCGGGAGCGTATCCAGGATTCGAGCCAGAGGGACACCCGGATGACGAAGGGTGCAAAGCTGCAGCGCCACGCCGAGCTTGTTATGATCCTCGCGCCGGTTCCGGATCAAGTCGAGGTCATTTGGCTCGAAGGTGTAGAGGCGGGCCAAGTCATCCCGGTTGTCAGGAAGAGATAAGAGCTGTCGCCGTTCATGTTCGTTCAGAAGTTCATGTTTGCGCATTTCTACCCCCGCCAACTCGTCCACAAAAGAGCCTGATAATCTATGGACAGTGGGGAATAAAGAGACGTATTCTATGGACGATTTTTCAGTGGCGGAATGAGGCCGGTTGTCACCGTCCACAGAACGACCGTTTCGGGGACAGAAGATGGCTGGCATTCTAGGCTATGCGCGTGTTTCGACCGGCGATCAGGATGTCGCCGGCCAAACGATGCGCCTGAAGGCGGCCGGTGCTATCAGGGTGTTCACCAACACCAAGTCGGGTAAAACCATGGATCGGCCAGGGCTGGCGGAACTGCTCGCCTATGCTCGTGCAGGCGACACACTTGCGATCGTCCGCCTGGATCGGCTCGGCCGCTCGCTGGCGGAATTGCTCGAAACCGTGAAGATGCTTCGCGAACGGCAGATCGACCTGTTGAGCCTGGAGGAAAAGATCGACACCTCTTCAGCCGCCGGCGAGTTGATCTTTCATGTGTTCGGCGCCATCGCTCATTTCGAGCGCCGGCTGATCTCGGAGCGGACAAAGGTTGGTATCGCCGCGGCCCGAGCGAAGGGAAAGAAACCCGGTCGCCAGCCGCTCGACATGAAAAAAGTCGATGCTGCGATCAAGCTTGTCACAGCAAATGTTTCACCGACAGAAGCCGCGACGCAGTTAGGCCTCGGCCGTTCCACGATCTATCGTGAAATGCGTCGGTTAGGCATCAGTCGCCCCGCTTGACGCAGTCGTGCCCGGTGAGTGGTTCTCGCCTTCTCTCAAAAAGGAATTCCGTTTGCGCCGTATCGTTTTGTCAGTTGTTTTGGATCTACTGCTTGTAAGCTATGCCAGCGCCAGCGAAGACATTTCCAGCGTTTGGCGTGACCTGTTTACACGGTGTCGAGTTACTATCGAGACTGGCAAAGTTTTCGATGCCACGGGATTACGAGACCTGGGGCGCAATGTCAGAGCCACGCAACCGGTGACCGTACCAGGGCTGCCCAATCCGCTCATCCCTGAATACCAGATGACAGAACGACGCTGGAAGAAACATGAAACGCGTTTCATCGTCACGGAGGCCGAATTTCCACCGAATGGAGGCAAAGTAAGGCGTTTATGCGATGTGGAACTGGACCGACAAGCCCGACCAATCTCTCCGGCTGAAGAAGAAGCGTTGAGAGCGGCATTTATGGCCGAACCCACAAGTCTCTTCAATACAGGTCACCACAAAAGCTGGGATCCCGATCCAATATTCTCTACCAACCTCGGTATTCGTTTGGCTGGCCATAACCCCAAAAACTGTCCCGTCGTGTCATACCTGATGATCGAAACGCGTGCGCATTCGCAACCGTTCTTCAAATCAGGCGCAGGCGAGCAGGCGGATGATTGTGGTGGCGAGCCTCTGATCCCCCATCCGTAAGATTCGCACCTGCCGCAATTTGACAGGCCGTTGCATCACCAACGAGGTAGCGTTGTTTGGCGGGAAATCAACGCGATGCCCTCTACCTAGCGTTCATGTCTTTCTTGGGCACCTGAGGAACAAAACCCTGTCGACAATGGATACATGGTTCGCGGCTTCTTCGCACCTGAGGGGCGAGCCTTCATGCTATCCGACATGCGGATATAGTCGCTTGATTTCTTAGAGTGTCATTCCGCCCCCAGCCGGAACCGACCCCTCCCTTGTGAGTGATAACCCATTAATATCATTCGTAAGTTGCACTTCAAGCTTGAACCCACCTCCAATGGCAAGCGCGTCACATAATCGCAATTACCCTAAGAGAGGGATGTTGGTAGCCCTGAACACAGGCTACATAGCTAACCGACGATTTCTCCGTCGAGCCGGATAATCCCCCTGCGCGTCTGAGCCAAGAGCTTGATAAACCGCACCTTGCCCTTCACTCCTCCAATCATCCCTTCCCTGTAGCCACGGAACACATAGAAGGTTGCTTCGTTATCATCTTCGAACTGATGCAGAAATTCGAGCGGAACCCCGTCTTCGAAACACCAGCTTGGTTCGAATGCCCATTCCGGCTTCTTGTCGACGCTCAAGAACAAAGCTGCCAGCTTCTGACGAATCCATGTATCGAGATCCGTAGGTTTTTCGTTGTTAAAAGCCTCATATAGCCTATCGACGAACAGGGTCGACGCAGAGCTTGCGTTCTTTTCTGCAAGCAAAATTTTGTCAAGCCTGTCGTTAAAATCCGCCTTTACTTCGTCAAACGGATTCGCCGCCGCCTTCGCTGCAAACTTTTTCCTCAACTCGTCACCACGACTCATATTGCAAATCTCCTCTAGGGCGCCTTCGTCCATGAATTAGGACCTTTTTGGATCCGGACTAGATCGTAACCCGTGTGCCTGTAAGGGTCCATACCTTCGTGTGCCCAAGGTGCTGCCGGTGTCAAGTTCCATGCTTCATTGGCTCGTTTCGAACCTTGGCGTTGAGGCAACTGGCGGTGATGCAATTCCACGGGAACGTCCATTTGCTCGATGGCACCGGTCTTTCTGTTCTTGACGACAATTGTCATCATCGGCGCTCCACCGGTTCTCATGCGGGCAAGGTTATCGTTGGAATATTTGCCGCTTGGATTGGCGATTTCGTTTCGGTAGCTTGTTCGCCAATACTGCTTACGGCCGGTATCCCAGTTTGCCGACGCCGTGGGCGGTGGCCGCTGGTAGTTGGCGCGCGCGCTAAGGCCGAACGGATCGCTCCATATTAGGGGGTTCTCGACATAGCCCATCGGCCGATCCCCGCCCATAAGCCCGATAGGATCAGGGCAAGCATAGTAACCGATCAACGGGTCATAATAGCGGTGTCGATTGTAGAACAACCCCGTTTCGGAATCCTCGTATTGGCCAGGAAAACGCCAGGGGCAGAAGAATGCGTCCGGTTGTCGGTCATAGGCGAGCTTAGCCACGAGCACGCCCCGCGTCCTAACTGCGCGGACCTCACCCCAGACGTAATGGTCCGCCGCCCAAACGAGGTTTCCCTTGCCGTCAAACATCTCTTTCGGAGTGCCGACGGTATCACAGACCATCGGAAACAAGGTGGTTTCCTTGAGCACCGTTCCATCCGGCAGTTCCGTTCCAACTGGCAGTTGTTTTGCCATGAGCCGCATGGAGGCGTTTTCGTCGTCGCTATCGGCGTCCTCGAAATGCCAACGAACCGCCTGATCCCAAGCGACATGGCCATCAAGTCTGAGAGGTGCCTCCTCGATCATATGAACGCCGTCCCAGAGATAGGCCGTGCCAACCACGGGCAAGGAAAGATCGTTTTCTGCATCCGCCCGTTCGACCGGAGTTGATCGGGACACCTTTGGGGTGCCATCATCGCTGATAAGCGTCGGCCATCGCCGTGCGTTTCGTGCCCGTTCAGCTTGCGAAAAACGATTCACCTTGGAAACGCGACGGCCAAACGGATCATAGCGAAAAAAGGTTTCCTCGCCATCTTGCTGGATGACCGCGGCTAAGCGATCATGAACGTCCCAGCGGTAGCGCCAGAACTGTGGCCGAAAACCGTCGCGCTCTACTCGCCGCTCAATCAACCGGCCACAATCGTCGTGGAGAAGCCGGATAACCTCACCTTTAGGCCCGCGTGCGATCTGAACAATCCCGCCGGCGCTCCGCTGCCATCCAGATGGTCGACCTGCAGGCGTGATGGAGCCGAAAGCCTCATCGAAAGCAGATCCGTAGCCAGCGCTGCCGCTGGAAAAAGGGGCCGACGATGATGCACCGGAGAGATTACGCGCTTCGTCGTAATCAAACCGTTCTGCTCCTCTTTTCCCTTCGGCAGAAACAAGCTGGCCATTGTCGTCATATGTGTAACGAACTTCACCCCAGTTTCCGTCATCGATACGCGTTGGTGAGAAGGCCCTGTCATATTCGTAGATGCGCGCCATGGTCGCGCGACCGGCTCGCAGACCGTCCGTCGATGGCACATTCCAACCAAGGCGAGAAACGCCAACGTCAACGGATTGTTGGGGGCCGGCCGATTGGCTGACCATCTGGTCCGCATCGTCATATCCCTGAGCGAGCCGGAATCCACCAATCTCACGGCGCGTTTCACGTCCGAGTGCATCGCGGTGGAAGGTAATCTCCGTATCGTCGACAAGGATTTTTCTTACGGCACCGAGTGGATCGCGTATATAGGTTACGAGACTGCCGCCGATTCCTAAAATCTCGCGCATCACACGATTACCCATGACGTCGCGAGTAGACTTGATCCGCTTTCCGTTCAGCGTTTCACCAATGACACGCCCGTTGCGGTCACGCTGCAATTCCACGAGCGCAGCTGCATTCTCGGCTCGAACAAGCAGGCCACGAGCATCATACCAGAATCGGGTGAGATCACAGGAGGTGTCTTCACGATCAACTCCCTCGATCCGCCGGACTAGGCCGGACTTGTCATACGTATAATGAACACGGGTTCCGTCGGGCTTTCTCTTTTCAGTTACACGGCCTGAAGCATCACGATGATAGCGGACAATCCTTCCATCGAAATCTTCTTCTTCGATCACCCGCCCAGCTGCATCACGCCCGTAGCGATAGATCTGGCCACGGGCGTTCTTCACCTCCAAAAGCCGGCCTTCGATATCATACTCAAATGAGAGGATGCCGCCCTTCGGATCTGTAACGGATTGCAGAACGCCAAAGGCACCATGCTGATAGGTCCAAGAACGGCCTTCTCCATCAGTGACCGAAGCAAGTTCACCCTGTCCGTCAAAGCTGCGAGTTGCGGCCACACCATCCGGACGGATAATCCGCGATGGCATGTCAAAGCCGCCGGGTCCCGCATGGTAATCGCGCCGTGTCACTCGGCCAACACCGTCCTTTGTCGCAACGAGACGGTTGAAGACGTCATATTCGAAGCTTGTCGTGACGCCTTGCACGTCACGGATGGAAACCAGCCTATTAAAGCTGTCCCAATTGCGATGTTCGACCGTACCATCAGCAAATTCGGTTGCGGTGACGCGACCGTTCTGGTCGCGTGTCAGACGCGTGACATTTCCTTCGCTATCCGTTTCGGCGATGACATTCGCATTCGCATCGTGGTCATACGTCTTGCGATTGCCCGCGCCGTCAAGCACCATCAGTAATTCGCCGTCGTCGCCCCAGACGTAGTTCGTTGAGCGGCCTTCACCATCCACCTGCTCTTTGACATTGCCATGAATATCATAGCGCGTCCGGTTTTCATGGCCGTTTTGATCCCTTGTCGACACACGAAAACCGGCGCGGTCATAGCTGTGAGCGACACACCCTCCAAGAGCATCGATCTCCTCAACGATCTTGTCGTTCTCGTCATAGCGAAAGCGCTGTGCTGCTGCCTCCATGCCGCCCGGCATGTAGACAGTCTCTCCGACATCGTAGTGAAATCTGTCATGGTTCCAGATGCCGTTGGTTGCGGTATGAATCACCCGACCCAATGTGTCGTAGGTGAATCGCGTCGTTGAGGCGCCGGTAATATTCCGCCAGCTTGTAAGCAGGTTCTGCCGCTCTTGCCACATATACCGAACAGACATGCCGAATGCGCAATCGGAACTTACCATGCGTCCCGCGCTGTCATACGCGTAGCGGGCTAGCTCCAGCCTGGTTCCGTCTGTCCCGATCAGCGTAATGCGCCGACGTTGTCCTACTCCGTCATTGACGAAATCGAGTGAAAGCCCGTCCGACCCCTCGACCCGATCCAACCATCCTTCCGGCGTGCGGTGCAAGACTAGATAGGAACCGTTGAGATCGGTTATCCTTTCCAGCCGATAGATCTTGTCCTCATACTGCCGGAAATGGCGAGTAACCGCACCACTCTTAAGCGCCAGCTGTTTCAGCCAAGGAGCCTTCAGTTCAAGATTTGGATAACCGGAATTGATGGAAGGCAGGAAATTGAAGGGTCGATCAAACCAGATGCACTTGCCATTATCATTGTGGAAAATGAGTTTGCCGGGCTCGGGATTTGAAAAAATCTCGTCAAACATCGAGATCTGGCAGGGACCGAGAGGGCTTTTATAACGTGCCGGCAGATTAAGCTTTAGTCCCATGTAGCGGGAGCCGTCGAATGCAAATGTGCCTGGGATCAGGAAATCCCGCCAAGTTTCCAGGTACTCCCCGGTCGCAACCGATACGGGTTCGCCGGCAGTTGTGGGGGGCGAGGTGTTTTGAGCTGGTTTGGCAGCGGGCGCAGACTGCACCGGTTTTTTTACAAATTCGATGCGCCTTGAGGGCCGCATAGCGCTCCGGCCGGGTGTCGCAGCCATGCGGTTCGCGCGGCTGCCGCCCATTTTCATACCGCCACGGCCGCTAGTGGCTGCAGCTACAAGCACCTGGTTGACATTTTCCATTACAACCGTTTCGGTAACGGATGTATTAGAATTTATCTTGTTCTTTTCCTCACAGTGTTTGCGAAAGGCCGCGGGATCATTATTTTCCTTTGCGAAACTCATCAGCCGGTAACGGTCTTCTATCTCCCGCATCAAATAGGCGTTCTTGTAGGTGCTGCCCCCCACAGGATAGCCGCCGCTGTATACGTACTCGGATAACGGCACTTTTTGCTCGGTGTCGAGTTCGTACTCGTGCCACCATCTCGTTCCAAACCAACTCGATTCATCTAGATTTTTGTTTATCCTACCGATGATTTCTTTCTGCCTTGCCTCCGCCTCACGAACCAATTGATCCTCGAACTCTGACACCGGGCATGAATAAGGATCGGAGACCGCAGTTGCTCCGGAGTTGAACTCCGCGTTGACGTTGCCTTTGACAATCGTATTGTAGGTATGCTGGAGAGTCTTTTCGTCTGTCTGTGGACGAAATTGCGACATGATGAACGGTTTTCCTCCCAGTGTACCGGCTGGAACGGGGGTGAAGCCTGTCAGACTTTGACCGCCTTGGCCCGTCGGCTCGAATTTGCCGCCACCACCGGACATGGGGTTCGGATCGAATAGGTCATCGGTCATCAGATTTTGATCCGATCGACGGGTTTGACCGGTTCTACCGGACCTGGATCCGGCCGGTTTATCCAAGATGGATCGCGATGGCTGACCGTCGCCCAGCCTTCCGAATAAACGAAGGATGACGCGGTATCGACATGAGCAGGCCCCATGTGACCCTGCTCGATGATACCCCTAAGCGTTCCCGGTTCATTGCCAGTGGAGCATGTCGTGCGGAAGTTGATCTGGAGATCAAATTTACCGTTATTGCGCACAGACGTCGAATACCGTGTCGCGGTATCGCAAAATGCTACTGAGGAATATCCCACATCTACAACAGATGATCCTACTGGCGTCCGGCACACATCCGGCCCCTTTGCCACGATGGTGTTTGACGCACACTTCCGCCCGGAAATCATTCCCTCGGTCATGAGACCTTCCTCTCCCTGATTGTATCGCGAACATTCTCGGCAGAATGATTTGGAAGCACCCGCTGAATGACTGCGCTATCGTACAGTCCCGGCTGAAAGCGCGTTCGCCAAGACACGAATACGCGCCACTCACGAACCGAGCGCGCGGAAATGTCCAAGTTAAGAGTGTCGAGCACCATGTTCTGGCGAATAAGACGCCGATCAGAGTCAACAAAATCGACGATAAGCTTCTCGCCGGGAAGGCGCAGATGAAAAGTCTCCGAAGCAGCAGACAATCCGGTTAGCTGGATTGTCTCTGTACCTTTCAGATAGGGGTCGAGGATGAGGTCCGGATGTGCCGAATTGTGATAGGCAAAGTCATAATCCGGCGGCCACGCAGGCCAGATATTGTCTTTCCAGTTCTGGTCATAGGTACCCCCAAGGGGGCGACGTGGTAACCACGCAGGCGGGATTGGCCCAAGGCTTTGGGGCATCATATCTTGATAGGGATCAGAGACTGGCTCATTGATACTTTCGATCTGAGGCGCGGGAATTGGTGCGCTATGATCTGTGCAGGCGGGATCAATTTTGCCGAGGCCTAGTGGATTGCGATGGTCCGTATCAAATACGGCCTTGCCATCTGTATCTTGACCCTGAGGAACTTCACCTCCAAACGCATATTCATAATGAAGAGGCAACTCTGTAATCGACGTTGGTTCTGAAAGTTCCCAGCGATCAAAATACCGGCGGTGGAGCTGCCACTCCTGCTTTTCGCTCTCGGAAAGTCTGCGTTTCCATATCGGCCGCCATTCTCGAGGGCCCGTCACGCGAAGGATCTTTTCTAATCGAACATTCCCGTCGTCCTCGATGCGAACACCACATGTCCACGATGGCAGAGGCTCCGAGCCAGGAGCACGCGCAACTCCATTCACGATCAAATCAGTAGCCGGTTTAAGTGGCACAAGATCGGAAGGATGCCAAAGAGAAGTGCGATTGACCTCCCCATGGCACATGTCTGTAAATACCATGGGCGCCTGCTCCTCTGCCTTGAGCAACCTCCCGGATGGGCCGACCTCATAAGTGCATTTTACAATAACGACGCCAAAATCTACCCCTGCCTTGTCGCTACTATAATATCTGAAATTGGGATAAGGTGTATGATTGACAAGCTCCGGCACATACTTCTCCTAGTTGTGGTCAAGCATTGGTGTCGTGATTTGAACGTGACTATCCGCGTCAATGAAAATCTTGACGCCTTTTAGGATAATGGTTCCGTCATCTTTCATGATGAGCATTGATTTTGGCGGCTGCACGTTTCCGTCGGCATCCTCGCCACCGCCAACGGCTACATATAGCTCCTTACCAATCGAGATGTTTTTCGTATGCCCGACCGTCTGGTTATAGACTTGGCCTACGGTGACGACCTTTGCGACACCGACTTGCTCAGTCTGAGCCATGCCCACGCTGGTGTTTTGCATGCGGCTGACAAGCGTGTTGAAAACGCCCTGTCCGATCATTGATGCGACTTGTGAGCCAAGTCCCGAACCTGCCGATCGCATTGCATCACCGGCATCGGTGCGCAACTCGCTGACGGCAGCGTCATTAACCCCCGCGCGTATTGTATCGATTGATGAGGCGACAGTGCCCAAAGCACCCGCAGACATGAGGCCCATGTAACCGGCGGCCTGAGAAAGAAAGTCACTTGCTCCGCCACCTGATTCAGCAGAGTGTTCACCGCCTGCTGCTTGTGCTGCTGCAAGGTTTTTGTTTTCCGATGATGGGCTGTCTTGTCCCGCAGCGGAAGCCAGTGACATCGCATGTTCCAGCATACCAGCACTGGTCCCTGAAAGCCCGGCGAGCAGTCCTCCCGCAATAGCGTTCACTGCACCGCCTACACCACCGACGACCATGTTCAAGCCACCGCCCACCTGTTGGCTCATATTGGAGCCTACTTCCAGAGATTGGTTCGTGCCAACTGAGTGAACAGCGTTGGCATCAACACGACTTGTCTGATTATTCAGAACTTTTACAGTCTGGTCCCTTTGGGCGTGCAGGAACAAATTTTCCTGTCCCTTTTCATCCTCAAAGGTGAGTTCGTTATGACCTTGGCCCTTGTGGGTGTTGGAGCGTATCGCCATCCGGGTTTTGTTAGCTGGCAGATCGTAGGGTACTGAGTTCGCAGGGTTCGGCACAACCCCAATGACAAGGGGTTTGTCAGGATCACCATCCACGAAGGCGACCATCACTTCCATGCCGATACGCGGAATGACCTGCGCACCCCATGTTCCACCACCCCATGCCTGACTGACCCGTACCCAGCAGGTATCTGTTCCATCCTTCTTCGCCTTGCGGTCCCACGGGAACCACAACTTGATGCGGCCATATTGGTCCGGGTGGATTTCCTCGCCCTCGGGACCCGCGACG
>NZ_JARVRE010000009.1:0-401768 GCF_030209855.1 Agrobacterium sp. lyk4-40-TYG-31
TGCCGGACATCTCCCCCCTTGAGGGGGAGATGTCCGGCAGGACAGAGGGGGGTGAGCGGCGTACTCTGCGGCCAACCGCCCGCAATCCTTACCCCAGCAAATTCCCGAACCGCACCGAATAAATCCGGTCCCGCCCCAGCAGATGCGCAACCAGCGCCGAATGATCGAACAGGCCCTTCATTGCCTTGTGGCGCAGATCCAGGCCGCCGCTTAACACGCCGAAAGCCGGCATCAGCATGCGGGTTCCGTCAGTGGCAAAGCAGGGGCGGCGCACTGATTTGTCACGGCGGCGTACCGTGGCTGCGGGGTGGAGGTGGCCGGCGATTTCGCCTGAGGATGCGCCCGGTTTCGGTTCGTGCCGGAAAACGAGATTGCCGTAGAACATTTCATCGCTGGAAGATCCCGGCAAATCCACCGTACCATCGGGATCGTGATTGCCGTTGATCCAGATCCACTCGCGGCCCTTCGCCATCTCCTTGATGAGATCGCGCAAGGGCAATGGCAGGTGCTGCGAGCCGATGCGATCGTGGAAATTATCGCCGAGGCTGACGACGATCTTCGGGTCGTAGCGGGCGATCAGCGAGGACAGGATTTTGAGCGTGGCGATGGTGTCGTAGGGCGGCAGGAGACGCCCGCGCCGCGCGAAGGCCGCGCCTTTTTCCAGGTGGAGATCCGAGACGACCAGCAGCGACAGGTCCGGCAGGTACAGCCCGCCCAACGGATCGCACCAGCCGGCGACGCCGTTGATGGCGGTTTCCGAGCCGAGGCATTCGAAGCCGGTGGCAAATTTGTCGCTCAGGGCAAGTCGGCTCAGCACGTTTCGGTTTTGTCCTTCATTATTCGCGGGCGGATGCATCATGACATCGCATCCGCAATCAGCTCGTCGGCAGCTTCGGCCAGCACATCGTCCAAGGCTTGGCCCGGCACCGTTTCGCGCCCGATTTCCATCATGACCGGAACGGCCAGCGGCGAAACATGCTCCAGAGCGCAATGGGTGGTGTGGCCCTTGATTCGCCTTAGCATATCGCCAAGACGGCCAATGTCCAAAAGTCCGGCTGCGGCATCGCGACGCGTGGCCTCCAGCAGGATATGGTCCGGCTCATGGCTGCGAAGAACGTCATAAATAAGATCGGCAGAGACCGTGACCTGCCGCCCGGTCTTTTCCTTGCCGGGATGGCGGCGCTCGATGAGGCCGGAAATGATCGCACAATTGCGGAAGGTGCGCTTGAGCATGAAGGATTCGTCCAGCCATGCCTCGAGATCATCGCCCAGCATATCCTCGTCCAGCAGGTCCGGCAGCGACAGGCGGTCGGACTGCAGGCGTTTGCCGATATCTTCCAGCGCCCAGATGGCCAGCGAATAATCGGTGGCGACGAAGCCCATGGGCTTTGCCCCTGCCCGCTCCAGCCGCCGGGTCAGGAGCATGCCAAGTGTCTGGTGCGCCAAGCGCCCCTCGAACGGATACATGACCATGAAGAAGCGTTTGCGGAAGGGAAAGGTTTCGACCAGCAGCTCATCCCGTTTGGGGATGATGGATTTCTCCTTCTGGATCGCCAGCCAGTCGCGCACCTGATCCGGCAAGGCATGCCAGCGGGCGGGATCGGCCAGCATGGAGCGGACCTGATCTGCCAGATAGGTGGAGAGCGGAAACTTGCCGCCCGCATAGGACGGGATTTTCGGGTCCATGGAAAAGGCCTGACTGACGAGGCATTCGCTTTCGCGGATACCTTCGAAGCGCAGCACCTTGCCCGCGAAGAGAAACGTATCGCCCTGCACCAGCTGCTCGAGGAAATGCTCCTCGACCTTGCCGAGCGTCATGCCGCCGCGCCCGATGGTGCCCTTCGCATTGCGTTTGACCATGCGGACATTGAGTTCCGCCGCCTCGACAATGGTGCCAAGGTTGAGGCGATATTGCATGGCAACCTGCGGGTTGGACACGCGCCACAGGCCATCCTTCGTCTGGCGGATGCGGGCGTAACGCTCATAGGTGCGCAGGGCATAGCCGCCGGTGGCGGTGAAATCGACGATGCGATCGAAGGTCTCGCGCGGCAGATCGGCGTATGGCGAGGCGGTGGTGACTTCGCGGTAGAGGTCATCGGCGTCGAAGGGTTCGGCGCAGGCCATGCCGAGCACATGCTGGGCGAGCACATCCAGCGCGCCCTCGGCAATGGGCGGCGTATCCTGCGCGCCGATGTAGTTGGCATCGAGTGCCGCGCGGCATTCCATGACCTCGAAGCGGTTGGCGGGCACGAGAATGGCCTTGGACGGTTCATCCATGCGGTGATTGGCGCGGCCGATGCGCTGGGCAAGGCGGCTGGCACCCTTGGGCGCGCCGACATGCACGACGAGATCGACATCGCCCCAGTCTATCCCGAGATCGAGCGTGGAGGTGGCGACGACGGCGCGCAGCTTGTTATCCGCCATCGCCGCTTCCACCTTGCGGCGCTGACCCGCATCCAGCGAGCCGTGGTGCAGCGCAATCGGCAGATTGTCGTCGTTGATGGTCCAGAGTTCCTGAAAGATGCGCTCGGCCTGCGAGCGGGTGTTGACGAAGATCAGCGTCGTCTTGTGCGCTTTCAAGGCCGGATAGAGATCCTGCATCGCATAGCGGGCCGAATGGCCGGACCAGGGGATGCGCTCTTCCGTGCCGAGAATGGCGATGTCAGGCTTTGCACCGCCATCCACAGTGATGAGACCGGCGGTGGGTTCGCCCTCTGTCTGCGGGCTGAGATAGCGTTGCAAATCCATCGGGTCTGCCACCGTCGCAGAAAGACCGATGGTGCGCATGGCGGGCGCATGTTTGCGGATGCGGGCAATGGCCAGCGAAAGGAGATGGCCACGCTTGGAGGTGACGAGCGAATGCAGCTCATCCAGCACCACATATTTCAAGTCCTTGAAGAAGCGTTCCGCTTCCTTGTTGGCAAGCAGCAGCGAGACCTGTTCCGGCGTCGTCAGCAGAATGTCCGGGGGTTTCAGCTTCTGGCGCTGGCGTTTGGACTGCGGCGTATCGCCGGTGCGGGTTTCCACCGAAATGGGTAGGCCCATTTCCGACACCGGCTTCATCAGGTTGCGCTCGATATCGACGGCCAAGGCTTTGAGCGGCGAGATGTAGAGCGTGTGGACGCCGACGAAGGCCGAGCCTGGCGGTACCTTGCCCCGCTCTGCCAGATCGGTGAGCGATGCCATGAAGCCGCCGAGCGTCTTGCCCGCACCGGTGGGCGCAATCAGCAGCATGTTTTCGCCGGACCGCGCACGGGCGGATAATTCCAGCTGATGGGCGCGCGGGCTCCAGCCTTTTTCGCCGAACCATTTCTGGAAGGATAAAGGCAAGGTGCCGACGTCTACGCCGGAGATGGGAGGCTCTGTGTGTTTCACTGCCCTAAAGTAGTGAAACCTGGGCGAAAAAGAAGGCCTTAGAGATCAGCGCACGACGATATAGCGATCGGACCGATGATTGATGGCGAGGAAGAGATTGAGCACGAAGGCACCGACGATGGAGTAGAGCACCGTTTCGGGGTTGATGACGGCAAAGGCCGCAATCATGACGCAGATATCGAAGGCAAGCTGGATGAGACCGGCGCGGATGCCGAAACGATCCTGAATGTAGATGGCGAGAATGCCGATGCCGCCGAGGCTGGCGCGGTGGCGATAGAGCGCCAGAAGGCCGTAACCCAAGAGCAGACCGCCGAGCAGTGCTGCCCACAGCGGATTGATGCTTTCCACCACCATCCAGCGGCTTTCCAGTTCCGTCAGCACCGACACGAGGCCGATGGCGATGAAGGTTTTGAGCGAAAAGGCAAGGCCCAAGCGGCGGAAGGACAGGTAGTAGAAGGGAAGATTGACGAGAAAGAACAGCAGGCCGAAGCTGATGCCGAAGGCATAATGCAGAAGAAAGGCTACGCCCGCCGTGCCGCCGGTGAGCAGGCCGACCTTGGCGAGAAGGTAGAAACCGAGCGCCGACACGATGCTTCCGGTGACGATGCCCTGAATGTCTTCCAGCGGCGCATGCTTGGCCGGATCGGCACTCCACATGCCATAAACGCTTCTCGTGAATGCCATGCGCGCTACCCCGAAATGAACGGTAATTATTTATGAGAGTACATCGCCGTATCGTCTTATCGACAGGCTCAACAGGCTCAACAGGCTCTATTTTGCAACGCAAAAGGCAGCGTTTCAATATCGATATGTAAGCAAGGCTGACCTATCGAGAAAAAGCAAGAAACGGAAAGATCAGGCGGCTTTTCTGGCAAGAAACAGAATGCCGGACAGTGGTTTTCCGGCGTCCTTGCGAATGGTGGTTTTGCGGGTGTCCAGCGTTTGCAGGCCGGATGCGTCCAACAAAGCGCGGACGTAGGCTTCCGAATGGGCATATCGCAGGGATGGCTGGAGGACGAAGCCCTCTTCGCTTCCTGCATCTTCCACCGAAAAAGCGAAGGTTCCGCCGGGTGCCAGCAGCGCCAAGACCAGCGGCATGACGGTTTCCAGACTGCCAAGATACATCATCACATCGGCGGCTGCGACCAGATCTGCGCGGTGATGGGGAAGGTTATCGGCGAAGAGGCCGGATGTTTCTGCGGCAAGCGAAAGATCGGCTTGCGCCAGACGGTGGTAGATGCCCTTTTCTTCGGCCTTGGCCAGCATGTTGGTGGAAATGTCGAAGCCTTCGAGGCGTTGTGTCCAGTCGTGGATTTCGAGACCCAGCAGACCGGTGCCGCAGCCGATATCGACCGTGCAGGTGAATTGGTCGCCACCTGGTCTTGCGGTTTCGATCAACGCTGCCAGTTTCTGCGGGACGCTGTATTCGAGCTTTTCGACCAGCGAGGTTTCGAAACGGTCGGCGTAATCATCGAAGAGGCCTTCGACGTAGGCACTGGGCGGTTGTTCCGGCGTTTCGGCAGCGCCGAGTACGGCGAGTTTGAGGGGGGCTGCGAAGATACCCTCGGGGTCCAGGCGATCAACGGTTTCATAGGCGGCTATGGCCTTGTCCCTCTGCCCCGCTCTATCGCAATAGTCTCCCAACTGCACCCAACCGGCAGCCCATGTTGGGGTGAGTTCCAGCGCCTGCTCCATCAGTTCGGCAGCAGCGGCGTGATCTGCGCTTTCCGCCAGCATGCGGGCGTAATTTGCGCGCCGGTCTGCGATGGCATCGCCGGACGAAAACTGGTGTGGGGCCATGCACGCTTTCCTGAAAGAGATGGGCTGTCTTTCATCAGGCCATAAAAAAACTCAAGTCCTATTTCATGGCAGCGGCAAATATGGCGCTGATAATGCGCCAATGCTTGCATAGAGGCACCATGCTTTCTATGTCTTGGCTGAATTCAGGAGATTTTGCAGATGGCCGGTGAGGTGGATAAGGTGCTGGGTGACAGCGTAGCGCGCACGATCATAAAGTTGCTGGTCGTATCGCTGATCGTCGGCTTCGTCATGGCTGTCTTCGGCCTGACACCGTGGAACATCATCTATGGGGTCAGAAATTTTGTGCTCGACCTCTGGCACAGCGGCTTCCGCGCTCTGGGCAGCATCGGCGACTATCTGCTGGCGGGTGCCGTTATCGTCGTGCCTGTCTTCATCATCCTTCGCCTTTTGAGCTTCCGCCGCTGATATGACCCAACATTCCCTGCTTACCGTTTCCCGGCGCGGCTTCGTGCTGGTTTCCGCTGGTGCTGCACTGTCCGCCTGCGTTTCCACGCCCACCAACAAGGGCGTGGCCTCCGGCACGCGCGATGAGACAGCTGCGGCCTTGCCTATGGTCAACGAGCTTCGCCGCTCGAAGGGGTTACCCACGCTGTCCGCCAACAGCGCGGCGCAGCAGGCCGCCGCCTATCAGGCCAACCGCATGGTGAAAGCGCAGAAAATGGCGCATCTCATTGGCCTCACCGACAGTTTCCTCATTCGCATGAAGGACGGCGGCGTACCGTTGCCTGCCGCTGAAAATGTTGCGGCTGGGCAGGATACGGTCGAACGCGTGGTGAAGGCGTGGATTAGCTCTCCGCACCATTTGGAGAATATGCTGGGGAATTACGGGGGGCTGGGTGTGGCGGTTGCTTACGATGCGGCGGCGAAGAACCGGCCTTATTGGGCTATGGTGCTGTGTCGGTGACGGGTTGGGTTTAAAGGCCTCAAGTTTCACTCTGCCGTCACCCCGCACTTGATGCGGGGTCCAGTGCGATCAAGTCCTTGATCGCGAAAGACTCTTCCGCCACGCAGACGCGTGGCTGCTGGATGCCGGGTCAAGCCCGGCATGACGGTAGATAGCGCTTAAATCGTCCGTTCGGCCCAGCGGTCCACCGCGCTATCGCGCAACTCCCTGATATTCCCAACCCGCTCGCGCTCCACCAAGGTGGAAAGCCCCCGCACGATGCGGCCCGGTAGAGCAGGCCCCTCATAGACCATGCAGGAATAGAGCTGCACGAGATCGGCACCGGCGCGGACTTTTTCGAGCGCGGTTTCCACCGATGACACGCCACCGACCCCAATGATGGGGAGATCAGGGCCGACGCGTTTGCGCATTTTGGCAAGCACTGTGGTGGAGAGATCGAAGAGTGGTTTGCCGGACAGACCACCCGTTTCATGATTGTTGGGGCCGGGTCGAAGGCCATCGCGCGACAGCGTCGTGTTGGAGACGATGAGGCCGTCGAGATTATGCGCCAGCACTTCGGCGGCGATATCATCAAGCCCTTCCTCGGTCAGATCGGGTGCGATCTTGAGGAAGACTGGAAGCGGGCGATTGAGCTTTGCCGCCTCGATGTCGCGCTGCGCGAGGACTGCTTTCAACAGGGCAGACAGGCTGTCGCGTGCCTGCAAGTCCCGCAGGCCCGGCGTGTTGGGCGAGGAGATGTTGGCCGTGAAATAGGAAGCAACGGAGGCGAAGGTTTCGATGCCCTTCACGTAATCGGAAATGCGATCTTCGCTATCCTTGTTGGCGCCGATATTGACGCCGACGAGGCCGCGCAGACCAGCGGCGATGAGGCGGGCGAGTGCTGCTGCATGGCCTTCATTGTTGAAACCGAGGCGGTTGATGACGGCGTCGTTCTCCACGAGACGAAAGATGCGGGGTTTGGGATTGCCCGATTGCGGGCGTGGCGTGACAGTGCCGATTTCTGTGAAGCCGAAGCCGAGTTTCAGCAATGGGCCGGGCACTTCCGCGTTCTTATCGTAACCCGCTGCCATGCCGAGTGGGTTGGGGAAGACAAGGCCAGCGACCGTCTGTTGCAGGCGCGGATCATGCGGCACCATGCAGGTGGGGATGAAGCCGGAGCGCAGGGCGGTGATCGACATGCCGTGGGCCACTTCCGGGTCTATCAGAAACAGGCCGCGCCGACCGATCGAGGAAAAAATTCCGCTCATCATGCAATCTCCGGAAACTGGTGGGCGCCTTCATCATCAAGTGTCAGCGGTGTTTCCCAAAGGACCGCGTTCAAGGGCAGGGGCGCGTAAAGATGGGGGAACTGATCTCCACCGCGTGAGGTTTCGAACACCAGCTTGTCACCCAGCGCGCCACCATCGACGGCGACCAGTAGAAGATCGTCCTGACCGGCGAAGTGTTTGAGCGCAGTTTCCTTGACCTGGGCTGCAGTGGAGAAATGGATATAACCATCCTTGAGGTCTATGGCTGCGCCGTTGAAAACACCCGCTTCCTTCGCATCCCGCCAAAGGTCTGTTGGTACGATCTTGTAAATGACCTGATTGATAATCGGGGGCGTTTCACTCATGCGGCGTCTCCTTCATATGCGGGCGGTTTGCCGCAAATGCGGGTCCTTGTCCATCGCTTCACACAGAATTTTGCGTGTAGATGGCACCTGAGGGGTGCTGCATACAATCTAAGGCTTGTGTTGCAGCCGCATTTCACGCAATTCTTGATTTAGATTTGGATTGCGGTCGCTTGACGGCCAACTGTTCTGCGCCAAATATGGGACGCACATGAAATGCCTTTGGGAGGGGGCGCTGCATGTCACAACTCACCATTATCATTGCAGATGATCATCCCCTGTTTCGCGGCGCGCTTCGCCAGGCGGTGACGGGGCTGGAAGGCGACAACGCCATCATCGAAGCGGGCGATTTCGAAGCGGCGAAGGCCGCCGCAGGGCAGCAGCCCGATGCCGATCTGATGCTGCTGGACCTCGCCATGCCAGGCGTCAGCGGGTTTTCGGGGTTGATGGCGCTGCGGGCGGAGTTTTTCAGCCTGCCCATCGTCATCGTCTCGGCCACCGACGACCCTGCCACCATGCGCCGTGCCATCGAGCTTGGCGCGTCCGGCTTCATTTCCAAATCCTCGGGCATCGAAGACATGCGCGCCGGTATTCGTGCCGTGCTGGAGGGCGACGTCTGGATACCCGCATCCTGTCAGTCAGGCCACGAGCAGGACCCTGACATGGCCGACCTCATACACCGCTTGCGCACGCTGACGCCGCAGCAAAGCAGGGTTCTGGGCATGCTGGGCGAAGGGTTGCTGAACAAGCAGATCGCCTATGAACTCGGCGTTTCCGAAGCCACGATCAAGGCGCATGTCTCTGCCATTCTGCTGAAACTGAAGGTGGACAGCCGCACGCAGGCCGTGATCCAGCTTTCCAAGATCAATATGTCGACACTGGTGGCCTGATCATTGAGGATTTTATTCCTTTTACGACTTTACTCTTCGAGCGTCTTTGGTTAAATTTCGCCAGATACTGAAGCGAGCCGCGTGACGACGCCGCTCCATCCGGACCGTTGAACCATGCTGTCACACGATAATATCTGGAGTGCGATCGATACGCTTGCGGACCGTAACCAGTTGACCCCTTCCGGGCTGGCGCGGAAAGCAGGGCTGGACCCGACTTCGTTCAACAAATCCAAGCGGCTGGGGCCGGATGGACGCCAGCGCTGGCCTTCCACGGAGTCCGTGTCCAAGGTGCTGGAGGCGACCGGGGCCACTGTCGATCAGTTTTTTGGCTATGTGTTGAACCATGCGGACAGAAACACGCTGCCCGAAAGCAATTTTCCACTGCAGACGGGCGCCATTCCGCTGCTGGGCTTTGCGCAGGCCGGTTCCGGTGGTTTCTTCGATGATGGTGGTTTTCCCGCAGGCCAAGGCTGGGATGTCGTGGATTTCCCCGCCTCCCCCGCCAATAAGGTTGGCGTTTATGCACTGGAAGTACAAGGCGAAAGCATGATGCCGCTTTACCGCGACGGCGATGTGCTGATCGTGGAGCCGGGCGCGCAGGTGCGTCGGGGCGACCGTGTGGTTGTCAAAAGCCGGGATGGCGAAGTCATGGCAAAGGTGCTGGCCCGCCAGACCGCCAAAACAATCGAGCTTTTTTCGCTCAATCCAGAACATCCCAATCGCAGCTTCGATCTGGCGGATGTGGAGTGGATGGCGCGCATCATCTGGGCGAGCCAGTAGGTTGCGTCAAAACATTCCGTAAGGGAAATACCTACGATAGATTTCTTCCAGACGGCCGTTGCGCGAAAGCGCAGCCAACGCCTGATCGAAGGCGGGAACGAGTTTGTTTTCAGGATCGACCGTCATGATGGACAGCCCCTCGCCCAGGAACCGGTCAGACATATAGGGGCCGTCGAACATTACGCAGCAGCCATTCGATGCCGTGCCCGCAACCCAGAACGGCAGGCGCAGGCCATCGGCAAAGACGGCGTCGATCTTGCCGGATTTCAGTGCCTCATACATCGGCTCGTAACCATCGAATCCATTGACCAGAACCGCCGGGAAAAATGCCTTGAGCATGGCTTCGTGGCGGGAGTTGGTGACAACGCCGACCTTTTTGCCAGAGAGCGCAGTGGCTGATTGCCCCTCGAGTTTCATCGCCTTATTCACCGCAAAACGGGCAGGCAGAAGCGTATAGGGACGCGTGAAACTGAAACTTTTGCGCAGATCAGCGCTAGACGCGATGCCGGACATGACAGCCTCGCCCTCGCCCATTTCGACAGCCGCCTCAAGCTCATCGAACGGCAAAGCCTGAACCTGGCATTTGTTTTCGATCTTCAATTGCGCGCAGATTTCACGGGCGAGATCGACATGGAAGCCGACCAGACGGCCATCCTGATCGGTGAAGTTGAAGGGCGGAAAATCCACCGACATCAGGAAACGAACGCGCGGAATGGTAGAGAGGTCGGCACCCGGCAGACGCTCCTGCGTATCGAACAACACCGGAAGGCGTCCATTTTCCACCAGCCCGTCTGCAACGGCAGAATGCGTGCCAATAAACAACGACGCGGTGATGGCGGAAACCAAAATCCCCGTAATTTTCAAGGTTGCAACCAAAGAGCGCATGCATATGATCCGGCTGGGGAATTAGGGGCTCCACCTCAACGGTGGCGGGTAGCGTATGTTGTGTTTTGACGAGTATACACAAGAATCGCAAAAAGCGATGCTTGTGAAGGGTGAAATTGTCGCACTCGACAGGCTCGAGGACGACCTCCTTCCGTTTCTGGACGGGCCGTCGCAAGACAGCGACGCGGCTACATTTCTCAAAGCACTGGGGTTGGGCAAGCCCTACATAGAAGACTTTACCGCTCGCGCCCTTCGCAACGGTTCCACCTTCGAGGCGGAGCTGTTGCAGAGCGGAACGGTGACAGAAGACGCCTATTTCGGTGCTTTTGCGCGCTTTTTGCGTCTGCCGTTTCTGGCAGAGCTGGACAGTGGTCTGGTGGTGGACACGCCTTCGCTGGACGTGCAGCTTCTGGACACGCGGATGGTACGCCTGTCTCCCAAAGACGCAGCGCCTTACATCGCGATGGTGCCGGACGTGGGCAGCATCGAACGGCTAAAACAGGCGCTGGAGACGTCACCCGATTTCGGCAAGAACATCGTCGTGACGACACCAACGGCGCTGCGAAAAGCCGTTTGGGAGGTCGGCGCAGATCGGCGTACACGCCAGACGGTGAATTCCCTGTTCGATGCCAAACCCCATTATTCGGCACGGATCACGCTGCACGGAAAACAGGGATTTCTGCTGGGTGTCGGCGCAACGTTGCTGGCGTGCCTGATCCTGATTTCGCCTGATATGACCCTTCAACTACTGCATATTCTGACAGCGGCGCTTTATATGGCAGCCATTCTGTTCCGGCTGGTGCCATTGCGCACGAAGCCCGACCGACGAACGTTGAAGCTGGTGGAGCAATCGCCAGACGAACCCCTGCCCGTCTATACGATACTGGTGGCGCTCTACCGCGAGGAAGCTGTGGTCGAGCAACTGATCACGGCGCTGAACCGGCTGGACTGGCCAAAATCCAGGCTCGATATCAAGCTGGTCTGCGAGGCGGACGATGCCTCGACCATCGCGGCGATAGAGCGCTTGCGTCCCGGTCCACAATTCGAAATCGTGACCGTCCCTCCCTCATTGCCACGGACCAAGCCGAAGGCTCTGAACTACGCTCTTGCCGGAGCACGGGGCGAATTCATCGCCATCTACGATGCCGAAGACCGCCCGCACCCCAAGCAATTGCGCGAAGCCTATGCGCGTTTTCGCGATGGATGCGACAAGCTGGCCTGCCTGCAGGCGCCGCTGATTATCAGCAACGCGCATGTCTCGTGGATGACCTCATCCTTCTCGCTGGAATATTCCGCCCTGTTCAGGCGCATGCTGCCAATGCTGGCGCGTATGAAAATGCCGCTGCCACTGGGTGGCACGTCCAACCATTTTCGCGCATCGATCCTCCGTCAGGTCGGTGCATGGGACCCTTACAACGTCACCGAGGATGCCGATCTGGGCATGCGGCTCTACCGGCTTGGCTATTACTCCGATGTCATCAGCTACCAGACGCTGGAGGATGCGCCGACCGATCTCTCGGTTTGGCTGGCGCAGCGCAGCCGCTGGTTCAAGGGTTGGCTTCAAAGTTGGCTGGTGATGATGCGATCGCCACTTAACGTGGGCAAGGAGATGGGGTGGAAAGCCTATGCGGTGTTCCACCTCTTGATCGGCGGTATGCTGCTCTCGTCGCTGACACATCCGATTTTCATCATCTACCTTTTGATGGTCAGCAAGACTCTTCTTCTGGAGGGGCCAAGCGCGCTATCTCACGCCGAGCTGGCGCTGGCGGGTGTCGATCTGCTCAACATGGCGGCAAGTTACGCGATTTTTCTGCTGATGGGCACGCGTGCAATGATCGCCCACGAGCGGGGCATGGTAGGAAGACGATGGATTGCGACGCCGGTTTATTGGCTTCTGCTTTCGGTGGCAGCATGGAGAGCTGTCTATGAACTACGATATAAGCCATTCGTCTGGAACAAGACGCCGCACAAGCCGACCGCCAAGAATAACTAAGTAAATTTCTAATTAAAATATAGTTTTTTAAAAGTATAAATGGAAACGCAATTTTCGTTTCACTCAGTATGGTGAGCGGCACTCCGTGCGCGAACCCTGCTTGGTCTGATAGCTGTTATCAGTTGCGTGGTAAGATGTGTATGTCTTCGCACACCACGTAACATGCTTGATTTCCTGGGCAGACAGAGACAAACCGCTGGAATTGGCGCTCTGCGCAACACCGCCTGTAAAGGCAACGGGCGCGTTGCCATAGTCGGAACCTTGTGCTTCTGCTTGGCCTTCATAGGCAGGAGAGATGATGCTGAGGGCGTGAGCAGGTATTGTAGTAACTGTCGAGAAACCAATGCTCACTGCAACGACAGAAACGAGTTTTACCAGAATAGACATCGGTAATTCCTTTTTTCTATTTGGAATACCAACGTCAGGCCTACGCCTTTTGTTCCGGAAAAGTGAGAAAAGTTAAAATTTCGTATTGACACGCAAAAAATCGAGGTGCGACGCGTAGTGAATTTCCTCAATATATCATCGCAATATGCTGCGCTTCGTCCTGCTAAAGCGATGATAACCCAGTGCTTAGCAACGTAGGTAAACTCATTGGAAAGGTCGGTGAAGCGAAAAGCTCTTCAGAAACGGGGTTACTAGATCGATATGCTCGACGACCCCTCAAGGAAAAGCCGGAAAAATCATGCGCGGGAAGGCACCCAGCGCCTTGTAGAAAGCGACTTTCCCTTCGTTAGAAATCAGCCGCAGAAAACACCAGACCTTTGATCAAACGGCGGCGGTAAACCAGATGGACAGCGATTGAGAAAGGTCAAATTCAGAATTTCGTAATGCATACCAATCCGGAAATGGGGTCCATCAGGGACTATTATCGCAAACTTGAAAGACTTAATCCAAATCGCTCCGATGGAGTTTGGGTAAGAGATTTGAAACAAGTTATAATAGTAGACCGAAGAACGGGCCAACCACCGTTCTGGCACCGGCAATCACGTTTATAGAGGATGCAATTTTGAGGAGGCTGGACATAGATAAGGGACATGTAGGTATTTTTCCTCTTGCCAAGAAAGCTATTTTTGATGTTTGTCAACATGTTCAGTCAGATGACCTCAAAGCAGAAATATATCCCGATACGTCAGATCAATTAGTTCGGTTTTACTTCATTGGTAAAAGCTTTTGCGAATTCATCGACTGTGACCTGTTTAGTAAACCGTTTTTCCAAAAGTCCATGATAGAAAGCTACAGTGAAAAATTCACTGAACGTTTAAGGTCGTTGACACTTGAGTATCCTTGGGGCGAAGTTTTCATCACTGCTGAAGCATGGACCGGTCCAAGTACTAGCGAAGAAAACTTTGCATTTTCCACCCTGATATCGACCGATAATCCACCGTCTAAAGCGTCACTCGCATACTTTGTGCAAATGTCGCTCGACCAGCACGGGATGTCAGGGTTTTGGGAGGACAAGCAATGCGACCGCGTGCCCGAAGCATTTCTGGGGAGAACACCACTAGCAGACCTTGTCGAGCTCGCAGCAGCAAATCCTTCAATCTTATTCGCATCGGAAGGACGCAACACATTTCTGAAGCCAAGCAACCACATCAAGGGATTGGATGAAATATCACGCAATGTCTTTCTTTCATCTTCTGATTATTATAAAAATAATCAAGACTTAGTTCCTCAATCCGCCCTGTATTTGTGTAAATATTCGCAATACGTTGATAGAGTTTTGGAGATGCGCGACAACATAGATGCAGATTTCGAATTCTCTCTTCCATACCTCTTGGAATTTATGCCATTGATTGGCAACGATTTCTTTCGCTCACCAGTTCGAATTGATGATTTTAGTCTATACGCACTGGAAGGTTCCATTCAGATGCCAGAACCACTCGCGACGCCTGGAAGCTGGAAATATACTTGAATTTGGGATAAACGCTTCGTGGCTGAAGTTTTTACATTTTTCAGTTTTGCCTCGGCCGAATATAGCCCTTTGGAATAGGCAATCACCCTTGACGATGGCTTCGGCACAACGCGCGCCGATATCAATTGGCGCGTTACGCAAAATCGACCAAGACTCTCTGAACTTGCCCGACCACAACTATGTGTTCTAGCATCAGCGCGGAAATCGTTACGCTAAAAAATTCAGAAAGGTGAGAAATGCGGCTGGCGTCTCCTCGAATGTAAGTATTCCCGCGCCAGCGCCGTGTCTGAAACAATTGAGGCAACAGAGTCGATTGAAGCAGCCAGAGAGTTGGCCAAGCATACGACCGCAAAGATGACCAAACGCTACAGCCGTGGTGACGGTCTAGATATGAGCCGTAAAGTTGCCGAAGCGCGGGCTAAAAACCGCACCTGACAAAAGTGGCGCGAAATTTCATTAAAGTTACTGGAGCGGGTGAAGGGAATCGAAATAAACCTCTAAATACTTATAATCTTTTATTTTTCGATCATATAAATAAATAAATACCGAAATAAATACCGTTTTGACAATCACGTCGTATTGGATTTTTTTGTGTACTGTAGTAGCGCTGACAAGCGAGTAGCTGAAATTCCTGCCACAGGGTGTGACCCGGTTGTTTCAACAAGGTATATCATTAAGGGAGTAGGGACATGTCTTCCAGTGGTGAACCCCAAAAAATACCAAGCCCGAAAATCACCTTTCCATCCTCAAATGTAAAGACAACCAGAATGTCGCTTCGGGGAGCCCTGCAGCGTGCCAAGGATGTGTACAGGAAAGAAGGTAAGCAAAAACTGCTGGAAGCCATAGAAAGCAAAAGCCTGCCTGGACATGCGGATGCAGTAAAAACTACAATATCAGACGAATGTTATGCGTTCGAAAAAAGCATGTCCTACCTTACGCATATAAACCATCGATACACTAGTGAAGAGCTTTTTGCTCATTCTTTATTGTTTGGTGATGCCAAATACGACAAAAAACTGTACGAAGTAGTTGAACGGAACGATACAAAATTTTGCTTCATGAATTTCGAAGAAAAAAATTTAAAGAAAAATTCGGAAATTCCGATTTATGGCGCAGGTAGCCACAGCAAAATTGAGATTGATGATAAACAAAAGGACATATACTTCAGAACAATTACTACCATAGATGATTACCCAATTTCAGGCTTTAGAAACCGGCGGAATATAATCTGTGAGCTCCACGAATGCATTAATGTATACTTTGATATCGCAGATCTTGAGCGGCTTTTTCCTTACTCGACAGATACCCCCGAGCGAAAGTCAAAGGGTGCCCCAAAAAAATTTCCGGACGAAGAACTTTTCGAGACGCTGGACGCATTTTTTCCCGACCTATCAACGATTCCAATATTCTCAGTAATAATGATAATGCTCGGCGATTTTTATGCTGAAAACTACGAAAATCCTCCGGGAAATATCACGCTGCGAAGGGGCATTAAGAAGTGGCTCTCAGCTCGTAAGATAGACTTGCAGGACAAAGTGACATAAATAAAATAAGAATTATGTGACGACATCCATCAAATCCTTGTTCATTTAATTGGCCCCCACAACATGAAATGGAGGTCACCAAATGAACGAATTGCTTAAATCCCATCGCTTCTATCGCCTAAAAGATATTTTAGCGCCCAATGGTCCGATCCCTATCAGCAAGTCCTCTTGGTATAACAAGGTGCGCTCAGGTGAATTTCCACAACCTGTGAAGCTGGGCGGCCCTCGTTCATCAGCATATAGAGCTCGGGATATCGACGATCTTATCCGCCGTTTTGAGGAGGAGGGTCGTGATGCCTAAACCCACCGCGAAGCAACCGAAAAAGACGCCAGCCGACAAGCTCCTCAAACTCCGTAGGACGTCGGGAACGCTTGCCGTCCTCGATGAGGATACTGCGCGTAACATAGCGGTGAAGCTGTATCTGATTGCTTATCATCTTCGCACCAACGTGGATGACTGGCAGATATTTTGTGAACATGCCGATTGGGTGCCAATTTCGTCGAAACCGCAGCCGAAGGACGAGTCCCGTAAAAAAGCGTTGCAGTTTGCCGTTAGGTTCGTAGTGGGATTCAATAAGGACGCCAACGGTAATAGGGTGAGGAAGTTTCACGAACTTCTGAAGGTGGCTTGGGACGACGACGTCGCAGGCGACGAAATCGAAAACTACGTGAAAAAGGTTCAGGCCGAAAAGCGCGAACGGGCAGCAGAAACACGCGCCAAGCGTAAGGTTGCAACGACCCGCTCCATTAAGCTGATCCCATCGGACGGATCGACGTTCATCATGCAGAAAGGTGGACGCCTGACCTTGAAGGGCGAATTCGAGATCATCGATGCCGGAGGCCCGACGATGTCGTTGGAGATCACACAGCTCAGCGAAAAGTCCCTCAAGAAGCTTGGTGTCGTGAAACCTGCAACACCGAAAACCAAGGGCAAGTAGCCGCAGACGTTGGGTGGGGGCATATGTAGTACACCCCCACCCCCCCGAACATGAATGACAACCCGAAATTCAAATTACACAGTAGGTGAACCCCATCGCCTGAACGGAGAGGTTTGCCTGCTGTTGGAGGTGAATGATGAAACCCAAGAAGAAGAAATACGGTAGACCGCCGGTGCGAAGCTTGAAGGAACTTCGCATCGGCCAACTCAGTCTGGATCAGAAGATTAGGCAATATTTGGTTTCGTGGAAACCAGAAGTCAGTGATCAGCTACGGAAATCCTTGGAATTGCGCGCAGCGCAAGACCTGAATGCTGCAAACCTGATTTCACGGATTCAGATCGCAGAGAGTTTAACCAGTAACCTGCAATCCCATTTTCAGGAAAACCATACACGGGCAGTATTTTTCGTAACGCTGATCTCCGAGCTGCATGCAGTCAAGGTGGACGGCCACGAGGCCTACGATTTGGCTGACCACTGCAAGTGGATTGCATCAGTTTTAGGTGGCGCAGATTACATCGGTATGATCGAGGTGGCCTATTTCTCGAGAGTCGCTTTTTTAACGCCGCAAGAAGACTGGCTGTCGTGGCACGCTCACGTGATGGTCTGGAACCTTGATGAAAAGGCACTGAAGAAGCTCAAGAGCGCGGCAAACACTATTGAGGTCGCGTTTCAACCGGACGGGCTACCTTTCCACTACCGTAAGGCACGTCCTGATAACATTGAGCCTGAGATCGCCTATTTATCCAAAAGCCCTCGAAGCGAGTATAACCCGTATTATCCTCGCCGCTCCAACGTCCCATCGGGTGACGGTGATAAATCCCTCACTACACCGAGATTAAAGCCGAACAAGCGTGAAATTCGAACCGGTAAGTTGTTGGCAGCATTGTCGGCTCTATCGGACAAGTCCCTCAAGTCTCTTATGGTTGCTGGCGGAGAGGGCATGGAAATACGCGACAAATCGCTGAAAGCAGCGCGGAGGGCGTGCAAGTCGCTAATATCTAAGTCAGATGTGTAGGCGTGTGATTATTCGCACGGTGATCTTCGCGATCACCGCGCAAACCGTCTGCGAAACTCACACCATTTCGGTCCAGATAGTGGGCATAGAGGCCATGAAAGTCACTGTCGTTGTTTCTGTTTTGTCATCCAGCCGTACTGATGTGCACGCTACAGCAAAGCCTCCCATATGGCAGGCCAAAATCGTCAATTGCCGCTTTGCAGAGCGACTCAGCTCTGGCTCGGGAAACGGTCAAACCGTGTAAGCGGATCAGCACTGCAACTCAGGAGGGGGTTTACAAATTTGACAATCTATTAGTGTAATGCTATAACGTTATACACTGGCGCTTTTGTCAGCACGAGGGGCCCACTGCGGCCCCTCTTCTTATTTGGAGAGCTGAAAACATGAACATCGCAACCAACAATGCTGCTTCACCCATCACCCTGCCTTGCCCGGTCATCATTTTGGGCCGCGACGATAAGCGAAAGCCACATGCATCGTTCTTCCCCGCGACAGATACTCGCCCAGCCGAAAAAGCTGCCGCACTGATGGGAATGTTTGCGCTAAAGGTGGAGACCGATGACGTCAGGTCGTTTTTGACCCGACTCCCGCAGGGCAAGTTGTTCGACAGCGGCAAAGCCTTCGTGCCGTTCGTCAAGCAGGACCTCTACAACGAAATCGCAGCCCATCTTTCTGACGAAGAACGCGAACGACTTGAGCAACCACGCGCTGCGCCTGAAACACCACCAGCAGCCGTCACCCATCCAGTGCGCCCGAAAAACATGCCCGACAGTTTCGACAAGATCGTCGTTGGTAGCGTGGTGCTTGCGACGGAAGGCCCGCTGGAAGGCTGGTATGAGGCGAAAGTCATAGAGGTGAAAGCTGAAGGCAGCCTGCGGCTTCAGTGGCGCGATTATCTTGACGACCCGGCGTTCACACGCCGTATCGATCAGGTCGCCCTCATTCACCCTTTCTATGTCGAGGCTTGATCAGCGATGGCCTGCGCACTCAGCCAAGCACCGGATTATGATGCGGTTCAACGCACCGCAACCATTCGCACAAAAAACGACGCCTTCCGTTCAAATCTGGTCGGAAGGCGGGTGGTACTCACGCAGGGGGTAAACGCCCTTGCCGAACACGACCGCCGAACTGTCCTCAAGGCAGTGCAGGCCTTTGATGATTTCTCACCCGGCAACGACCCCTATGGCGAGCATGACTTCGGCGCTGTCACGGTCAATGACACCGTTTTCTTCTGGAAGATAGATTACTATGACCGCGATTTGCAGAACGGCTCGCCCGACCCTGCCGACGATGCGGTGACCAGCCGGGTGCTCACCATCATGCGGGCGGAGGAATATCGAGCGATGGAGCCCGTAACAACCTCATCACTATATCAGTTCGCTACTCTTGGGCCTTTCGCCCAGCTTTCAGGGCACGGGGTGGTTTTGCACCCGGCTCAACCGCCGCGAAAAGTTCCGACACATGTACCTTCAGCACATTGGACACGGCTTCAAGCGTGGAGACGGTCACGTTTTCCATGCCTCGTTCAACACGTCCGATATAGGAGCGGTCAATGCCTGCCTCCAGCGCAAGACGCTCTTGCGACAGGGATTGCTCGACGCGCAAGCGTCTCAAGTTCCAACCAATTGTTTTGCGCACATCCATGGTCGCAGAAAGCCATATACACGGCTTGACAATCGACGGACTGTTAGTCCCATATTAAACCGATAGCGAGCAATGACTCGCAAACTTCACTCAGAGGGTACTATGAAGATCGCAGTTGGAATTATCGGCCTGCTTCTGGGCATTTTGGTGCTGATGCAATCATGTGCGGTGACAGCAGGCAGCGGATTGATGAATGACAGCGCCACTGGGGCAGCAGCATCAATTGGAATGCTTGTGGGCCTCGTGTTCGCCATCGCTGGCGCGTTTTCGTTCGCACTGCCGTTGGTGGGTGCCATCATGTTTTTCCTGGCCGGGCTGTTGGCCTTTCTTGCTTCAACGCAAGGCAACTTCGGCGACATCACGATTTGGGGCTATATCGCCATGGTGCTGGCGATCATGGGCTTTTTCACGTGGCGCTCGGCAAAGCGGAAAAAGGTTGCTCAATAAATGCGTACATTCTCGATTTTACCGGTAGTTGCAGCGATATCCGTCCTGTTGTCGGCACCTCTAACAGTGCAAGCAAACGAGACAACATTTTATAGCGGCAACAGCTGGAGTATTAGGCTGCATGCTGACAACGCGACAGCGACCAACCCACCCTATTGTGGAATGAAAACGACTCATTGGGCTGACAAGGCAATCGCAATAAATTTCAAACTTGTATCGCTTGATGAGGTCGTGCCGGAAATCGTTTTAGAAAAAACCGGTTGGAAGCTTCCCGTGGGTGAGACCACGAAAGTAAGATTTGGTATTTATGGCGGAGGGGTCCTCGAATATTCCGCCGTGGCGGCATCACAAACAGAGTTGCATTTAAATCCAACCGCTAATGGCGTTTCATTCTCTCCGTTTGTGAAGAAAACAGTAGAAATGATCTACGACTACCGAGGTAGTTTGCAGATCGCGGTGGGCTTTAGGGGTAGTGAAGCAAATTGGGTCGCAGGCGTTTTGAACAGCAGCGAGAAGTATCTTTTCAAGGCAGGCTTAGAAGACTGTAATTCGACATTGCTAAAGCTCGGGTCTAGCATATTTCCCGAGGCGCTAAACAACTCACCTACGTCTCCGTTTGTGGCATCGGACAAAAAAGACACTGCGTCCCACCAACCGTCAGAATGGGAATTCAGCAAGCGCGAGGAGGACTGGGGCGATACCTGTTATGCAGAGAAGAAGCAGGGTGATATCACAATCGGCTTCATGAAAGCTCGCGGCCACGACCTCGAAGGTTTCGTCGAAAACGGCTTTTCGGGCAGCGTCAAGACGCTATGGAAAGTAGACAGCAACACGCCGATCACTTCGGAAGGCGTCGTGAATGACTACTTCGGATGGCACAGCTTCTCAGGGCTTAACAACGATTTTATCGACAGCATGGAGAGCGGCAAAAAGCTGACAATTACGGAAGATAAAGGAACGGTCATAAACGCTGATCTGAACGGAGCGCTACAGGCCTTTTGGCAATTTTCCAGCTGCTCGCGTACGATGGATCAGTAGATAGCCTCCTCTAGGGCGTAATGACTTTGATCAGTGCGGACAAAATTCGGTTGGAAGAAACACCAGCACGTTGAACCCCTGCCTGACATGGAATTGCTTATCGGTCAGCAGATTGTCGCCATGCGCGTCCATGAACCACCGTGCTACGTCAGAATCGTAGAACTCAGTAATCGTCGCCTCGACCACCGACCTTGCCGCAGCTAGCATTTCGGCCTTGTCCAGCTTTCGTGTGTTGATCTGCACAAGCTTGCGTTTGGCTGGCTTGCCTGCATCGGATACGAATACCGAGAGCGTGTTGCCGTGATAACATTTAACCCGGACCCGCAGCCGCTTCGGTCGGGCGTTATCGAAGTCATCGTTAATCGACTTGATGCGGGTTTCGATCTCGTCGTGCGTTAGGTGCGTTTCCGGCATGACGTCTTTGACGGGGATGAGGTCGGCGGCAAAATGCTCCTGCGCCACTTCGGCTGCGTGATGGGCGTAAGCCAGATGCGTGACGGGCAGATCGGCCAGCCATTTGCGGCGTTGGGCAATGGCCATGGATTTGGCTGCAGGTTCACCGAACTTCGACACGGAAAAGTTCTCGCGCTTCTGACCGCAGTTTGTCATCAGCGTTGCCTGCCACGCGTCGCCCTCACGGCTCTTGATCCGGCGCACGCCAGAAATGCCGCTCTGGTTGGTTTTGCGCAGGAGAACCGCCTGCTCGTGATTGGTGGCAGGGGGAATGGCGGCAATGATGGCATCGCGATAGTAACGTGCGGCTCTGTAGGCTGCTTCGTTTGAACCATAGATGCTGTCCTTGAAGAGCCGCACGATCTTGTGTCCGCGCCGTCTGAGACTTACCCACCAGCTGGCACCGCGCCGTTCATTGGCCTCTTCTCGATGGAGGCCGTATCCTTCAGCGTCGTGCTTTGTCGTGGGGCTATGGGCCTTCGTCCGTTTTTTGGGCAAGGTGCTGTGCATATCAACTAGCGCCATGAGTCCATTCCGTTTCCAAACCGTCTTTTGTAAAATTAGCTGGCAGATTACGGCGTGTTTGGGACTGAGGAACGATTTTTCGCCTGACTGGTTGTACAAACGGCAACACCTCCTTGGTTTTGCCACAATGATTGATTGCATTCCGTCCAGATTTTGACAGCTGATTGATATTTTATCCCATCCGATCACCGGGGTGTCCCATGACCGAGCAGCCATCGTCCGCCGATTTCATTCAGGCCAGCCGTGTTTTGAAGGTCAAGTCGCCGCTCGGCGAAGATCAATTGCTGCCCGAACGCATGGTCATCAATGAAGGCGTATCGCAGCTCTTCGAAATCCAGCTGAATGTCCGTGCCAAAAAGGAAGCGGTCAAGCCGGAGGAGTTGATCGGTCGTCTGGTCGATGTCTCGATTGAGGTGAGCCAAGGGGATGGAGAAGGTGGCGGCATCCGCCGGCCATTCAACGGTCTCGTGACAGATCTGCATGAAGGGCCGCCAATTACTCGTGGTCTGCGTTCGTACGCCATGACCATTCGCCCACAGATGTGGTTGCTATCCCGCCGTTCAGACTGCCGCATCTGGATGGACAAGACATCCATCGAGATCGCCGAAAAGCTGTTTTCCGAGCATGGCATTCCAGCACCGGATACGTCGGGTATTATCAAACCACCGCCTGCACAACACTATAGCACGCAGTTCAACGAGACCGACCTCGACTATCTCTTGCGGCGCTTCGAAGAGGACGGTCTTTTTTACTGGTTTTCGCACGAAGACGGCTTTCACAAGCTGCATGTGGCCGATACTGCCAATGGATGGCTGGGACCATCCCCGTCTGCGCAGGGCGAAGGCCGAGTGAGATTGGCACAGGGTTCCGCAGACCGCAACCACATCAACGACTGGGCACGCCGCTTTTCCTATGTGCCAGGACAGCGCGCCGGGGCCGACTGGAATTTCGAAACGCCGGGCATGGTGCCGGGTACGATGACGCCGTCTCTGGTGCAGATGCCGGATGCGACGAAACGCGAGCTTTACGAATACCCCGCCCGCATCAAAACAGTGGAAGAGGCAGAGCGCGCGCAGAAGCTGCGGGCACAATCCATCGAAGCCGATCACGACCGCGTCTTCGGTGCTTCCACCTCCCGCATTCTGGAAGCAGGTCGCCGCTTCACGCCCTACGAGGAAGCACACCCCGAGCACGAATACGAAGAGCACGTGATCATCCGGGCCAGCCACACCATCGTGGATCGCTCCTACGAGACCAACAGCAACGAGCCGGAATACCGCAACGCTTTCGAGGCCATACCCGCCCGCGTGCCCCTCACCCCCCATCGCACGACCAAGCGCCCGAAGATCGAGGGCACACAAGTGGCCATCGTCGCGGGTCCTGAGGGTGAAGAAATCCATCCGGATCAATATGGCCGCATCAAGCTGTGGTTTCCATGGGACCGCAAGGCCAAAAAGGATGGCACGGACACGTGCTGGGTACGGGTCAGTCAGGCATGGGGTGGAGGAAGTTGGGGTGCGCAAGTCATTCCGCGTATTGGCATGGAGGTGATGGTTGCGTTTGTGGATGGTGATCCCGACAGGCCATTGGTGGCCGGTGTCGTGAACAACCCAAAAAACTCGGTGCCTTACGATCTGCCCGCCAACAAGACCCGCATGGTCCTGCGTTCCAATACCCACAAGGGCGACGGCTTTAACGAAATTACCTTCGAGGACGAGGCGGGCAAGGAGAACCAGTTCTTCCACGCCCAGAAGGACCAGACGACGCGTGTCTTGAACGACCGTACCAAACGCATCGACCGACACGAGGTGGCCTCCGTCGGCGGCAACCGTGCTGTCGAAGTGTCCGGCAACCAAAAGCATGAGATCGGCGGCTCGGTGAATACGGTTGTTGGTGGTACGGGCCCGATGGCGATGATGGCGATGGCAGGTGTGCAGGCGCTGTCAGGTCAGACAGCAGGATTGCTCAGTCAAGCAGCACAGATCGCAGGAGGCGGCGGTCCCGGCATTGCGGCCTTTGCCACGACGCTTGCATCATCAGCACTTGGCTTCCTCGGCGCTGGTGGCATGTCGTCCCGCGAGGGTGTGGTATCAGGCCCCAGCCCCCGTTCCGACGCAGGCACAGCCCTTGCTGGTTCCGGTACGGGTGTTGGAACCGATGCTTCCAGTCTCTTTCCTCTTTCTGGCATCATGAACACGATCATCGGGTCGTTCCAATCAACGTCCGTCGGGGTCGCACAAACTGAGCAGATTGGCGTCAGCAAAGTCTCCAACGTCGGTCATACTTCGTTGGAGAATATCGGGAAATTCAAAAAAACCATTGTGGGAGAAGAGTTTGTCATCGAGTGTGGTGCGTCGAAATTCATAATGAGAAAAGACGGCACCGTCATCATCCTCGGTACGCATTTCAACTTCACGGCCTCCGGGCCGACCCAGATCAACGGTAGTGTTGTTGATCTTAACAAACCAAGCGGCGGTTTGATGGAGGCCAATCCAACTTCCGCAGACGTTACGGCAAAGGGTTGAGCCCTCGATGTCGGTCGATAACAGGACACCCTTTCCGGCTCTGGCTTTTCGACAGTACACCCTTGATGGCGATCTCGCGGGGGTAGTGGTGGCGCGGGGTACGTTCAAACTAGCAGACGGTGGCCCGCTTCAAATCGCTGACAAACAGTATCCACTTGTCATGTCCGATACCTATGAAGGAGATCCTCAGTTAACACCACAGTTGGCATGCACTGACTTAGCCCCGTTCAAACCCGGAACCGACGTTACCTTTCTGGGAGCGGCCTATGCGCCCAACGGAACGCCAAGTCCAACATGGACTTGCGGCATTAAGGTTGGTTCTGTTTCAAAACGCTTACGAGTACACGGCCCCCGTTACTGGCGAGCTCATACGCGCAAGACTTGGCGCGGGCTCATCGATCGAACAAAAGAAGATGTTCTGGATCATTGGGAACTCACACCTGCCGAGCCCATATCTTTTCTTCCTCTGGATTGGCGCTTAGCCTTTGGTGGCGAGGTAGATGGCGAAGAGGATCCGTCGCTGCTGGGAAATCCAATCGGCAGAGGTTTCGTAGGCCAGACAGAATATGGTGAGCAACTAGATTTTCCGGCCCCGCAAATTGAGGACGAAGCAGATCCTATCCGCTCCGTTGAGCAGCGCCCCAACCCGGTAGGTTTTGGACCTATATCTCCCTTTTGGAAGCACCGAGCAAAGCTCGCAGGAACTTATGACGACGGTTGGGTAACTGATCGACATCCATTGCTACCAAAGGATTTTGACTACCGTTTTTGGCAGGCAGCTCACCCCGACCTTGTTGCAGAGCCGTGGCTTCAGGGAGACGAAGAATTCGAACTGGATGGTTTATTGCCAGGACGCGGCATATTTCGGGGGGAACTCCCAAAGATAGGGCTTTATATGGAGCTTGACCAGCAGAGCTCGAAAACGGAGGGCTGGATGGCTCTGGACGGCGTTCATTTCGATATGAGGCCAGGAGTTGGCCGTGTTTTCCTCACGTGGCGATGCAACTTCCCTTGGCCTGAGCGAAAGGGATTGCCGAAGCTGACATGCGCTTCATTCGACACGGGAATTTCTTAATGGCGGAGCGATCATTTCCCGACCCTATCGTCGACGATAATTTTTCTGCGTTGTATGGCCTTCCTCCCGGCACGCGGATTACCGGTCCTCCCATGAACGGATCGCTACTCACTAAAACACCCGACGGGCGAACGCCTTTGTTGAGGTACGACGGACCATGGCCTCCTGAAAAGACAAAGAAAGAAGTGACCAATACTGCGCCACCAAAACCAACGGCGGCTGATCCACCTCCTCCGGAGATCGTTCCGAAGGAGCATCAGGCGTTGGCTATTGTCACGTCTCCAGATGTCTGCCGATCTCCAAAGGCGCCTATACCATACATGGCTTGGGGCACGGCCTTTGAGGACGTGCAGTATTCTCCGAACGTACGTGCAAATGGAAAATTGGTTAAACTTCAGATTTCGAAGTTTTGTCGCTGCCATGGCGACGAGGGGGGCCGAGGTGGGGGCGTAATTTCAAACACTTGCGGTGACGTTGTCGAACCGGTTTCATCATCAACGATTGTGCGGGCTAACGGGGAATGGGTTCAGCGGCATACCGACAAATGCACTCTCAACAACGGTAATGCGCCCGGAGAATACGTTTATCCAAAATCGGAACAGACTGATCAAGCACCCGACGGTAAAGACGAGCAGAATAAGACACGTGATGAACGTATAGCTGATTATGCCAATTCCAAAGGATGGACACGCGGCGACAATGGCGGGTGGAATACATCTGGCGGTGGCTGGGCCTCTAACGACAAAGTTGGGGAGGAAATGGATTATGTCAACAGCGGTCGAGGCAATGTCCAACCATTCTCCATGGGCTCGGGTCCTTCTGAAATAAAGCCTTACACACCATCGTGGACAGAGAACATCGAACATTCCGTTCAAGACCGCCTCATGTCCTGGGGCATGGACACATATCAGGCAGGGGAGTTGGGTCGTAAAGTCGGGGGTGCGGCTGGCTTTGTTCCACTGGTTGGCAACAGCTTATCCGCGAATGACGCGAGCCGGTCATTTGGTTCTGGCCAATATCTTATGGGAGCTATCCAATCCGTTGGCGCAATTATCGGCATCGGGCCAGGACGCCTCCTGACTAAGGGCGCTGAACGCGGCGCTGAAAAAGTCGTTCAAAATCAAGTTGAGCAAGCCGCAACTAGGGCTCTCGAAGAGAAGGCGGCGAAGGAAGCTGCAGAACGTCTAGCGAAGGAGCAAGCTGAAGCTGCGGCTAGAAGAGAGGCAGTCGAGACGGCTACTACAACCGGTGCTAAGGGTACCCGTGTAACCAAACCTGAGTTGCTTCCCGATGAAGGGAAAGTTGGTACATACGGAGATCTCGTAAAAGCGGGTACAAAGGGTGATAACATAACCCCCCACCACATCCCTTCAAGTAATCGAATGGCTAAAGAAGGCGTTGCAAAAAAAGACGGGGTCGCGATCAATATGGAACAACCGACCCCAGGATCTGGCGGACGCCATCGGTCCACTTTTACATATGGCAATCAGGCTGATATGAATATGACGCCGCGGGATGCATTGGCAGCAGGCGTATGGGACGCTCGAAGGATATATCAGTCAGATGGACTATACACTCCTGAAATAAGAAAGAGCCTTCAAGAAATGATTCAGATGAACAAGACGAACCATCCAACGATATTCGAAAAGAAACCATGACCGATACTTATGGGACTACATTATCTGAGCTGCGGCGTGAAATTTTTGATGGTGGTGCTCGATCCAACGTGATTGATCAACACTTGGAAAAGCTGGTTGAATATTTTGACCAAAATATCACCCTCGACCTTCTGTTGCTTCTATCTGATGCTGCTGAACATGACGAAGGTATGTTTTCCATCATACATGCCGCAGAGGCGGCCGATGATGAAGAATACGTTAGAGCCCTTTTGGCAGCGTTTGCCGACATGATGCGATCAGCACCTCGCTGGGCGTCCATTGTGTTGATGCGCGCCCTAAACAGTAGATCTACCCAGCTTGAACTTGTTAAACAGCTCAGAGGCGCACCGCTGAGAACTAAGGAATCCGTCAACGAGATGTGCGAGCGAATCAACGGAGTTAGCCCAGAATTCTTGAGCAAAACTGTGCCGGTTACCCTAGCTGCGAGAACATGAAGAAACTACTTATGGCGTAACGCCAAGGTATAGCCGCATGCGACGTCACTCCGAGCCCGTTCGGGTGGTAACGCCAAAGTCGGAAGTTGCCAAATGTGACGCCGTAGCTCAAACTCTAAACCCCGACGTGACACGACGGGTTTGGGGCCGGTAACGGACTGTCTGCTTTTGGCGAGAGCGCTTGAAAAGCGGACGTTGCCGGGCACCTGGAAAGCCAAAACCAGTTTCCGCATAACACAGACAGGCCAACGGGCTGGTTGTCGTGCACCCGTGGGGATAACTGCGCTGCCAGTAGCTAACTTCCGATTTTTTTGTGCTATTCGATGCACCCTTTTTGGCGCTGATCCTACCCAGATAGTCGCGCTTGACAGCACCTAACTTGTGAAGCTGCTAAAACGCCTGGCGCTGTCCGAAAGCCGGCAGCTTGGCATTGCTCTACGGGGCGCATCCAACTGGCTGCGGGTTTCGTAGGGTTCCTGTCGCTGGGTCAGAACTGCTGCAACTAACCACATGAATGCCAGCGACGAAGTCCCCGATGGGGTTGAGTTCGTCGTCCGTGGCAATAAAGTTCCAGATTGTTGACCACCCCAGAACTGAACCGGCTCCGACCAAGTAAACGACAGTCGCTGCGCCAGCGACCCACAACCAGTTAATGTCGCGCCTACGCTTCCGTAAGCGCTGATTCATCGTCCAGTTGCTAATAAGGACGCCATGAATGTCCTTACCGGACCCTGTGTGAGGTTAGTTCTTTGCCTGTGCAAGCGAGGTACAACTCGCCGAAGGCTTTCTTGGCGTCCTCTGCTTCTTCATCAACGTAGTCCCAGAATGACTCATGGAACTCAGGGGTGTTGATCTTGTCCCAAGGGTTCTGATTATCTAGGATGCTGTCCCTGAGATGTTTCAACTCAAGTGCCGCACCTAGCGCGTTTCCTACACTCGTGGCTAACCCTTCATCGACATAGGCTACGTCGGCGGCAAGTTCCTCGATGCGCTCTACTCGCACGTTCGGGAGCATACTACCACCACCTCCATCGCCGTTTTCATTCAGCGTTGTAAAGAATTGGCGGCCGGACGCATCTGTATCAATACGATACGCTCCAGGACGTTTATCCACTCGCCTCTTCATGGACTGAATGGTCTTGATGATCCACAGGTAGCGCTCACATTCGGCCGCAAGCACTTGCTTGTAGACCTTCAACTTTCGCTGGTCAGCCTTCGTTCGCCGGCGCCATTCAAGTCCCTCTTTTAGCAGGAAGAGGATGATTGCAGCGTAAACCGCTGCAGGCAAGGTGTTGAGGAACGCGACATCAAACGACATCTCAGTTGAACCCGTAATAGCCGAGCAAAGCCGCTTCTAGTAACGCGGCGCCAGCGCCTACACCCACCTGCCACGTGTCGGCGACTGCTTTACCGACCATCTTCCCCATCCACTTCTTAAGTTTCGGGCCAAAGGCTTTAGGGCCTGTTATGGCCGGCTCATTTTTCAAGATGACTTTCAGTTCCTGAACATCGGCTTCCGATAGGCCGCTCTTGAGGAGCGTTGAACTGAGTTCGTCAAAATTACCCGAGTTGACCACGATGTTGACAGTCGAGTGGTTGGCTGTCCCTAAAACGCCAACGTTGCCGTAAACGATGGTCTGGAGCAGACCAGCCACATCCTTCTTCGCATCTTCCTCGTTCACCTTGATACCCCCGACTTCCCCTGCGGCTGGATGCTTCTTTTCCAATGACAACGCCAGTTCCAATATCCGCGTTTTTACGGCTTCAACAATACCGACAACCCCCATTGCCGACATTTCGCCCCAGAACTGTAAGCACTGGTAGTCTTCAAAAACTTTGTTGTTTAATAACGGTGCCAACTCATCATACGGAACCATCAATACGCCGGCGTCACGAGTTGCTTGCGAAGTGTCGATCGTTGTGATGGCCTGCCGTGCGTGGAAGCGTCCGGACCGCCGGCCCTTTGTCACAGCCTCGACTACAGCGGGATGGACTGGGATATTGTTCGCCTGGCGACCAAAGGACGCAACAAAGTTTCCTTTATAGTTTAAATGCAAATTGCGGTAATCAGGAACTTCTACTCCAGTGCCATAGCCATCTAACTCGTGCTTGACCCAATCTTCGAGCGGATCGCTTTCAAGCCGTGCCGCAAGCAACAGACATTTTCGGAGCAAACCGGCCACGCTTGACGCTTCGTCTATTGCGCCGTTCTGTATTTCAGTCAGTAGCCCCATGCACCTACACTTCTACGAGAACACTTTGTGGATGTTCAACTATAGCCTGGGGTATTAGGTCCGACTAGATCGCAGATCTAAAAAACATTGCTGTCTTGAGTGTGCGAAGGCGAACGAGATCACTGTGCCTCTTACGACTATCTCTGTCTCGCTCTCGCCGCTCATTTGAGACCCCGCTTATGTGCCGTTCTATCTACCAACCTCACGTCGAATAGCCTCCAAACCGGCTGATCCGAATAAATACTTGAGTATCTTCACACGCAGCAAACTTAATGGACCTCTCAATATTTGCTGCAGCGTTCGGCTCAACCGTACACACCGTTGCGATGTATCCCTTCGCCTCGATCATCGTTTTCTTCATGCTTTATGGTTGGGTATCTGACCTACTCAGGCAATCAACTGCTTCAGGACAAGTTCGATGTCGTCACCACATTGTGGGACCGCATTGACACATCACCCGCGACTGAAAACCGTCACTTGGAGAATGGCAATTCTCGCAATGAAAGGATCACAATGGCGGTGGATAGAACCGGAGGTGTACTCAATGCGGATCGATTGACCTACTGGGCCGCTTTCAGGCGGGCAAACCACGGCGTCTATGACCGAAATGGGGGCGCTGAGCTGCCTTCCAGCAATCTTCTCAATGATGTTCGCCTGGGCCGAAAACGTATTACCTTTCCCTCGCTCAGGGAACGACGAGATATTGCGGCGGAGATTCGATTTTCGTTCCTGGACCGTAGTTGACCAGATACGCGTTGATCCAAATTCTCTTGCGATCCTGCCGACCTGTACCGAAGGCTTGGTTTTTATAGTGACCGGAACGCACATGCGGCTTAACATGGCCTCGACCTTCTTCGTAGGCGTGCTCCCTGCCATGCCGGTCAGTAGTGTAGCCGATATGCACCGTGACGTAGTCTTTGGTGATGGGTGGCTTACCCCTCTTGATACGTGCGGCATCGAGCTTAGGACTGATAGGTGCGGGCGTTCGGGTGATGATGCCGCGTACGTGCAGGGTCATGGCAAGGCAGAGCGCTATTCCGGCCGTTGGGGCGTATGATTCGATGAATGAGCGCATTTGCGGCGATGGGACCGCGCCTTGGTATCGGCGAACAAAGGCTGCGCCGTTCTGGTCGAATGAAGCTGGGAAATGTGCTCCGAAGACAATGCTGCGGCTGGCGCGGGGATAGTGAAAGGCTGGCCATATGCGATAACTGTTGCCTTGGGCTCCCTCGATCAGCCAAAATATACGTTCAGCCGAAGTGTCCTCCCATTCGACAAGCATCGTGGCATATGGGAGCTCAGTGCGGCCTGCGCCGATCGCGACAGCAACGGCATGATCATAGTCGTTGGAATGCTCCACAAGCCACTCGATCACATCACGTGAAAAGACAAATTTGGGCACAGTCTGCATACGGGCAAAGACCTTCTCTGCTCCCGGAAAATTGGGATGCGGTAGGAAGCGCAGGTCATGAAAACGGCTAACCGACAATGTAATCTCCCTTCGATCAGCGCACCGGCCCGTGGATTTTTTAGTAAAAGCGCGTTTTTCAGCGTGTGTGAAGGGCGCAATAGCATAAGTTTGGATACTTTCAAGAAGCGGAGCAAATCACGTGACTGACTGGAAAGAACGCGCCAAGTGGTTATGCGCTAACCGCGTTTAGGACCCGATATACTTGCATTCGTGAGCAACCTATTTGTTTGGCGATTGCCGTAGCGCCGACGCCTAGGGCCGCCAACTGTTGAATTTTCTGATAGTCAATTCGAATCTTACCGCCCTTATATCGGCCATGGAGCTTAGCTTGCTCGATCCCTTCTCGCTGGCGTTCTTTGATAAAGCGTCGTTCCATTTGGGCGACCATTCCAAGCACCGTAATAATAACATGTCCCGTCTCTCCGCGGGTGGAAACGTGGGGGTCGAGAATAGTAACGAAGGCGCCGCGTTGTTCACATTCGTGCACGATGTTAAGAACATCTCGGGTGTCTCGCCCGAGGCGGTCCAGTCGTGTGACGATAAGCTCGTCGCCTTCACGAAGAAATTCGATGATTGTCGCCAGCTCTGTGCGCCCATCGCGGCTTGCGCCGGAAACTTTTTCTGCGCGGATGATGACGCAGCCCTCGGCCTTCAGGCGCTGCTGCTGAATTTCGAAATCTTGATCGATGGTGCTAACTCGGGCGTAACCAATTTTCGTCATGTGTCACCTCAGGTTTAGGCCCGAGGCTACCGCGTCACAAATAGTCGGCGTCAAGACCGATGTGACGGTCAAGCTCGTAACACGGTCGCTGTCGCATGCTGCTATACCTCAATGTTGCGGCACGCTGGCTGGCGCCGAAGCAAACGCTTGCACGTCGCGCGAACGACCGATTTCAGGCCGGCAGAATGGCAGGTTGTGGAGATTAGCTCGCCAATCCGGACATCGATTTGAACAGTTTTGCCGTAGCGTTCAGCTCATAGCGGACCTCCGCGACCGGTGCTTCGAACGGCTGAATTTTATAAACCCTCTACCTGAATTCCATTCTCCGCCAGCCAATCTTTTCTCCAACGCCAGTCTGGTAAATGCTGCTCCAGCTTGATCCAGAAATTTGAGGAATGATCTGGGTAATAAGCATGCGCCAATTCATGCACCACAACGTACTGAGCAATGCGGGGAGGCAAGAGTATAGCTTTCCAGTGAAACGAGACGCGACCGTCGGAACCGAAAGATCCCCATCTGAAGCCAAGGTCTTGAACCTTAGTCTCTTGCACTATGACCCCCATACGGTTGGAAAGCTCGGTGACCTGCTTTTCGAACCATTGTTGAGCTCTTCGCGTATACCATGCGACAAAGATGTCCCGCCCCCGGTGGATAGAGCTGCGTCTGAGGCAGAATCGGCCATTCGTTAGACTGAGATCGACAAGCTGGTTATCGACAAGACGCAACCGGTAACTCCGGCCAAGGTACAAGAAACCTTCACCTTCAACGAATTCCTTCCTTGGAGCCCGTTGTTGCAACCTTGCTTTCTCTTCGACTTTGGTATGGACCCACACCAACTTCTCCTCAACGAAGCTGACCAATTGATCCACAGGCACGGTTGAAGGTGCCACGATCGACAGATCTCCGGAACGCTCCACGGTGATCTCAATGGTTTTGCGGCGATCACTGCGATGAACGTCGAAGGCAAGACCATCAATCTCCAGTCGTTGCTCGCTCGCTCGGGCGGGCTTTCCTCCGGTTCGGATTGGCGTCATGGGCAGCTTCGACATCAGGCCGCTCGCAGTTTGTCGTCGTTGGCTTTTGCCTGCTGCATCAGCTGATCAGCAAGGGCTTCAGCAGCGTCGACGTCGAAGCCCCGGACTTGCACGTCGAAAATGATTTCGAAGATCTCCGACCTGAGGCTTTCCTGATCCGCCATCTTGAAGCCACTCCACAATGAGCGGTTTACACTGATTTCCTCAATGATCCGATCCACCACACGGCGCGTCAATTCGTGCAAAGCTCGAAGCTGGTCAGCCGAGGTGGCTTGATGTGCAGAACTCGCCGCCAGGACGGTGCGGAGGAAGGGCAGATAGACCTCGGGAATATCCGGTGTGGTTTCATCACCATCGTTGGCTTCACCACGTAGTTCATCGATGATTGCTTGTAGTTGCTCAATGATCTTGTCCCACTGCTCACCAAAGCCTTTCAGGATGGCGTTTAGCCGTTCGGACATTTTCCTGAAACGGACCGGGTCGGTTTCGAGGCTCTTGCGTATGTGAGAGCGGATCGCGTGTTCCATTTCCGAGGCCTTGGCTCGGTCACCCGAGGCTTGCCTGACATGATTTTCGAATTCCACATCCGTCAATTGCACGGGCTGGATTTTCGGGTTGATGCCAAGCGAAATGACGTGATCGTCAATTAGCTTGCGCACTTTGGCACCGATATCCGCCCCTATGACTGGCATATCGCGATAGCGGTTGCGGGCGCGTGCTTGCAAGTATGCAAGCCTCTTTGCGTCCTGAACAAAGGGCAAGGCTTCAGGGCGCGGCAGGATAAGGTCAAGTGATGTCAGGAAATCTTTGAGCTTGACGGTAAACTCCGCTCTGACCTTCTCCGTCGAAAGCACCTGAAGGCAGTCCTCGTCATTCGAAAGGTCATCTAGGCCAGCGCGTCGGAAGATGTCTGCAACACGAATATGGCGATCCTGAAGAACCGGGATCTGATCATTGAGGCTGACCAGGGCCCCGTCGATATCTTCATCCGAGTAGGCGGCCAAGGCAGCCTTCAGATGATGGGCTACGCCGAAATAGTCGACAACTATGCCACAGGCCTTGCCGAAGCCGGTCCGGTTGACGCGTGCGATCGCCTGCAGCAGCTCGGCTTCCCGGATGGAACGGTCAAGATACATGACCCCTTCAATCGGGGCGTCGAAACCCGTCAGAAGCATTGACTTGACAATAAGGAAGGCCAGCGGATCCGATTTCGTCGCATCCTTGTGGAACAATGGCTTCTTAAAGCGTTTGATCCGCGTTTCCTGCGCCGACCCTTCGGTCCACTGCTTCCAGGATGCATCGTCATTGTTGCCCCCCGACATGATCGCCGCAAACTCGATCTTCTCAAGCGCATCGCGATACCGCCACGCCTGCACCTGGGCCTGCAATGCCGTCGGCTTGCTGCAAAGCTCTTCGTCACCCATTTCCTTGTCGTGGTCGGACAAGGCTGCAGCCTCTGCCATCAACTCATCACGGGCGACAAGAAAAGCGGCCTGATACCGGACCACGGCAGTCCGGCTGTAGGCGACCACCTGTGCCTTGTATCCGTTCGGCAAGAGGTTGGTCACGTAATGGCGCAGCATGTCACGCGCCTTTTCGGCGATCAGAGCGGGGGCTTCGAGGATATTGCCCTTGGTCGCGTATTTCTTCCGGATCGCTTCCAGCTCTTCATCCGTGCGGTCGCAAAACATGTCCTCGAAGAGACCGTCCAGTGTGGCGCCATCCTTCACTGCCCCTTCGGCGGTCCGGCCTTCATAGAGGACAGGGACGGTGGCGCCATCAGCCTCAGCTTCCCTGATTGTGTACTTGTCGATGAACTCACCGAAGATCTGGGTAGTGCGCTTCTTTTCCCCCATGATGATCGGCGTGCCGGTAAAGCCGATCCGGGCACAGTTCGGCAGCGCGGCCATCAGGTTGGCGTGCAGATCGCCCGCCTGCGTGCGGTGCGCCTCGTCCACCACGACAACGATCGTCTCGTCCTCGTTTAGCACCTCAAAGGCGGGTCCCTTCGTGACCTCGGCGACGTCCTCATCCGTCCGGTATTTCTGGATGGTGGCGAAGACGAGGCCCGGCCCCTTGCGCTGGGCCAGCCTCTTCAACGATCCGTTGCTCGTCGCCATCTCGACCACGTCACCCGACAGTGTCGCGGTTTCCGACAACTGACGCTGTAGATCCTTGCGATCGGTGACCATGATCACCTTGAACTTCCGCAGCGCCAGATCTGTCCTCATCTTGCGGATCATGAACACCATGGTCAGGCTCTTGCCCGAGCCCTGCGTATGCCAAACGATGCCGCCGCGGCGGTCATACTCGCCATCCTGCGCCCGCGTCTTGCCGCTGCGCAGCCGCTCCAGCGCGCGGTTCACGGCGCGGTATTGCTGATATCGGCAGACGGTCTTAATGGTCTGGCCGCCCACGTTCATGAACAACAGGTAGTGCCGCAGGATATCCAGCAGGTGCGCTGGGCGCAGCATTCCGGCGACAAGGCGTTCCTGTTCCGACAGGCCCTTCTTGCCCAAAGATGCGATCACGTCGTCCTCCGACCCCGTGCCATCCGGCCCGACCACCGTCTTCCACTGGCTGTAATGCTCCAGGCCTGCGCCAATGCAGCCCACGCGCGCCTGATCAAAGCTTGTGGCGATCAGCAGCTGCACGCTGGCAAACAGCGGAGGCGTGCCCTCGTTCTCCTCAACCTCTAGCGCGGCCTTGCGGGCGTTATGATAGCGGCGCAGCTGCTTGACCGCCTCGGCCAGCGGCTCGGGAATACCGGGGCTTTTCGCCTCGACCACCACCACGGGGATGCCGTTCACCAACATTACCACATCGGGCATGATGAAGCCTTTACCCACGTCATGGCCGGGCGGGCAGTCGACCCGGAACTGGTTTGCCACGGCAAAGCTGTTGGCTCCTACATCATCCCAGGCGATATAGCGGATGGTCTGGCCGCGGCCGCCATCCCAGCCGGGCAGTCCTTCCACCGTCAGGCCCTTGAGCAGCAGTTCGCTCACCGCTTGATTGGCCTCCATCAGCCCGCGATGGCCGTGGCGGGTGAGCGCGCTGACGGCCTCGGACAGGCGCGCCTCATCCAGCCAGGGCTTGCCGTCCGGGCCGGGATTGATGGCGCGCACGCGCTCGCGCAGCGTGGCCTCGGAGATGACTTCCTTGAAGTTGGTGCGGCCCGTCAGGGCGGGGTCATCCTTACTGCCGGTTTGCGCGGTCCAGCCCATGGCAACGCATTGGTTGATGAAGGGCTTTTCGACGTCGTCGTATTCATGTCCCATCGGCAGACCCTTCGGTTACAGCAGCGCGGTGACGGGCTTCCGGCCCGTGAGCAGTTCGTCCATCAGGCCTAATTTCTGGAGGCGAAGCTTTTCGAGCTGTTGTTGCTCGATGGCAAGCTCGTCGTCCAACGCCGAGCATCGAGTGATTATTACTTCCTGCTCCGGCAGGTCAGGTAGAGCAATTTGCAATTCTCGCACGTCTCTCAATGTCACCTTAGGACGTGTAACGCCCGCAGTGATTTGGTCAACCTGACGCTGTACACGATGAGAATTCAGGGACATCGACAGCCATTTCGGGAAACTCAGATTTTGGTTCACGCGGATGCAGACTACATCTGCTGTGATGATCCCATCTGGCAGACTGGCCGGATAGACTGCGGCGATACATGGCGGGAAACCCATTTTAGTCGCGACCACATCTCCTGCGGTCACTTTGTGGGCAGAAAGCGAGAGTGCTTTTCGCGGGGTCAGGAAAACATTACTTTTCCAGAAAAAGCTGTCGGGTTTGATATCCCGAACGAAAACCACCGGCACGCCTTCGTCGCGGTAGTCAGATGCGACAAGATCGCTGCCGAATGGACCAATAGCCGAAGATTGAGCTAGGTTTCTTACGGTGTGCACATCCCACTCCTTCGGCAGCCAGCCGAGCGTGGTTTGTTTGTAGAGGTGAGGAGCCTCGGGTTGTGGGGGGCGGAGGTCTCCGTTGGCATCAATGCCGCGGGTCGAAAGGTCATGCAGCAGCCCCTGCTTCATAGCCTTCAACTTGGCCACCACCGCCTCGGTCCCCCGTATCGCTGAATCCAGCGTGTCGAGGATCTCGGCGATCTTGGTTTGCTCATCGTATGATGGAGTAGGCACAGCGGAAACTCTCAATGCAGAAGCTGAAAGTTCGACCTGATTTGTTGAACCTGCGTAACAAAACCTTTCAAGGTGTTCTTGACCCCAAGGCGACTGCAGAACTGCAGAAAGCCAAGTCGACGAACATTTGCTCACTTTCGGTCGCAGAGCCGTGACGTGACCATCAACGATGAATGTTCCACTTTCGCGGAAAACTACCGACCGGCCAATCGTTCCGGTTCCCGTGGAGTTGAGAAGAACATCGCCTTCCATAGCCTGAAGTGTGCCGTCCAACGCTCTTTCAGAATGAGGCCGTGCAAAGCTTGAGTCGAAACCTTGCTTTGACACGCACCTCTGCCCGATGGCCTTGACGGCAGATTGTTCAACGTAGCGCGGGGCGGTGCCGCGCCCGACGTGGGAACAAAGCTGCTCCAGGCTCTGAAATTCCCACTTTTGCAGGTTAGGAATTTTAACGACACGGGGATTGACCTCAGACATACCTCAGCCCCTTCAGGAACCCGGCCAGCTTATCGGTCGCCTGCGACCGTGCGCATTCGATCTCGGTCAGGGTGACGCGATACTTGTCCCACCAGTTCTCAAATGCCGCCACGATCTGCCCGCGCTGCGCGGCGATATAACGGGTCAGGATCTTCTGCATGTCATCATGCAGGATCTTCAGCAGCAGTTCCGCCGCCCCGTCATCGGTCAGGCCATTGACACCCTTGTTTAGCTCCGCGGTGAACTGGTCCTGCTTGGCTTTAAGAGTCTTTTTGACCTCGGTCAGTTCGGACTTCCACGCCTTGATCTGCTTCTCATCCACCGGATCAGTGTCATCCTCTTCCTCCTCTCCCTCTTCAGGTGTGGCAGTCGCGGCCTTGATCCTGGCATCTAGCTCCGCCTTCTCGGCCTCCAACTCGGCAATCTCGGTCACGAAGCCGCCCATCAGGAAGGCGACCAGCTTATGGTCCAGCGGGTTCTCCTTGTTGCCCTTGTCCTCCAGCGCGGTGACGATGGAGGTGCGCCAGGCGTCGACCACGCCCTTGGTGCCCCGCGCCATGAGGGTGAGGAAGTCGTACCGCGACTGATTCCAGAACTGCGCGATGATCCCGCGCACGGTGAACGGGTCCAGCATTGCCAAGCTTTCGAGCGTGGTCGAGAAGCTGGACAGAAGCTCGTCACGCAGGGCGATCAGTGTGGCCGCGCTGTCATCGCCCGCCAGGGCGGTGATGGCGGCGGCGTGCTCGGACCACCAGGCATTGAAGTTCTCCCAGATCTCTGCCTCGCGCGCGATGAGGCCTGCATTGGTCTCGATGGCCGGTTTGAATTCGGCCTTCGCGGTGATCTGTGCTGCGAAGTCGAAGTACTCCTCATCGCGCGGGGTGAGCAGGTCCATCGGGTTCAGGCCATGGGAGGCGAACAGCTTTGCCTTGGCCTCGACCTCGGGCTTCGGGATGCCGCCGACAAGGTGGGCGCGTACGTCATGCGGCTCGGGTGGCGGCGCGTTGTCGGCGTAGCGGCGGATGTTGAGGTTCCAGTCGTTGGCTTCCAGCGTGGCGATGTCGACAATGGCTGAGAAACCGGTAGTCTCGCGGTATTCCTCGAAGGTGGTGACGATCTTTTCGATGTGCTCGGGCATCAGGTGGTTCTGTGCGCGCCCTTCGAAATATTCGCGGTCGGCGTTTATAAAGAGCACTTTGCCCTGGCGATCGGCTGGCTTGCCAGAGACGAGTTTCGCGCCTTCGTGCTTCTGCTGACGCAGGACGATGACGCAAGCGGGAATGCCGGTGCCATAGAAGAGCTGCGGGCCGAGGCCGATAACCGCTTCGATTTGGTCGCGCAGAATGATCCTCTGGCGGATCTTGGCTTCATCGCCGCCCCGGAAGAGCACGCCGTGCGGCATCACGGTCGCTATCATGCCGCCATCGCCGGTGACGTGGAGCATATGCTGTAGAAACATGAGGTCGGCCTTCTTCGAGCCACGTGGTACCTCGTGGAAGAAGCGCTCAGGGAATTTTGGTTGCCAGAGGTAATTGCCCGACTTGTCCTTGTCCTTAGATCCCCAGTTGATCGAAAATGGTGGGTTGGTCAGAATTCGGTCGAAGCGGCGCAGTTCACCGTTCTCAACGTGTTGCGGCTCGTCCAGGGTGTCTTCATTGCGCAAGTCAGGACTGTTCATGCCATGGAGCAGCATATTCATCTTGGCGATCGACCAAACAGTACCCGCGAACTCCTGACCGAAGAGGTTGGCTTTGCTACCATCCTGACCATTCTCATCGATGTACTCCTTGGCCGCGATGAGCATACCGCCCGACCCGCAGCACGGGTCATAGATGTCATGTTCGAGAGTTGGCTTCAAAAGCCGTACCATCATCCGGACGACTGAACGTGGGGTATAAAACTCCCCTCCCTTTTTACCGGCGGAATCCGCGAACTCTCCAATGAGATATTCATATGCGGCGCCAAGAAGATCGGGAAACTCAAAATCCTCATTGAGAAGGCGAATTTCGCCGAAGTGATTGATCAACTGCCGCAGCTTCTGGTCACTGATCTTACTTTGCCCGACCTTTCGGGTGAAATCGATATGGTCGAGAACTCCTTCGAGCGCAATGTTCTCGGATTCGATGCCGCCAAGCGCCTTGTTGAGCTTGTCACCAATGTTTTCATGAGCTTCATCGACGAGAAATCTGAAGCGAGATTGAGGGGGTACCCAGAATGCCCCTGTCTTTCCGTACCAGACCTTGTTCTCGGCATCCTGCGTCGCTTGCTCTTCAGATACGCCAGTCTCCATGCGCCTCTTGATAACGTTGCTTCGCGCCTGGTCGAACACGTCAGAGCATCTTTTCAGGAACAGCATTCCGAAGATGTATTCCTTGAATTCCGACGCATCCATCTTTCCGCGAAGGATGTCGGCTGCGCCGAATAGATGGCGCTCAAGCTGTGTAAGTGTCAAAGGCATTTAAATTTTCTCGTCATTGTCTGCTCGCTACTTGCGATATTTCAGCGTCGAGGGCAACGAGCAAACAGAATTCGTTCCTCGACCTACGCCGTTTCGATCTCCTGTAAGCGACTCTGAACCATCAGCTCGCGCAACCTTATTTGCCGTCGTCCCGGTTGAAGAGATTCGGCTCACAATTTCGGCGGTTCATGGGCTCAATTTTGAGGCCGCCGTCAATTTCTCGCTGCTGCTGATCGGATCCGGTTGCGCAGATGCAACGAAGGCCATTCAACGTATCACGACTGCTTTCGCGTTCGTTCTTCGTCGAGCATGTCTGCCCACCACTGCATCATCCGAGTACGCTCGTCCCAATACGTCGCGCGATTGTATATTCTACGCACCTTTGAGCCATCCAGGTGAGCAAGTTGAGCCTCGATCGCATCGGGCTTAAATTCCCCGGACTCATTCAAAATGCTGCTCGCAGAGGAACGAAAGCCGTGCGCGGTGTGCTGCGTTTCAGTAATACTCATACGGCGTAATGCCGAATTCATAGAGTTTTCAGATAGGACATCTTTACCAGACATCATCGACGGGAACACATTTCTACGTTCCCCGAAAAGTTCATTCATCTCCTTGATGACTTCGACTGCTTGTCGCGACAACGGCACGTGGTGCTCCCGACGCATTTTGGCTTTTGCCGCCGGTATTGTCCAAATGGCCTTTTCCAAGTCCAGCTCACTCCACTCCATGGAGCGCGTTTCTCCTGGGCGAGCGAAACAGAAAGCTTGGATCTTCAATGCGGCGACCAGAGAAGGCCAGCCTTCATAACCGTAGATAGCGCGCATTAGCCCGCCCATCTCGGACTTCGACGTGAGAGCAGCGTGGCTGACTGGTACGTGACGCTGAAGAGCTCCGCGCAGCGCTGAAGTCGGATCATTTTCGGCCCTTGCCGTCGCAATGGCGTACCGGAAAACTCGGCCTATCGTTGATCGGGTCGCTAGTGCACTCTCTACCCTCCCACTTTTCTCGATACTGGTCAGTACGGCAAGGACTTCTTTTGCAGTTATCTGTGTGATCGGATATGGCCTAAGCTTCTTTGCGAGCTCGTTCAACATCCACTTATTCTTGGTGATAGTGGGTTCAGCGCGCTTGTCCCGCTTCAGCTTATCAATGAACTCATCAGCGATCACCCCGAATGTATCCCCGGCAGCGCTTTTGGCGGCAAGCTTGTCGCGCTTCTTGGCCAGTGATGGGTCCAAGCCTTCGGCTAGCTTCTTCTTCGCCTCCTCCAATAAGCGGCGAGCCTCCGCCAATCCAACCATAGGGTACGACCCAATCGTCAGCGTTTTTCGCTTTTCGAAGAAATTGTAGTCGAACCGCCACGACTTACCACCGGCGACCGATATGTAGAGATAAAGCCCGGTTCCATCGCGAAGTTTGCGGGGCTTACTGGTAGCTTTAGCATTCTTAATTTGGATGTCTGTGAGTGCCATGTGACGGTATCGGCTTCTATTACGTTGGCGAATACCGTCGATGCTACCGCCGAAATTGCTGGATGTCACTGCATACCGTTGCACAACCTCACGCGCGCGCGAGGCAAAAACGCCGTAAAATCAGACGTTATTGTACCTGTGTGGTCTTGTTGGAAGGGTCTTTGGAGCGGGTGAAGGGAATCGAACCCTCGTATTCAGCTTGGGAAGCTGCTGCTCTACCATTGAGCTACACCCGCGCAGACCTGAGGGTCTGATAGTTCCTGGAGGCTGTCAAGCTTTGTGGTTATTCGGCGCGGAAGTGTTTGGACAGTTTCAGGCCCTGCGCTTGATAGTTGGAGCCCAGGCCCGAGCCGTAGAGGCCTTCGGGTTTGGTGAGCATGTGTTCATAGACGAGGCGGCCGACGATCTGGCCGTGTTCCAAGATGAAGGGGACTTCGTGGCTGCGGACTTCGAGGACGGCGCGGCTGCCGGTGCCGCCGGCGCTGGCGTGGCCGAAGCCGGGGTCGAAGAAGCCGGCGTAGTGGACGCGGAATTCGCCGACCAGCGGATCGAAGGGCGTCATTTCGGCAGCGTAGAGCGGTGGAACGTGGACGGCTTCCTGCGAGACGAGGATGTAGAATTCATCCGGATCGAGAATGAGTTCGGCTCGACCCCGCGAATAGATCGGGTCCCAGAAATCCAGCACGTCATGGGCCGCCTTCTGGTCGACATCGACAACCGCCGTGTGATGCTTGCCACGGTAGCCGATCAGCCCGAGCTCACCGAACCCCTGGAGATCGATGGACAGGGCAATGCCTCCGCCGGAGACGTTGGGCGTCTCGCTGGCAACCAGTATTTCACTTTCATGCAGGGCCAGCAGCTCGGTATCGGCCAGCACGGAATGGCCGATGCGGAAGCGGATTTGCGAGAGGCGCGAGCCCTGGCGCACGACGATGGGGAAGGTGCGCGGGCTGATTTCCAGATAAAGTGGGCCGTTATAGCCTGCTGGAATCTTGTCGAATTCCTGCGCGTGGTCGGTGATGACGCGGGTGAAGATGTCGAGACGGCCCGTGGAGCTTTTCGGGTTTGCCGAGGCCGACATGCCTTGCGGGAGTGCAAGAGCTTCCATCAGCGGCACGATGTAGACGCAGCCGGTTTCCAGAACCGCGCCGTCGCTGAGATCGATCTCGTGCAGGCTGAGCCGTGTGAGCTTTTCGATGACCTTGGTCGTGGGGCCGGGCATGAAGCTGGCGCGGACGCGATAGGCTTTCGCGCCCAGGCGCAGATCGAGGCTGGCGGGCTGAATCTGGTCGGCATCCAGCGACCGTTCGCTCTTCAATTGGCCTGAAGCGAACAGTTCCCGGATCGCGCCATCCGCCAGTATGCCCGTCGTTCTCGTCATCTTTTGATCATCCCTTTTCACGGCGACAAAACCAAAAGCCAGGCATTGACGCAAGTCGTTAACGGAGTTATGGCAATCTTATCCCGTGGTGATTTGGCCGGTCGGCTTGCAGCCACGTTAAATAAGTGGCTAAAAAGACCGGGTGCGCTTGTAACCGGTCTGCTTTTGCGACCGGTTTTTTTGTTTGTAAGGTGATGACATGAGCAAGAAATGGCGCCCGGCAACGCAACTGGTTCACGGCGGTACGCTGCGGTCCGAATATGGCGAGACCTCTGAGGCAATATACCTGACCCAAGGCTTCGTCTATGACAGCTCAGAAGCGGCGGAAGCCCGTTTCAAGGGCGAAACCGAGGGCTTTATATACGCCCGCTACGCCAGCCCTACCAATGACATGTTTGAAAAGCGGATGTGCCTGCTGGAAGGCGCCGAAGACGCGCGCGCTACCGCGTCCGGCATGGCTGCCGTCAGCGCCGCTATTCTATGCCAGTTGAAGGCAGGCGATCACATCGTCGCGGCCCGCGCCCTGTTCGGTTCCTGCCGCTGGGTCGTCGAAACGCTGGCGCCGAAATATGGCATCGAATGCACACTCATCGATGGCCGTGATCTGGCAAATTGGGAAAAGGCGATCCAGCCGAACACCAAGCTGTTCTTCCTTGAAAGCCCGACGAACCCGACGCTGGAAGTGGTCGATATCGCCGGTGTTGCCAAGCTTGCCAACCAGATCGGCGCGAAGCTGGTGGTCGACAACGTGTTCGCCACGCCGCTTTTCCAGAAGCCATTGGAGTTGGGGGCGCATATCGTCGTCTACTCCGCAACCAAGCATATCGATGGCCAGGGCCGCTGCCTTGGCGGCGTCGTTCTTTCGGACAAGAAATGGATCGAGGAAGAGCTTCAGGATTATTTCCGTCATACGGGTCCTGCCCTTTCGCCTTTCAACGCGTGGACGCTGTTGAAGGGTATCGAGACATTGCCGCTGCGGGTGCGCCAGCAGACGGCGAATGCAGGCAAGATTGCCGATTTCCTTGCCGAGCAGAACAAGGTCGCCAAGGTTATCTATCCCGGGCGTGCCGACCATCCGCAGGCCGACATTATCGCCAAGCAAATGACAGGTGGCTCGACGCTGGTCTGCTTCGAGTTGAAGGGCGGCAAGGAGGCGGCGTTCAAGTTTCAGAACGCGCTTGAAGTCGTCAAGATTTCCAACAATCTGGGCGATGCCAAGAGCCTGATCACGCATCCCGGCACGACTACGCACAAGAACCTGACGGACGAAGCGCGCGCTGAGCTCGGCATTTCTGGCGGCACGTTGCGTCTTTCCTGCGGCATCGAGGACACCGACGACCTGCTGGAAGATTTCGCAGCAGCGCTGGCGCAGGTCTCGGCCTGAGACCTTAAGGCCCGGCGTTCTCAGCCGGGCCGCTTCTGTTTACCAACAAACTTATCCCTGACAGACGAAATGCACGGCTGTTTTGTAAAGCAAAGCTAATATGGGTCTTACCTTTCTTGACCACGGCCCGCGCCTGTAGTGTAGAATGTCTTGACAACAATGACTTAGGGCCCTGTGAATGTACCGTGCACTGACAAGAGAGATCGAGGTCACCGTAGACCCGTATTATCTTGAGGAGCAGTCCGACCCGGATGACAACCGCTACGTCTGGGGCTACACGGTCGTGATTTCCAACAACTCGGATATATCGGTGACGCTGGTCAGTCGCTACTGGCACATTACCGATGAAAATGGCCAAGTGGACGAGGTCTCAGGCCCCGGGGTAATCGGCGAACAGCCGCATCTGAAGCCCGGCGATACCTACGAATATTCATCCGGTTGCCCGCTGGATACGCCATCCGGGATGATGTTCGGCCATTACGAAATGCAGGCCGAAACAGGTGAAGTCTTCACCGTCGCCATTCCCGCCTTTTCCCTCGACAGCCCCGGATTGTCGCGCGTGCTGAATTGAGCGGCTACGGCTTGCGGTTATGAATCGGGCCGTTTTTGTTATTTGTTCTTCCGGTTGCAATCCTTAAAACTTGTCGCGTCACCGTTTCTGGGAGGAAAACACATGACGCGATCTATCCTGCTGGCAGGCCCGGTGCTTCTCGGTCTGCTCGCTTCCACCTCGGCACTCGCGCAAAATCGAAGCAGCTTTCTCGATCAGGATGAGCGGACGGACCTGTCTTCCGCCACCGTCTCGGCCAATATGCAATGCAGCGCACTTGCGGCGCAGACATTTGATGAGGTGACGACGCTCAGCGTCCGCCATGTGGAAGCGCAGGGCAAGGTGCCGGGCTTTTGCCATGTCACCGGATATATCCAACCCCAGATTCGGTTTGAAATTGCACTGCCAGACAGCTGGAACCGGCGCGTCTATATGTTCGGCAATGGCGGTTATGCCGGAGAGGATCTGGCAGCCCCGTCCCGCCTCGAGACGCGTAACGCCGCCTTGCAAAGGGGATTTATCAGCGTCCAGCAAAACACCGGACATGACGCGAAAACCTATGATCTGGGAGACTTTGCGTCGGATATGGCGCTCCTGGTGGATTACGGTTCGCGGGCGGTCCACGTGACATTGCAAACGGCGAAGGCCGTCGCGGCGCAGTATTATGACCGAGATCCCTCATTCTCCTATTGGGATGGATGCTCGACCGGCGGTCGTCAGGGGCTGATGGCGGCGCAGCGCTATCCCGGTGATTTCGATGGCATTCTGGCGGGTGCTCCGGTTCTGCGTTTCAGCGACACAGGCCTGTGGAACATCTGGAACGCGCAGGCACTGGCCAAGGCGCCCATCAGAAAGGCGCAACTGCCTGCCTTGGCCAAGGCCGTCATGGACAAATGTGACATGATCGATGGCGCCAAGGATGGGCTTATCGCGGATCCGCGCCAATGCAATTTCGATCCTGCCAAGGATTTGAAGATGTGCGAAAATGGCGGCGATGATTGCTTTACGACAGCGCAGGTCGATACGCTGAAAACACTTGCTGGCGGCGTGAAGGTCAAGGGTCAAACCGTGTTTCCCGGTGTGCTGCCCGGCACGGAGGGGATCGACGCCGCTGGCGTGAGCGGCTGGGAAGAGTGGGTGATTTCGGAAAAGGGGCCAAGCCGCCAGCTGGCTTATGGTGATACCTTCGTCAAGAACATGGCGATGCTGCCCGCATCCGGCAAGGACATAGACTGGAAACGCTACGACTTCGACACACAGTACGAAAAGACAGTGATGGTGCGTGGGCTTGTCGATGCCGACAATCCCGACCTCAGCGCGTTTCACAAACGCGGCGGACGGATGATCACCTATTTCGGATGGTCGGACCCGGCGTTCAACCCACTGATGGGTGTCGATTACTACGAATCCGTGCGCAAGACGATGGGGGCCGAGAAGGTTGCCGATTTCTATCGGATGTTCATGGTGCCCGGCATGTTCCATTGCCGCATGGGCTACGGCACGGATACATTCGATGCCTTCACGCCGCTGATGGATTGGGTGGAAAACGGCAAGACACCTGATGTCATCGAGGCCAAAAAAATCGTTGCCGACAAAACCGCGATGACGCGCCCGCTCTGCCCGTACCCGCAATCTGCAAAATACTCCGGTAGCGGCGATATCAATGACGGCGCAAACTTTGCATGTCAGGCACCCTGACGATAACGGGCGGGATCATGGTCCCGCCCTTCTCTTCTCAGCTGATCGCCGCAACTTCGTCTACCGGGTAATGGTAGGTCGTGGAGCAGAACTCGCAGGTGACGGAGATGACGCCGTCTTCCTGGCTATCGCGGATTTCCTCGGCGGTGAAGCCTGTGAGGACGCCCTTGATCTTTTCGCGTGAGCAGTTGCATCGATCTACGATCAGTTGCGGGTCGTAGACGCGCACACCCTGCTCGTGAAACAGCCGGAACAGCAGCTTTTCGGCAGGCACCTGCGGGTCGGTCAACTCGTCCATATGCACGGTGTCGATCAGGGCCACCGCCTCGTTCCAGGCGTCGTCATAGGCCAGATCGACTGCGCCCTCATCGCCATCACCACCGTGAAGGTCTTGCTGGCGAAGACGCTCCGGGGCCTGCGGCAGGAACTGGGCGATGATGCCGCCAGCGCGCCAGCCGTGGCGTGGTTTGCCATCGTCGTCGCGGTCGAAGAGTTCGGCAACGCCCAGGCGCACACGGGTCGGAAGCTGTTCCGACTGGCGGAAATAGACGCCTGCAATGTCTTCCAGCGACGATCCATCCAGCGGCACGATGCCCTGATAGGGCTGCATGCCGACGCCCTGATCAATGGTGAAGGCCAAAATGCCGTTGCCCAGCAGTTCTTCCGGCGAGGTTTCACCAGACGCGATGGCCTGCTCCAGACGCTCCTCATCGAAACGGGCATAGGCGCGCATGTTCTCTGGCGCGGTGAAATCGGCGACCAGCAGATCAACGGGGCCATCGCCCTTGGTCTGGAGCGTCAGCTTGCCGGAAAATTTCAGCGATGTACCGATGAGCGCCGTCAGCACCACGGCCTCCGCCAGAAGGCAGGCGACGACCGGCGGGTAATCATGCCGCTCCAGAATGGAGTTCAACAAAGGGCCGATCTGCACGGCGCGGCCACGCACATCCAACCCCTCGACCTGAAAGGGAACGACCTTGTCATCGCCAGCCAATTGAAGCTCGTCCAGCTCTACCGTTACGTCTGCCATATTCCAACTCCTTGACGCCCGTCTGCATGCGCGCGACCGCATGGGGACACAGCTATGCCGTAACCGGCGTCGCGACGGGCATGATATTCGTTCTTGCACAGACGCCCGGAAAGCGAAACCGCTGCCGGGGCTGTATGCGATGAACAATTGATGAAAAGCCGCCTTCAAACACTCCGGCGGCATCGACCTGGCCTACAAATGGGAAGCCAGATCGGGATTTCAAGCAGCCCGGCGTTCGCGGCGGAACGTTGAAATCAGATGACGCCCATGCACCAGGCAATGATGGCCTTTTGTGCGTGCAGGCGGTTTTCTGCCTCGTCGAACACCACAGACTGCGGGCCATCGATGACCTCGTCGGTCACTTCCTCGCCACGGTGGGCGGGCAGGCAATGCATGAACAGCGCGTCCTTGTTCGCCTTGCCCATCAAACCGGCATTGACCTGATAGGGCTGGAAGATGTTGTGGCCACGGGCCTTATGTTCCTGGTTCATCGACACCCAGGTGTCGGTGACGACGCAGTCCGCACCTTCGACGGCACGTTCCGCATCATGGCACAGCATGATGTCGCCGCCATTGTTGCGCGCCCAGTTGAGGAAGCGGTCATGCGGTTCGGAGCCCATGGGCACGGCCATGTTCATCTTGTAACCGAAGCGGGCAGAACCCTCGACCAGCGAATGCAGCACGTTGTTGCCATCACCCGTCCAGGCGATCGTCTTGCCCTTAACCGGGCCACGGTGCTCTTCGAAGGTCAGGATATCGGCCATGATCTGGCACGGATGCGTATCGTCCGTCAGGCCGTTGATGACGGGAACCGTCGCGTGTTCGGCCAGCTCCAGCAGGCGCTTGTGGTCGGTCGTGCGGATCATGATCGCATCCACGTAACGCGACAGCACCTTTGCCGTATCGCCAATGGTTTCGGCGCGTCCGAGCTGCATTTCCGTACCCGACAGGAACAGCGTTTCGCCGCCCAACTGGCGCATGCCGACATCGAACGAAACGCGGGTGCGCGTCGAGGGCTTTTCGAAGATCATCGCCAGCATCTTGCCAGCCAATGGCTTCTCCGCCGTGCCGTTCTTGGTTGCGATCTTGCGGGCGCGGGCGTCGTCCATAATGACCCGCAGGTCTTCCGAACCGACGGCCGAAAGGTCTAGAAAATGCTTAGCTGATGCCATTTCAATATAGTCCCATCACTACGGGCGACATCTTGGCCTGCCCGGATGCTTTATCTTGGTGCATGTCATTGGTCCGAAACCGCTGCACGCCTTTGTGCAACAGGCGTCAGGCGCTCTTTACCAGTTTCGAGGAGACTGCTTCCGCAGCCTTTTCAAGCCGTGCCAGACCCTCGCGCGCTTCTTCCGCCGTTACCACGAGCGGTGGCAGCAGACGGATGACGTTATCGCCAGCGGGAACGCCAAGAAGATGCTCGGCGCGAATGGCAGCGAGAAGATCGGAGGACGGAACCTTTGCCTTGACGCCGAGAAGCAGGCCCTCGCCACGAATCTCCTCGATCACGTCTGGAAAACGGTCCTTCAGCGAGGCCAGTCCCTGACGGAACACCAGCGCGACATCGCGCACATGCTGGAGGAAACCGTCGGCCAGAACGATATCCAGCACCGCGTTGCCGCAGGCCATGGCCAGCGGGTTGCCGCCATAGGTCGTGCCGTGCACGCCAGCCGTCATGCCGGATGCGGCCTCTGCCGTTGCAAGGCATGCGCCGAACGGGAAGCCGCCGCCGATGCCCTTGGCAACAGCCATGATATCCGGCGCAACGCCCGACCATTCATAGGCGAAGAACTTGCCGGTACGGCCAACGCCGGTCTGAACCTCATCATAGATCAACAACAGCCCGTGCTCGTCGCAAAGCGCGCGAAGCTCACGCAGGAACTCCGGCGCCACGGGACGAATGCCGCCCTCACCTTGAATGGGCTCGATCAGCAACGCTGCCGTTTCCGGCACGATGGCCGCCTTCAGCGCGTCGAGATCGTTGAACGGCACCTGATCGAAACCTTCGACCTTGGGGCCAAAGCCTTCGATATATTTCTGCTGGCCACCGGCTGCGATGGTTGCCAGCGTGCGCCCGTGGAATGCACCTTCGAACGTGATGATGCGGAATTTCTCAGGATTTCCATGGGTATAGTGATACCGGCGCGCGGTCTTGATCGTACATTCCAAGGCTTCGGCCCCGGAATTGGTGAAAAAGGCCTTATCCGCAAAAGTTGCATCGGTCAGCCGTCTCGCAAGCGTTTCCTGACCCGCAACCTCATAGAGATTGGACAGGTGCCAGACCTTCTCGGCCTGCGACTTGAGCGCATCGACCATGTGCGGGTGGCTGTGGCCGACGGAGGTGACTGCGACGCCTGCGCCGAAATCCAGATATCGCTCTCCGGTCTCGGTCACGAGCCACACGCCCTCTCCTCGCTCGAAGCGCAAAGGGGCTCTGGAAAACGTATCGAACAATGGCCCAGTTTCGAGCACAGTGTCGGCCATGGCTGCATCACTCCCTGCGCAAAGGCGCTGTCAATAGGGCTTATCGGTTATACCGTGCCTGAAAATCAAAAATGCCGCCTCGCGGCGGCTTGGGGTATCCCTGTAACTGCGAGCGCACTATTGTCACTTCGCCCGAGGATGTCAACAAATGTCCGAGTTTCCCGGCACTTCCAAGATGTGGAATGACGTCAGGATGGCCCTCAGTGTGTTGCTTTTCTGACTCACTGAGCACAGCAAGTTGGGGAAAACCGGAAAATCGATTCCAGATGATTCTCCCGACTCTTGTCACGGAGTCTGCCGACGATTAGGTTAACTCTCAATTACTAGATCGCAAGCGGCGGACCTAGTCACCTACAATCTGGCGGATACTCTGCGCGTGGTTTGCTCCACGGCATAGCAGAATGATTCTGCCTTCGCGACCAGCGGAGAAACGGCATGAACTGGACTGATGAACGAGTCGAGAGACTGAAACGACTGTGGTCTGAAGGCCTGAGCGCCAGCCAGATCGCTGCCCAGCTGGGCGGTGTCAGCCGTAACGCAGTCATCGGCAAAGTGCACCGTCTGAACCTGCCTGGCCGCGCCAAGGCTGGCGGCACGGTTGCAACCACACGTCCTGCCGCCAAGCGCCCGGCAGCGCCAGCAACGGCTGCTCCACGCGCCGCCAATTTTCAGGCACGCGTCGCCCCTTCCCGTCCCACCATCCGCACCGCAGGCGCAACTGCGCTGAAGGACGAGATGGACATGGATACAGCGCAGGTTCTGGAATATGTACCGGTCAGCAACGCCACGCTGCCGACATCGCTTCGCCTGACGCTGACGGAACTGACGGAACGCACCTGCAAGTGGCCGGTTGGCGACCCGCTGAAGGACGACTTCCATTTTTGCGGCTGCGACGCGTCGGAATCCTCTCCTTACTGCAAGTTCCACGCAAAGATGGCTTACCAGCCCGTGAGCGAACGCCGCCGCGCCTAATTGCTTTCAGACATTGACGACGAAAAGCGGGTCCAAGGGCCCGCTTTTTTCGTTTCAGATCATACATTCGCTGGCCATAGCCACGTCACGGTTCGTGTCCGTCTTATGGTTTTAATGTCGGGAAGGTACCGCGTCGCTGATCGGCGACAGTGTCGCGCAAAGTCAGGATTAGGATCGTCCGAGGGGATGCTCGGACGTTGCAAACGATCTGGATTGCGGGATTGGAGCGAAAACTTCAACGGCTTTCGCAGCCGTGATCACTTTGATCAAGATCGAAGCGGCGCATCCCTGCTGGACGCGCAGCACTTCAAAGCATCGGTCTGAAAACCGAAATCGATTTTCAGACTGCACAATGTCGATGTAAACTCACAGCGCCCTTGGTACGTCCCGAAGGACCCGTGGCGCTATCGGCATCAGCCCTGGCGGGCCTTGCGGTTGGCGTAGCGAAGGTCACGTGCGGCCTTGCGGGCTGCTTCGTCTTCGATCACGCGGGCAACGCGGCTTTTCTCGGCGAGCTTGCGCTCTTCGGCTTCAGCATTGGCTGCTGCTTCGATTTCAGCTTCGCGCTGAAGCTTTTCAGCTTCCGCCTGCTTCTTCTCTTCCAGCTTCAGCTGCTCGCGCTCTGCACGGCGCGCCTCACGGGCTTCTGCTGCGGCGATACGTTCGGCCTGCTTGGCTTCGCGCAGAGGTTCGGCAGCTTCCTTGGCGGCACGATAGGCCTGAAGAAGGGCTGCCTTCGCGTCGGCTGCAGCGCTGCGACGGTCAGAAAGATCGTTGTTCTTGACGTTTTTAGTATTTTTCAAATCTCTACTCCAGTGAAAGTGTCAGCCTGATCGGGCTCAGGATTTCTTGACACGCTTTGAAGGGGTGGGTTTAGGCGTGGTGCTGTCCTGCAATTCCTTGGCAAGACGCGCTTCACGCAGCCGAAGCGTCTTTTCATCGCGAGCTTGAGCGATCGAGTTGAGTTCGTCAACCGCATGGCCCTTGGCGAAAAATTGGGATTGCGCCGCACCGAAAGCGATCTCCGCCTGCTGGCGAGACTTGCTATACGTTTCTGTCATGGAATTCCCTTTCTGTCACATCGACCTAAACGGGATGTGAAGTGGTTGGCTCAGAGCGCCTCGCGTCCATTCAAGCATATCATTATCGCAAAACTGCTGCACATTTCGTGCGACACGCTTTTGGACGCCTAAAGGGACTGGCCGACATGCGGCACAAAAAAAGGCCAGGCAACGTTGCCTGACCTCGGTTGGTCTCATACTTTCAACAGTGCCAGTACATCCGTGGTCAAAGGAAAGTAGATTCCGTATTAAGCAGCCTGGAGATTGCAGGCAGACATCTTGCCGGACTTGTTGTCCCGCTCAAGATCGTAGCTCAGCTTCTGGCCTTCTACAATTTCGCGCATGCCTGCACGCTCTACAGCAGAGATGTGCACGAATGCATCAGCGCCGCCGTTGTCTGGCTGAATGAAGCCGAAGCCCTTGGTGGAGTTAAACCATTTTACTGTGCCTGTGGTCATAATGAACCCTTTCAAAGCATAAGTTACAGATCACAGGACAGGTGCCCTGTGTGCGAATATAGCGATTTTTTTGAAAGGAAGTGTTAGTTCAAAGCGCGGTGCTAATCGCGCGGTAACCAAAGCTCAGCAAGCAAAAGATCGATGACGTATTGATAGAGGTTTATGAGAAGCTAGTCAAACTTAATTTTTAAAATTCCTGTTCTTGGCGTCAGCGACAGTCATTTGAAATTCGACTTGGAACCCTATTCACTGTTCATTCAAATCGGCGATCAATATCTCCGATATAATTGATTTCGCTGAACAAATACCAAGCCTCCCTCGTCTCGCCCGTAGCGGATAATCAACGCGCAAAACTGTCAATCGGGGTGGTCGAAGAGGGAGAAAATATATGGCCGAGGATATGCATCGGACTTCCGATTGGCCTGGCTTTCTGCAATTTAATAGAGAACGCCGTCCGTTTCGGCGCAGCTGATGACCCCTCAATTGGCGTCATCGCAGAGCGTGTTGAAGCTCTCAAGCTTCCATGGAGTAGCCCGCGCCGCGCACGGTGCGGATAACATCCTGCATGTTGGAGAAGTTGAGCGCCTTGCGCAGACGGCCTACGTGGACGTCCACGGTGCGTTCATCCACGTAGATATCGTGGCCCCAGACACCGTCGAGAAGCTGTGAGCGCGAGAAGACTCGACCCGGCGATACCATTAGGAACTCCAGCAGGCGGAATTCGGTCGGCCCCAGACGCACTTCGCGCGTCTTGCGATGGACGCGATGGGTTTCGCGGTCCAGCTCGATATCGCCGCATTTCAACAGCGATGACAGAACTTCCGGGCGGGCGCGGCGCAACATGGCCTTGACTCGTGCCATCAGTTCCGGTGTCGAGAACGGCTTGACTACGTAATCGTCGGCGCCGGTTGCCAAGCCGCGTACGCGCTCGCTCTCTTCGCCACGCGCCGTCAGCATGATGATCGGCAGTCGCTCCGTTTCCGGGCGCATACGCAGACGGCGGCACAGCTCGATGCCGGAAACGCCAGGGAGCATCCAGTCGAGGATCAGAAGATCCGGGGTCCGCTCCTGCAGACGGATTTCCGCCTCGTCGCCGCGTGGAATGGTGTCCACGTCATAACCTTCGGATTCCAGATTGTATCGAAGAAGAACGCTGAGGGCTTCCTCGTCTTCGACAACTGCGATTTTCGGCACCATAGCTCAGGACTCCGCCCATCTTGGGAGAACGCCATGCGCCCGCAAGGACGCATTGGCATGTGGGTTTTACGCATCCAGCCCGACCGAACGGATCGGGCCGATGCGACGAGGCTTACTCGGTGATCGCACCGAGCGTGTTGGAACTGTCGTCCTTGGGACGCTCGCCTTCCGGCTGGCTGCCGGTTGCCATATAATAGATGGTCTCGGCGATATTGGTGGCGTGGTCACCCACGCGCTCTATGTTCTTTGCGCAGAACAGAAGATGCGTGCAGGTCGTGATGTTGCGCGGATCTTCCATCATGTAGGTCAGAAGCTCGCGGAACAGCGACGTGTACATGGCGTCGATTTCCTCGTCACGCTCACGGATGGCCTGCGCCTTTTCCGCCGAGCGTGTGGAATAGACATCCAGCACTTCCTTCAACTGCACCAGAGCCAGTTCGGACAGATGCTCCAGACCGCGGGCCAGCTTGCGCGGAACGCCCGTACCGGCAACCGCGATGACACGCTTGGCGGTGTTCTTGCCCAGATCGCCCACGCGCTCCAGATCGGCTGCGATGCGCAGCGAACCGATGATTTCGCGAAGGTCCGCCGCCATTGGCTGACGCTTGGCGATGGTGACGATGGCCTTGTCGCCGATTTCGCGCTCGGCGTGATCGAGGATCGTATCGTCAGAAATGACCTTCTGGGCCAGAGCCGCATCGGAGTTGACCAGCGCGCGCACCGCATCGGCACACATCTGCTCTGCCAGACCGCCCATTTCGGCGATACGGCGGGTCAGGAACTTCAGCTCTTCATCGTAGGCGGACATGATATGTGAGTGTGTCGGCATGTTCGAACTCTCCAGTTTCGATGCGCTTTTCCGCAAGCCCGGCAGGGCTCCAGCGTCTGGCGCGAATGATTAAACCTGCGGCCAATCAGCCGAAGCGACCCATGATGTAGTCCTGCGTGCGCTGGTCATCCGGGTTGGTGAACATCTTGTCCGTATCGTTCTCTTCCACCAGGTGACCCAGATGGAACATGGCCGTGCGCTGCGAAACACGGGCAGCCTGCTGCATGGAGTGGGTTACGATGACGATGGTGTAATTGGCGCGCAGTTCGTGGATCAGCTCCTCGACCTTAGCAGTTGCGATCGGGTCCAGCGCCGAGCAGGGTTCGTCCATGAGGATGACTTCGGGCGAAACGGCGATGGCGCGGGCGATGCACAGACGCTGCTGCTGACCGCCGGACAGGCCGGTGCCCGATTCGTGCAGACGATCCTTGGCTTCGTTCCACAGACCGGCTTTCTGAAGACTGGACTCGACGATCTGATCCATATCCGCCTTGTTGCGGGCAAGACCATGGATGCGCGGGCCGTAGGCGATGTTTTCGTAGATCGTCTTCGGGAACGGGTTGGGCTTCTGGAACACCATGCCGACACGGGCACGCAGTTCCACCACGTCGATAGTCTGATCGTAGATGTCTTCTTCGTCGAGCGTGATCTTGCCCGCAACGCGGCAGCCATCGATCGTGTCATTCATGCGGTTCAGTGTGCGCAGGAATGTCGATTTGCCACAGCCGGACGGGCCGATGAGCGCCGTCACGGTGTTTTCGCGAACATTGAGGTTCACATCATAGAGGGCACGCTTCTCGCTGTAATAGACCGAAACGTCCTTGCCGATCATCTTGTATGATACTTCATTCATTTTCTTGTCCAGCGCCTTTTCAACTGCTGCTTCCGACAACATATTCATAGCCTCAAGCTCCCGGTTTCCGTTACATCGCACGTCCAGAGGAAAAACCGGAGACCGGTTTTTCAGGAAATGCTTACCAGCGACGCTCGAAGCGGCGGCGCAACAGGATTGCTCCAACATTCATGACGACGAGGAACATGAGCAGGATGATGATAGCGCCTGATGTTCTCTCGACAAAGGCGCGTTCTGCTTCGTTCGCCCACATATAGATCTGTACCGGCAGGGCCGTGGACGGGTCCATCGGCGTTGTCGGGTAATTCGCGACGAAGGCGACCATGCCGATGAGCAGCAGAGGTGCGGTTTCGCCCAGGGCATGCGCCAGGCCGATGATGGTGCCAGTGAGAATTCCCGGCATGGCCAGTGGCAGCACGTGGTGGAAAATCGTCTGCATTTTCGATGCGCCAAGCCCAAGGGCCGCAGCACGGATGGATGGCGGCACAGCCTTCAGCGCCGCACGCGTGGCGATGATGATGGTCGGCAACGTCATCAGCGTCAGCACCAGACCACCGACCAGCGAGGCCGAGCGCGGGAAGCCCATGAAGTTGATGAAGACCGACAGGCCGAGCAGACCGTAGACGATCGACGGAACGGCTGCGAGGTTGTTGATGTTGACCTCGATCAGGTCCGTCAGGCGGTTCTTCGGTGCGAATTCTTCCAGATAGATGGAAGCGGCAACACCGATGGGCAGTGACAGCACCAGAACGATCAGCATCATATAGAAGGAGCCGATCAGCGCCACGCCGACACCTGCGGCCTCTGGACGGCTGGATGCGCCGTTGAAGAAGATGCCGGTGTTGAACTCCTTGGCCAGTTGGCCCGCATCGGTCAGTTGCTTGACCCAGCCGAGCTGCTGGTCGGAGATGCGACGGTTCTGTTCGTTGACGGAAACATCGACCTGACCTTTGACCACGCTGTCGAGATCACCGGATGCCAGAAGGGCAACGGTGCGCGTGGTGCCGATGACGCTAGGATCGGCCACCACCAGATCGCGAAGCTGTCCTCGGATGCTGTCGGAGATCATCGCATTCACGGCCTTCAGGGCATCACGATCATCCAAGGACACGCCGACTGCCTTTGCCACCGCATTGCGGGCAACCACGGGATAGTTCGCGGTCATCAGCTTGCCGGGGTTCTGGGCACGGACATTGTCGGGATCGATGATCTGCTGCGAGAACTCGACCGGAACGGTGATCATGGTCTGCTGGAACGCCGTGTAGCCTTTGCCGACGACGGACCAGAGAAGCAGGAACAGAAACAGCAGGCCGAAGGAGATAGCCGCCAGACCATAGGTTCGAAAGCGGCGCTCTGAGGCGTAACGGCGCTTGATGCCGATATCGCGACGGACCTTCTTCGTTGCGGCGGGGGCGATGACGCCCGGAGTAACGACCTCGGTCATTCGTACTGCTCCCGGTATTTGCGCACGATATAGAGCGCGTAGATATTGAGGCAAAGCGTGATGGCAAACAGGGTGATGCCAAGCGCAAAGGCAACCAGCGTCTGCGGCGACGTGAACTCAAGGTCGCCCGTCAACTGGCTGACGATCTTAACGGTGACCGTCGTCATCGGCTCGAACGGATCGATCTGGAGGCGTGCGGCAACACCGGCGGCCAGAACCACGATCATCGTTTCACCGATGGCGCGCGAGGCGGTCATCAAAATGGCGCCGACGATGCCCGGAAGAGCGGCAGGCAGGATGACCTTTTTGACCGTCTCGGAGCGCGTTGCACCCAGACCCAGCGAACCGTCGCGCAGCGTGCGAGGAACGGCTGTGATGATGTCATCCGACAGCGACGAGACGTAAGGGATCAGCATGATACCCATGACGAAACCGGCGGTGATGACACTCTGCGCCTGAATGAAGTTGGTGTAATCGCCGGTCGTCAGGCCATTGATCTGCGAGGAGATGTCCCGCAGGAACGGACCGACCGTCGTCAGCGCGAAGAAGCCGTAGACGATGGTGGGGATACCGGCCAGAACTTCCAGCAGCGGCTTTGCGACGGATCGGAAGCGAGGGCTGGCATATTCCGCCATGTAGATGGCCGAGAACAGACCGACGGGAACGGCAACCAGCATAGCGACGAAGCCGATGTAAAGCGTGCCCGCCAGAAGTGGAATGAGACCGAACTGACCGGCGCTGTCCGTCGAGCCCGCTGCGGCGAACCGCGGGTCCCAGACCGTTCCGAAGAAGAACTCCTGAGCCGGGACCATGTTGAAGAACTGGATGGCTTCCGTCAGCATCGACAATACGATGCCGATGGTAGTGAGGATGGCGATGGACGAGGCCAGCAGCAGGGCTGCGAGAATGACCTTCTCGACATTGTTGCGGGCCCGGAACCGGGGTGCGATGCCACGCATGGCGTAAAATGCGCCAGCGAAGGCCGTGCCCAATACGATGATGACCATGCCAAGGCGGCTCGCCGTCGTCATGGTGTTGAGCGTTTCAGCCGCTTCGACCATGTAGGCTTCTGGATCGCCGGCAATGGCGACACCCTTGGAGCCGAGCAGCGGACGCAATTTGGCCGGATCGGCCTTGGCCTGAGCCGTTTCGTCTGCCGTCAGCCGTTGAAGGCCGCGCGCGATGGAACCGACCATGCCGTAGCTGAGGCTCTGCTGCGCCTCGGACCGCGCCTTGATGTCTTCGGGAAACTCGCCACGGACAGCCGCAGTGACGATCATGGGGCTGATGATGAGCCAAAGTGCTAAAATGAATGCGGCAGGCAGAACGGCCCATATGAGAACATAGGAGCCATGATAACCGGCACGGGAATGCATGGAGGACGGACGACCGCCCGCCAGGGCGACAGCGCGGCGTGAACCCAGCAAATAGCTGGCTATGCCGATCAGCGCCAATATCAGCAAAAGAATGGATGTGTTCATGAGACTTTCCTCGGCGCACCAGAAAGGGATGCGGTATCAGGCAGCTTTGTTACTTGCACATCGGATCATCGAAAAACCGCATCGAACCTCTTTAGCTCGATGGTTTTGCGACAGTGCCGTCTTCCCTATTGTGGCTCAGGCATTCCGGGTTGATACATCATATGTATCGGCCGCTTGATCATGCGATAAATAGGAACTGTCAACCCACACAGCGCCTTGCCAACAGATAGATGGATGGAAGGCGCGACGATGTCGCCGCGCCTTCCAGACCTGTTACATGATCTTGCCAGCTTCGAACTGAGCGCGGATTTCCTTGCGCTCGGCTTCTGGAGCAGCAACCAGACCGTAGTTGGACAGTGGAGAGTCAGGGCCGATCATCTCGTCGGAGGTGAAGAACTCGACATATTCCTTCAGACCAGGAATAACGCCGACATGTGCCTTCTTGACGTAGAAGAACAGCGGGCGAGACACAGGGTACTTGCCGCTTGCAACGGATTCAGTCGTTGGAACAACGCCGCTGACGGTTGCAACCTTCAGCTTGTCCTTGTTGTTCTCGTAGAATGCGAGGCCGAATACGCCGAGACCGGTCTTGTTGGCGTCGATGCGAGCGAGCGTCTCTGTGTAGTCGCCGTCGATATCGACAGCGGCGCCGTCTTTACGAACAGCAACGCACTTTGCAGCAGCCTGCTTGGCGTCGGCAACGAGACCCTTGATCGCGTCGGTTGCGCCAGCTTCCTTGCAGCCGTCAGCCATGATCTTCTCTTCGAAGACTTCGCGTGTGCCGTGCTTGGAGCCAGGGATGTAGGCAGCGATCGCAACGTCAGGCAGTTCCTTGTTGATTTCGGACCACTTCTTGTAAGGGTTGGCAACCAGCTTGCCGTCCTTGACGACTTCAGCAGCGAGACCGAGGTAGAGGTCCTTTGGCTCGAGCTTCACGTCCTTGTTGGACTTGTCCATGGCGAAGACGATGCCGTCGTAACCGATCTTGACTTCCTGAACGTCGGTCACGCCAGCTGCCTTACAGGCTGCAAGTTCGTCGGCCTTGATTGGGCGCGAGGCGTTCGCAACGTCGATGGTGCCTTCACCAACGCCGGAGCAGAATGCCTTCAAGCCGCCGCCTGTGCCGCCGGACTCAACGACTGGAGCCTTAAAGTCAGGGAAAGTTTCAGCAAAAGTTTCAGCAACGATCTTTGCGTAAGGCAGAACCGTGGACGAGCCGGCAACCTGGATCTGGTCACGAGCAGATGCGGCACCCGCAAAGGCAACGGAGGCCACCAAGGCGGCGGCGGACAATTTTACGATATTCATGTAACTCTCCCGTATGGGGCCCGCATTGGGCTTTTATAGACGCTGCCGGCAGTAACTTTACCCTCTTGCCCAATCTGGGCTGCCCCGGCGGCCTCTTCTTAACCAGTCTTGCCACACCCTTTTATGTCATTTGGGTGAAAGATTTGTGACAGGTCAAGTATCTGATTTTCAATATCTATTTTTATCCGCAATGCATGAGAAAAGCATTATGTGTCAAAATCTCACGGTGAAGTCCGTGCCGACCTCCAGTTCCGAGCGAATGATGAGGCGAGCCCGGTGTCTGGTGAGGATGTGTTTGACGATGGCAAGGCCCAAACCGGTGCCTTTTTTGGAGCGGCTGTCTGCCACGCTGACCCGGTAAAACCGCTCCGTTAGACGCGGCACATGCTCTGCCGGAATGCCCGGCCCCTTGTCCACGACGCTGACTTCGACCGGCTTCCCGGCGTCGGCGCGCAAGAACACATCCACCACCTTGCCGTCCTGACCATATTTGCAGGCATTCTCCACAAGGTTCTGGAACACCTGCACCAGTTCGTCCCGGTCACCCGTCACCTCCACCTTGCCCTCGGGGATGTGCAGATTGATGCCGATCTCAAGATCTTCGGCCAGCGGCAGCAGGGAGTCCCTGACGTGGCCGAGAAGCGGCACGAGATCCACGCGTTGATCCGGGGCGATATTGGCGCGCAATTCCAGCCGCGACAGGGACATCAGATCGTCCACGAGGCGGCTCATGCGGGTGGCCTGATCCAGCATGATGCCTAAAAACCGTTCCCGCGCCTTGGGATCGTCACGGGCCGGGCCCTGCATGGTTTCGATAAAGCCGCGCAAGGATGCCAGCGGCGTGCGCAGCTCATGGCTCGCATTCGCCACGAAATCGCTGCGCATGCGATCGATCCGACGCAGTTCCGAAACATCGCGGAAGGAGAGAATATAGAGTGGTGCGCCAGCCTGCTCCTGGGTCGCGGCAGGCGCGATGCGGACGATGAAGACCCGCTCCGACGGAAGCCGTTCGGAATGCTCAACCTGATTAGGCTGGCCGGTTGCGATGGTTTCCCTGATCACATCCAGCAGGCCCGGAGACCGCAAGCGCCCCGATATATGCGAGCCGACCGGAAGCGTGCCGAAAGCCCGGTCTGCGGCGCTGTTTTCAAAGAGGACGCTGGCGTTTCGATCCAAAATGAAGACGGGCGTGTCGAGAACCGCCAGCCCGGAGCGCACCCCGGCAATCAGGCTTTCGCTGACCGCCTGCTCCTCGTCGACCACCGTCTCTGCCGCGCGTTTCGTGACCTTGGCGACCTTGCCGGAGTTGACTGCAAGAATGGCCAGCACCGCGCCGACCCACAGCACCAGCGGCACATAGGGCGTGCGCAGTTCCGACAGCGTAACGAGCGCCAGAAGGGTGACGACGGAAATGGGCAGCCAGCTGCGGCGAAGTCCATGCCAATATCTTGCCAGCGTGCTGCCGCTTTCCATCACCGCCATTGCCATCTGCTTTCCTCTGCCGCCGAAATCAGCGTATCGACCCTTTTATCGCTCTTTCATGACAGAGATTCATCACTGTGTCTTTTCCCACAGCTTGATCTTCCGGCACGCGCCGCGAAACGCACTATATTGAACTTCGGCACGGACTGTGAGTTGATGCAGGCGAACCGCACGATGAACCCGCCACACAGGGAGCGATGATGAGCGAAAACGCCAAGGACCGTTCGGTCGAACTTCAAATCGGTGGGAAAACCCGCATCTTCAACATAGACGACCCGGTTCTGCCGGACTGGGTGGAAGACAACAAGCTGTCTGCGGGCGGTTTTCCCTATGACAAGAAGATGAACCGAGACGACTATGACAAGACGCTGGAAGCTTTGCAGATCGAGCTGGTGAAGGTGCAATACTGGCTGCAAGCCACCGGCAGTCGCGTGCTTTCCGTCTTCGAAGGCCGTGATGCGGCGGGCAAAGGCGGCGCGATCTCGGTCGTCAAGGAATACCTCAATCCCCGCGCCGCGCGCGTGGTTGCTCTGTCCAAACCAACCGAGACGGAGCGTGGGCAATGGTATTTCCAGCGCTACATTTCGCATTTTCCAACGGCTGGCGAAATCGTCATGTTCGACCGCTCCTGGTACAACCGCGCAGGCGTCGAACCCGTCATGGGCTTCTGCACCCCTGACGAACACAAGCGCTTCCTCAAGGAAACGCCACGTCTGGAAAAGATGGTGGAGCACGAGGGCACCTATCTGTTCAAGTTCTGGCTGGATATCGGTCGCGAAACCCAGATCGCGCGTTTTCACGATCGGCGGCACAGCCCGTTGAAAGCGTGGAAACTGTCCGACATGGACATCGCAGCGCTGACCAAGTGGGACGATTACACCGCCATGCGGGATTTGATGCTGGAAAAGACCCACATCGACGACGCGCCGTGGACCGTAATCCGTGCCAACGACAAGCGACGCGCCCGCATCAACCTCATCCGGCACATTCTGAAAACGCTGGATTACGAGGGTAAAGACAAGAGTGTCATCGGCGATATCGACGAGAAGATTCTCGGATTTGGCCCTGACTTTCTGAAATCATGATCTCAAGCCCTCACTCCCTGTCGATGCGGGGAGTGAAGCATTCACTCGCCTGGCAGAATACGGACCGAGTAGAGATTGACCGGCAGTCCATTGCCATCGATATCACTGTTGATGATGATGCGGCCCGGGCTGTTGGGCGCGAGCGTGCGGTCGAATGCGACGTTAATCAGCATATCCGCCCGCTCCGGCGTTGCTGTGAAACGGTGGCGGGAGCAATCGCCGAGGCTGCCGAAATCACAACTGACGGAAAGCTGCGTCTGCCGATCACTGGAGGATTGCAGCGTAATCGAAATGGTGGAGGACTTACCCGCCATTTCCTTCAGCACGTCTGCCGGCACAGTGATGCTGACATTGCCGTCCGCTTCGCCGACCCGCGATGTCAGGCGCACGGCCTTTCCGGCTGGCGTGGTGATGGGCTCCACCACCGAGAGCGACGCCGTCTGGATGCCGTTCGTGCCGCGCTCGGCATTGAAGACATCTTCCCAGGCATCGGAAAAGCCGCGACCGGCTTCGACGCTTGGCTGCGGCGTTGCTTCTGCGCCATTGAAATCTTCCGACTGCACCTCAGGAGGCGGGTTCGGCACGCCGGTGTCGCGTTCGCTCGGCGACAAAAGCAGGCCGGAACTATAGACCCACCAAGCGCCCAAGCCGATGAAGGCGAGCAAGGTGAAATAGATGAAGAGACGTGCGACCAGCCCCTTCTTGCGGCGCGCCTTGGCAGCACGTTCCGGGGTAAAGGCAAGCGATGATGCCGCATCTGTGCGCGCGTTTGACCGCGCATCGGGTGCGACTACGCCGCGCTCTGCTCTGATTTCGCCAATATCGTGGGCGGCGGGCTCGCTATCGTCGCGTTCACTGCGGATTTCGGCGTCCACCGGCAGCACGTCGTCCTGGTCGTAGCCTTCTTGGTCCTGTGCAGAGACAGTCGGCGTGACGGGTCGTATGGGCGGCGGGGGAGTTGGTGCCCGCGCTGCTTCCCGGCGAACATGATCTTCGACGACGCTTAAAAGACGATTGCGCTCTTCGCTTTCAATGGCGTGAATCAGCGCCTCCAGCCGCTGACGCTGCTGCGCCACGGTTTCGGGATCGTCTATGCCCTGCTTGCGCAAGCCCGCTTCCAGCGCCTGACGCGAAGACTGGTAAATACGCGCCCGCACCTCGGCACTCGATCTGTCCGATTTTTCCAGGGCATTTCTGATTGCCGTTTCCAGTCCGCTCACTGTCGGTCCTTTGCTTTTCGTCGAAGAGGCGCTGCATTATCCACGCTGTCACTCAAGCAACAAGGCGCGCCGCCTTCGTTTACGATTCGGTAACCTCTCGTTTGCCCAACCGCAAGGGACGAGTTTCGCAATTATCGGAATGGCTTGGGGAAAACACGCCTCACGCAACGTCTAGACGTTCAAGTTAAGGCTATGAGCACTATCGCTTGGCCTGCGCTTCTTCAAAGGTTGCAACCGAAACCAGCACGCAATTTTCTGCTTTTCATATCGGATAGCCTTCGCTACATCTTACGTGCGCGTAAACGTAAGCCTGTGGGAGGAACCATGCTGCCATCCGTATTGAAAGACAATCTGAGACTGCCGGTGGTCGCCTCTCCGCTGTTCATCATTTCCCACCCGGAGCTGACGCTCGCGCAATGCAAGGCTGGCATCGTCGGTGCTTTTCCAGCGCTCAACGCCCGCCCGGAAAGCCAGCTGGACGAGTGGCTTGCCATGCTGACGGAGGACCTTGCCGCCCACAACGCCGCAAATCCCGACCGTCCCGCCGCCCCTTTCGCGGTCAACCAGATCGTTCACACCTCCAACAAGCGGCTGGAGCATGATCTGGGTCTTTGCGTGAAATACAAGGTGCCGATCGTCATCTCCTCGCTGGGGGCTGTGCCGGAGGTGAATGCTGCCATCCATTCCTATGGCGGCATCGTGCTGCATGACGTCATCAACAACCGCCACGCCAATTCCGCCATCCGTAAGGGTGCCGACGGGCTGATTGCGGTGGCGACAGGCGCGGGCGGCCATGCGGGCACGCTTTCCCCCTTCGCGCTGGTGCAGGAAATCCGTGAATGGTTCGACGGGCCGCTGCTTCTGGCCGGCGCCATCGCCAATGGCGGCGCTATTCTCGCAGCCCAAGCCATGGGCGCCGACATGGCTTATATCGGCTCCCCCTTTATCGCAACGACGGAAGCGCGCGCGACCGATGCCTACAAGCAAGCCATCGTGGACGCCCAAGCCAACGACATCGTCTACTCCAATTACTTCACCGGCATTCACGGCAACTACATGAAAGCCTCGATCATCACAGCCGGTCTGGACCCCGACAACCTGCCGGAAGCAGACCCGTCCAAAATGGATTTTGGAGCAGCCACCAGCGGCGCGAAAGCTTGGAAAGACATCTGGGGCGCGGGCCAAGGCGTGGGCGCGGTGAAAGCCGTGGAACCCGTTGCTACCGTGGTCGAACGGCTCGCCCGGGAATACGACGCCGCCAAGGCCCGCATTCTGGCATGAAGGAGCTGGCGCGAGTTGGCGATACGGGATTTTTAGTCGAACCCGTATTCAAGGCTTGAAATCCATCCCCAATGCCTGTATCAGCCCGCCATACGCCGCGCCGAGACATATTCGGCGCTTGGCAAGCCGCTTTAGCTCAGGTGGTAGAGCACATCATTCGTAATGATGGGGTCGCAGGTTCGAGTCCTGCAAGCGGCACCAGCCTTTTCAACGGCGGTCAATTTTACCTAACCCTCTTCTCGTTGAAATACTCGCCCAGAACGCAGAACATTATGCGTCGTTTATTTAATTCCCGAAATCAGCAACTTGCTATTGTTCCCAAATTGGGAATGAATTATAATCTTGCATCATGCAGATCATCGCAAAGTCTACATTGAAGCTGTTTTGGGAGCGCCATGCTCAGGCCGAAACACCATTGAAGACGTGGTATGCGATTGTCAGCAAGGCAGAGTGGAGCGGACCTTCAGACGTGAAGACAGCGTTTGGTTCAACAGTGGATTTCGTTTCGGATAACCGCGTGATTTTCGACATTTCAGGCAACAAATATCGCCTGATTGTCCATGTCGCATATGCCTACAAACGCGTTTTGATCAAGTTTGTCGGCACTCATAAAGACTACGACCAGATCGACCCGGAGACAGTGTAATGGACAATATTCGCGCCATCAAAACCGATGCTGATCTTGCTTGGGCCATTGCGGAGATCAGCCCTTATTTTGACAATCCGCCTGATCTTGGAACGCCTGATGCCGACAGGTTCGATGTGCTTGCTACGCTCATCGAAGCTTTTGAGAACAAGCATTATCACATCGACGCGCCTGAACCGGTGGAATTGATCAAAACGCATATGGAGATGACAGGTCGGACTCAAGGTGATCTTGCTGCGCTTTTCGGTTCACGCTCGCGCGCCTCAGAAGTCCTGAACAGGAAACGCGCTCTTACTGTGGATATGATCCATAGGCTGCATAAGGAGTGGGGGATCCCCGCGGAATGTCTAGTGGAGCCGTATCATCTTTGCGAACGAAAATACGCATGACGAAAGCCGCAAGCATCACTGCTGCGGCTGAACCGTCGTTCTCGGGATCAACGTCCCGTCCTGGCTCTGCGGTGAAAGCTGTCTGTCGCCGTTAAGGAAGGCGATGCTCAGCACGATGCCCACGAGCACGCATAGGAGCGCGACGAATATCAGGCCTGATCTGTCTATTGGCTTCTTCATGCCTCGCTAACATAGACGTGAATGTGAAGATGATGGGGCGGAAAACACGATTTTTTAACGCAGGACATATTTGGTTACAAATGCGTGAAGCCACGCCTTTGCGTGCCTTCGTTTGTTAAGGTTTGCGCCTCATTCAGCTGGCGTCAGATGATGCCACCGCTGCCGCCCTTCGATGCGGGGCGTTCGCCAGCGATTTTGGCACGGTAACCGCTGGCGCGGTAGGTGGCGATGGGGTCGATCGCGCCGCTTGATCTCTTCCGCGCTTCGGCCAGAATGGGTTCGACATCGGTGCGGTAGGCACGCTTTAGCGTGTCGGATGCCATCAGCGCATCATTGTCCTGCTGGTATCCATCGAGTGCCACACGGTCCACCAGAAGCGCCTGCGCATAGGCGCGGCGGATTTCGTTGGCGCTGGAGATGAGGCTTTCGATGGGGTCGGTTACATTGTGCGACTGGTCGATCATATGGGCCGGGTGGAAGCCCTTGACGCCACGATGGTCGGCATCGACAAGCTCGTTGAAGACCAGAAACAGGCGGTAGGGATCGATGGAGCCTGCATCCAGATCGTCATCGCCATATTTGCTGTCGTTGAAATGGAAGCCGCCGAGCTTGCCGAACTGGATGAGGCGGGCGACGATCATTTCGATGTTGGTGTTGGGCGCATGGTGGCCGAGATCCACGAGGCAGAAGGCCTTGTCGCCCAGCGTATTGGCGATGAGGTAATTCGTTCCCCAATCCTGCACCACCGTCGAATAGAAAGCGGGCTCATACATCTTGTGTTCGGAAAAGATGCGCCAGTCATCCGGCAGCGCCTTGTAGATATCGCCCATGGCGGAGAGATACCGCTCGAAGCTTCTGGTGAAATTGCTCTGGCCGGGGAAGTTGGAGCCATCGCCCACCCACACCGTCAGTGCCTTGGAGCCAAGGGCGTTGCCGATTTCGATACATTCGATGTTGTGGTCAACCGCCTGTTGGCGCGTTGCTGCGTCCGCGTGGCTCAGCGAGCCGTATTTGTAGGAATGCGGCTGGTCGGGAGCATCCGAAAACGTGTTGGAGTTCATCGCGTCGAAGCCGAGACCCAGCGCATCGGCATGGGCTTTCAGCGCCTTCGGGTCCTGTTTGTCCCAGGGAATATGAAGCGAGACGTTGGGCGTTGCTACTGTCAGCTGGTTGATGACGGCGCAATCATCCAGCTTGTCGAAGATGCCGCGTGGTTCTCCCTTGCCGGGAAAACGGGCAAAGCGCGTGCCGCCGGTGCCCACACCCCAGGATGGGACGGCCACGAAGAATTTCGATACCTGCTCGGTGATAGCTTCAATATCGATATTGCGCCGCGCCAGATGCTCGCCCAGCGCATCGTAGTCTGATCCGTGGGCCGCCTGGCGCTTTTCGTTCTCGCGCTCGACAATATCGGCGGCAATCTTCAGTTCAACCATGTGTTCCTCCCGGTCCGCGTCCCCGCATTTGAAACCAATCCGGCGTTTCCCACGTTATGGGGGCAGCAACAAACAGACGGGATATTCAATCGTGGACGTAATTCGTATTATTCTTGCCATTTTCCTGCCGCCGGTCGGCGTGTTCCTTCAGGTTGGCCTTGGCCTGCACTTCTGGCTCAACATCCTGCTGACGCTGTGCGGTTATATTCCCGGCATCATCCACGCCATCTGGGTTATCCTGCGCAAATAAGCCTATCTCACCCGCATTTAGCGGGTGAAACTTTGCGCATTGCCTGCATCGACATTGATGATGTTGCCGGTCGATTTGGCCGAGGCATCCGATGTCAGGAAGTAGATCGCTTCCGCAATATCCTCCGGGAAAACATTCAGCTTCAGCATGGAGCGATTGCGATAATGCTCCTCAAGATCGGTGACTTCGATCTTCGAGGAGGCTGCCCGCTGCTCTCTCCATTCGCCATTCCAGATCTTTGAACCACGCAGAACCGCGTCAGGGTTGACGGTGTTGACGCGGATACCCGCATCTGCCCCTTCGAGCGCAAGGCACCGTGCCAGATGGATTTCGGCAGCTTTTGCCGTGCAATAGGCGGAAGCGTTTGGCGAAGAAGCCAGACCGTTCTTCGATGCCACGAAGACGACATTGCCGCCAAGCTTTTGACGACGGAACAGCCGGAAGGCTTCTCGTGAAACGAGGAAATAGCCGGTTGCCAGAATGTCGATGTTCTTGTTCCACATGGCAAGTGTGGTGTCTTCGACAGGCGCAGACGAGGCAATGCCGGCATTGGAGACGAGAATATCAACGCCACCGAATTCAACGCTGGCTTCGACAAAGGCTGACAGCACCGCGTCTTCCTTGGTCACGTCAAGCTTTACAGTGCGAACGGCATCCGCACTGAACCGCTTTTCGAAATCGCCCTTGGTGGCTTCCAAAGCGCCTTCGTCAATATCTGCCAGCACCACGCAGGCACCTTCATTTGCAAGACGTTCCGCCGTTGCGCGGCCAATGCCACCGGCACCGCCGGTGATGAAAGCCACGCGGCCAGCCAAGCTCTTCGGCTTTGGCATACGCTGAAGCTTCGCCTCTTCCAGCAGCCAATATTCGATATCGAAGGCTTCCTGCTCCGGCAGGCCCTGATAGTCCGAAACCGTGGAAGCCCCGCGCATCACATTGATGGCGTTGACGTAAAACTCACCGGCAATGCGTGCTGTTGCCTTATCCTTGGCAAAGGACAGCAGGCCGACGCCAGGGATGAGGAAGATCACCGGGTTAGGATCCCGAATCCCAGGCGAATTGTCGTGCTTGCACGTCTCGTAATATCTGACGTAATCGGCGCGGTAATCGGCAAGCGCCTGATCAAGACCGCCAAGCAGCGCATCCACATCGGGATTTGCCGTATCGAGATCGAGGATCAACGGGCGGATCTTGGTGCGCAGGAAATGGTCCGGGCAGGATGTGCCGAGCGCACCCAGCGGCTTCAAATCCTTGGAATTGACGAATTCCAGCACGGCATCCTGATCGTCGAAATGACCGAGCTTGCGCTCATCACGACCGATCCGGCCACGAATTTCCGGCATCAGGCGGGCTGCGATGTCTCGACGCTGTTCTGGTGACAGGCTTTTGGCCACGGCACCACCGAAAATAGTCTTGCTCTCGGTTTCCTTGGCGAACCACTCGATGGCTTTGTTGATGATCTCCAGCGTCAGTTCGTAGCAGGCCTTTGCATCATTATCCCAGGTAAACAGGCCATGGCTTTCCAGTACCACGCCCTTGGCGGCGGGGTTTGCCTTGACGAAGGCTTCGAGGTCGAGACCCAGCTGGAAGCCGGGGCGGCGCCATGGCAGCCAGCCGATATCAGCCCCGAAAATCTGCTGCGTCAACTCTTTCGAATTTTTTGAAGCAGCAATGGCTATGATTGCATCCGGGTGCATGTGATCGACGTGATCGAACGGCACGAAACCGTGCAGCGGCGTATCGATGGAGGCGGCGCGCGGGTTGAGATTGAAGGTGCAATGGGGCAGGAAACCGACCATGCGGTCTTCGTCTTCCACACCCTTGTAGATGCTTTTCAAGGCTTCCAGCTTGTCCAGATAGAGCGTGGCAAAGCCATCCAGCTTGATGGTGCCGACATCGCCGCCCGAACCCTTCACCCACATGACGCGGACCTTTTCGCCCGTCAGCGGGTCATTCTCAAGCACCTTGGCGGAGGTATTGCCGCCGCCATAATTGGTGATGCGCTTGTCTGCACCCAGCAGGTTGGAGCGATAGAGCAGCTTGCCCGGCTCATCGAGTGTTGCCGCATAGGCATCATCCCAGCGGTTTTCGAGAAGACCCGTCTGGCCCATCGCAATATCCTCCCACGTCGTTTATCTGCAGACTTTCAAACCAGCCCGCCTCCCAATGCAGGCAGGTATCGCGCATTCAAAACGACAATGTCAATCAAAAACGATCATAAATTTTCATGCTGCATCGCACAATTGTTTATTTTGATCGAACTTGATTGACAACATCAGCACTTTACGAATAACTGACCATCAGGAGGACCCCATGCACGAAAGCGAACGCCATCGCATCATCTTGAGCGCCATACAGGAAAAGCCTGTGGTGACGGTGCAGGATATTGCCGAATTGACGGACGCTTCCGAAGCGACGATCCGGCGCGATATCGCCTCCCTGCATGTTCAGGGAAAGTTGCGGCGGGTGCGTGGCGGGGCTGAGGCTGTGCACCCACCACAGCTCGGAAATCTGGCCGCACGGCCATTTCGGGTTTCTGAATCGGTCAATATCGACAAGAAACGCGCAATTGCACGCAAGGCGGTGGATCTCTGTGAGGAAGGCGACGCCATCATCATCAATGGTGGCACCACCACTTTCCAGATGGTGCATTACATGTCGGCCCGCCGTTTGCAGGTCATGACAAATTCCTTTGCGATTGCAGAGCATCTGGTCAAGCATTCCAAGTGCAATGTCAGCGTTCCCGGCGGCGCGATCTATCGCGACCAGAGCCTGATTTTGTCGCCCTTCGAAAATGACGCGATCCGCAATTTTTATGCGCGGCGCATCTTCATCGGCGCGCAGGGCGTGGGCGCGCTTGGCATCATGGAATCGGATGCTCTGGTCATTCAGAGCGAACAGAAACTGATGCGGCAGGCGGAAGAGCTGATCGTGATGATCGACTCGTCCAAGTTCCGCAAACGCTCAAGCCTCATTCTCTGCCCGCTGGAAAACGTGTCCACCATCATTACCGATGAGGGCATTTCAGATGAGGCGGCGCGGATGGTGGAGGCAGCGGGCGTAACGTTGATCGTGGCCGGACCGGCAGCGGCGGCGCAGACGCGACCGCCAGACGAGGAGGATTCCGCTTCGGTTGCTTGAGGAGCACCGCAGCGGAGAATGAAGTTCAATCGGGAGGAGAACCAACATGAAACTGTCACGCAGAAGATTAAGCCAGGCCCTGGCACTCAGCGTCGCCATCGGCGTTGCCGGTTTTGGCGGCATGGCGCAGGCGAAAGACATCAAGATCGCGCTGGTCGTGAAGTCGCTTGGCAACGGCTTCTTTGAAGCTGCCAACAAGGGCGCGCAGGAAGCCGCAAAGGAACTGGGCGGTGTCGAGATCATCTATACCGGCCCGACCACGACGACAGCCGAAGGCCAGATCGAGGTCATCAATTCGCTGATTGCGCAGGGCGTGGATGCCATCGCCATTTCCGCCAACGATCCGGACGCGGTTGTGCCAGCCCTCAAGAAGGCGGCACAGCGTGGCATCAAGGTTATCTCATGGGATAGCGGTGTTGCACCGGCAGGCCGTATTCTCCAGCTCAACCCTTCTTCCAACGCGCTGATTGGCAAAATGTGCTTGCAGCTGGCTGCCGCGCATCTGGAAGGCGGCAAGGGCGATTTCGCCATCCTCTCTGCCACCACGACATCCACGAACCAGAACATCTGGATCGATGAGATGAAGAAGCAGCTGAAGGACTTCCCCGGCCTTAACCTCGTGACCACCGTTTACGGTGACGACCTTGCCGACAAGAGCTACCGCGAAGCACAGGGCCTGCTCACATCGCAGCCCAATGTGAAGGTCATCGTCGCCCCCACCACGGTCGGCGTGCTGGCGGCATCGCAGGCGGTGAAGGATGCGGGCAAGATCGGCCAGGTCTTCGTGACCGGTCTCGGCCTTCCCTCCGAAATGGCGGGTGCCATCAAGTCCGGCGCGACAAAGGAATTCGCCATCTGGAACCCCATCGACCTTGGCTATTCCGCCACCCAGATCGCCTACCGCCTCGTCAAGGGCGAAGCAGACGGCAAGCCGGGTTCGGAAATCGCAGCCGGACGCATGGGCAAGATCAAGGTCGGCGAGAACAGCGAAGCCGCGATGGCCGATCCGTTTGTTTATGACGCGAAGAATATCGACCAGTTCTCGAAGATTTTCTGATGTATGGAGCTGAGGGTGGGGCTTACCCCCCCTCTGCCCTGCCGGGCATCTCCCCCTCAAGGGGGAGATCGGCAAGACGCATGCGCGCCACTTCAAGCTCGACAATCGAGATGGTCGAAAGGTTGCCGCAATCCGATCTCCCCCCTTGAGGGGGAGATGTCCGGCAGGACAGAGGGGGGTGGCCCCACCCACAAACTCCAATAACTGACTGGCAAGACTGATGATGCAGGCTAAAACCAAAATCATGGATGCTCCCGAGGCCTCAACCACCTCGCCCATTCTCGAAATGCGCGGCATCAGCCAGATATTCCCCGGCGTCAAAGCCTTGGATGGCGTCAACATCCGCCTCTACCCCGGCAAGGTCACAGCCCTCATCGGTGAAAACGGTGCTGGCAAATCCACGCTCGTCAAAATCCTCACCGGCATCTACCGCCCCAACGAGGGCGAAATCCTGCTGGATGGTCATCCCGTCACATTCCACAGCGCGCAGGACGCCATTGACGCCGGCGTGACTGCCATTCATCAGGAAACCGTGCTGTTTGACGAGCTTTCCGTGGGTGAAAACATCTTTCTCGGCCACGCGCCCAGGGGGCGCTTCGGGCTGATCGACTGGAAAACCATCAACGACAAATCCCGCGCTTTGCTGGAGCGGCTGGAAAGCAAGATCGATCCGACCATCCGGCTGAAAGACCTCTCGATTGCGCAGCGCCATCTGGTGGCGATTGCCCGTGCCTTGTCGGTCGAAGCCCGCATCGTCATCATGGACGAGCCGACAGCCGCCCTTTCGCGCAAGGAAATCGACGATCTTTTCCGCATCGTGGAAAACCTGAAACGACAGGGCAAGGCCATCCTGTTCATCAGCCACAAATTCGATGAGGTCTATGAGATCGCCGAAAGCTACGCGGTTTTTCGTGATGGCAAGATGGTCGGTTCGGGTGATCTGAAAGCAACGCCACAGGACGAAATCGTGCGGCTGATGGTGGGACGCGATGTGAAGGATGCCTTTCCCAAGCAGGCCGTCAACATCGGCACCACGACGCTCTCTGTCAAAAGCTACTGCCACGATACCGAGTTCCGCGACATTTCCTTCGATCTGCGCAAGGGCGAAATTCTCGGGCTTTACGGGTTGATTGGTGCCGGGCGTTCGGAGCTTTGCCAGTCGCTGTTCGGCATCACCCGCCCCGCATCCGGCACCTTGACGCTGGATGGTCAGCAGATTTCCATCCGCAGCCCGCAAGACGCGATTCACGCTGGCATTGTCTATGTGCCGGAAGAGCGCGGGCGGCACGGGCTGGCGCTCGATCTGCCGATCTATCAGAACATGTCGCTGCCATCGCTGGCGCGGACATCGCGCAAGGGGTTTCTGGCCGCGGCCAACGAATTTGCGCTCGCCCGCAAATATGCCTCGCGTCTGGATCTGCGCGCCGCGGCCCTCTCGGTTCCGGTCGGCACACTCTCGGGCGGCAACCAGCAGAAGGTGGTCATCGGTAAATGGCTCGCCACCCAGCCCAAGGTCATCATTCTGGATGAGCCGACCAAGGGCATCGATATCGGTTCCAAGGCCGCAGTCCACGGCTTTATCAGCGAATTGGCCGCCGAGGGACTGTCGATCATCATGATTTCATCCGAATTGCCGGAAATTCTGGGCATGTCGGACCGCGCCATCGTCATGCGCGAAGGTCTGATGGCGGGCGTGTTCGAACGAACAGATTTTTCAGCCGAAAAGCTGGTGCGCGCTGCCACAGGAAACGCGTGAGAGGACCAACGCCATGAAAAGACTATTGAAAAATCGAGAATGGCTGCTGGCAGGCATCATCATCGCCTTGATCGCGGGCTTCTCCATGCGTTCCCCCGGTTTCGAGCGCCCCGGAAATCTCGTCAATATCTTCAATGACACGTCGATCCTCATCATTCTGGCGCTCGGCCAGATGGCGGTGATCCTGACGAAATCCATCGATCTCTCTGTTGCCGCCAACCTTGCCTTTACCGGCATGGCCGTGGCCATGACCAATGCGGCCTTTCCCTCGATACCCCTGCCCTTCCTCATTGCCATGGCGGTTGTGATCGGCGCGTTCTTAGGGTCGATCAACGGCATTCTGGTCTGGTGGCTGGGCCTGCCCTCCATCGTCGTGACGCTCGGCACCCTGACCATTTATCGCGGCATGGCCTTCGTTCTCTCAGGCGGCGCATGGGTCAATGCGCATCAAATGTCGCCAACGTTCCTGAATATTCCACGCACGCCGATTTTTGGAATGCCTGTTCTATCCTGGGTCGCCGTCTTCATTATTGCGGGCGCATGGCTGGTCCTGACCCGCACTTCCTTCGGACGCTCGGCCTATGCCTCCGGCGGGAATCCGGGCGCTGCCGTCTATGCGGGCATCGATGTGGGTCGCACGCGCTTTCTGGCCTTTGTGCTTTCCGGTGTTTTGGCGGGGCTGGCGAGCTACCTCTGGGTGTCGCGTTATGCGGTTGCCTATGTCGATATCGCATCCGGCTTTGAGCTGGACAGCGTTGCCGCCAATGTCATCGGCGGCATATCGATTGCCGGTGGCATCGGCTCGGTTGCCGGTGCGGTGCTGGGGGCTCTGTTTCTCGGGGTCATCAAGAATGCGCTGCCCGTCATCGGCATTTCGCCCTTTGCGCAGATGGCAATCTCGGGCGTCGTGATCGTGTTGGCCGTGGTGTTCAACGCCCGCGCCGAAGCCAAAAAGGGCCGCATCATCCTGCGCGACAGGGCCAAGACTGAAATCACCAAGGAGGCTTCGGCATGAGCATGACCGCACCCGAAACCTCGACACCCCGCGTCATTCCAGACAAGCTCGGCACGCCGTTCAAGCGCATCATGGCCAGCTGGGAAGTGCTGCTTTTAGGCGTGGCGATCTTGATCTTTATCGTCAACTCCTTCGCATCGCCTTACTTTCTTGATGCCTATAACCTCTCGGACGCCACCTTCAACTTCACCGAAAAGGCGCTGATCGCCTTTGCCATGGCGCTTTTGATCATCGCGGGCGAAATCGATCTTTCGGTCGCCGCCATCATCGCGCTGGCCTCCACCGTCATGGGTTATGCGGTACAGATGGGGGTCGGCACGCCGGGCCTTGTGGCACTCGGCATCGGCACCGGCCTTGCCTGCGGTGCCTTCAACGGCTTTCTGGTGGCGGGTTTGCGACTACCCTCCATCGTCGTCACCATCGGCACGATGAGCCTGTTTCGTGGAATATCCTATCTCGTTCTGGGCGATCAGGCCTTTGGCAAATACCCGGAAAGCTTTGCCTATTTCGGACAGGGCTATGTGTTCTGGGTCATATCCTTCGAATTCATTCTGTTCGTGGTCATGGCTGTCATCTTCGCCATTCTGCTGCATGCCACCAATTTTGGCCGTCAGGTCTTCGTCATCGGCACCAACCCGTTTGCGGCGCGCTTTTCCGGCATTCCGGTGGAACGGGTAAAGTTCATCCTGTTCCTGCTGACGGGCCTCATGAGCGGCATCGCTGCCGTCTGCCTCACCTCGCGTCTTGGCTCCACCCGTCCCTCCATCGCGCAAGGCTGGGAGCTGGAAGTGGTGACGATGGTGGTGCTGGGTGGCGTTTCCATTCTGGGCGGCTCCGGCACCATTGGCGGGGTGGTGATTGCGGCCTTCGTCATGGGCCTCGTCACCTTCGGGCTTGGCCTGCTCAACGTGCCCGGCATCGTCATGTCCATCTTCGTCGGGCTTCTCCTGATCATCACCATCGCCATTCCCATCGTCGTGCGCCGCCTGCGCGCCATGAGGTAGACCATGTCAGAACTCGAAAAACACGCCTTCAAGATGAAGCTCTTTCCCGGCATGGAAGCCGAGTACCGCAAACGCCATGACGAGATCTGGCCGGAACTGGTCACGCTTCTGCACGAGGCGGGCGTGAGCGATTATTCCATCCACCTCGACCCTGAAACAAACATTCTCTTCGGCGTTTTGACCCGCCCAAAAAGCCATGGCATGGCCGCCCTGCCCGATCATCCGGTGATGAAACGCTGGTGGGCGCATATGGCCGACATCATGGAGAGCCATCAGGATAACTCCCCTGTTGCGACCGACCTCGTGACGCTGTTTCATCTGCCATGATCGTCAAGAATGTCGCCGTCATCGATATCGGCAAGACACACGCCAAGCTGATTGTGGTCGATGGCGAGAGCGGCGAGGAAATTGCGTCTCGCAAGATCGCCAACAGGGTGCTGAGCGCACCGCCTTATCCGCATTACGATATCGAGACGCTGTGGAGTTTCATCATTGAGGGGCTGGCGGCGTTTCGCGAGCAGCCAGGGTATCAGGCCATTTCCATCACCACTCACGGTGCCAGCGCCGTGCTACTGAATAGCCAAGGTGATCTGGCCCTGCCGGTTCTCGATTACGAACACAGCTATCCCGAAGACATTCAAAAGACCTATGCGGCTCTTCGCCCGCCTTTCGGAGAGACGTTCTCGCCTGCTCTGCCGATGGGGCTGAATGTCGGGGCGCAGCTGCATTATCAGAAGACTGCGTTTCCGGATGATTTCGCTGACATCAGCGACATCCTGACCTATCCGCAATATTGGGCTTACCGACTGACGGGCGTGAAGGCCAATGAGGCCACATCGCTGGGCTGCCACACAGATCTCTGGCAACCCGGCGCGGCGACATTTTCGAGTCTGCCGGAAACGCTCGGCATCGCCAATCTGCTCGCGCCGGTGCGTTCTGCTTTTGATGCGCTCGGGCCCATCGTGCCGGAGATCGCGGCGAGGATCGGCATCGATGGCGAGATACCGGTCTATTGCGGCCTTCACGATTCCAATGCGTCGCTGCTGCCGCATCTGATGGTGCGCAAAGGTCCGTTTTCGGTCGTGTCGACCGGGACATGGGTCATCTGCTTTGGCGTCGGCGCGCTATTGGAAACGCTTGACTCGGCGCGCGATACGCTGGTCAATGTCGATGCTTTCGGCAAGCCGGTGCCTTCGGCGCGTTTCATGGGTGGGCGGGAATTCGAGATGCTGACGGTGGGTCTTACCCTGCCGAGCGAGGCTGAGTGTGGCGCGGCACTGGAGACAGTTCTGGCGGATGATATTCTCTATCTGCCAAATGCTGCGGAAGGTTCTGGGCCTTATCCCGGTCGAAAGGGCCACTGGCTGAACGAACCACGAGGCGACGCGGAGCGCCATGTTGCGGCAAGTCTCTATGCGGCGATGATGACGGCGTCTTGTCTCTCACTAGTCGGCAATGCCACAACGACCATCGTGGAAGGTCCGTTCGGGAGCAATGGCGTTTACACGCAGGCGCTGGCAGCAGTAACCGGATCGGACGTGCTGGTGACCGATAGCAACAGCCCGTCTGGCACGGCGCTCGGGGCTGCGCTGCTTGCGATCAGGCATGCGCCGCGACAATCCTATCACGCCGTTGAAGCACTTCACGGCGTCTCGGATTATTACAGCAAATGGCGGAAGATCGTGGAAACCGATTAGGCCACGGCCTGAACCAGCCAGAAACCGCCGACAGCGGCGAGGCCTGTCAGGAAGGTTCCCCAAAGAATATCAGCCACACAGATGCGCCATGACCAGCCCTTCAACGTAGAAAGATTGGTCATATCATAGGTGCCATAGGCGAAGCCGCCGAGGATCGCGCCGGAGGTGAGCGCCGTGCTCCAGCCGCCGCCATTCAAGGCAGGGACGACGGCGAAATAGACGATACCGGCGATATAAAAGAGGTAGAAGATGCCAGCGGCAGCGAAATTGGGTTTTGGTAGCAGAAGCGGGCCGATCTCACGCTTGTAAAAGCTGGATGCCTTCGACAACCAGATGAAATCCAGACCAAAAAAGACGATGGCCGTGCCGATATAGGCGACGAGAAGCTGCATGCTTTTGTTTCCTTAATGGGCTGGCGAATTCCAGAGTAGCGCTACTGCGCTTATTCCTGTGCTTGTGGCTAGAACGCGTCTGCACGGCAAAAAAACTATCCTCAACCTAAGGACTTGGGCTGGCTGGATTGACGGGCGCGGGAATGAGGGCATTGCGGGTCACGCGATTTCTTCTTCTGCGACCTGCATCCATTCCTGATTATATTCCCAGAACCGGCTGTACCAACCGAACCAGCCAACTCTTGAACTTCAACGGCGCGTCGGTGACGGCAAGACAGATGCAATCTTCGCCTTCGCCCGCGATCGGCTGGTGCGTCAGATCCTCGTCGGCCTCTTCGAAATCACCGCGGCGGAAGACATCGTTGCCATCCTTGAAGTAACCGGAGAGCACGACCGTGAGTTCACGCCCGCCATGGGTATGTTCCGGCACAGGCTTTCCCGCCGGGATGCGCAGCAGGCGAACATTGGCCTCGCCATCGCGTGTGCGAATGGGGAAATGGTAGGCGCCGGGGCCAAGCTGCTTCCACTTCAGCGCATCCACATCGCCGCCTGCATAGGACCGCAGCGGCTCCGGCAGCACGGCGCCGTCATGTGTCTGGACTGCGGGCGGGGACGACACAATTGTTGCATCCGCCTTCAGGAGCTTGCGTATTTTCTGCCACTGATCTTCAGACACTTCATCTACGGGTGTGATATCGCTCAGCAGCGCGCCGCCGGTCATCTCAAGTGCTTCCAGCCGCTGGCGGCTTTCGGGACATAGGGCCAAATGCGTCGATACCGCAAGGCTCCAACTTTCGCCGAGACTTCCCGATGCGTAATCCAGCAGCAATTCGTCGCTAACCTTGTGATTTACCCTCATGAGCGTGACTCCAGCGCGGTGCGAAGCTTGGCAAAGGCAAGACGGATGCGAGACTTGACCGTGCCGATGGGCAGACCAAGCTGCTGTGCGATGGTGCTGTGGGAGGCCTCATCGAAAAAAGAGCGTTTCAACAGATCGAGCTGTTCCTGCGGCAGTTGCGCCAGCGCCCGGTGCAGACGTTCGGCATCCTGCACCTCTTCCATCTGTGTATCAGCTGCGGGCGCATCGTCTTTCACAAAGGCCGGGTCGTTGATATCGAACTCGGGGCGCTTGTCCTTGCGGTGCGCATCGATCCTCAGATTTCGGGCTATTCTGAATATCCAGGCCGAGACATTGCCCCGGGCCGGATCGAAAAGAGCGGCCTTGTTCCAGACCGTCATCATTGTTTCCTGCATCAGTTCCTCAGCGGCCTGTGCATCGCGCACTTGCCGTAACATATAAATCCGCACACGCGGTCCGTAATAGCGGAACAGCACTTCGAACGCTTCGACGCTACGCTCGCCAGCCACGGCCTTGATCAGCGCCGGACATTGATTTTCGATGTCGTCCTTGACGGTATTGCTCATGCGGATCGGCTTCACTCCGCTTCCATGCGACTTGCCAACCATCGGATTGTTCCGAGGGCGGCTCATATACTGGCACGCAGGGCCCGTTATGGAAACGTTTATTGTCATGAATCCGATTACGCCACGGTGCTGAAATCGGATCACCGACAATAAAAATTCTGCCGCAAGCAATCCAGTCGGCGACCTGCCTCGTAAATGCTGACAAGACAAATGCGGAACCGAACGTCATGGACTTTCAGACAGGCACCAGCAACCGATCTCACAGAAAACGGATTGCCGTGATCGGTTCGGGCATTTCGGGCCTTTCCGCCGCATGGTTGCTGGATCAGAGCGCCGAGGTGACGCTGTTCGAGGCGGATAACCGTCTGGGTGGCCACGCCAATACCGTCTCGGTCGATCTGCCGGGCAAAGACACGATTGCCGTCGATACCGGTTTCATCGTCTATAACGAGCGGAATTATCCTAACCTCGTCGCCCTCTTCAAGCACCTGGGCGTGGAAACCACCGCCTCCGACATGTCTTTTGCGGCATCGATTTCCGGCGGCAAGCTGGAATATTCCGGGTCCAACATTTCAGGCCTGTTCGGGCAGAGGTCCAACCTGTTGCGCCCGCGTTTCTGGCGGATGGTGCGCGATGTGATGCGCTTTTATAAGACAGCGCCCGATCTGCTGCATGATGGCTCGCTGGAAGGCGTGAGCCTCGGTGACTATCTCGACCAGAACAATTATTCGCAAAGCTTCATAGACGATCATCTGCTGCCGATGGGCGCGGCCATCTGGTCGACCACGGCTTCCGATATGCGCGCCTACCCGCTTCAGGCTTTCATACGCTTCTTCGTCAATCATGGCCTTGTGCAACTGGCAGATCGTCCGCAGTGGCGCACGGTGAAGGGCGGCAGTCGCGAATATGTTTCGCGCATCAAGGCGCAGTTCAAGGGCACCGTCGTCGTCAACAGCCAGATCGCAGCGGTGCGGCGTGATGGGGATGGCGTGAAGCTTCTCGACCGCTCCGGCCTGATGTCCGCCTTCGATGATGTCGTCATTGCCACCCATGCCGATCAGGCGCTGGCGCTGCTGGGCGATGCCGATAGCGATGAGCGCGCGGTGCTGGGTGCCTTTGAGTATACGCGCAACACTGCCGCTCTTCATTCCGACATCAACCTCATGCCGAAGCGCCGCAATGTCTGGTCCAGCTGGAATTATCTGAGCCAACCCGGTTCGCTGGGCACCGAACAGCTTTGCGTGACCTACTGGATGAACCGTCTCCAGAATATCAATGACGCAACGCCTCTGTTCGTGACGCTGAACCCGTCGCGTCCGATTGATCCAGCCAAGCTGATCCGCACATTCGATTACGCGCATCCGCTGTTCGACACCAAGGCGCTGGAGGCACAGAAGCTGCTGTGGAGCTTACAGGGCCGTCGCAACACCTGGTTCTGCGGCGCGCATTTCGGCAGCGGTTTCCACGAGGACGGGCTGCAATCTGGCCTCGCCGTTGCCGAGGCGCTGGGTGGCGTCAAGCGCCCTTGGACGGTCGAAAACGAGTCGGGCCGCATCTTCCTCACCCCGGAAAAGGTGCTGGCGCAATGAGCTTCCGTTCCGCCATTTATGCCGGACACGTCGTGCATGCGCGCCACCGCCCGCATGCCCACAAAATGCGCTACCGCGTGTTTTCCATGCTGCTGGACCTCGATGAACTCAACATTCTCGACAAGGGCCTGCGGCTGTTCGGTTATAACAGCGGAGCCGTCTTCAGCTTCCACGACAAAGACCACGGCGTTGGCGAAACGGGTCGCCTGAAGGACTGGGTCGCGCAGCATCTGGCTGATGCGGACATCGCACCTGCGCCTGAGGCATTGCGGGTGGACATGCTGTGTTACCCACGCATTTTCGGATATGTCTTCAATCCGCTGACGGTCTATTTCTGTTACGACCGTCAGGATGAGCGGCTGGTCGCTATTCTATACGAAGTGCGCAACACATTTCACGAACGCCACACCTATGTCATTCCCACGGATGCCGATCAGCCAGGAACGGTGCGACATTCCTGCGCCAAGGAAATGTATGTCTCGCCCTTCGTGCCGATGGAATGCAGCTATGATTTCCGTATCCAGCCGCCGGATGAGGCGGTTCTGGTCGCCATCAACGAGCAGGATCGCGATGGCGATTTGCTGTTTGCTTCCTTTTCCGGCAAGCGCCGCACCCTTGATGACAGGGCTTTGTTGAGCGCACTTTTAACCTATCCGTTGATGACCCTGAAGATCATGGGCGCGATCCACTGGGAAGCGCTGCGGCTTTGGGCAAAAGGCAATCCGATCTATCGACACAAGGCTGCACGCAACCGCATCGCCAGTTCCATCAAGGGAAAGAGCGCTGTTGCGGGCGCACCATCAGGAGGAATGAAAGATGAGCCACGCTGAACAGGAGACCAGCCCCTTTCTCATGGAACAAGCACCTCTCTGGCAGCGGATGATTTGTCGCCGCCTGAAAAACATCACCCATGGACGCCTGACCGTGCTGTTTCCCGGCGGCTATGAATATGTCGTTAGTGGACAGCAGCCCGGCCCGCACGGTGTCGTTTCGCTCAACAAAGGTCGCGTCGTTCGCCGGTTGTTGATGGGCGGCAGCCTTGGTTTTGCGCAGTCCTACATGGATGGCGACTGGGATACGCCCGATATCGCAACGCTTCTGGAAGTGGCCATTGCCAATGAGCAGAACTGGATGTCCGTGTCGGAGCCCGCGCGTCTGGTCTCCGCCTTCGCCTATCTGCGTCACCGCTTGCGCCGCAACTCCAAGTCCGGCAGCCGCCGCAACATCGCCTTCCATTACGATCTCGGCAACCGGTTCTATTCGGCCTGGCTGGACGAGACGATGACCTACTCATCGGCGCTGTTTGAAAAGCCGGGCCAAAGCCTTGCCGATGCGCAGAATGCCAAATACGACCGCATCGTAGAGCAGTTGAACATCAGACCCGATGACCATGTGCTGGAAGTCGGTTGCGGCTGGGGTGGCTTTGCCGAATATGCCATCGCCAAGACGGGATGCCGTGTGACCGGCCTCACGCTTTCGACCGAACAGGCCGATTTTGCGACGAAGCGCCTTGCAAAGGCGGGGCTCGCCCACCGTGCAGATATCCGGCTGGAAGATTACCGCGATTGCCAGGGCCAATTCTCGAAGATCGTCTCCATCGAAATGTTCGAAGCGGTGGGTGAAGAAAACTGGCCGACCTATTTCCAACGCTTGCGCGACCTTCTGGCCGACAAGGGTGAGGCCATGGTGCAGGTGATCACCATCGATGAAAGCCGTTTCGATGAATATCGCCGCAACGCCGACTTCATCCAGACCTACATCTTTCCCGGCGGCATGCTGCCAACCATCACCGCGTTCCAGAAAGCAGCAGCCGCCAAAGGCTTTGCGGTGCCCGACATGCTGCGGTTCGGCAAGGATTACGACCGAACTCTGATGCTGTGGGACCGGGCGTTTCTGGCGAACTGGCACCGCATTGAACCCATGGGTTTCGATGAGCGCTTCCGCCGCATGTGGCAATATTACCTGCATTACTGCGCAGCAGGCTTTAGAACCGACCGAATAGACGTCGTGCAGTTCAAACTGGCAAAGTCTTAAAACCAAAAAAAATGCGCTCTCGGGGCTATCGATGCCGAGAGCGCAATCTGCTCGCGCACAATGAATTTCTCATATTCATGGAACCTCACGCAGGCGCTCACGTTACGGTGAGTGTTATATGTTTCAGCATCGAACATTGCAGCAGCGGTCAGCCCGCTCGGTTCGATTTCACAAAGCGGAGATTATCCATGAATCAGATCATTTACATCGTCGGCCTGGTGGTCATCGTACTCGCAATTCTGTCCTTCTTCGGCTTCCGCTGAGACCACAACTTTACCGTTGTAAATCTGCGTCTTTGCAAATATTCTCTTCGATGGGAACCATGTCAGCTTATCGCTCGTTGACATGGGCTGTTAGGGAGGCGTCCGATGCAACAAACGAAATGGACAAAGCCTGTCGAAGTGAATTTCGACAAAGCCGACAAAGACGTAATCGCCGGCCCGTTCGACGCGCTGGCACTTTTAACTGAAAACTGGCCGCATACGCGTGGATTGACATTCGTCCGCGCCAGAAGCGCGTGCCGTGCTGCACTCGATGGTCGCAAGACTGCCGAGGAAGCGCGCAGGTGTTTTGAAGATGCGGTGTCTGAAGCAAAATTGCACCGGGCTCACTGAGATCGGATTTTGCGTTTACAACCGCAGCTTGATTTCTGATATCGTTGAACAAGAAAATGGCCCCTTCCGGGGCCATCTCTTCTTCGGTGTTACATCCAGTATGGCGGAACGCCGTAGTGGTCGTAAACGGTCCGGTCATCGCGACCGAGGAAACTCTCGTCATCACGGTTGGCAAAGCGTGGTCCGTTCTCGATCTGCTCCTTGGTGAGGTCGATGCGGTAGCCATCAAGCTCTTCATCGTAATGCAGCTTTTCCCATGGCAGCGGATAGTAGTCGTCACCGATACCCAGAAAGCCGCCGAAGCTCAGAACGGCGTAGGCGACGCGGCCACCGCGCTTTTCGAGGATGATGCGCTGAATAGAGCCGATCTTTTTGCTGTCTGCGCCGTAAACGCTGGTGCCTTCGACCTTGTCGCTGGCGATGAAGCTCGGCGTGTCCTTGACGTAGGGGTCCTGACCGGCGCGGGGTTCATGATGTACCATAACGTTTCCTCCTTAGGCTTGTATTCGTTATGGCTTGTAAACCCGAGGGCGGCAAAATCGTTCCGCCCAAAGTTGGCTGGCGCCAGTCCAGCACCTCGATCTCCGCTCGAAATGCAAAGCGCAGGATGAGCAGTATCAGCCCCTGACGCGGCCGATACGTGCGAGAAGAATAACGGGCAAAATTCCGATCACGACGATGGCGAGGGCGGCAATCGAGGCCTCCTCATAAGTGCCACGTGCGGCCTCACCATAGAGATGGGTGGCGAAGGTTTCGAAATTGAGCGGGCGCAAGAGAAGTGTCGCGGGCAGTTCCTTGACGCAGTCCACGAACACCAGGAGCGCAGCCGCCGCCATGGCTGCTTTCGACAAGGGCAGGTGAACGGCGCTGAATGTTGCGGTGGATGTGCGGCCAAGGGTGCGCGAGGCGTGATCAAAGGACATCGGAATACGGCTCAAGCCGGCATCGATCCCGCCGCCTGCTATCGTCAGGAAACGGGCGGCGTAGGCAAAGATCAGCGCAGCACCGCTGCCAATCAACAGCAGGCCGCTGGAAACGCCGAACCATTGTTGCAGCGTCTGATCCAGAAACCTGTCGAAACTTCCCAGCGCAATCAGCACGCCGATGGCGATCACGGTTCCCGGTGCCGCATAGCCGACCGTGGCCAACCGGAAAGACCAGAGCGAAGCCTTTCCGGGAATGATCCGCATGGCGTAGGCAACGACCAGCCCGGCACCCACGGTGACAAGCGTGGCGGTTCCAGCGAAAGCGACAGTATTCATGGCCTCCGAAGCAAAGCGTGATGACAGCCCGCTGAACTGGTAGCGCTTCCACGCCTCGACCATGAGATAGATGGCCGGGGCGACGAAACCGATCAGGATCGGCAATCCGCCAAGCAGAAACGCCAGCAAGCCGCTAAGCCCGCTAACACGGGCAGGAGCGAGCACCGTGCTCTTTTGTGCCGAGGTCGAATAGCGCTGCCTGCGCCGCGCCCATCGCTCTACGGCAATCAGCGCGACGACCAGCAGCAGCATGCACAGCGCAATCTGCGATGCGCCCGGCAGATCGGACTTGGTGACCCATGTCGTGTAGATCGAGACCGTCAGCGTTCGCACGCCGAGAAATTCAGATGCACCGATGTCGTTCAGCGCTTCCATCAATGCAAGGCTGATGCCGACGGCGATGGCTGGGCGCGCGAGCGGGACGGCGACGCGGAGAAACACGGCGCGCCGCGAGGTTCCCAGCATCCGCGCCGCATCCAGCAGATTACCGGCCTGCGTCAGAAACATCGCCCGGACAGGAATGTAGACATAAGGGTAAAGCACGAAGCCGAGCAGGATGATGCAGCCCGTCATCGAGCGGATATCGGGCAGCCGAAATTCGCGTGGGCTGGAATATCCCAGCAGCCAGCGAACAGCACCCTGCACCGGACCCAGCGGATGCAGAATGTCGAGATAGGCGTAGGCGACGATATAGGTGGGCATGGCCAGCGGCAGCAGCAGCGCCCATTCCAGCAGCTTTCGTCCGCGAAAATCATAGGCGCTGACGAGCCATGCGCTGGCCGTTCCTATAACCCCGGCAACAATGCCCACGCCAAGCAGCAGGATCAGTGTTTCGGGAAGTGCGGTTGCCAGTACCGTATTGCGCAGGTGCTCCCAAAGCCCAGAAGAGCCTTTGATAGCCTCTGATAACAGCGCCAGAACCGGCAGCATAGCCAGTGCCGCAATGCCGCATGATGCCACAAGCCACCAGGACGCGGAGGTGATCCGCAGTCTGGGTTTGGAACGGATAGCCGTGCAGTTGGTGGCGCGCATGCTGATCTTGGGTATCGCTTTGCTGGAAACAGGCAAGGCGCCCGCGGGAAGCGGGCGCCTGAGATTGTCGAGAATAAATCGCTCGCTCCGTCATCCTCGAGCTTGTCCCGAGGATTCACCCACGTCACCAAACCCGGTCCGTTGCAGATCCTCGGGACAAGCCCGAGGATGACGGAGTGTGTGGTCGGCGTAGGCAAGAACTCAACGCACCCATACCGGGCGCGCATGCCGTTTCGCTCTTAGTTGTCGAAGCCGACCTTGTCCACCAGCTGGCTGGCTTCCTTGCGGTGGGAAACGATTTCCGTCAGTGGCTTGTTGTCGATCTTCAGCTCACCGAACGAAGCAACGATCTTGTCGACGCCAGCGCCCTTGTTGACGGGGTACTCGTAGTTGGCTTCGGCGTAAATCTTCTGGGCTTCGTCAGACGCCAGATATTCCAGAAGCTTCACGGCCTCTGCCTTGTTCGGCGCGTTCTTGGCAACGGCTGCGCCCGAAACGTTGACCTGCGTACCGCCGTCCTTGAAGGTTGGCAGAACGACCTTGATGGCCTCGCCCCACTTGACCTGTTCTTCGCCGCCCTTGCCGGAGCGCATCAGGCCGACATAGTAGGAGTTGGCGATGCCGATATCGCAAATGCCGCCGAGAATGTCCTTGGCAACATCGCGGTCACCGCCGCCAGCCTTGCGGGCCAGATTGTCCTTCACGCCAGCCAGCCACTTTTCAGTCGCCTCAGCGCCATGATGGGCGATGTAATCGGCAAACAGGGCCGTGTTGTAAGGGTGCTGGCCGGAGCGAATGCAAACCTTGCCCTTCCACTTGGCATCGGCGAGGTCTTCGTAATTGAACGAGGACACGTCGACATCCTTGGCGGCGTAGAGAACGCGAGCGCGCATGGACAAAGCAAACCAGTTGCCCTTGGCATCACGAAGTTCGGCAGGGATGGCCTTGGTCAAGACTTCGGATTCGACAGGCTGCGTCACGCCCTTTTCGACCAGATCGACCAGATTACCGGCATCCACCGTCATCAAAACGTCGGCGGGCGAGCTGGCGCCTTCGCTCAACACGCGCTCGGCGAGACCGTCTTTCAGAAACACGGTGTTGACCTTGACGCCGCTTTCCTTGGTGAAGGCTTCCAGCAGCGGCTGGATCAGCGCTGGCTCGCGTGTCGTGTAGATGTTGAGTTCTGCGGACTGTGCGGTGCCGGCAGAAAAGGCCACCGTACCGGCAAGCAGCGCGAACTTGGTCAAAGATGTCATGTCTATCCCCTATGACTCGAAAAATGACGTCGGGAATGCATGCATCATACCTGATCAATTAAATCAAGTTATCGCTATGGAATTTCAGGAGGTTTTGTTCACTTTGAGTTGAATAAGGCAGGGATTTTTGGCCTATCAATTCGAAATTCAATTTTCGGTAAACATAAGAACCGAGTCTTTCTCGATGGAAAGTCTGACAGTGTCCATATCCACAGGGCTTCTGCGCATGCTGCGAACCCGCAAGTCCTGCGCCAGACCATCGACATTGACCGACACCTGTTCGATCTCGCCCATGAAGACGCGGCTGGTGATGCGACCTGCCACATCGCCCTCGCCGCCTGCGCGCGAAATCGAGATCGCGCTGGGCCGGATATAGGCGTAGGCAGGGCTACCCTCGGCCAACGTACCATTGTGTGGAAAATCGCCGACGGGTGTTTTCACATGCCCATTGCGCACCGTGCCCTCGACCTTGTTGAAGGCGCAGAAGAAATCTGCCGCATAACGGCTAACGGGGTTGTCGTGCACCTCATAGCCCGTGCCGATCTGGACGACCCTGCCCTCCTGCATCAACACCACACGATCACCTGCCGAAAGCGCCTCCTCAGGATCATGCGTCACCATGATCGCGGTCGTTTTCAGCTCCCGCAGAAGCGCCAGCGTTTCCTCGCGCACGCTGTCACGCAGACCTCGGTCCAGATTGGAGAAGGGCTCGTCCATCAGGAGGATTTCCGGTTTCGGCGCGAGCGCACGAGCCAAGGCCACGCGCTGCTGTTCGCCACCCGAAAGCGTGTGTGGATAGCGCTTGGCAAGGTCGGCCAGGCGCACATGCTCGATCATGTCTGCCGCCCGCGCTTTCGCCTGCGCTTTTGGCATGCCTTTCAAGCCAAAGAGAACATTCTGCTCGACGGTGAGATGCGGAAACAGCGCATAGTCCTGAAAGACGAAACCGATGCGTCGCTTTTCCGGCTCCATGAAGGTGGCGGGGCCTGCGATCTCCTGCCCATTCATCGTGACAGAGCCCGCATCCGGCGTTTCCACCCCGGCAATAATGCGCAGCAAGGTGGACTTTCCGCAGCCGGAGCGTCCGACGAGGCAGATGACTTCACCCCGCATGACCGAGAGATCGATGCCTGTGAGCACATCGCGACCGCCAAAACGCTTTCCGACAGCGTGAAGTTTCAGGGCTGATATCTCTGACATGTCTTGGTTTCCGTGCGGTGCTTTGGTTTGTTGATCGCGCAAATCAGGATTAAAGTCAAAACCCAAACACTTGTCATCTGCCCGTGCCAAAAGTGGCCGCTAATATGGAATGGCCTCGGTTGACGTTTACGTTAGAGTTAAATACGCTGATGTGAGTGGATGGTTTTGGAGGCTTCATCTACGATTGCAAAAATTGCTGGTGCATCTGTCGGGCTGAGGAGCAGGCGGGTAGAAGCGCACACCACAGATGATTGCAAATGCCAGCATGGGGAGGACTAGACATGAGCGACACCACTTTGAGCAGCCCGGAAACCCGGATCATCCAGCGGCCATGGCTTGCATCCTATCCGCAGGGTGTGCCAGCGGAACTACCGGACCTCGGTTATGCCTCCCTTGTCGAACTGCTGGAAAAGAGCTGCGCGCGCTATGCCGACCGCAAAGCGTTTTCCAGCATGGGCAAATCGCTCAGCTACCGTCAACTGGAAGAGCAGACCCGTCAGATCGGCGCGTGGCTACAAACGCTAGGTCTGCAAAAAGGCGACCGTATTGCGGTCATGATGCCCAATATTCTCCAGAACCCTGTCGCGACCTATGCAATCCTGCGGGCTGGCCTGACGGTGGTCAACGTCAACCCGCTCTACACGCCGCGCGAGCTTGAACATCAACTCAAGGACTCCGGTGCGAAAGTCATTTTCGTTCTGGAGAACTTCGCCCATGTCGTGCAGCAAGCGCTTCCAAAAACCGATCTCCAACATATCGTCGTTGCCACCATGGGCGATCTGCTGGGCCTCAAGGGCCACATCGTCAATCTCGTGGTTCGCAAGGTCAAGAAAATGGTTCCGGCCTATGACCTGCCCAACGCCATCAGTTTCAAGGCCGTGTTGAAACAATCCCGCGGGCTCACGCTTAAGAAGGTCGATATCGCCCGCAGCGACGTGGCCTTCCTGCAATATACTGGCGGCACGACCGGCATTTCCAAGGGTGCGGTGCTGACCCATGCCAACCTGCTTGCCAACAAGGCGCAGATCGCGCTGTGGATGGACGCTGTCTTCCTGCACAAAAAGCGGCCCGAGGTGATGAACTTCGTCTGCGCGCTGCCGCTCTATCACATTTTTGCGCTGACGGTGAATTCGCTGATGGGCATTGCGCTCGGCGGTCACAACCTGCTTATTGCAAACCCTCGCGATATCCCAGGTTTCGTAAAGGAACTGTCCGGTTACACGCCACACGTCTTTCCTGCCATCAACACCCTGTTCAACGCGCTGTTGAACAACGAGGACTTCCGCAAGCTGGATCTGAGCTCGCTCGTGCTCGTCATGGGCGGCGGCATGTCCGTCCAGCGGCCTGTAGCAGAACGCTGGGCATCGGTGACCGGCACCCATATCTGCGAAGGCTATGGGCTTTCCGAAACCTCGCCTGTCGCAACCGTCAACCCGCTTGGTCGATCCGATTTCAGCGGCACCATCGGTCTTCCCGTACCCTCCACCGAGGTCGATATTCGCGACGATGACGGCAACAGCCTGCCTCTCGGCGAAGTTGGTGAAATCTGCATTCGTGGCCCGCAGGTCATGCCCGGCTACTGGCAGCGCCCGGATGAGACCGCCAAGGTCATGACGGCAGACGGCTTCTTCCGGTCCGGCGACATGGGCTTCATGGACGAAGCGGGCTACACCAAGATCGTTGATCGCAAGAAGGACATGATCCTTGTCTCGGGCTTCAACGTTTATCCCAACGAAATCGAGGAAGTGGCTGCTGGCCATCCTGGCGTGCAAGAGTGTGCCGCCGTCGGCGTGACGGATGAACATTCCGGCGAAGCGGTGAAGCTCTACGTGGTCAGGAAGGACCCCGCGCTGACGGTGGAAGACCTGAAAGCCTTCTGCGCGAAAAGCCTGACGAATTACAAGCGACCCAAGCATGTGGAGTTCATTCAGGAACTGCCGAAGACCAATGTGGGCAAGATTTTGCGACGTGAACTTCGGAAGCTGGCTAACTGATTGGTGCCACTTGCAGAATTTGACCGTTTTGGACGCACGCGCCTTGATTTAGCCCGATGAAAAAGAATAGTTTCCTCATCCTTCCCCGGAGCATGAGGAGCATTCCATGCAGGCTATCGTCGAGACCCTGAAATCCACTGCCGCCAAGACCGCCGCGACCGACCTCCGCGCTGCCTTTGCCGCCGACGCAAACCGTTTCGAGCAGTTCAGCGTGCGTTTCGACGATCTGTTGATGGATTATTCCAAATGCGCTGTGAATGACGAGGTGCTGGCGCTTCTCGAAAAGCTTGCCATCGAAGGTGGCGTCGAGAAGAAGCGCGACGAGATGTTCTCCGGCGCGGAAATCAACTTCACCGAGGGACGTGCCGTTCTGCACACCGCGCTGCGCAACAGTTCCAACACACCTGTTATGGTGGATGGCAAGGATGTGATGCCGGACGTGAACGGCGTTCTCGCCGCCATGGGCAAATTTGCCGATGCCATCCGTTCTGGCGCCCTCAAGGGTGCGACGGGCAAAAAAATCACCGATGTCGTCAACATCGGCATTGGCGGTTCCGACCTTGGGCCCGTCATGGCAACGTTGTCGCTCGCACCTTTCCATGATGGTCCGCGCGCGCATTTCGTCTCCAACATCGATGGCGCCCATATAGCCGATACGCTGAAGCTGACCGACCCGGAGACGACCCTCTTCATCGTCGCGTCGAAGACCTTCACCACCATCGAAACCATGACGAATGCGGCCACCGCCCGCAAGTTCATCGCCGATGCGCTGGGCGAAGACGCGGTCAAGCACCACTTCTGCGCCGTTTCCACGGCACTCGATAAGGTCGCAAAATTCGGCATCGAAAGCGACCGTATCTTCGGTTTCTGGGACTGGGTCGGCGGGCGCTACTCCATCTGGTCGGCCATCGGCCTGCCACTCATGATTGCCATCGGACCTGAGAATTTCGGCAAGTTCCTGGATGGCGCCCATGCGATGGACCAGCATTTCCGGGAAGCACCGGTGCGCCAGAACCTGCCGATGCTGCTCGGCCTTATCGGTTTTTATCATCGCAACGTGCTTGATTACCCGACCCGCGCCATTCTGCCCTACGACCAGCGCCTGTCGCGTTTCCCTGCCTATCTGCAACAGCTGGATATGGAATCGAACGGCAAGGGCGTCACCATCGATGGGACGCCGGTCGAGGGACAATCCGGCCCTGTGGTCTGGGGTGAACCCGGCACCAATGGCCAGCACGCTTTCTACCAGCTCATTCATCAGGGCACGAGCGTCATTCCCGTCGAATTCATGATTGCCGCCAATGGCTTCGAACCCGACCTGCGCCATCAACACCAGCTCCTCATTGCCAATTGCCTTGCGCAATCCGAAGCCTTGATGAAGGGCCGCACACTGGCCGAGGCCAAGGAGCAGCTGACCTCCAAAGGCATGGACGACAAAAAAGCCGACTTCATCGCCCCGCACCGCGTCTTCACCGGCAACCGCCCGTCGATCACCTTCGTCTATGACAAGCTGACGCCGTTTGCGCTCGGTCGCCTGATTGCTCTCTATGAACACCGCGTCTTCGTCGAAGGCGTCCTGTTCCGTATCAATTCCTTCGATCAATGGGGTGTGGAGCTCGGCAAAGAACTGGCAACCGGCCTGCTGCCGGTGGTGGAAGGCAAGGAAAGCGCCGACGGCCACGACAGTTCGACCCAAGGGCTGGTCAAAGCGCTCTCTGCCCTTGCAACGAAAGCCTGACGGCTTCCAGACAACTGCCATTTCACATCGAACCCGCCGATACCACCATCGGCGGGTTTCTTCTTTCCCGCCGCTGCGCGTGCAGTCTTCGTCATGCGTTTGAAATTCGTGCGGAAAACCCTATTATCACTTGGAATTCAAGCCTTGCGCCGATATGAAACCAAGGGCGCACGCAACAACAGGAACAGGCCTGGTGTTTTCGACCATCATAAACCGGACCGAACGTCAGCAGGCTGACCCGCAAAGCGAGGTTCCTGCTTTGACGAAAGGCTTGTCCGGTCGCCTGCTGTTGCTGACGGTGATCTTCGTCATGATAGCCGAAGTCTTGATTTTCGTTCCGTCTGTCGCCAATATGCGCCTTTCATGGCTACGTGACAGGCTGAACACAGCCGCTGCCGCTGGCATCGTAATCGATGGCTTGCAGACGGAACTGCCCAGAACCGTCCAGAACGACACGCTGCTGGCCACCGGCGCCAAACTGATCGCCCTGCGCAAGGATGGCACCAACACGCTGCTGGCCGCGACCGAGGTGCCGCCTAGCGTCGATGATCAATACGACCTTTCCGACGTCTCCCAACTGGAGGCGGTACGCGACGCGTTTTCCGTGCTGCTGTTCGGCGGCAACCGCGTCATCCGCGTCTTCGATGTCATCGGCGACAGCAATATGATCATTGAAATCGTGATCGGCGAGCACAAGCTGCGGGCCGCGATGATCGCCTATGCGGGCAATGTCTTGATGATCTCGGTGGCCCTGTCGCTGATCACCGCCAGCCTGATCTTCGTCTCGATCAACCGCATCCTGATCCGGCCCATCCGTCGTCTAACGCTGGGAATGCAGGGTTTTTCCGAACAGCCCGACGATCCCTCCCGCGTGTTCAAACCCGATGATGGCAGCGATGAACTGGCCGTTGCCGGACGGCATCTGGCCGATATGCAGACGCAACTGCAAAAGACCCTTCGCCAACAGAAGAACCTCGCGGATCTCGGTCTTGCCGTCTCCAAGATCAACCACGACATGCGCAACATCCTGTCATCTGCACAACTGATGTCGGACAGGCTCGTGGATGTCGAAGACCCCATGGTGCGCAGCTTTGCGCCGAAACTGCTGCGGACCATCGACCGTGCCGTTGGCTATACCAGCGAAGTTCTGGCCTATGGACAGGCCACAGAAGGCGCGCCAAAACGCCGCCTCATCGATCTGGACGAGCTTGTACAGGACGTCAAGGACATCCTCGCCATTGACCCTGCGAGCGGCATCGAGTTCGCCGACAACGTGCCTGCGGACCTGCGCATCGATGCCGACAGCGAACAGTTGTTCCGCGTCCTCTACAACCTCTGTCGCAACGCCGTGCAGGCGCTGCAACAGGCCAGCGGCGACGACTACCCCACCAAGCGGCTGACAATTGCCGCACAGCGCAATGCCGATGTCGTCAGCATCGTCATAGACGACAATGGTCCAGGCATGCCGCAAAAGGCTCGGGAGAACCTGTTCTCCGCCTTCCGCGGCTCCGCCCGCTCCGGGGGCACCGGCCTTGGCCTCGTCATCGCCCGTGAACTGGTCCTGTCGCACAAGGGCACCATCGCGCTCGTGGAAAAATCCCACCACGGCACCCAATTCCGCATCGAAATCCCCGACCGCCCTGCCACCGACCTTCGCGCCAGCGCAACGGCGTAAAAGCGGCTGACTGCGCAACGGCTGATGCGTGGTTTGGAGCCGCCGAAATCACCTCGATCAAAAAATCATTTATTTTCAAATATTTAGAAATTTCATTACACCAAAATGACAATTTCTTTTCAAAATCGCTTGCATTCAAACCGAGGACGTTTTAGAGGATCGCCACGCCAACGGAACATGTTTCTGCGGCACGCACCCGTAGCTCAGCTGGATAGAGCACCAGACTACGAATCTGGGGGTCAGGAGTTCGAATCTCTTCGGGTGCGCCATTTTTTTCCTAAAATTTGAGACGTCATGCGAAGCATACAATGCTTCAAGCTGCGTGAATCGAAAATCACTCCGCAATAATCTCCTCATCCTGCTTCACAAATCCTAAAATCTGATGGACAGAATTTTGGGGCCATCGTGATACCCGCGAAGCGCACTTTCGCAATTCCAAATGCCATCATAGTCGACATGAAATGCTTTTGATGCCGAACGCACCGAGCATCAAGTGTCGTACACAAGTCTAACGGGATTGATTCACAAGCCTCAGGCAAGACGCGTGTTTTATTCGATGATCAACTGAGATTGTAATGTCGAATAGAACGACGTTTTAATGAATTACTGGGGATGACAATCATGCTTAAGACTGCACGGAACGTGTTTCAAAATCCATTCGTAGCCAACGAATGTAATAATTTTTCAATCAGTCCAGCGCCAATAACGACCAATATTTATGAGACATATGGGCAGTGTAACGAAGATATTATTGTAGAATCCGTCCTTCGTGCGCAGATGCGAAGGTCTGGCCGCTCTATGGATACGATAAGATATATTGAGATCGGCGCAAACCACCCCTTCCAGACGAGTTCGACCTACCTTCTATATAAGCTTTACGGTGCTACGGGTGTTTTGGTGGAAGCGATTCCGGCGCTCGCTGAAACATTGGCTAAAGCGAGACCCAACGACACGATCGCAAATTGTGCCGTCACCGTTTCCCGTGAGCCGACCATCGAATTTCACGTTCATGAAAAAAGTGAATTATCCTCGGTCTCGGCAGATCACATTTCGATCTTTCAACAGTTCGGCGGCACAGAGAAAATCATCGACACGATCACATGCAAGAATATGCATATCAATGATTTTCTGAAGCAATATTACGGGGCGTATTGCGACTACCTCTCCGTCGACGTCGAAGGACTGGATGCGGCGCTTCTCTCTGAAATGGATACCGTCTTCCAGCCGACCATCGTACAGTGCGAGCACGAAGGACGTTTTGACGAGTTTTCCTCAATCCTGAAACCGCGTGGTTACGGTCTGCTGGCACAAACCGATGTGAATGCTATTTTCGTTAAGTCAACTTCCGTTTAACGCCAATGCTGAACACAGAAAAACAGCAGGTGCTGGACAGCGCAACCGATGAACTTCTGGCGATGCCGATCGAGGCTGACTGGCTAACAACGCACGTCTTCAGTTTGGAAGCGGGGCCAGAAAGACGGCGGATAACATCTGTCCTAACGTTTGAAAAGGATGGTCGAATCGGCGGCTATCGCCATCCAAATGAAGCAGCTTGGCGCATTGATCAGAACAGACTGCTCATCTTGCGGGAGGACGGATCTCTTTCGTGCGTCGCGATAATGGTTCAAACGTCGGACGGCAGTCTGGAGATCGTAGGGCCCCTCGTGAACTCTCAGGATACACATTTCCACCATTTCAGACCTCTGGCTGTCCGTTCAGTTCTGCCGGCAGTGCAGACGTTTGACCTTTTCGATACACTTGTCGCTCGTTATTGTGTCAATCCACTCCTCATCTTCAGCTTGGTCGAAGCGAAGTCACGCGTGGAAGGTTTTGCAAGTTATCGACAGCTTGTCGAGGCAGAGCTTTGGCAAAATGGAAACTACTCGCTTGATGACATCTACATAAATCTTGCCAAAGTAACCGGATGGTCAGACAGCACGCTGAACCGCCTGAAGATGTTGGAACTTTCTGAAGAGTGGAACAATCTCTTTCCCATTCAGGAATTCGTATCCCGGGTCAGGCATGACGATCTTATCATTTCCGACATGTATCTACCCGCGTCCTTCATTCGCAAAGTCGTCGATGAGAAGTGCAGTCTGCCCGGATTGACAATCCACCTCAGCAATCACGGCAAGCATCATGGTACAATATGGCCAAAGATATTAAGCTCTCATCGCGTGCTGCGGCACTATGGCGATAATCACCACTCCGATATCGTGCAAGCCGCCAAAGCCGGTGTAGAGGCAGAATATGTAACGACATCTGGTTGGTCGCAGGGAGAAGCGGTTCTCTGCTCAGTTGGGCTCGAGGAATTTGCCAAAGCTATACGCAAGGCACGGCTGACGAGCTTCTCTTTCGATAAAATGGCGCGGCAGGCGCAACTGGCGCAATTTGACGCCAACATCCCGCTCCTGATCATCGCAGGACTTCTCCTCCTCAGGCGTGCAAGCGCCTTGGAAGCGGACACATTGTTGATGTGTGGGCGCGATTCCAATATGTGGATTCATCTCGTGCGGTGGATGATGGGTCTGTCGGCTAAAAAAATGGCCGTCCACTACTTCCCCTCGTCGCGCGATCTTATGCTTGCCGACAGTCCTGCTTATGCCGCCTATTTTACGCAATTGCGCGGTCGGCGCACGATGATAGTGGACGTGTCAGGGACGGGCCGCAGTCCTGCGCATTTCATCGCGCACCTTGAGGCGCAGGAGGACACCAGCGTTTTCGTCGCTCTCAAGTCAAACCGGATAGATCCTCCGATGGAGTTGCGCGCACCGGCCAGAGATGACGTGCAGATCGATTGCGCAGTGACGATTGATCTGGAGCGCTTTCTCTTCGAAAGATTCAACACTGCTGCGTATGAAGATCGCGCGATAGGTGTGGAGTTTATGGGAGCGGAATTCAAAATTCTCCGCGAGCACGAACCAGTCAGTGCGACGACCGCACGCCTGATCGATCAATTGCAGGAAGCATTTGCTCTTACACTTTCGATTTTAAAAGAATCGCCGATTGTCGTTTTGCCCGAAATGGCGACCGACGAACAACTGCAACAGGCTATTGGCCAACTTGTTCAGGTTGGTATCGGTTATCTGGAGTTGGCCAAGCTATTGCCAGAGTGAATAGGGCCACCCCCCGTTTTGGCATCCCGCCAATGCACAGGACCGCCTTGTCTGTTCACACGCGAAACGGATGCAATGCCTGCAGCATCAACGAATACATATCGCCCGATAAGAGCTGAGAGAGTAGAAAATCATGGCAACCAAAAGCATTTACAATCTTCTTAACGCGGAAATGCGCGCGAAAGTCGCTTGGGAAAGCAACAAGCTTCCTCCCTTCCCTGCTGTCGACAGCACCGTGTCTGGTCAGGTTTGGTCCACCATTCCAGGCGGCCATAAATGGCTCAGCTATTTTCAGACATATGACCGTGAGTTCGGAGCGTATCACGGGAAAAGCCCTCGCGTTCTCGAAATTGGCGTGTACCGAGGTGCGTCGTTGCAACTGTGGAGACGTTTTTTTGGAGATGGCGCCGTTATCGTCGGCATCGACATCGATGAAAGTTGTACCGCTTTCAATGCGCCGCAACATGATATTCATGTGGAAATCGGTGATCAAAGCGATGCCGCCTTCCTCCAGTCCGTTGTCGATAAATATGGTCCATTTGACATCATCATCGATGATGGCAGCCATGTTGCATCCCACCAAATCGCCTCTTTCAATGCGCTCTTCAACAATGGGCTGAAGGAAACGGGCATTTATTTCGTTGAGGACTTGGAGTGCATGTATTGGGGACATACGGATGTGTACCGCGATGCATCTGTCACGGCCGTAGAATTCTTTAAAATGCTGATCGATATTCAAAACAGCATTTTCGAGGATTATGGCTACAGTGACTTCGCTGTTCATTCAGCGGATTCTCGAACCCAGTATGACGTCATCGCGCTGGCCAAATCCATTGCTTCGATAAAATTTGGCCGTGGTCTTGTGGTTGTGGAAAAAGCTCCGCAAATGCCCCCTCAGGTGCTTCACCTGTAATACCGGCAAAACCGTATTCCGACTGTCATACTTTTAAGAAAACTGTGTTGCGTGAGGCGGTCCCGCGCAACACAGTTGCATTTTGGTCGTGCGTGCACATTGAGGCAGTTGCGACACACCACATCCGAAATACAATTCCATTCGGTGCCTCGCTGCTGGCTTAGAGCGAAGCATTCTGTAATAACGGGACCTGTTGAATGCTGAAGCTTCAAGCCGTCACTACGACGCATGGGCTTAGCCTTGTTCCCGGAGTATCGGAATGGCCGCAAGGCTTGTTGCATTAGTCACCCTGCTTGCCTTCCTTGTCAGCTGCGGCGGTCGTCCCATTGGCGTCATGACACCGACCGGGCAGAGGGTACAGGGCACCTCTGCGGTCAATCTTCTAGTCGCCACCACGCGCGCACCGTCCGATGACAAGGCCATTTTGTTCGGAGGCGAGCGCGGCACGGGGTTGAAGGTCGATGCCATCTCCGTTTCCATTCCGCCTGAGGCCAATCGTAAGGTCGGTCAGGTGCAGTGGCCGAAGAAGCTTCCGGCTGATCCGTTGAAGAGCTTCACCACCGTGTCCGTGGAACCGCTGAAGAACGATCCGGACACCCAAAGCTGGATCAAGCGCAACAGCTTGAAGAACAAGCGTGTGCTGGTTTTCGTGCACGGGTTCAACAATCGTTACGAGGAATCGGTCTATCGCTTCGCGCAGATCGTCCATGATTCCGGTTCCAACGTTCTGCCGGTGGTGTTTACCTGGCCATCGCGCGCCAGCGTGTTCGACTACAATTACGACAAGGAAAGCACCAACTATTCCCGCGATGCGCTGGAAGAGATGCTAACGCGACTGGCCAAGGATAATGCGGTCAGCGACGTGACGATCATGGCGCACTCCATGGGCACATGGCTGGCCGTAGAAGCGCTGCGCCAGATGGCGATCCGCCATGGCCGTGTTTATCCCAAGATCAACAATGTCATTCTGGCCGCACCCGACCTCGATGTCGATGTATTCGCGCGACAATATGCAAGCCTTGGCAAGGACAAGCCAAAGTTCACGCTGTTCGTCTCGCAGGATGACCGGGCGCTTAGCCTCTCGCGCCGTATTTCCGGCAATGTCGACCGCCTCGGTCAGATCGACCCGGGCGCGGAGCCCTACAGGAGCCAGCTGGAAAGCGCGGGTATCACGGTTCTCGATCTCACCAAGCTGAAATCCGGCGATAGCCTCAACCACGGCAAATTCGCCGAAAGCCCCGAGGTCGTGCGTCTCATCGGCGGGCGGTTGATCGATGGGCAGACGGTGACGGATTCCGATGTTGGCTTGGGTGAGGCCATCGGTGCCGTGGGCATTGGTGCCGCACAAACGGTTGGTACGGCGGCGAGCGTCGTGGTCAGCGCGCCGATTGCGGTGTTCGACCCACGCACGCGGGAAAATTACGGGCGACAGGTCGAGCGTCTGGGCCGCTCCGTCGGCAACACCGTTGGTTCGGTGGGAGACACGGCAACCAGCGTGGTCGATCCGCAGGCGTTGAACAACGGCACGCGGCGTTCCAGCGATTGTAACCTCTCCGTCAATCGTGGAAATTCCGAATGCCGGGATCGCTGAACGTATAATATACAAACAGTATTTTATACGTTATGACCGGCTTATTCTCATCTTACCGGAGTGATCGCCATGCGCTTCAGACGCACAATTCAGCTTCTCGATGTTCATTGTGAAGGTGAAATCGGGCGTGTGGCCACGGGAGGCGTGCCGAAAATTCCGGGCAATACGGTTGCCGAACAGCTTCATTGGCTGAACACTGATCCCAAGGGTGAAGAGCTTCGCCGCTTCCTGACGCTGGAGCCGCGCGGTGCCCCAATCGGCTCTGTCAACCTGCTGCTGCCGCCCAAGCACCCGGATGCGGATGCCGCTTTTGTCATTCTCCAGCCGGATCAGGCGCATGCCAGTTCCGGCTCCAACTCTATTTGCGCCACCACTGCCCTTCTGGAAAGCGGCATGGTGGAGATGAGGGAGCCGGAAACCATTGTCATGCTGGAAACGGCAGCCGGTCTGGTGAAAGCCACCGCCACCTGCCGCGATGGACGCTGCGAAAAGGTGACACTGACCATGGTGCCATCTTTCGTGCATCAGCTGGATGTCGAGATCGACACGCCGGATTGGGGCCGTATCCGCATGGATATCGCCTATGGCGGCATTTTCTATGCGCTGGTGGATGTCGGGCAAATTGGCCTCACCATCGACAAGGCCAATGCGGCCAAGCTGGTGGCGGAGGGGATGGTGCTCAAAGATATCGTCAACCGCGAAATACCGGTCGTGCATCCCGAAATCCCGGCCATCTCGGGCGTGGCCTATGTCATGTTCCGCGATACCGAAGCCGATGGCACCATCCGCACCTGCACCACCATGTGGCCGGGTCGGGCGGATCGCTCCCCCTGCGGCACCGGCAATTCCGCCAATCTGGCCACCCTGCATGCGCGCGGCAAGGTCCAGGTGGGCGACACCTACACATCCCGCTCCATCATCGGCACGCAATTCGAGGTCGGCTTATCTGCGGTCACGGAAGTTGCAGGAAAGGCAGCGGTCATTCCCACCATCGCAGGGCGCGGCTTTACCTTCGGCCTGCATCAGGTCTGGCTCGACCCGAACGATCCGCTGGCAGAGGGTTTTGCCATGACGGATGTCTGGGGGCCACAGGCAGGCGCGATTTAACCCCAGTTTTTGCGCCGAAAAAGTGGTTTGAGGCGCTGTCCTCTCGCGTAAAATGGTGTTAAACGGGCGCAATTCCAGCAAGCTGTCGGTCTTGTCTTACGCATGTCGTTATCGCAAAACCGCGGCACACTTTTGCGCGACATGCTTTGGAGGCCCCACGATGAAGTCGATCACCCTTCGCCGCCCCGATGACTGGCACCTGCATTTGCGCGATGGTGCGATGCTGGAAGGCGTGATCGGTGATAGCAGCCGCCATTTCGCGCGCGCCATTATCATGCCCAACCTCGTGCCGCCGGTAGTGACGACCGCCGATGCCCGCGCCTACAAGGACCGCATCGTCAAAGCCATTCCAGCGGGTGATCGCTTCCAGCCGCTGATGACGCTCTACCTCACCGAACACACAAGCCCCGACGACGTGGAAGACGGCAAGATCAGCGGCCTCATCACTGCCGTCAAGCTCTACCCCGCCGGTGCCACCACCAATTCCCACGGCGGCGTGCGGGACATGGACAAGGCAATGCCGGTGCTGGAGCGCATGGCGAAGATCGGCCTGTCGCTCTGCGTCCATGGCGAAGTGACGACACCGGAAGTCGATATTTTCGACCGCGAAAAAGTCTTCATCGACACGGTTCTCGACCCGTTGCGCCAGCGCCTGCCGGAACTTAAGGTGACGATGGAGCATGTGACGACGCAGGACGGTGTAGATTACATTAGGGAATCCAAAGCCAATCTCGCCGGTTCGATCACCACCCACCACCTCATCATCAACCGCAATGCCATTCTGGTCGGCGGCATCAAGCCGCATTATTATTGCCTGCCGGTGGCCAAGCGCGAAGAACATCGTCTGGCGCTGCGCGCCGCCGCCACGTCTGGCGACAAGCGCTTCTTCCTCGGCACGGATTCCGCACCGCATGTGGACCCGCTGAAGGAATGCGCCTGCGGTTGCGCCGGGGTTTACACCTCCATCAACACCATGAGTTGCCTTGCCCATGTGTTCGAGCAGGACAATGCGCTCGACAAGCTGGAGGCCTTCGCTTCGCTCAACGGTCCCGCCTGGTATGGTCTGGCACCCAATGAAGACACGATTACCATGGTCAGGCGCGATGAGCCCGTGAACTTCCCGGAGAAGATCGACACCGGCGCAGGACCGGTCACGGTTTTCGACCCGATGTTTCCATTGCATTGGGACGTTGCCTGAATTTTCAATTGCTGCCGGTTTATCCGGCAGTTTTTTTATGCACTCGATGATCAAAAGAGGAAAATGCCGATGTCCCAGTTTACATTCACGGATCGTGCCTTTGTGGCTGAGCTTGTTGCGAAGATGTTATGGGAAATCAAGGCGGTGCACTTCAACTCGGAGAGCCCCTACACTTTCGCATCGGGCATGAAGAGCCCCGTCTACATCGACATGCGCAAGCTGATTTCCTACCCGCGCATCCGCTCCGCCGTCATGGATTTTGCAGCAGCCAAGATCGTTGCCGATGCGGGCTTCGAAAAATTCGATTGCGTGGCCGGTGGCGAAACGGCGGGCATTCCCTTCGCGGCCTTTCTGGCGGAACGCTTGGGCCTGCCGATGATCTATTGCCGCAAGAAGCCTAAGGGCCACGGCCGCAACGCGCAGATCGAAGGCCATATGCCTGAGGGCGCGCGCGTGCTTGTGATCGAAGATCTGACAACCGCAGGCGGCTCCATGTTCACCTTCATCGATGCTATCAGGGCAGCCGGTGGCATTGTCGATCACGGTATTGCTTTGTTCTATTACGGCATCTTCCCCGAGGCTGAAGCACGCTTTGGCAACGGAAACGTAAAGCTGCATTACCTCAGCACATGGCGCAATGTTCTGGCCGTTGCCCGCGCGGAAAAACTCTTCGATGACAAGACCTTGTCGGAAGTCGAAGCCTTCCTCGACAACCCGCTGCCATGGTCTGCCGCCCAGGGCGGGGTCAGCGAATTGCCGCAATCCTGATCTTGGTTGGCACGCAAGTTTCGATTGGCTGACATCTGGCCAAGTCGGGCGAAGTTGTTTAAATCGATTTAGTTTTTGATACGGAGGAGGACCGGATGATCCTGTGTTGTGGTGAAGCCCTGATCGACATGCTGCCGCGTGAAACCACGAAAGGCGAGCCGGGTTTTGCGCCCTATGCAGGCGGGGCGGTCTTCAACACGGCCATTGCACTGGGACGTCTCGGCGTTCCCTCCGCCTTCTTCTCCGGCATTGCCGATGACATGATGGGCGAGATCCTGAAAGACACGCTTAGGGACAGCAATGTGGATTACAGCCTCTGCGCCTTCTCGCATCGCCCCTCGACCATCGCCTTCGTCAAACTGGTGGATGGCCACGCGACCTATGCCTTCTACGATGAAGGCACGGCGTTGCGCATGCTCTCCGAAAGCGATCTTCCCAATATCGGCGCCGATTGCGAGGCCATGCATTTCGGCGCGATCAGCCTCATTCCCGAACCCTGCGGCGGCACTTACGAAGCGCTTCTGATGCGCGAACACGAAAAACGCGTCATCTCGCTCGACCCCAACATCCGCCCGGGCTTCATCAAGGACAAGCAGAAGCATCTGGAACGCATCAACCGCATGGCCGCCAAGTCGGATATCGTCAAATTCTCGGATGAGGATCTAGCTTGGTTCGGTCTGGAAGGCGATGAAGACACGCTCGCCCGCCACTGGCTGCACCACGGCGCCAAACTCGTCGTCGTCACCCGTGGTGCCGAAGGCGCAGTTGGCTATACATCGAACCTTCGCGTGGAAGTCCCAAGCGAACGCGTCGAGGTGGTCGATACCGTCGGTGCAGGCGACACCTTCGACGCAGGCATCCTCGCCTCGCTGAAGCTTCAGGGCTTGCTGACGAAGCCGCAGGTCGCGGCACTGACGGAAGAGCAGATTGCCAAGGCGCTGGCCCTAGGCGCGAAGGCTGCGGCTGTGACGGTGTCTCGTGCGGGGGCTAATCCGCCTTGGGCGAATGAGATTGGGTTGTAATTCGGTTGTAAAAGAGTCATCATTTTACTATCAATTGCAAACGCATGAGCGCTGCGATTTTTGAGCGAGATGTATGAACAAATTAACCTCCGCACTAATTGTCGTGACTTTACCATTGATGTTGATGTCCCTGTCGGCGAAAGCCGAGAGTGTCTCTGACATGTTTTATGACTTGCCGTGCAGAAGTGTGGCTTCAGGCGATAGGTATTGTCCGAAAGACTTTGTTGAACGATACCTGTCGTCAGATCAGGACGAGCGGACGGAGATGCTCACCAAATTATATGTTCTTCTCGTGCGTAGATTTGAACCGCTTGAGTATTTTCGCAATGTTAGTTTTGAAAAAGATTTTATAGCGGCCGCTGTCGAGGGCTTGACCCCAAAAAATTTCATTAAGCGGACGAACGGATTAATTCTGCTCTCAATCGCTTCCGACAAAGAAAGTCGAGATTTTCTGGTAACTGAAATTCTTAGACGTGCCGAGATGTCTGCATCCTCGGATGAAAGAAGAGTTTATCATTCCTCTCTTTACGGCGAAGTTGAGAGATCGAGGGATCTAATTTTCAAAGCAGTGTTAGACTCAGCCAACGTCGAATTTATCGGAAATCTTGCCAGTCTCTTGAGAAAGACGCCATTGCCGCTACAGGTTCGGCAGAAATTCGAAGAAGTTTTAATTGCATCCGATGCAGATGATGTTCGCATCAAGATTGCACAAGCACTTGGTCCCGACTCAGGCTCTTTCGACGGTGTATTCAATCTGGTTCTTAACAAGCTCATTTCAGCATCGTCAGACGATGAACGGATGCGTTGGGCGACAGAACTCGGAAGATTTCCTGGTCGAGATGACGTTGTCATAGATGCGTTGGCAACCGCATTGGCGCTGACGAACGATTCACTCAAGAGTGGCGCTGTTGGACGCGCTTTGGCAGAAGTTGGCGAAAACGGTGTCCTGAGATTGGCGAAGATTGTTGACGTTGAGGTGATCGACGAAAAACAAAAAAGCATGGCGATTATAATGAGCGCCATTGGGTCGGAAGGGGCTGTGCCTATTGATAAGGTGGATTTCGTCATCAGGACGGCGCTCAAAGCGCGCCTCAAGAGTGACGATCCGCTGTTAAGATCTTCGGTTTATGCGCTTTTGTTCAAATATGGGAAGGCGTCGATCAGTCCGATTAAACAAGTGCTCCCAAGAGCTAATGAGGAAACTCGAACCGACTTTCAGGAAATTTTAGATCGATTTGGAGATCAGTGAAAATCCACAATTTCAGTGCTGCGCACCAGTTTTCGTAAAAGCTCAGACGCTCTGGTGGATCAAAATTTCAATAGGCCCGTTTCCGGCGCAATCTCATTCGTTGATATACTTGGTAAATATGCCAACTATGAGGTCAACTCGCTCTCCTTCATACGTTAGACGACTGACATGGTTGTCTCGCTTTCATGGAATACAAAATGTCTGCTTCATCCACCACACGGGCACAGAAGCCCTTCTACACCTCGTTCGGCTTTCAGGTCTTCGCCGCCATGGTTGTCGGTCTTGTGCTGGGTTATATCGCCCGGCAGATGGGCGCGTCCGAGGCGGGGCCGAATTGGTTGGTTCAGACGCTGTCGACCATCGGCTCGATCTTCGTTCAGCTGTTGCGCGCGCTTGTGCCGCTGCTGATTTTCACCGCCATTGTCGCCAGCATTGCCAATCTGCGGGAGCTGAACAATGCGGCGCGGTTGGTGTGGCAGACGCTGTTGTGGTTTGCGATCACGGCTCTGATTGCGGTTCTCATCGGCATCACGCTTGGTCTGTTGATCCAACCGGGCATCAATTCGGGCGTTGCGGCCACGGCTGCGGCGGTCCCGTCCAGCACAGGCTCGTGGCTCGATTTTCTCAAAGGTCTGATCCCCACCAACCTGCTCGGCCTTCAGGCATCGACCAAGGTCACCCCGGGTGGTGCCACCACAGCGCTGAATTTCAATGTGCTGCAAATTCTGGTGATCTCGATTGCGGTCGGCATCGCTGCCTTGCAGGTGGGTGAGAAGGCGGAACCGTTTCTGGCTTTCAACCGCTCGCTGCTGGCGATTACGCGCAAGATTTTGTGGTGGGTTATCCGCTTGACGCCGATCGGTACGATCGGCCTTCTGGGCAATGCCGTTGCCGTTTATGGCTGGGAGGCGCTGGCGTCGCTTGGCTGGTATTCGGCGGCGATTTATATCGGCCTCGCCATCGTGCTCTTCGTCATCTACCCTATCATTCTCGCGGCCAACGGGCTGAACCCGGTTCGCTTCTTTTCCGGCGCGTGGCCTGCCATTCAGCTGGCCTTCGTCTCCCGCTCCTCCATCGGCACGCTGCCGGTGACCGAGCAGGTGACGGAGCGCAATCTCGGTGTGCCGCGTGAATATGCCGCCTTCGCCGTGCCGCTAGGTGCGACGACCAAGATGGATGGCTGTGCTGCGATCTATCCCGCGATCTCCGCCATCTTCGTCGCGCAGTTCTACGGCCTTCCGCTTGGCATTCAGGAATATGTGCTGATCGCCTTCGTCTCGGTTCTGGGCTCGGCCGCAACGGCGGGTCTGACGGGAGCGACCGTGATGTTGACGCTGACGCTCTCGACACTTGGTCTGCCGCTGCAAGGCGTCGGCCTTTTGCTGGCGGTTGATCCGATCCTCGATATGGGCCGCACGGCGGTCAATGTGGCCGGACAGGCGCTCATCCCCACCATCGTCGCCAAGCGGCAGGGTATTCTCGATCAGGCCGCGTATGATCGGCAAGAGGGCATCGATGCACTCGATCCGACCGTGGTGCCTGCCGAGTAAGCCGACAACGTGTTCCGCCAAAAGAAAACCCCTCGCCGGTGGCGAGGGGTTTTCAGTTTTGACGTCTTCAAACGAGGCCTGGATGTCCGGGCCTCAGAACTCCTGCCATTCATCGCGGCTTTGGGCGACTGCTGCATTACCGTTGAAGGCGCGGGCCACGTTGCCCATCATCTTGCGCGCAGGTGATGCCACCGGTGCGGAGCGGGATGAGGCGACGGCGGGTCGGCCAGACTGACCGGCGTAGGCGCCCGTCTCGCTGCCGAGCCGGAAGCGACCGACCAGCGAGACGAGGGTCTGCGCTTCACCGCTCAGCTTGTGGGTTGCGGCAGAGGTTTCTTCCACCATGGCCGCGTTGCGCTGGGTCACCTGGTCCATCTGATTGATGGCCGTATTGACTTCCTGCAGGCCAGTGGACTGTTCCTTGGCAGCGGTTGCGATGGAGTGGATGTGATCGTTGATACCTAGTACGCGCGTCTCGATCTCGTCCAAGACCTCACCGGTGCGCTGCACCAGCGTTACACCGTTACCGACCTCTTCGCCCGACTTGGTGATCAGCGCCTTGATATCCTTGGCGGCATTGGCGGAACGCTGTGCCAGTTCGCGCACTTCCTGTGCCACAACGGCAAAGCCCTTACCAGCCTCGCCAGCACGTGCGGCTTCGACACCTGCGTTTAGCGCCAGCAGATTGGTCTGGAAGGCGATCTCGTCGATGACATTGATGATCTGGCTGATCTCGCGCGATGCCTGCTCGATCCGTCCCATAGCCGAGACGGCGTCGCGCACGACCTTGGCAGACTGTGCCGTCTTTTCCTTGGTTTCGGAAACCATGGCGCTGGCTTCCTGCGCACGCTCGGTGGAGCTGCGAACCACAGCGGTGATTTCGTCCAGCGCGGCGGATGTTTCTTCCAAGGCTGCGGCCTGCTGCTCGGTACGCTTGGAGAGATCGTCGGCTGCGGCGCGCAGCTCATTGGCATTGCCGCTGATGCTCTCGGTGCTGCCGCGAACTTCGGAAATCGTGCCCTTCAGCTTGACGAATGTCTCGTTGACATTGGACTGAAGCTCGGCAAACACACCGTGGAAAGTGCCATTCATCGTCTGCGTCAGATCGCCATGCGCAAGGCTCTCGATGACGCGGCCCGTTTCCGTCACGCCGCTATCGACGCTGATCAGAAGTGAATTGATATTATGGGCAAAACGGTTGAGGTTGTCGTCGCCGTAATCCTTGGTGATGCGGCGGCTGTAATCGCCTTCCGCAGCCGCACCCACGACTTCTGCCATGCCAGCCTGCAAATCGTCGCTTTTGGCGCGCATCGCGGTTTCCTGCGCATTCATGCGGCGGAATTCCAGCCCGTTGCGCTTGAAGACTTCCACGGCGGCGGCCATTTCGCCGATTTCGTCCTTGCGGTCGAGATAGGGTACGTCCGTGTCCAGATTGCCTTCGGCAACCGCATTCATGACGTTGGAAACTTTAAGGATCGGTCCGCTGAGTTCTCTGGAGCCGATATAGAGACCGAAGGCAGCACCAATGACCACACCGGCCACGGTGACGAAAGCAACGACGAGGAAAATCGTGTCGCCGAAGTTCTCGATTTCTACCTTGATCGCGTCCAGTGCCTGAAGGTCGCTCTTCACGACGGCATCGATTTCCGTCTGGTAAAGCTTGCGGTTTTCACGGTTGGCTTCGTTGTTACCTTGCGCGTTGGCGTCTTGCGGGCTTGCTTCGCGGCCAAGGCGCGCGGTTTCGGTGCGAAACGTGCGGAAGTCGGCGAAGCGCTTTTCCAGACTGGCGAACTGGCCGGCCTGTGCCGCCGGAACCTGTGATTTCCAGTCGTTCAGCAAAGCGGCCATGTCATCGAGGTTTGTCTTGATGCCGTCGGCAAATTTGGCCGCAGCCGCGGTGTCTTTGGCGGCATAGATGCCGCGCGATTCCATCACCACTGCCGTGACGAGACGATTGAGGGTTTCTCCATGCCGGGCGCGGTCCGCAACAGCATCCAGCGCCAGCGTCTGGGCGTGATATTCCTTGACGGCATAGATCGACAATCCACCTATGGTACAAGCAACAAGGCTCAAAAGCCCCACAAGAAGATTGATCTTACCCCGAATTTTCACTGCGTAGTCCCCTCAAAAACGCCCTCTCGCCAAAAAGCAAGAAACGATCCCCCGACGATAGTTCGTCAGCAAAACCTTTAACTGCCTCCCCTTAAGAAAGACTTTCCAATTTTAATCATTTTGCTCGCTTGGAAGAGGCGACGCAGGCATTTCACAAGCATAGATTACTCAATCTGTCATACAGACTGGATGAACACACAGAGGTCGTGCGGTTCAGCAATTGACTTTAAGGCCTGTAAGCCCTTATAAGCCCGCACGTCTGGGCATTTTACCGTTTGCGCGGTAGGCCTCGGCATCAACGAAACGCTCTTGTCCCTCAAGGGGCAAAGTCAAGAAGGGCCGCACCCCGCGGTATTAAATAAATGTCTAAGCGTACTTTCCAGCCATCCAAGCTTGTTCGCAAGCGTCGTCATGGTTTCCGTGCCCGTATGGCAACTGCCGGCGGTCGTAAGGTTCTGGCTGCTCGCCGCACACGCGGCCGCGCCCGTCTTTCGGCCTAATTGCGCCGCAAGCCCGATGAAAGTCGCGGCACATGACGCATGAGAAGAAAATACCCGGTCGGTTGAAAAACCGACCGGAGTTTCTTGCTGTTCAGGCAGGAGAAAAAAGACGAGGCAGCACCTTTCTTCTGGAGGTACTGGATCGTCAGGCACCCGAGACCGAACCCCGCGTCGGTTTTACGGTGACGAAACGCCAAGGCAATGCGGTTGAACGCAATCGAATGCGCCGCCGTCTGAGGGAAGCCGTCAGGCTGAAAGCCGGGTTTGCAATGAAGCCCGGGCATGACTATGTGATTGTCGCCCGAAGGGACGCATTGAAAACCGAATTTGCCGTACTGGAACACTTGCTCATAGAGCGGATCGAGGGACGCGCGAAATCCGGACGCTCCCGGGAGACCCGCTCCAGGAAAGAATGATGGAAAAAAACCGCAACTACTTTATCGCGATAGGCCTTTCGGTTGTCATCGTGCTTGCCTGGCAGTTCCTGTATATGAACCCGCGCATCGAGCAGCAGCGTCGGACCGAAGAGGCCCGTCAGGCCCAGCAGGCCGCGCAGCAGCAGACGCAGCCCACAACGGGCACCGGCACCACGGCTGCCCCGGGAACGGCAGCAGCACCGGGTGGCACCCTGCCCGGCGCCTCGGGCCAGCAGGCCGCAACCATGTCTCGCGATGAAGCGCTTGCCAGATCGCAGCGCGTACAGATCGACACAAATGCCATTTCAGGTTCCATCAACCTCAGTGGCGCTCGTCTGGATGATATCAAGCTCAAGGACTACCACGAGACCGTGGATGACTCGAGCCCGCTCATCACGCTGTTCTCGCCATCCGATACTCATGACGGCTACTTCACGGAGCTTGGCTATATCGCCGGTGATGCTGTGGGTACGGTTCCCGGCCCCTCCACCGTCTGGACCGCTCCCGAAGGCGCCAAGCTAACAGAGCAGACGCCTGTTACGCTGTCCTTCACAAACGACAAGGGCGTGGTTTTCAACCGCACGCTTTCGATCGACGATCACTACATGATCACTGTCGTCGACAAGATCGAGAACCCCGGCCAGGAGCCTGTGTCCTTCTCGACCTATGGCCGCATCACCCGCAACAACAAGCCTGCAACACCTGCCGTCTTCGTCATTCACGAAGGCTTTCTAGGCGTCGCCGGTGCAGATGGCAGCCTGACGGAAGAATCCTACAAGAACGTCGAAGAAAAGCCCTACACCCTGCCAAAGGCAACTGGTGGCTGGCTCGGCATTACCGACAAGTATTGGGCTGCTGCTATCGTGCCGCCGCAGACCGTTCCTGTCGAAACCCGCTACACCCACTTCACCGATGGTCAGCCGCGTTATCAGGCCGACTACCGTGGCGATGCGGTTACCGTGGCTCCGGGCCAGTCGGTCGAGCTGAAGAACCTCGTTTTTGCTGGTGCCAAGGAAGTTCCGCTCGTCAGCCGTTACGAGACGCAATACGCCATTCCGAAATTCGATCTCATGATCGACTGGGGCTGGTTCTACTTCATCACCAAGCCGATGTTCAAACTGATGGATTTCTTCTTCCGTTACTTTGGCAACTTCGGCGTGGCCATTCTGCTGACCACCATCGTCGTCAAGGTTCTGTTCTTCCCGCTTGCCAGCAAGCAGTACGCTTCCATGGCCAACATGAAGCGCGTGCAGCCCAAGATGGAGGAGCTGAAAGCCAAGCATGGCGATGACCGCATGGCCATGCAGCAGGCCATGATGCAGCTCTATAAGGAAGAAAAGATCAACCCGGTCGCCGGTTGCTGGCCGATGCTACTGCAAATTCCGGTGTTCTTCGCGCTTTACAAGGTCATCTACGTCACCATCGAGATGCGGCATGCGCCGTTCTTCGGCTGGATTCACGACCTGTCTGCGCCCGATCCGACATCGCTGTTCAACCTGTTCGGCCTTCTGCCTTACGACGTTCCGCACTTCCTGATGATCGGCGTCTGGCCTATCATCATGGGTATCACCATGTTCATGCAGATGCGCATGAACCCGACACCGCCAGATCCGACCCAGGCGATGATCTTCACTTGGATGCCGCTGATCTTCACCTTCATGCTGGCGTCGTTCCCTGCCGGTCTCGTCATCTACTGGGCGTGGAACAACACCCTGTCGATTTCCCAGCAGGCCGTGATCATGAAGCGCCACGGTGCCAAGATCGAGCTGTTCGACAACATAAAGGCGTTGTTCAAGCGAAAGCCGGTGGAAACCAAATGACCGGCGACATCAAAGGCGGCCAGCCGGCAACGGAAAAGCCGCTATTCGGGCGGCCATGGATTTTCATTCGCGGCGTACCCGCCATGAAATTCCTTCCCCCGGAAGGCCCGCCCGAGATCGCCTTTGCCGGACGTTCCAATGTCGGCAAGTCGTCTCTGATCAACGCGCTCGTCGGCCATCGCGGGCTGGCGCGCACGTCCAACACGCCGGGCCGTACACAGGAACTGAACTACTTCGTTCCCGAGGGTTTTTCCGGCGAGGCAGGCGACCTGCCGCCGATGGCGCTGGTGGACATGCCGGGTTACGGCTATGCCCAGGCCCCGAAGGATCAAGTCGACGCCTGGACGAAGCTGGTGTTCGATTATCTGCGGGGCCGCGCCACGCTGAAGCGCGTTTACGTGCTGATCGACTCGCGCCACGGCATCAAGAAGAACGATGAGGACGTGTTATCGCTGCTGGACAAGGCAGCCGTCTCCTACCAGATCATTCTGACCAAGACCGACAAGATCAAGGACGTCGGTGTGCCACGCCTGATAAGCGAAACGCTTGAGAAAATCCGCAAGCGCCCGGCCGCCTATCCCGAAGTGCTGGCTACGTCTTCCGAAAAATTCTCCGGGCTGGATATGGTCCGAGACGAAATTGTCCGGACGATCAGTATCTAGCTGCGTTCAGGGGCTTGGTAGTCCAATAGACTGCCGCCCCGAATTCCCGCGCTGATGACGGGAATGATAAACAATGCGGTTTTGCAACGGCTCAAAAACCTGCAAATAGCAGCGCTGCTGCCCATAGCACTGCTGCCGATGTCGTCAGTCTCCAGAAACGCACCGAGTTCCACAGCGCCGAGACAATGGCGAATCGCCCGTAAAGGCCGTGACGTCCCTTGATGTCCGATCTGCGTCTGCCGTGATCCACTGCTCTGCCTGCACCATAGGCTGAAAAAGCGCGACGGTCGGTTCGATCGGTCTCTGCGAGGTTTTCCTGCCAGCGGCGGACGGTGGCTGCGAACTGGCGATCCGTCTTCATGCGTTTGGCAAGTTCAGCGCTTGCATCGGAACTCAGTGCGCCGAGGACATATTCGCCCGCCAGCACCTCGTCCTGCAAACCGCAACGTTTCTCCCGATCTGGCAAGGTCATCCGTCATAGAACTCCTGGCTATCGTGCGACACTGCCGTCATGGCAGTTCCGGTTTGCTCCAACCGGCACGCGCATTTGCCCCCACGCATAAAGCTGGTCCGATTGTGCGATTATGTCAATCTCCATGGCGCTATCGTCGTGATCACGTTTGAATTTTCTGCGCCAGATTGGCTCTGCGTTGTTTCATCCGTCAAAAACTTGGGTTAAAAGCGCGGCATTCAACGACGAGGTTATTTCCCATGGCGTCTTCCGAAAGCGAAATGCAGGCCCGGCTTCTGGCGCAGGCCCTGCCCTTCATGCAGAAATATGAAAACAAGACCATCGTCGTAAAATATGGCGGCCATGCCATGGGCGACAGCGGCCTTGGCAAGGCTTTCGCCGAGGACATTGCTCTTCTCAAGCAATCCGGCATCAACCCCATCGTCGTACATGGCGGCGGGCCCCAGATCGGCGCGATGCTGAGCAAGATGGGTATCGAATCGAAATTCGAAGGGGGTCTTCGCGTCACCGATGCCAAGACAGTCGAAATCGTCGAGATGGTTCTGGCCGGTTCGATCAACAAGGAAATCGTCGCCCTCATCAACCAGACCGGCGAGTGGGCCATCGGCCTGTGCGGTAAAGACGGCAATATGGTCTTTGCCGAAAAGGCCAAGAAGACCGTCATCGATCCCGATAGCAATATCGAGCGCGTTCTCGACCTCGGCTTCGTCGGCGAAGTGGTGGAAGTCGACCGCACGCTGCTTGATCTTCTCGCCAAGTCCGAGATGATCCCGGTCATCGCGCCTGTGGCTCCTGGCCGTGATGGCGCGACCTACAACATCAATGCCGATACGTTCGCTGGCGCCATTGCCGGTGCGCTGCATGCCAGCCGCCTGCTGTTCCTGACCGATGTCGAGGGTGTTCTCGACAAGAACAAGGAACTCATCAAGGAATTGACGGTGTCGCAGGCGCGCGCGCTGATCAAGGATGGCACGATTTCCGGCGGCATGATCCCCAAGGTCGAGACCTGCATCGAGGCCATCAAGGCGGGCGTTCAGGGCGTCGTCATTCTCAACGGCAAGACCGCCCACTCCGTTCTGTTGGAAATATTCACCGAAGGTGCGGGCACGCTCATCGTTCCCTGATTACCAGAACAGCAATCCCAGGATGCCGCTGACGATCAGCAGGCATCCTGCAAGCTCCATGGCGTTGACCCGTTCGCGGAATAAAAACCACGACGCCATGAAGGTAAAGACCAGCTCGATCTGGCCCAGCGCCCGCACATAAGCCACCTGTTGCAGCGTCATGGCCGTGAACCAGCCAGCCGAGCCCAATACCCCAGCGATGCCGACCAGAGCCGACGAGCGCCACGTTACCAGAACCTGCACGATCTCCCGCTTGTCCTTCCAAGCCATCCAAACCAGCATGAAGGCCGTCTGGAAGGTCGTGACGCAGGCCAGCGTCACCGCCGCCGACATGATCGGCCCTGCCCCTTGCAAGGACAGCGACGCGCTTCGGTACGCGACCGCCGATATGCCGAAGACGCCGCCGGAAGCGATGCCGATCAGCGCGGTGCGGCTGGTCAGTGCCGTAACGGTATTCCTCCAAGAGAGCGGCATGCGCGCCATCGATATCGTCATCACGCCGATGACGCCGACGATGATCGCGCCCACAGCACCCGGCGTCAGCTTTTCACCGAGGATGACGAAACCGAACAGAGCGGCCTGCACCGGCTCCGTCTTAGAATAGGCGGTGCCGACGGCGAAGTTGCGCAGGGAAAACAGGTGCACCAGCATCATAGTGGCGAAGATTTGCGCCAGACCGCCCACCACCGCCCAGATGAAAAATGCCGTGCTGAAGGTTGGGAAAATCTGCTTCGCCACGAAATGCAGAGCCAAGACGTACATGACGGCAATCGGGAACCCATAACCGAAGCGCACGAAGCTGGCGCCACGCGTGCCGAGCGACCCCTGCAAATGCTTTTGCAAGGCGGAGCGTAGGTTCTGCATGAAGGCAGCGGCGATGGTGATGGGTATCCAGAGTTCCATGCCTCAACGATTATCACGCCCCAGCTTTGCGCCCCAAGGTCGGAAAGCGGCTGGAACGTCGCCTTTTCGATTTTCTTTGTGCTGACGACAGGGCATAAGAGGCCATGAGCACGAAACCAAAAAATGAACCGAACGCCGCCGACTTTTCCCACGTGACCGAATGGGTGTTCGATCTCGACAACACGCTTTACCCGCATGAGGTGAACCTGTTTTCGCAGATCGACAAGAACATGACGGGCTATGTCGCCGAGTTGTTGCAGCTCGAGCCGGACGAAGCGCGCAAGCTTCAGAAGCAATATTACCACGAGCATGGCACCACCCTTCAGGGCCTGATGATCCATTACGGCATCGACCCCAACGCCTTTCTAGAGCGGGCGCATGCGATCGATTACTCCGCGCTGCTGCCCAACCCGGACCTAGGTGACGCGATCAAGGCCCTGCCGGGCCGCAAGTTCATTCTGACCAATGGCAGTGTGCCGCATGCGCAGGCCGCCGCTGGCGCGCTGGGTATTCTCGACCATTTCGAGGATATCTTCGACATCGTCGCCGCCGATTTTCTGCCCAAGCCCGCCAGTGCGACCTACGAGAAATTCGCAGCCCTTGCAAAGCTCGATACGACCAAGGCCGCCATGTTCGAGGACCTGCCGCGAAACCTTGTCGCGCCAAAGGCTTTGGGCATGAAAACGGTGCTTCTGGTTCCGCGCAATCTCGAAGGCATCGTCATGGAGCGCTGGGAAACTCCGGCAACGAGCGACGAGCACATCGATTTCATCACCGATGATCTCACAGGCTTTCTAAAGGCACTGCCCCACGCAGCAGGCTGAGCCAGGTTACCGATTTGTCATGCACATTACTGATGTTTAAGTGGTGAAGGCACCATCGGCTCACTACCTTTCAATCAGGGACAGCATTTGAAAGGTACAGACCATGACAATTCGAAAATTTGCGCTCACTGCTCTTGGAGCGGCCCTCGTGCTCAGCACAACAGCACCCATGTCCATGGCAGCACCCCGTGGCCCTGGCAGAGATGGCCCGCCCATGCGCCCTGAACTGGCCTATGTCTATCTGCTAAAGACGGCTGATACCAATAAGGACGGTAAGGTTTCCAAGGAAGAGTTCGCCGCCCGCCAGGATGCGCTTTTCACCGAGATTGACGCTAACAAGGACGGCTCCATCACGCCGAAGGAAATGCGCGATTTCCGCAGAGCCAAAATGGAAGCTTTCCGCGCCGCCAACCCACGTCCAGAGCGCGCCAATGCCGAAGGCATGGATGGCAAGAAGGGTGGCCCAGAACACGCAGAGCGTGACGGCAAGCGCCACGAAGGCCGCAAGCATGAAGGCCGCGAAGGTGGCAAGCGTCCGGGTGGCCGGGTGAATGCCATGTTCTCCATGGTCGATACCGATGGCAACGGCCAGATCAGCAAGGCGGAATTCACCGCCGCCGGTGAAAAAATGTTCACACGCCTCGACAAGAACAACGACGGCGTCATCAGCATCGATGACATGCCGGATCGTCCGTTCCTGTAATCACTTTTTCAAGTGAATTCTTCCAAAGCCCGGCGATGCGCCGGGCTTTGTCGTTTTCGCAAAGGCCCTTTTCAAGCCCGTTCCCCATGCTATATCGACGTTACGATTTTCTGGGGACATCGTCGTGACCATTGCAACGCTTCTGACCTACGCCACCGCTCTCTTCATCGCTGCCGCCATCCCCGGCCCCGGCATGACGGCCATTGTTGCCCGCGCCCTGGGCTCGGGTTTTCGCGAAACGTTTTTCATGGGGCTCGGTCTCGTTCTGGGCGACATGGTATACCTGACCGCCGTCATTCTCGGCCTCGCCTTCGTGGCGCAGACATTTCAGGAAGCCTTCATGGTCCTGAAATTCGCTGGCGCCGCCTATCTGCTCTATATCGCCTGGAAACTGTGGACTGCGGGGCTTCTGCCGCAGGATTTACAGGCAAAAAAGAGCACCAGCATTGGAATGTCTTTTCTATCTGGCCTGTTCATCACGCTGGGTAACCCAAAAACCATGTTGTTTTACGTGGCGCTGGTACCGACGCTGATCGACATCAGGCTGATTGGCACCAGTGAATACGCGACCCTCCTCGCGGTCACCTTCACCGTGCTGATGGCGGTGCTGCTGCCCTATATTCTGCTGGCCTCAAAGGCCCGGACTTTGCTGAAACGCCCCAGCGCGCTGACCATCCTCAACCGAACCGCAGCAGGCATTCTGGCTGGTACCGCCGCTATGATCGCGACACGCACAAGTTAAGAACTACACTCCCAGAAATGGCGCATCCTTGGAATCTTGTACCCTAATGGGCTCCATATAAGCACATTCATTCTCTGGAATCGAAATGCTATTCCTCCTATTCTGCGGCCAATTCCTGCTGTTTGCACAATGGAGCATGCCATGACAGAAGCCAGAAAACCCGGACGCGGACGGATCTATTCCTCGATCACGGAAACGATCGGCGACACACCTCTGGTACGCCTCGACAAGCTGGCGGCTGAAAAAGGCGTCAAGGCGACCATTTTGGCAAAGCTCGAATTCTTCAACCCCATCGCCTCCGTGAAGGACCGCATCGGCGTTGCCATGATCGAAGCGCTGGAAGCCCAGGGCAAGATCACGCCCGGCAAGACGACGCTGATCGAGCCGACATCCGGCAACACCGGCATTGCGCTGGCCTTCGCCGCCGCCGCGAATGGGTACAAACTGATCCTGACCATGCCCGAAACCATGTCCATCGAGCGCCGCAAGATGCTGGCGCTCTTGGGTGCCGAACTGGTGCTGACAGAAGGCCCCAAAGGCATGAAGGGCGCGATTTCCAAGGCGCATGAACTGGCCGAAACGCTGCCCGATGCGATCATTCCACAGCAGTTCGAAAACCCCGCCAACCCCGAAATCCATCGCAAGACAACAGCCGAGGAAATCTGGAACGACACCAATGGCAATGTTGACATCTTCGTCTCGGGCATTGGCACCGGCGGCACCATTACCGGCGTTGGCCAGGTGTTGAAGGGCCGCAAACCTGATATCAAGGTCGTCGCCGTCGAGCCCGCCGACAGCCCTGTGCTTTCAGGCGGCAACCCCGGTCCGCACAAGATTCAAGGCATCGGCGCAGGCTTTGCGCCCGCCGTGCTCGACACCAAGATCTACGACGAAATCGTCACCGTCACCAATGACGAAGCCTTCGAAACCGCCCGTCTGGTTGCCCGTCTGGAAGGAGTACCGGTCGGCATCTCATCCGGTGGAGCCCTCGCCGCCGCTATCAAGATCGGCGCGCGGGATGAGAATGCGGGCAAAACGATTGTGGTGATCATTCCTTCCTTTGCGGAACGGTATTTGTCGACGGCATTGTTTGAGGGATTGGGGCTCTGATATTAAAACCCGCCATACCTGTTATGCATGGCGGGCTCATCATTGGGAAACAAACCGACTATGCTTCATCACCTCTCCCTCGGCGTCTCCGATATAAAGCGTGCATCAACTTTCTACGATGCTGCCCTCTTAATGCTTGGGTATGTGCGTGTCTGGTCCGATATCAAAGAAGGGGAGCAGGGGCAGGCCGTCGGCTACGGACTTCCGGGCAGTGGCGACAAATTCGCGCTCAAGCATCATGATGGTTACAGCCCGCCGGGGAATGGATTCCACCTCGCCTTTACAGCGCCGAGTCGTGAAGCCGTTAACGCTTTTTATCAAGCCGCCCTTGCTAACGGTGGTGATGACAATGGCGCACCAGGACTTCGACCTCACTACGGCCCCAACTATTATGCGGCCTTCGTGATCGATCCTGACGGCCACCGAATCGAGGCGGTTTTCAAGGACTCAGTGTAAATCTGCGATCCTTTGATAAAATGTTCTCATGCCGCCGCCGTCAGTCGCTCCCCCGCTATCCGATAAGAAATCGCTTCCGCCAGATGAATGCGGGTGACGGTCGCCTTGTCGTCCAGATCGGCCAGTGTGCGGGCGACTTTCAGGATGCGGTGGTAGCCTCGTGCAGAGAATTTGAGTTTTTCGGCGGCGTCGCGGAGCAGTTGCAGACCTGGGGCATCGGGTTCACCGAATTTTTCGATCAGCGCCGTGGAGCAGCGGGCGTTGGTGCGGATGCCGGTGAAGCCTGCGGCGACAAAACGGTCCTGTTGTAAGTCTCGTGCGCGGGCCACGCGTCTGGCGACATCGGCGCTGGCTTCGGCGGCCATGGGGCGGATGAGGTCTGCCGCCGAGACGGCAGGAACTTCGATGCGGATATCAATGCGGTCCATCAGTGGGCCGGAAATCCGTTGCTGATAATCCGTCACACAGCGCGGGCCACGGGCACAGGTGAAGCCGGGTTCGCCCGCCATGCCGCATTTGCACGGGTTCATGGCCGCAACTAGCTGAATTTGAGCGGGATAGCTGACGCGGTGGTTGGCGCGGGCGATGATGCATTCACCGGTTTCCAGGGGTTGGCGTAAGGCATCCAAGGCTTGTGGCGAAAATTCAGGGAATTCATCGAGAAAAAGAATGCCGTGATGGGCGAGCGACGCCTCGCCCGGTCTCGCGCGCAGGCCGCCGCCGACGAGAGCTGCCATGGTGGCGGAATGGTGCGGGGTGCGAAACGGGCGGCGATCCGACAGCTTGCCGCCAGAGAGTTGGCCGGCGATGGAGTGAACCATGGAAACCTCCAACAATTCCGCAGCCGAGAGCGGCGGCAGGATGGAGGGAAGCCGCGAGGCCAGCATGGATTTTCCCGAGCCGGGTGGGCCGACCATCAGGAGATTATGTCCACCGGCGGCAGCCACTTCCAGCGCGCGCTTGGCGCTTTCCTGCCCCTTGATATCGGCCAAGTCAGGCAGGTTGGCGGGATTGGCGCGGATTGCGGCAAGCGGGCGTGACAGGCGCTGGGTGCCGCGAAAATGGTTGGCAAGCGCGATGAGGCTGCGAGGTGCGAGAATATCGAACTCGGCACCCGCCCATGCGGCTTCTCCACCGCTATCTGCCGGGCAGATGAGGCCTTTGCCCTGCGCGTTCGCGCCGATGGCCGCGGGAAGAGCGCCGGACACGGCACCGATTGTGCCATCCAGATTAAGCTCGCCCAGGACGACATAGGCGTTGAGCGCCTCCGCCGGAATGGCACCCAATGCGGCCATCAGCCCGAGCGCAATTGGGAGATCGAAATGACTGCCCTCTTTGGGCAAATCAGCGGGAGCCAGATTGACGGTGACCTTCTTGGCGGGCAGTGCAAGGCCGGAGGCGTGGAGAGCAGCTTGCACCCTCTCCCGACTTTCGGCCACGGCTTTATCAGGCAGGCCGACGATCTGCATGCCGACCTTTCCGGGTGCGACCATAACCTGAACTTCGACGGGCACGCCCTCTATGCCCTGAAATGCCACCGTATTGACGCGCGCAACCATGTAAGCCCCCAACAGACGGACTTTAGAAAACGCGCAATTAAGCGTGTAAATATCCGCCCATGCAACCTTGCACAACGCGAATGATAAAACAAGAACAAGAAGTGAACAATTTCACTTATGCCGCACAGAAAATTGCGTGCGGTTGTGACGTATCAAACGCCGGTGGAGCCGAAACCGCCGGTGCCGCGGGCGGTATCAGAGGTCTCCGTGACCTCGAAGACGGCCACCTGCGTAACGGGTGCGATGACCATCTGTGCGATACGCATGCCGCGCTCGATCACGAAATCCTCCTGGCCCAGATTGACGAGGATGACTTTGACCTCGCCGCGATAATCGCTATCCACCGTTCCCGGTGTGTTGAGGCATGTAATGCCGTTCTTGATGGCAAGGCCGGAGCGTGGGCGGATCTGTGCCTCAAAACCTTGCGGCACTTCGAAGATGAAGCCGGTGGGCACCAGTGCGCGGGTGCCGGGTTTCAGAGTGAGCGGTTCGTCAGCAGGAACGGCGGCGCGCAAATCCATGCCAGCGGCACCAGTCGTCTCATAGGCTGGCAGGTCAATACCGTCACCATTTTCGAGGCGAACGAGCTTGAGCGAAGGTTGAAAAGAGGCGCGTGTGTTCATGTGATCCATTTGCTGCGTGCTCATGGTCTTGGTCAATTGCATATCCGGCCCCAAATCTATAAAGACGGCCCCAATCAACAGGAATTTCTGAGAATGGCTGAAACGCTCGCCGAGGCGGTCTCCCGCCGCCGCACATTTGCTATCATCGCGCACCCGGATGCCGGTAAGACCACGCTGACCGAAAAGCTGCTGCTGTTCGGCGGCGCCATTCAGCTGGCCGGTGAGGTGAAGGCGAAGAAGGATCGTATCCAGACGCGCTCCGACTGGATGAAGATCGAGCGCGAGCGCGGCATTTCGGTCGTGACCTCGGTAATGACGTTCGAGTATGACGACAAAGTTTTCAATATTCTCGATACGCCCGGCCACGAAGACTTTGCCGACGATACCTACCGCACGCTGACGGCGGTGGATGCGGCCATCATGGTCATCGACGCCGCCAAGGGTATCGAGCCACGGACGCTAAAACTGTTCGAAGTGTGCCGCATGCGCGATATTCCCATCATCACCTTCGTCAACAAGATGGACCGCGAAAGCCGAGACATTTTCGAGATTCTGGACGAGGTCGAGGAGAAGCTGGCGCTGGATACGGCGCCGATTACCTGGCCGATCGGTCGTTCCAAAAGCTTCTGCGGCTCCTACCATCTGGCCAGCAACCGGGTGCGCGGTTCCGATAACGAGGTTGACGCCACGCAGGTAAATGGCCCACAGGCGGTGGCGAGCCGCTTGCCAGAAAATGAGCGCGATGCCTTTATCGAGGAAACCGAACTGGCGCTGGAGGCCTGCCGCCCGTTTGATCGCACGGCGTTTCTGGAGGGGCATCTGACGCCGGTGTTCTTTGGTTCGGCGCTGCGCAATTTCGGCGTTCGCGACCTGATCAACGCGCTGGGCGATATCGCACCGCCGCCGCGCGACCAAGTGGCCGATACCCGCACCGTGCATGCCGATGAAGACAAGATGACGGCTTTCGTCTTCAAGATTCAGGCGAATATGGACCCCAACCATCGCGACCGCATTGCCTTCGCGCGTATCTGCTCCGGCAAGCTGGAGCGTGGCATGAAGGCGCGGCTGGCGCGCACCGGCAAGCAGATGGGCCTGACGGCACCGCAATTCTTCTTCGCCTCGCAGCGCCACATTGCCGATACGGCCTTCGCAGGCGATGTGGTGGGCATTCCCAACCATGGCACCTTGCGCATCGGCGACACGCTGACCGAGGGCGAGAACTTGGTGTTCCAAGGCGTTCCGAACTTTTCGCCGGAAATTCTGCGCCGTGTGCGGCTGGAAGATGCGATGAAAGCCAAGAAGCTGAAGGAAGCGCTGCACCAGATGGCTGAAGAAGGCGTCGTGCAGTTGTTTTCGCCGGAAGACGGCTCCCCAGCCATCGTCGGCGTCGTCGGCGCTTTGCAGCTCGATGTTTTGAAAGAGCGGCTGATGGGCGAATATGGCCTGCCGGTTTCGTTCGAAATGTCGCGCTTTTCGATCTGCCGCTGGATTTCAGCGGAGCAGTCGGCGGATATGGAGAAGTTCCTGACGGTCAAGCGTGGCGATATTGCCCGCGATCTGGATGGCGATCCGGTGTTTCTGGCGCAGGATGCGTTTTCGCTGCGCTACGAGGCGGAGCGTTATCCCGGCATCAAGATGGCTGCGATCAAGGAGTATCACGTCGCCAAGGCGGCGTGATAATCTACCCTGTACAGCATCATTCCGGCCTTGCACGCTCTGACCACCACGAATGTGCTGGGCATGGCCTATCTGGGGCTGATCGGTACTGCCTTTTTCTATGGTTCCGCGGGCTGACACGCATCCAGCCCTCGGTTGCCGCGTTGCTTGGTTTTTTTGAGCGCCAGTCACCGCCACGCCTCTACGCTGGCTGGCGCTTAGCCAAAGCCTCGCGCCAGTCCAGATTGCCGGTGTGATCATGGTGCCGTTCAGCGTCTGGCTGAGCCAGAAAAGTCAGGCACCACGATAGGGCCTTATCAGGCCCACTCGCCCTTGCGCATCACAGGCACCTTTGAGCCATCGGCTCTGACACCGTCGATATCGACCTTGTCTGAGCCGATCATCCAGTCGATGTGGATCAGGCTGGAATTGCCGCCCTGCGCCTTGATCTGGTCTTGGCTCAGCGACGCACCATCGAGGAAGCACTTGGAATAGCACTGGCCCAGCGCGATGTGGCAGGACGCATTCTCATCGAACAACGTGTTGTAGAACAGAATGCCGCTGGCCGAGATGGGGGAGGAATGCGGCACAAGCGCCACTTCGCCCAGACGCCGCGCGCCTTCATCCGTATCCAGCACCTTGTTCAAAACAGCTTCCCCCTTGGACGCCTTGGCTTCCACGATGCGGCCTGCCTCGAACTTGACCTGGATGTTGTCGATCAGCGTGCCCTGATGCGACAGCGGCTTGGTGCTGGAGACGTAACCATCCACCCGCAGCGCATGCGGCGTGGTGAAGACCTCTTCGGTCGGTATGTTGGGGTTGCAGGTCACGCCGTTCTTGGCCATGGAAGCGCCGCCATGCCATTCATGGCTGTCGGCCAGACCGATGGTCACATCCGTGCCGGGACCGGTGAAATGCAGCGACGCGAAACGTTCGCCATTCAGCCATTTGGAGCGCTTGGCAAGATTGGCATTGTGCTCCGCCCACGCAGCCACCGGATCGGCCAGATCAACGCGGGACGCTGCGAAAATGGCATCCGCCAGCTTCTTCACTGCCTCGTCTTCGGGAATGCCGGGGAATACCTGTTTGGCCCAGGACGGGTTGGGGTAAGAGATGATGTTCCAGTTGATGTCGAAGTTGGAAATCTTCTCCAGCGCCGGTTTGTAAGCGGTAGAATTGGCCTTGTTGGCGCGTGCCACCTTAGCGGGGTCTGCGTCCGCCAGCAGCATGGGGTTGTCGCCGGAGATCGCCAGACGAGCCGCGCCGTTGGCGTAGGCTTTGGCCATGCCCTCATAGAGCCAGCCGGACGCACGGTCGAAGTTGGCGTCGCTGGCATGCTGGTAGCGCGCCAGTGTCGTTTCCTCGTCGGAATAGAAGGTCGTTACCAGACCGCTGCCAGCCATGTAAGCGTGCTTGGTCAAAAACCGCACCAGCGGCAATGCTGCCAGCGGCGCGGTGATAACCAGATCCTGATCCCTCTGCAACTGCAGACCGACCTTGACGGCGACTTCGGCCAATTTTTCGAGTTTGACGGGATCAATGGGAGAAACTGTCATGATGCGCCTTCATATGCTTCAATAGGAGGCGCAAAACATAGCCCATTCGCTGCGAAAGCCAACCGGCTTTCTGCTATTCGCTGACCAGCGGTGCCGCGATGGCTTTCAAAACGGCAAGCGCATCCCCAGGTGAAAGTCGCACCTGCAATCCCCGCTGTCCGCCATTCATATAGACGAGATCATGGGCCATGGACTGGACCTCAATGGCCGTTGGCACCTGCTTCTTCTGGCCAAAAGGGCTGATGCCGCCGACGTGATAACCGGTCGCACGCTCGGCGTTGTCAGGCTTCATCATCTGCGCAGATTTGCCGCCAAAGGCGGCGGCCAACTTCTTCATGCTGACCTCGTGGTCAGATGGCACCACAACGCAGACTGCCTTGCCATCCACCTCTGCCATCAGGGTTTTGAGAACCAGATGCGGCTCGGCCCCGATGGCCTCCGCTGCCTGAAGGCCGATGCGTTCCGCATTCGGATCATAGTCGTAAGACACGGTGGTGAAAGAAATACCGGCCTTGGTCAGCACCTGCGTGGCGCGCGTCGTCTTCGACATGGGGCTCGCCTAACCGAACAGCGCTGCATAGGTGTCGGGCTTGAAGCCAACCGTGATCTTGCCCTTGGCCTCCAGAACCGGGCGCTTGATCATGGAAGGCTGCGCCAACATCAGCGCGATTGCCTTCTCGAGCGTCAGGTCCGCCTTATCGGCCTCATCTAGCTTCTTGAAGGTGGTTCCAGCGCGATTCAGTACCGTTTCCCACCCGGCGGCATCGCACCAGGCATTGAGATGCGCCGCGTCGATCCCGGTGCTTTTATAGTCATGAAACGCGTAGTCGATGCCCTCAGCGTCCAGCCAGTTGCGGGCCTTCTTCATCGTGTCGCAGTTCTTGATGCCGTAAATCGTAACCGTCATATCATCAGCCTTTTCATGCTCTTCCCAATGAATAGCAAAATACAGGCTGCTTTCAATCTCCATCAAGCCATGCAAATTTGCATGGGCTGTCATTCAAACGAGTTCGAGCTAAGCTGCATGGCTCGCCTGCTATATCATGAGTTGTGTAAAAGCCTGAGAATGCTCATATTCTGGGCAACACGAAGGAGAGACCCACATGCGTAACGTTGCTCAGACATCCCGTAAATTCTTTGGCGAAACCTTTGCCGTTTTCGGTGCGGCTCTCGCAGTATCCGCCGCTGTCCGTTCCCACCGCAAGCCAGCAGGCGCAGACCTCGACGCACTCGGCATCGACCGCAAGGCTTTCGACAAGGTTCAGCTCTAATCTTGAATTGACGCTGGCGAGGCATGATGGCCTCGCCTTGGCAGAAGGCGAAATACGCCTTTTGTGGTGGACTTGCGTACCTGAATTGGTACTTCGCATGTCGCCCATGTCCTGTGCATGGACGTAAACCTGCATATCTCGGATTTTCATAGATTATTGCCACTGCGTGAATTTCATTTGTTCGGCAATGGCCCGATAGTCACGGCTATCAGCCCGTAAGGGCCACCGTCCGCATCGTTCATGCAGGGCGTCGCCATAGTGACTGAAGACGAGTTCAAAGTCGCTTACAGTCCAGCCATATGCTTTCGATACAGGCATCGTCTCTATCTCCCCACATCCGTAAATGATTGTCACATGCGGCGTGAAAGCGCTTTGGCATATGTGAGGCACATTGTGTGAGCGCAACCTCGTTTGCAGCATTTTCATGAGGCACGTCATCTCAGGAACCTCGGACGCACTCTTCAAAGCAAGACTCTTGCGATTTCCGAAGTGAGCTACCGTGTCCAGGGTCATAGGGATTGGTCGCGCAGAAAAATCTTGTAGCGCTGCGGCAAGGCGCGCAATCAGCCTGTCGGGACGGGACTGAAATGCGCCAACACAGAGCAAGCTGAGATGTAGGAGTTCGGCAGGATAAGCGCTCCGCGTCGTCCGGCCCAGAGCATGTCTCTCAGCGTCGCGGAAAATTGTCTCAGAAAGCGCGCCGGGTGGTTTTGTCATCAGCAACAATTTGCTGAGTCGCTGCCGGTCGTGGCCCGTCACGGGATGAGGCGCAAGCCAGTCAAAAGACAGTTGCCGCAGCTGATCCGCTGATGCTGCACTATCGCCCATGGTGATGCTCCCTGGCCTCATGCCAAGGCCAGAAAGCTACCATCAATCAACAAAGATAAAAAGAACAAAATGAGAACATATAGACGGAGATAAAAACCCGCCTTTTGTTATTCCCACTCGATCGTACCCGGTGGCTTGCTCGTTACATCATAGACCACGCGGTTGATGCCCTTGACTTCGTTGATGATACGGGTCGCCGTGCGGCCAAGGAAGTTCATGTCGTAGGGATAGAAATCCGCCGTCATGCCGTCTACGGAGGTCACGGCGCGCAACGCGCAGACGAAGTCATAGGTGCGGTAATCGCCCATGACGCCCACGGTCTGTACCGGCAGCAGTACGGCAAAGGCCTGCCAGATGATGTCGTAGAGACCGGCCTTGCGGATTTCGTCCAGATAGATCGCGTCTGCCTTGCGCAGAATATCGAGCTTTTCGCGCGTCACCACGCCGGGGCAGCGGATGGCGAGGCCCGGACCGGGGAACGGGTGGCGACCGATGAAGCTTTCGGGAAGACCGAGTTCACGGCCCAGCACGCGCACTTCGTCCTTGAACAGCTCGCGCAGCGGCTCCACCAGCTTCATGTTCATGCGCTCTGGAAGACCGCCGACATTGTGGTGGCTCTTGATGGTGACGGATGGACCACCGGAGAAGGACACGCTTTCGATGACGTCGGGGTACAGCGTACCCTGCGCCAGAAATGCCGGTGCGCCCTTGCCGTCGGATGCGATCTTGGCAGCTTCAGCCTCGAAGGTTTCGATGAACAGGCGACCGATGGTTTTGCGCTTGACTTCCGGGTCGGAAACGCCAGCCAGTTCCGTCAGGAACAGGTCGGACGCATCCACATGAACCAGCGGAATGTTGTAGTGGTCGCGGAACATGGTCACGACCTGCTCGCTCTCGGCCAGACGCATCATGCCGTGGTCGACATAGATGCAGGTCAGCTGATCGCCGATGGCTTCGTGAATAAGAACCGCGGCCACGGAGGAATCGACACCGCCGGATAGGCCACAAATGACGCGCTCGGTGCCCACCTGCTCGCGGATCTTGCGGATCATTTCGGCGCGGTAGGCAGCCATGGTCCAGTCGGATTTCAGGCCAACGATCTTGTGCACGAAGTTGGACAGAAGCTTCGCACCATCAGGCGTATGCATCACTTCGGGATGGAACATCGTGGTGTAGTAGCGGCGCTCTTCATCGACGGCGATGGCAAAGGGCGCGTTCTCGGAGGTCGCGGCGACTTCGAAACCGTGCGGCAATTGCGTCACGCGGTCGCCATGGCTCATCCACACCGGGTAACGTCCACCCAGTTCCCAGAAACCGTCGAATAGCGGGCTTGCCTTCTTGATCTCGATATCGGCGCGACCGAATTCGGCCGCATGCCCGCCCTCAACCGTGCCGCCCAACTGGGTGCACAGCGTCTGCTGGCCATAGCAAATGCCGAGGATAGGAATGCCGGAATCAAACACCGCCTGCGGTGCGCGCGGGCTGCCCTCTGCCGTCACCGATGCCGGGCCGCCGGAGAAGATGACGCCTTTGGGTGCCAGCTTCTCGAATGCCTCTGCGGCATTCTGGAACGGGTGGATTTCGCAATAGACTCCGGCTTCGCGAACACGGCGCGCAATAAGCTGCGTCACCTGGCTGCCGAAATCGATGATGAGGATGCTGTCGGGATGGGCTATCTGGGTCATGGCGAGCCTTTAAAGAAATCCGGGGCTTTAGGCAACCCGTGACATGGCCTGAAAAGCCAGAAAATAAGCGGTTGCGCAAGAGATTTAGAGTGGAATGCTGCCGTCTTCTATCGCGCAACACAGCCTGTCCACAGCGTCGGCCAGCTTCTCGTCGATCACATGCAGATACTCCGTCCAGTCGGAAATATGGCTCACATCCGCCTTTCCGTCCGAGATTCCACGGAGCCCGATAAGCGGAATGTCAAAGCGCTGGCAGGCGCGCAATAACGCAAACGTTTCCATCTCAACCATGTCGGCGTCCACCCCATCATAGGCAGCACCTGACACCACATTGGCGCCGGTGGAAAGCCGAGCTTTCGCCACGCCGGGAATGAGCAGCGGCAGGGAAACTTCGGCGGGCAAATCGAGGAACGGCGTGCAGCCCTTCTCGAAACCGAAGGCGGAAGCGTCCATATCGCGGTAGGAGACGGAGGTGGCCTGATAGACCTCCGCCTGTTCCAGCACACGAGACCCGGCAGAACCGAGAGAGATGACAAGATGGGGAAGACTGCCCTTGGCTTTAAGCTCAGCCAGTGCCGCCGTCAGCGAGACAGCCGCTTCCACAGGGCCGACACCCGTCATAAGCGGCTTGAAGCGGGCTTTCAGATGCAGGCCATATTCGGCGTCCGCTGCCATGACGAACAGCAGGCGCTTGCCCGCCACATCCACAGTCTCATAACTCATTCATCAAACCCTTCGCGGCCTTTCATCACCATCATCGTGCCGGTCATGGAGGCGATCAGTTTGGCCGGACCATCCGACAGCGCATAGGCGCGACCGTCTGCGACGATGATATTGCTGCCCGGCTTGGTGATTTCACCGCGAAACAGAAATCGCTCGCCCCGCCCCGGCGACATCAGGTTTACTTTGAACTCGATGGTCAGCAGCGATGTCTCTGGCTCTATGATCGTATAGGCGGCATAAGTGCAGGCGGTATCCAGCGCTGCAGCAATGACGCCCGCATGCAGAATGCCGTGCTGCTGGGTGAGTTTGGGGTGAAACGGCAGCTCGATTTCCACCAGCCGGTGCTCGATGCGCGAAATCTCGGCGTTGATGGCCTGAACGACGCCCTGACGTGCAAAGCTCTTGCTTATCCGCTGGCGATAATCGCCGGGATCGGTGAAATCCATTCCCCTGCCTTTCCTTGTTTCAGATTGAAAACATGGCGTGTGGATGACCACAAGGCAAGGGCGCAAGGTTCGCTAATTGAGATAAACAATGCTGGCGTTCAGCAGCGTGGCGAAGGCGACCCACACCGCATAGGGCACGAAGAGCCACATCGAAATGCGATCACGCGTTGACGTCATGATGATGAAGGCGATGACGCAGATTAGCATCGGCACGATGAGAATGAGCGCACCGACGGGGCTCTGCATCGTAAAGAAAATCGGCGACCACATGAAGTTCAGCAGCATCTGGCTGCCCCACAGCTGCATGCGCCCGCCCATGCGACTTTGCAGCCATGTGCGCGCACCGGCAATGGCGATCATGATGTAGAGCGCGGTCCAGACTGGGCCAAAAATCCAGTTGGGCGGGTTGAAGAATGGTTTGTTAAGCGATTGATACCATTCACCGGGCACATTATTCATGCCAATCAGCGCCCCGATGGTGACGACGACGAAGACAAAAATGAGATAGACCAGCGCTTTTTTCATAGGCATGAAATGCACAGACGTTCCTTCTGTTCCGGTGTTATTTTAGCAATTTATCCGGCAAGCCGGACGATATGCTGATCCCATGCTACAGGACTGATTTTCGCTCCGAATTGCCCGTCATAGGACGAGGTGACAACGCCCTTTTCGGCAGCGGCAACACCCGCCGCTTCACGAAGCGTCGTTTCGCCAACAACCGTGCCGTTTTGCTCGTCCAGCATTACGGTGGAATTGCCATTCGGAGAGGTGATCCCGACGATACCATCGCGCCGGTTGACGGCGATAGCGCCGACATAATTGGCCAGCCGCGTCGTCGTTTCCTCCGGCAATTCAATGAAGCGCAGATCGTCGCCCTTGGAAAAATACCCCACCAGCGGCGGCAATTCGTTGCGCGGTCCCTCATATTGGCAGGCAAACCAGATGCGCCCGTCGTTGCCGAGATCAACATGCCGGGTGGACAATTGGCTGAGATCTTTTGCAAGGCCGTGTTTCTGGATCAACCGCCCCGTGGCCGCATCCAGCAGCACCAGAGAAGGCTGCATCGCATCGAGGTTCAGTTTCGTACGACCGAAATCCGGGTGGGTCTCGATACCGCCATTGGCGATGATGATCATCCGCCCGTCGTCGCTCACCGTCATGTCGTGCGTGCCGATGCCCCGCGCGTCATATTCGCCGATGCGCGTAAAGCCGTCGCGGGCATCGTAGAGGCCGATCACACCGCGATTGCGGTCGAAGTCGTTTTCGCTGGCATAGAGGATCGAGCCATCGGGTGAAAACTGTCCGTGGCCGTAGAAATGCCGGTTCTCCGGCGTGTGCATGACGATGGGTTCGCGGCGTTTCGCCGGGTCGAAGGCCATGAAGAAGGTGCCGGGCCTGCGCGCAAAGGCAACCGTAACCCCGGTTGCGCGGCTGGTCGCCATGCCGTGGGCGCGGGCAGGCAGCACCATCCGGTCGATGATCTCGCCCGCTTCGCTCACCGTTGCCACACCATAAGCGCCATCGCGGTCGCGGAACGCCGATGCGAAGACCGCATCCGTCCGCTCCAGCGCGTAAAGCGAACGCGGCGCAAGCGACGCCAGAAACGGCAATCCCGCCGCCTTGATAAAGGCGCGCCGGTCGATCAGCAGCCGTTTGTCGCGCGCCACCGTTCAATCCCCGTCCGCAAAGGAAAAGCCGGAACTGAGGCCGATAGCGCCACCATATTGGTCGTTGATGCGGTAGATCAGATCCTTGCCGTTCAGCAGCAGATAATCCACCTTGGCGCGCTCCTTGTCGTCGCCAAGCGCTTTTTCCACATCGGGTTGAATAGTACCGGATACGCGAACCATGGATTTGGCAATGAAATCGATGGAGCCGATGATGGAGCGCTGGTCGGGCGGCAGGAGATCGCTCATGCCAGCCTTGTGCAACAAACCCTGTACCGCGGACACATTGTCGCCAATGCTCTTCCATGTCAGGCCGGAGCGCCAGTAGATCGCGGTGCGCGGAAATTTGGCATTGTCCGGGCCCTTGTAGAAGGTTTCGATGCGCTGGTCGCGAATGGCTTCGGAGCCATGCACCAAGATGCCCAGCAGTGCCACAAGCGCCTCGCGCTCGTCACGAAACACCGGATTGTCTGGTCCCGGTTCCTTCCAGTTCTTCGCGGTCCCGTCAGGCGCATCCCACAGATCGGAAAGCTCGGTGCCGATATTGGCGATATTGCCCGCAATGGCTGCGCCGTACCGGCAACGGAAACTGTTTTTCTCAACCGTCACATCATCGGAACCAGTGCCATAAAGCACATATTCCAGCGCACTCAAGCCCTGTGCGGCAACGCTTTTCGCCCGCAATCCCTGCGGCGTCGTCACGGTCTCGTCCTTGTCCGAAAGGTATTTTTGCACCTGTTTCAGCCCAAGACCCTTTTTGTCAGGATAGTACAGCACCCGCTCGAACCGGTTCTGCTCGATGACGGGACCGACGCGGACGATCTCGATACCCGACCATGCGTGGGTCGCATCCACAAAACCCGCTTTTGCCTCGGCCATCGTCTCTGCGGAAGGGGCAGCGCACAGCGCCTGCATCTTGTCCGTCAGCGCCTTGGCGCTATCGCGAAACCCGTCATAGCCGGGGCGGATGAAGCCATCCACGGCCTTTTCCATCACGCTGCGCACTTTCACCGGGTCGAGCGGCGGTGGCGGCATCAGTTCCACATCCTGCGCCAGTGCCGTGCCGAAGCTCATCAGAAAGGCGAGCGGCAGAAGGGCATGAAATTTTCGCATCGCGTTTTCCATCAAAGAGACTCCAGAAATGTCAGCAAAGCCTGCCGGTCGGACTTTTGCAAGGCAGCAAAAGCATCGCGTGCTTTTTGCGCCTCGCCGCCATGCCACAAGATCGCTTCGGTCAGGCTGCGCGCCCGCCCATCATGCAGATAAAAACCATTACCATTCACGGCTTGCGTCAACCCGATGGCCCAGAGCGGTTGGGTACGCCAGTCGCGTCCACCGGCCTCGCCCACCTGCTGACCATCCGCCAAGCCATCGCCCATATCGTGCAGCAGAAAATCGGAATACGGCCATATCAGTTGGAAGGAATGCAGCGGGTCGTTGGCATCGCGCTTCGTCACGAATTTCGGCATGTGACAGGATGCACATCCCGCCGCGTAGAATTGCTGCTTACCACGCAGAACTTGGGGGTCATCGACATTGCGGCGCGCCGGCACGGCCAGATTTTCGGTGTAGAACGTCATCAGATCAAGCACGGGAGAAGGCGCTTCCACATCGCCCAGCCGCTTCTGCACACCGGTCGGCATGGCCAGACAGTCGGTCTGCTTGTCCGTGCAGTCGCCAAAGGCGTTTGGCGCATCCGGTGAGGAAATGCCGATATCGTGAGACAGCGCGCTCGCCGCCTGATCCCGCACGCTGGCATTCTGCGCCTTCCAGCCGAACCGACCGATCTTCAGCGCGCCATTGCGGTGGTCGCGCACCCATGCCGGTCTGCCGCCGTCAGGCCTGGCATTGGCCAGAATATCCTCATCCGCAATGGCCTCGATGAGGCCCAGACCCAGCGTCGGCTGGGCGATGCGCGGGGACAGTGTCGTATCAGGCTCCAGCGCCCCGTCATTCAGCTCGTCTATGTAGTAGGTCGGCTTGCGGAGCGATACGGTTTCGCCATCGCCTAGCGTCACCGGCTGCTCCTCGTATGAAACGGCAAGCTTGCCCTCGGCTCTCAGGCCGGGCACCGCAAGGTTCTGAAGCTGCCCGCCATAGGTCGCGTCGGGAAAATTCAGCACATCATGGTCAGCGACTGCCTTCATCTCGTCAGGCGTACGGGCGGGGCGGGCAAGGCGCAAAAACATCGACACTGCATCCTCATCACCGACCGGTGGACGCCCACGCCTGTCCTTGATGTGGCAGGTCTGACAAGACCGCGCATTGTAAAGCGGCCCCAACCCGTCAGACGCCTGCGTCGAGGATGGCGAAGACACCCACAGCTTTTGAAACAGCGCATTGCCCAGCTTGAAATCATGGCCGCGCTCGAAACTCATATTGGCGGATGGTTGCGAGAAGGGATCGGTTGTGGCCGTCGTGGTTGCCGCTCCCGCAGAAAGGGCTTCGGATGGTTCGGCCTTGGAGAAATCGGTAGCAGGGCGTGTGATTTGCTGGACGCGGATCAGGTCTTGGGCGGAGAGATCGTTGCGAGTGGTGGTTTCGGCTCCGGTGTCGCCCAATACACTATGGTGCGCTTGGCTTACCCCCCTCTGTCCTGCCGGACACCTCCCCCACAGGTGGGGAGATTGGCAAGTGGCGACCTCTCGGACATCTTCAACGTCGCGGATCAAGCGGAGAGCGTGAGACTGGCCGATCTCCCTCCTTGTGGGGGAGATGTCCGGCAGGACAGAGGGGGGTGAGCCAAGCGCACTGTCGTAGGTTATGGCGATACTGCTCGCTGCCAAGATAAACAGAAGACAGAAAAGGCGTCGTTGCCGCAAATGTCTCATGAAACCTTACACATCGGGTTTGGTGGGAGCGGTTGCCCCACTGTCATGCCAGTTTCCGGCCTGAATGATGGAGGTAAACCGCGTGCGTCGCAAAATGATTTGCCTGCAAATAGTCTGGCAATAGTGAGCAGGCCGCATTTCACTCACGCGGCCTGCAAAAACGTCTTACTTGAACACAGCGTTCGGGCTATCCAGGCTGTCGGAACCTTCCAGCTGAATCTTGCCCAGATCAAGTGCTGCAATCACGCGTTCAATGGTCTTGGTCTGGTCCAGAAGTCCGTCGATGGCGGCCTGCACAACGGCATTACCGTCCTTGTTACCCTCGGCAATCATCTGGTCATAGGCTTCCACGGTCTGGCCGCGCTTTTCCATGGCATGCATGGCGTCCAGCGTCTTGTTCAGCTTGGCCTTCATTTCCGCATCCAGCGCCTTGTCACTGGCAGCGACGAGTTCCGAGAGCGAAGGGCCGGTCAGCTTCTTGCCGTCTACCGTCGTGTATTCACCGCTATAGGCAGCGGCGATGCCGATGGCGTCGTTGAGGTGCGAGTTATAGGTGTTGTCGGAGAAGCAATCATGCTCTTCTTCGGGATCATGCAGCAAAAGGCCGAGCTTCATGCGCTCGCCTGCCAACTCGCCATAGGAGAGAGAGCCCATGCCGGTCAGAATGGCGGTCAGGCCCTTTTTCGGATCGGCTTCCACGGACTTTGCCGCTTCGCCATCCGGCGCCCAGTTATCGGTCATTTCCTTGAGGTCAGCCACCAACAACGTGGAGGCAGCCTTGAGGTAATCGGCACGGCGGTCGCAATTGCCACCCGTGCAATTCTTGGCGTCGTAGTCGGTGTAAGGGCGGTTGCCCGCACCCGGTCCGGTGCCATTCAAATCCTGGCCCCACAGCAGAAACTCGATGGCGTGGTAACCGGTGGTGACGTTGGCTTCCACTTCGCCCGCTTCCGCAAGGCTCTGGATCAGCTCTGGCGTGATCTTGGAGGCGTCCACCTCTTCACCGCTAACCTTGATCTTTTTGTTGGCGATGATGTTGGCAGTGTAAAGCTCGTTCTCGTCGCTTTCGGTGCCATAGGAACCATCGACATAGTCGATCAGGCCTTCATCCAGCGGCCAGGCGTTGACCTTGCCTTCCCACTCATCGACGATCGGGTTGCCGAAGCGGTAGACTTCCGTCTGCTGATAGGGAACGCGGGCCTTGATCCAAGCTTCGCGCGCAGCTTTCAGAGTGGCTTCGCTGGGCGTGGCGATCAGGGCATCGATGGCTTTATCCAGTGTCTGTGCGGTCGTCAGCGCATCCTGATATTTTGCACGACCAAGCTCCGCATAATGCTTGACCACGGCCGCCGGATCGGTCGCAGCCCGAGTTGGAAGGGCGGTAAAGGTCGCGGAGGCGGCCAGAAGCGCAAGACTTGCGCCAAAAACGGTTTTGCGGAACATGCTCTCTCCTATCGGCCATCTCGTAACGAAGCCGTGAAGGCGAGTTCTGAACCAATCACAAACTTGTGTCAAATATTCTAGTTTAGAAGTTTTCCAACCAGACTGCCGGATTTTGATTTTGGTCAAATCCGGCAGTTCACAAGGGTTGTGACAAGTTTCAGATAAGCGTTTGGCGGCGCCAATCAGGCCTTGCGCTTCATGGCGCAGAAGAAGAACCCATCGGTATCCGTCGTCGCCGGTGTCAGCGTCAGTGTCTCGCCATCCGCCGAATGGGGTTTGACGGCATCTGCACCAAACAGACCGGTCCAGCGGTCTAGGGCCGAGCGGATGGAAAATTCGGGATTGTCGGCGCAGAAGCGGCGCACTTGACGTTCGTTTTCCTCTGGTAGCACGGAACACGTGACGTAGACGAGCTCACCGCCCGGGCGCACGTAAAGCTTGGCTTGATCCAGCGCCTGAGCCTGCTGTTCCACCCGTTCTTCGAGATTGCGTTCGTTCAACCGCCACTTCGTATCCGGTCGGCGTCGCCATGTCCCGGTGCCTGTGCAGGGGGCATCCACCAGTACGCGGTCGAACTTGCCCTGATAGCGCTCCAGTGCATCCGCGCGGTCGTGCACCTGCACATTGCGGGTGCCTGCCCGCTTCAGGCGTTCGATAATGGGGGCCAGACGCTTGCGGTCGGCATCGAAGGCGTGAACCTGCCCCTTGTTATTCATGGTCGCGGCCATCGCCAGCGTCTTGCCGCCACCGCCTGCGCAATAATCGAGAATCTGCTCACCTTCCTGCGCACCGGCCAGATCAGCCACAATCTGCGATCCCTCGTCCTGCACCTCAAACCATCCCTTCTGGAAAGACAGCTCTGCGGTGACATTGGGTAGACGCGATGGGCCTTCACCGGCGGCAATGCGCACGCCGTGGCGGGCAAGACGGGTCGCCTCTGCCTTGGCGTCTTCCAGTGCCTTGATGACCTTGGTGCGGTTGGCTTTCAACGTGTTGGCGCGCAGATCCAGCGTTGGGCGCTCGTTCAGCGCCTTTGCCTGCCGCAGCCAGTCCTCGCCGAAGGTCGCCTCGAACGAGGCCTGCACCCATTCAGGAATGTCGCCCTGCACATGGGCGGGCGCATCGTCGAGCGAGCGGGATGCAAAGGCAGACAGTGCTGCGTCGCTCAGCGGCTCTGGCGCAAACTTGTCGCCATCGAACTCGGCTGTCAATTGCTCCGGTGTTTTGCCCCACTGCCGCAGCATGACCGCATAGCCCAGCGCGTTCGCGCTATCGTCATCCATCAGCCAAGCATGGGAGAGTTTCATGCGCAGGGCATCGTAAACGATGTTGCCGATGGCAGCCCTATCGCCGGAACCGGCAAAACGATGCGCCAGTCCCCAGTCCTTCAGTGCGTCGGCGACGGGGCGTCTGCGCGCCTCGATATCCGCCAACACTTCGATAGCCCCGGCCAAACGTCCGCCCAAACGCATTTTCTACCTCATTCACAATGTGTCCGGGTTGGTAGACGCGAATGGTGGCAAGGGCAAGCCTTCACCAAGAATTCCCTAAAAAACGCTCTCAGGGAGTCGGATTAGTTGGATGCCATGATCTCGTAGCAGACCTTGGCCGTGCCGGAACTGACCATGCCGATGTTCTTGGCGGCTGCCTTGGACAAATCGAGCACACGTCCCTTGATGAACGGGCCACGGTCGTTGATGCGAACGACGACGGCCTTGCCGTTGCGTGCATTCGTGACTTTCACCTTAGTGCCGAAGCGCAAGGAGCGATGCGCGGCCGTCAGGTTGGAAGGATTCATCCGCTCACCCGAAGCCGTCTTGGAGGTCAGTGCATACCAGGATGCGCCGCCGCAGCCGGTACCGGCATTTGCCTGAAGTGGAGCGATGATGGAACAGGCAGCTATAGTTGCAGCCGCGATAGTTATGCGTCGGATATTCGTCAAACTGTGCTTCCCTGATACTCGGCTCGATCCCCGTAGACTGGGCCGATAAACTTTAGGCAAATGAATTGCGATGAGTGTAGGGCGAGCGAAAAATGGCAAAAAATGGCCAAGAGCTAATCACGAAGTGTTACAGACTGTAATATTCGTGATGAGAAACTCGTCTGTGAATTTTGATAGCCTTCGATGGATTCAGAAAAAATTTATTTAGAATCAACAATTAGCGGGAATAGCGTTGCATGGAGTTGTCAACTTCGGTCCAATCACGAATTCGTAGTGAAATAATTTTCCAAAGCATGAAAATTTTAGCCAATTTGCCCCTTAACAATTAGTTAAATCGGCGAAAATGCGATTAAAATATTCTCCAGAAGTGCCCTTGGATGGATTTTCCATCGCATCGAATATGAACGGTTATTCATCTCGCCAGAGGCCGTCCTGCCACAATTCCCGCAGCGAATGACGGTAGTCTGGGTAAGCGAAATCGAAACCCATCTCGCGCAACTTGCCATTCGAGACCCGCTTGTTCTCGCCATAGAAGGAACGGGCCATAGGGCTGAGCTCGGCCGTTTGAAAGTCCTGCTCGTCCGGTGGCTCCACGCCCATCATGTCGGCAGCGAAGGTAACGACATCCTGTGGCGGTGCGGGCTCGTCATCCGTCACGTTGAAAATGCCGCTGGCATGGGCGTCAATCAGGAACGCCGTCGCGCTGCCAATGTCCTCGACGCGGATGCGGTTGAACACCTGATCCTTCTTGATCAGACGCCGCGCCGTACCCTTTTCAAGATTGACGAAACCATTGCGGCCCGGGCCGTAAATGCCGGAGAGACGCAGCACACATAGTGGCACATCAGCATCCCGCGCTGCCGCCACCCAAGCCTCCTCCGCTTCCACACGCTCACGCGAGCGGGCCGAGACCGGGCGGCATGGCGTTTCCTCGTCCACCCAGGCACCGTCATGGTTTCCATAGACGCCAACGGTCGAAAGATAGGCCGTCCATTGCAGTTTAGGCATCAGGGCTTTCAGATCGCCTTGGCACAGGCGCAGAAAAGGATCGCCCGATGTGCCGGGTGCGATGGATTGCACGAGGTGCGTCAAGCTGCGCAACTCCGTCCGCAATTCGTCGTTCAACGTCTCACCATCGAAAATGAAGGGGGCGATAGCCAGACATTGCAGGGTGGAGATATTGAGCTCGCTGCGGGTCGTACCGGAGACCCTGTCGATCTTGCCTTGAAGCGCCCTGGCAATAGCCTTGCCGGAATACCCAGCGCCCAAAATCATCAGATGCGACATCTAAACTCCTGCCATGCTCCACTCGTCCAGCACGTCCGAATCGTCTTCGGGCATGCGGCCTTCAGCGTAGGCATTGAAGTCTGGCCTGTCCATCAATCTTGACAGCGCCCACACCGCCATGCCCCGCACATCCGGCGATGCGTCCTGCGCAAGTATCTGGCATTGCTGAATGAATTCTGGGTTACCAGAGTTTCCCGCTGCCATCAGGACGTTACGCACGAACCGGTTTCGACCGATGCGCTTGACAGGCGATCCACTGAAAAACGTGCGAAACGCCGCATCATCAAGCGTCAGAAGAAAGGCAATATCCGGCTTCTTCAGATCATCGCGGGCCTGCAATTTCATCTCGGACGCGCTTGCCGCGAACTTGTTCCACGGACAGGCGGCAAGACAGTCGTCGCAGCCATAAATACGGTTGCCGATCATCTGTCGGAACTCGTGGGGTATTGGTCCCTTGTGCTCGATCGTGAGGTAGGAAATGCAGCGGCGCGCATCCAGCTTGTAAGGTGCTGGAAAAGCATCTGTCGGGCAGGCATCGAGACAGGCCCGGCAGGAGCCACAATGGTCGCGCTCCGCCTCGTCGAGACAGAGGTCAGCCGTGGTGAACATGCTGCCTAAAAACAGCCAGGAGCCATGGCTGCGGCTGACGAGGTTGGTGTGTTTGCCCTGCCAGCCCAGCCCGGCGGCTTCCGCCAGCGGCTTTTCCATCACCGGCGCGGTATCCACGAAGACCTTCACGTCTTCACCCGCGAGCGCCGCAAAGCGGGTGGCGATTTCCTTCAGCCGTCCCTTGATCACGTCGTGATAATCGCGGTTGCGGGCGTAAACCGAAATTGCCGCTTTGTCGGGCTTGTTCAAAATGCTGCGTGGGTCTTCTTCCGGGCCGTAATTCAACCCGAACATCACGACGGACCGAACGTCGCCCCATAGGGTCTTCGGATCAGCCCGACGTGCCTCCGTCTCCTCCATCCAACCCATCGTGCCGTGATAACCGCTATCGAGGAATTCGCGCAGCCGTTCGGGCGCCAGCGGAATGCTGTCGGGAGATGTTATGCGACAGAGATCGAAGCCGAGCGACGCCGCCTCCGCACGAACGAAGTCCGTCAGCTTGCGGGCTTTCAGCTCCTGCTTTGCCTGTGCCGTGTCGATGCCTACTCTCCTGATGTGAAGCGCAGGCAAGCCGCACCGTGCATCATTATATATGAAGCCTGTAGATATTGAATTCGCGCGCCAGACTTAAAAATCCAGATCCGCGTAGTGCGAGGAGGGCGCAAGGCGCGGCACGCGCTCGGCCAGCAGTGGCCGGAAGGATGGCCGCGATTTCATCCGCTGGTACCACTCCTTGGCAATGGGTGCTTCCAGCCAGTTGATCTCGCCGAGATAGTCGAGGATCGAGACGGAGGCTGCTGCGGCAAGGTCGGCATAGCTCAACCGTTCGCCCGCAAGCCAGGTGCGGGAACCGGCCAGCCATTCCAGATACTTCATGTGCTGGTGCACGTTGGAGCGCGCGGTGCGCAACAGCTTGCTGTCTGGCGGGCCTCCGCCCTGGGCCGTGGACATTTGCAGCTTGTAGGCACGCTCACGCACAAGCGGGCGAGTCACGTCGGTTTCCATCTTCTGCAAAAACCACTCCGTCAGGCGACGGATTTCCGCGCGCTGAAACGGGTCTTCGGCCAGCAGACGCCTGTCCCGTTTCAGCACACCGTGAGTCTCGTCCAGAAACTCAGCCAGAACATAGGGGCCGCAGAGAGAGCGCATGTTGTCATCGAGATAGACCGGCAGCGTTCCCGCCGGGTTCAGTGCCAGAAACTCGCGTCTCTTTTCCCATGGCTGCTCTTCGACCAGATCGGCCTGAAAACCATACTCGGTCAGGATCAGCCGAACGAAACGGGAAGCCGTCGACATCGAGGAATGATAGAGAGTTGGCATCGGCACTCAATTTTTTTGGATTCAAGGAATGGATTGTCTTTTATCGCCACGTGGCGTGGAAAGCTGGCGCTGTCCAGAAACTATAAGTTCAGCTTTTTTAAGACATGTTTAACGATGGCGCTTATGCAACGGCACTTTCGCCGTCCCATGCCGGGTCTGGACCCATGAAAAAAGCGCCGTCGTGGGAGCGATGGCGCTTTTAGAAAATCCGGCAACACGCTCTGTGTTTGAGAGATCAGTTTGCCGAGATTGAGCTCGTTGCGCATGGATCGACGCCGTATGCAGGCGAACAACCGGTCTTGCCAGCTGCCACCGTACCGGGTGCCATGAACGAACCTGCCAGAACAACCAACGCCGCACACGCAAAAAAGAGTGCGATAGACCTGCCCATTTGATACTTGCCTTTCAGACGATGAACGAAACGGCTTCAAGCCGTAGCGCTTTGATTGTTAGGTTGGGGAATGTGTGTTGGATGTGGCGTTTATCAATAAAGCAGCTTGCTGAACACCGGGTTAATGCGAACTCTTGTCCACAGTTGCCCTTGTGCCACGCTCAGTGCCGAGAAATACAATTTTCATGATGTGCCCCCACATGACGATGCAAAGTAACGACGTATGCCGCTACTCGTTGGGGGCTCAACGCACGAGCTTCAGATTGGTTGCAATCTTTTTTCAGGCAGCCTTGCCGGCATTGCTGAACTGGCCGTTCGTGCGATAGCTCACCAGATAGGATGGCAGAACGGAAGCGACCCGAACAGGCGTAATGCCAAGGCCATCCAGCGTCAGACCGGCGCTTTCCGCGTCGCTGGAAACGACATTGTCGGTCTTCAGCATCGTCACCTGATCAGACGTCAAAGGTGGCGTCACCAGCGGGATGAGAGATGCGATCTTACCCATCAGCGAGGCAATGCCGAAGGGCAGGTTGACCAGCGGGCGCTGGCGATAGGTTGCAGCCAGAACCGCCTCGAGACAGTCGCGGAACGTCATCACGTCCTGACCGCCGAGTTCATAGGTCGCGCCAGCCTTCAAAGCACCATCGACGCTGCGAGCAACGACTTCGGCCACATCTTCTACATAAACGGGCTGGAACTTGGTGTGACCGCCGCCGATCAACGGCAGGAACGGCAGGCGTTGCGCCATGCCCGCAAATTTGTTGAAGAAATCGTCTTCCGGTCCAAACACGATGGAGGGACGCAGGATGACGGCGTCCGGCAACACAGAACGAATGGCGGCTTCAGCACGGCCCTTGGTGCGGGCATAGCCGACCGAGGAATTGGCGTCAGCGCCGATTGCAGAAATATGCGTCAGCGTCGCACCAGCATTCTTGGCAGCTTCGGCCACGGCGCGGGCACCAAATTCCTGCACGGCGTCGAATGTATTGCGACCGCTTTCGAAAAGAATGCCGACGCAATTGACCACATGGTCGGCGCCCTCGACGGCCTTGTTGACCGAATCCTTATAACGCAGGTTGGCCTGCGCAAAGGAAATCTGCCCGACATTGCCCAGCGGCTGCAAAAAGCCAGCCAGATCAGGACGGCGAACGGCGACGCGAATGCGGTAGCCGCGCTTAGCCAGAAAACGCACCACATGCCGTCCGACGAAGCCCGAACCGCCAAAAACGGTGACGAGAGGGGGAAGGTTGGCCAAAGGCATGGGAGGCTCCTGCGAAGCGTTGAATATAGCGTTTCCGTCTCTTAGCTCAAAGCCGATGCAACGGGAAGAGAGAACCGCATTCGCATTGAAAGTCCCATGACTACAGAGCCGATGACGGTCAAGCGCCCTCGACGATCATGAGGTCGCTATCGGCGGTTTCCTTGCGAATTTTCAGCGCAGCCTGATACTCTTCGGAGTGATAGCAATCCAGCGCATGCTGTACTGAAGGAAACTCGATCACGACATTGCGTGCGCGCCCTTGCCCTTCAAGCTGCGTCACCGCACCGCCGCGTGCCAGAAAATTTGCGCCAAACCGCTCGAAGGCAGGCTTTGCTGTGGAAACATAGTCTTTATAGCGTTTCGCGTCATTCACATCCACGCGGGCAATCCAGTAACCCTTGGCCATCGTTTTCTCCTTAAAGCGCCTGTGTCATTTCATCCAGAATGGCGCGCGCAGCCGCCTTGGGGTTGGCAGCCTTCACAATAGGGCGGCCCACAACGAGGTGGCTCGAACCGGCTTTAATGGCGTCGAATGGCGTCATTACCCGCTTCTGGTCGCCCGCATCGCCACCCTTCGGGCGAATGCCGGGGGTTACGACAGCCATATCGGAGCCGACAATATCGCGAACCGCAGCGGATTCTTCAGCCGAGCAGACGATACCGCCCATGCCTGCGTCCCTCGCCTGTTGCGCCCGCTTCAGCACCAGCGAACGTGCGTCGCCCGCATATCCTGCTTCGATCAGATCGGCATCGTCCATCGAGGTCAGAACGGTTACACCCAGAAGCGTCAGTCCCGAGCCTTCCGCCGCCTTCACCGCCGCGCGCATGGCTTTGGGATAGGCGTGCAGCGTCAGCATGGTCATGCCCATCTTGGCAATGTTTTCCACGCCGGATGCGACGGTGTTGTCGATGTCGAGAAGCTTCATGTCGAGGAAGATTTTCTTGCCGCTTTCAGCAAGGTCACGGGCAAATTCAAGGCCGCCTGCAAAGGCCAGCTGGTGGCCGATCTTGTAGAACAGGACGTCGTCGCCAAGGGCGTTGACGATTGCCTCGGCCTCGGCCACGGTTGGAAGATCAAGCCCGACAATCAGGCGTTCACGTGCAGTCATAGTGTCATCCCCTGCCACTGTTCCATCGCCGTCCAGTCGCATGTGAGACTGCGGTCTGCAAGAGAAAAACAGAAGATATTGCCACCACCCAGCGGCTGGTCGCCGCGACGGGTGATGACGTCGTGTTCGAGGTATGATTTCAGCAGAGTTCCGACGGCGCCGTGGCCGATGAAGGCAATCGGCTCCGCCGGATCGTGGCTGGCGAGCACGGCTTCGATAGCGCCGACAATCCGCATCTGCGCGTCCGCTGCCGTTTCCCAACCCTTGTAGCTTGCCTGCGGGTTGGCGAAGAACCAGTCTGCGGCGCGCTCGAACTCATCGGGCGGCAAAAACCCGGTCGCGCTACGGTCATTCTCGTGCATGTTGGCGGCGGTTTCGACCTCGACACCGCCCGCCCTAGCGAAGATCCGCGCCGTTTCCACCGCCTTTTTCTCGCTGCTCGAAACGATACGCCGCAACGCTTTGGCCCAGCGAACGGCTGCCGCCCTTCGGACGCGCTGTGCTCCGATGTCGGAAAGCGACCAGTCCGGAACCGGCACATCGGCCTCGATCCGGACCTGCGGATGGGTAATGTAAAGCGCGTACATACACGAAGCCTAACTCAGGCCCGTGTAAAGGTCCACAGCTGGGCCGGTGGAATGTTGCGCACCACGAAGTCGAAGTGCCGGATGTGGTAGAGATGCGGTTGGGCGACGATGGGCGAGACCGGGCCATAGGAAATCTGAATGACCGGGCGGCCATGGGGCACGCGTTTCAGAAGTTCGTCCAGCAGCGAAATCCGCGCCGCCATCGGGAAATTCAGCATGGGCACTGCGGAGATCACGCAATCGAACATCTGGGCTTTCTGCGCACCAAGTGTCGTGTCCAGATCGAAGGCATCGCCATTGATGAAGTTGACGCCGGGATAGCTGCGCAGCAGCTGCTGATAGAAATCAGTCGAATACTCGATGGCCGTGATATTTTCAGGTTTCACGCCGCGTCCGAGGATCGCCTTGGTGATGCAGCCCGTGCCCGGTCCCAGTTCCAGCACGGGAAGGCCCGATTGCGGGGTGATGACACTCGCCATGCGCCGCGCGGTTACGCCAGAGGTCGGAACGATGGCGCCCACCTTTTTCGGCTGGTTCACCATTCCCTTGAAGAAACGGATTTCTTCTTCGAATTTTCTGCCGAAGCGCTCTTTCAGGCTCAGTCCCATAAGGGTCCCCCTTTGATTATGCGCGACAACATTTGCGGAAACTATGGCGATATGTTGTCGCCTTGTCGTAAAGACAATGGAAAATGTCGCAGCGAGGAAATCTTAACGAAAGTGAAAAAAACCGCAAACAAAAACGCCGGTGAGAAGGCTCACCGGCGTCGAATTTATTTCCAGCAGAGTTGGTGCTAGACGCGCATTGGCATCAGAACATAGAGCGCATCATCGCCTGCGGTGTCGCGAACCAGTGTCGGAGAGCCGGAATCGGCCAACAGGAAGATCGCATCTTCGCCGGACAGCTGAGCTGTAATATCCAGCAGATACTTGGCGTTAAAGCCTATTTCCATGCCGTCATGCTCGTAGCCCACAGCGACCTCTTCGGTAGCACTACCCGAATCCGGGTTATTGACGGTCAGCGTCAACTGCCCTTCGGTAATCGCCAGCTTCACCGCACGACCGCGCTCAGACGAAATCGTCGATACACGGTCCACGGCCTTGGCGAAGGTCTGGCAATCGACGCGCATTTCCTTGTCGTTGCCGGTCGGGATCACGCGCTGGTAATCGGGGAAGGTGCCGTCGATCAGCTTGGAGGTCAAAACGATGTCGCCGATTGCGATGCGGATCTTGGCGTCGGACACCTCGACCGTCACTTCCACCTCGGGATTGTCCACCAGCTTCTGCAACTCGCCAACGGTCTTGCGCGGAATGATGATGCCCGGCATGCCTTCGGAACCCGAGGGCGCCTTGACATCGGCGCGGGCCAGACGGTGACCGTCGGTGGCGACGGCGCGCAGCTTCAGGTCGTTGTCGCTTTCGATGGTGTGGAAGAAAATGCCGTTCAGATAATAACGCGTCTCTTCGGTCGAAATCGCAAACTGGGTGCGGTCGATCAGCATCTTCAGGTCGGCAGCCTTGAGCTTGAAGCTGTGGCTGAAGGTGCCCGCCGTCAGGTCGGGGAAATCTGTTTCCGGCAGGCACTGCAGCGAAAACTTGGAGCGGCCCGAGGTCACCGTCATCGACGAGCCATCAGGATTGGTCGCCAGAAGTACTTCCGAACCATCCGGCAGCTTGCGCACGATTTCATAGAGAAGATGCGCAGGAACGGTGGTCGAACCGGCCTGTTCGACCATGGCTGGTGTCGCCTCGGTAATTTCGAGATCGAGGTCGGTCGCCTTCATGTCCAGCTTGGCGTCGGATGCGCGCAGCAGCACGTTGGACAGAATGGGGATGGTGTTGCGCCGTTCCACCACGCGATGAACGTGGTTCAGCGATTTCAGAAGGTTCGACCGCTCGAGAGTAATACGCATGGACACTACCGCTTTCAACCGTTGCAACCCGTATCATCCGGGTAGCCAAGATAGTCTTCTCCAGCTTGGGGGCCGGATAATGTGGACGGGCAAAATGGCAGAGTTCCCAAGGAAAATGCAAGAGGCCATGCCGCCTCATTCCCTTATTTCCACGCAATACAACACGGTCCACAGCCCGGCGTGCCATAACTGCCCTTGTTCATGGGCGTTGTCTTGCCCATAAAGGCCTTGAATAGACATGACGGGAATGAAGCAGTGACAGATGAAGCACCTGTTGGTGAAAATGGCGAAGGCCCTGATGGCAACGGACGCGGCTTCAAGGTTGGCGGACATACCATACCGGCCCGGCCGATAGAGGCAGCACTTTATCTGGTGGCGACACCCATCGGCAACCTTGGCGATATTACCGTTCGCGCGTTGGAAACGCTGGCGTCTGCCGATGTGCTCGCCTGCGAGGACACGCGCGTCACCCGCATTCTGCTCGACCGTTATGGCATCCGCAACCGCCCCTATTCCTATCACGAACACAATGCCGAAGAGGCTGGGCCAAAGCTTATTGCCGCGCTGGACGCCGGAAAATCCGTGGCGCTGGTTTCGGATGCCGGAACTCCGCTCGTCTCCGATCCTGGCTATCGGTTGGGCCAGATGGCGCTGGAAGCGGGCCACCGCGTGGTGCCGATCCCCGGCGCATCTGCACCGCTCGCCGCACTCGTCGGCTCTGGAATGCCGAGCGACGCTTTCATGTTTGCAGGCTTTCTGCCGGTCAAGGACAAGGGCAAACGCGACCGCTTCTCCGAACTGTCGAAGATACCGGCAACTATGATGTTCTTCGAATCCCCGCACCGCATCTGCGCCACCATCAAGGTCGCCTCCGAAGTGCTGGGGCCAAACCGCCGTGCCGTCGTCTGCCGGGAACTGACGAAAACCTTCGAAGAGTTCCGCCGTGGCACGCTGGCTGAACTAGCCGACTATTATGATGAAGACCGCATCGTCAAAGGCGAGATCGTGCTGCTCATAGAGCCGCCTTCCTATGACGAGATTCCCGATATGGAAGATGTTGAAAAGCTGTTGAGAGACCTCGTCTCCACCATGCCCGCCGCCAAGGCAGCGGCAGAGGCAGCAAAGCTCACCGGTCTGCCGCGCAAGGAACTCTATCAGCGCCTGCTGGATATGAAGGGCAGCGATGGCGGCTGAGGGGCGAACGGGGCAAAGACGCAAGGCCGAAAGGCGCGGCCATGCTGCGGAATATTGGGCCGCCCTCTATCTCATCTTCAAGGGCTACCGCATCCTTGCCCTACGCCACCGAACAAAGCTCGGCGAGATCGACCTCATCGTCCGCAAGAGGGACGTGATCGCCTTCATCGAGGTCAAGGCCCGTGCCTCTGAAACCGGTGCCGTCGACGCGGTTAGTTACGCCTCACAAAAACGCATCCGCGCTGCCGCCGATCTCTGGCTGTCGCGTCGCCGGGATGCAGCAACGCTATCCCTACGCTTCGATATCGTCGCCGTTCTACCGCGCCGCCTACCAAAACATTTCATAGATGCATTTTAGGGTTGCGGCGCGGCGCCATCCTTGTCTTTTTGAGCGGTCTAATCGGTTTAACCTGTAATAAATCTGCCATAAAACTGTAAACGGCCCGTCACGGAAGGGGCCTATTCGCATCCTCACCCAAACAAGGGCGGTAAAGGATCGAAACCATGATCAAGAAATTTTCCATGGCCGCAATGGCCATCACGTTTTCGGCGACGTCTTCCATGGCGGCGACCAACATCACCTGGTGGCACGGCATGGGCGGCCGCAACGGCGAAGTCATCAATGAAGTTTCCCAGAAGTTCAACGCCGCTCAGAGCGCGTGCGCGATAACGCCGGTTTCCAAGGGTACCTATGAAGAAGCGCTGGCCAGCGGCATCGCTGCCTTCCGCTCTGGCGATCAGCCGAACATTCTTCAGGTTTTCGATGCCGGTGCTGCCACCATCATCAACGCCAAGGGCGCTGTCATTCCTGCTGAAGACATCATCACCAAGGCCGGCTACAAATTCGACCGCGAAGCTTTCATCCCAGGCGTGCGCAGCTTCTTCGCTGCCGCTGATGGCAAGTTCGTCGGTATGCCGTTCAATTCTTCCGCCCCTATCATGTATTTCAACACCGAAGCCCTGAAAAAGGCTGGCGTTGAAGCACCAAAGACCTGGGAAGAATTCGAAGCCGCAGCCCCGAAGCTGAAGGAAGCCGGTTTCATTCCGCTTGTTCAGACGCAGCTGACATGGGAATTCACCGAGAACTTCTTCTCGCGCAACAACCTCCAGTTCGCCACCAACAACAATGGTTACGACAGCGTTGTCGACACCAAGCTCAAGGTCACCGACCCGAACCTCGTCATGATGTTCGACAAGCTGAAGTCCTGGAAGGATCAGGGCTATTTTGCTTATTACGGTGCAGGCTGGAACGATAACCAGAAGCCTTTCGAAGAAAACAAGGTCGCACTCTGGATCGGTTCTTCCGGCTCCTTCGGTGGCCTGCAGAAGACTGCACAGATGCCGTTCTCGGCAACGTTCCTTCCTTACTGGGGCTCCATCAAGGGCGCTGGCACCAACTCCTTCATCGGCGGCGCTGCCCTGTTTGCCATGTCCGGCAAGCCGGAAGCAGAAAACAAGTGCGTTGCAGACTTCTTCCAGTTCCTGACATCGCCTGAAATCCAGAAGTTCTACCACCAGGCCACCGGTTACGTCGCCATCACACAGGCTGCATACGAGCTGACAAAGAAGGAAGGCTACTACGAAAAGCAGCCGGTTGCCGAAGTCGGCATCAAGCAGCTTTCCCTTCCAGGCGGCGAATGGTCTAAGGGCTACCGCCTCGGCTTCTACCCACAGATCCGCACTGTGATGGAACGTGAATACGGCCGCATCTTCTCTGGCGAAGTACAGCCAAAGGAAGCCCTCGAGATCATCGAGAAGGAAGGCAACGAACTGCTGGCCCGCTTTGCCAAGACCGCTGGCTGATACGTGAAAATAGGCGGACCTCTCCTCTTTATGAGGAGAGGTCCGTGAACTGTTTACAGGCGTGCCTCACATTCTGTCGTCATGCTCGGGCTTGTCCCGGGCATCTACCCACGTAGCGGCTGTCGCAACGGGAATGGATCCTCGGCACAAGGCCGAGGATGACGCCGTGAAGAGGCGGACGTCCTGCCTCAATCCACGGACCTTTCTTCGAGACTGAAATCAAGGTCCATAACACACAAAGGTTTGCGCGCGTGGCCTATACCTCGTCCCAGCCGGGTCTCGTCCGACCCATTCCCGGCAACGCCGCCAAGGCGAAGAAGCCTATCGCGATGGCGGAACCAGCAAAACGGGTGCAATTCTCCGCATCCCCGCTGCCCTACCTGTTAATTGCACCGCAGCTCATCGTCATTTTCGTATTCTTCTACTGGCCGTCGGTACAGGCGGTGCAGTCGTCCTTTTATATCGAAGACCCTTTCGGCTTCGGCTCCACCTTTGTCGGGCTGGCCAACTACACCGACGTCCTGTTCAGCGCCGAATATCTCAACATTGCCAAGTTCACCGTGCTGTTCACCACGCTGGTCACGATATTTTCGTTGGCGCTCGGCCTGCTGCTGGCGGTCAAAGCGGATGCGATCATCAGGGGCAGCGCGGCCTATAAGACGATATTGATTTCGGTCTATGCCATTGCACCACCGGTGGCGGGCCTTATCGGCATGATGTTTTTCGATCAGCATATCGGCCCCTTCGTCAAGATGGCCGCCTTCCTCGGCTGGCACATGCAGGTCGGCGTCAATTATTTCGACACCGCCTTTGCCATGATCTTCGTGTCTGTCTGGAAGCAAATCCCCTATAATTTCATCTTCTTCCTGTCGGGCCTGCAAAGCGTGCCCGTCTCGGTCCGCGAAGCCGCCTTCATTGATTGCCGCAACGGCTTTCGCCGATTCTGGACGGTCATCATGCCGCTGCTGGCACCCACTGCCTTCTTCTTGCTCATCATCAACATCACCTATGCTCTGTTCGATACCTTCGCGGTCATCGACGTGATGGTGAAGGACAAGGCCGCCAACAACCCGATTACCCTTGTCTACAAGGTCTATCTGGACGGCTTCCGCGGCAACGATATCGGTGGCTCCTCGGCGCAATCGGTCATTCTGATGATCGTCGTCTTCGTGCTCACGGTCATTCAGTTCCGTTTCCTCGAAAAACGCATCCATTACGGTTGAGGGATATCCGATATGTACAAGACAAAACCCCTCGATCATCTGATCCTCATCATCGGTTCGCTGTTTCTGATCATGCCGGTCCTCGTGGCCTTCATGACATCGACCCACACGGCAGCCCAGATTCACATGAATGGGCTGACCCTTTTGCCGGGCGACAATTTCGTCGGCACCTATGAAAAGGTCCTGACCCAAAAAGGTGGGTTCACCGGTCAGATCACCGGCCTGAACATGGTCATAAACTCGCTGATCCTCGGCATCGGCTTTGCCGTTGGCAAGATCGTGCTGTCGATGCTGGCGGCCTACGCCATCGTCTATTTCCGCTTTCGTTTTGCGACGTTCGCGTTCTGGATCATCTTCACCACCCTGCTTCTGCCGCTCGAAGTGCGCATCATGCCGTCCTATGAGGTCATGAGCAAACTCGGGCTTTTGAACTCCTATACCGGCCTCATCGTGCCGCTTCTGGCCTCGGCCACTGGGACTTTCTATTTCCGCCAGTTCTTCAAGGCCGTGCCAGATGAAATTCTGGAGGCCGCCCGTATCGATGGCGCAGGCCCTGTGAAGTTCTTCATCGATATTCTCCTGCCCCTGTCACGCACCATGATGGCCGCCATCTTCATCATCATGTTCGTCTATGGCTGGAACCAGTATCTGTGGCCCATGCTGATGACCAATGATGAGAGCTTCTTCACCATCATGCGTGGCATCAAGTCGATCCTGCAAGTCTGGGTTGGCTCGCAAATCCCCGATTATAACGAAGCCTTCGCGCTCGCCGTTCTGGCCATGCTGCCGCCTGTGTTGATCGTCGTGATCTTCCAGAGCTGGTTCATCAAGGGCCTTACTGAAAGCGACAAATAAAGGATATTGATATGGCCGAGATCGAAATCAGTCAGGTCTGCAAGGATTATTCCAACGGCATGCGCGCCGTCCACGATGTGGATATCTCCATCAAGGACGGCGAGTTCATCGTGCTCGTCGGCCCCTCGGGCTGCGGCAAGTCTACGCTTTTGCGCATGGTCGCGGGTCTGGAGGAAATTTCCGATGGCAAGGTCAGCATCGGCAACCGCGTGGTCAATGACGTAGAACCGGCAGACCGCGACATCGCTATGGTCTTCCAGAATTACGCGCTCTACCCGCATATGTCGGTGCGCCAGAATCTGGAATATGGCCTGAAAAACCGCAAGACGCCGAAGGCAGAGATCGATGCGCGTGTGGCGGAAGCCGCCCGCATGCTGGAGCTTCAGCACTATTTGGATCGCAAGCCGCGCGCTCTCTCCGGCGGCCAGCGTCAGCGTGTCGCCATGGGTCGTGCCATCGTGCGCAAACCAGCCGCCTTCCTCTTCGATGAGCCGCTGTCGAACCTCGATGCCAAGCTGCGCGTGTCCATGCGCGGCGAAATCAAGCGCCTGCAACGCCGCCTCGGCACCACCTCCATCTATGTCACCCACGACCAGCTGGAAGCCATGACGCTGGCGGATCGCCTTGTGGTGCTAAATGCCGGTCGCATCGAACAGATCGGCGCGCCGCTGGAGGTCTATCACAAGCCCGCCTCCACCTTCGTCGCCAGCTTCATTGGCTCACCCGCCATGAACCTGCTGTCGGGTGAACTGCACGGCGATAGTCTGGCTATCGGCCCCGTCGTGCTGTCGCTCAATGGTTATGCCCCGACGTCTGGCTCTGTCACTGTTGGTATGCGTGCTGAAGACCTTCGCATCGCTCGCACCGATGAGCAGGGCTTGCCGTTCCGGGTGGATTACATCGAAGAGCTCGGCTCACAGCGTCTCGTCCACGGCATGGTGGCAGATCAGTCCCTGACAGTTGCCTGCTCCGCCGAAACGGACATGCCGCAGGAAATGTCGCTGGCGATTGCGCTGGAGAAGCTCCACTTCTTCGACAAGGAAACGGGTAAGCGTATCGAAGGGGCTGCAACCAGCACCTTGCGCCAGCCGGCCGAGCAACTGGCTGTCGCCCATTGAAACCAGCCTAAAATGCACTTTCGTTACAATTGATTCAATTTATGGAAGAGCATTCTTACCGGATTTGTGTTAAAGCGTTCCTGTTACGAGGTGGGGACGCTCGATGGTTTTGCATGTTATGATCGCAAGTGTGGCCGCAATGGCCGGTCGCGCTGTACCGTTGGTGCCACGCGCGAAAAGTCACGCTGGGACGCAGACCGTAGTCTCCGCCGCATCACACGCGCTGGACATGCAACCTGCCCCGATCAACCCGGACTGGATCATCGAAGGTCAGCCGCAGGCCCGCATGGCCGACCATTCCCGCAGCGGCGACCGCGCCGCCTACACCGCCCTTTGGGATTGCACGGCGGGCACCTTCCGCTGGTTCTTCGCTTGGGACGAAACCGTGCATATCCTCGAAGGTGGGGTGCATGTCACGGCGGAAGATGGCTCGGTGCATCACCTCAACGCGGGTGACGTCGCCTATTTCAAAGCAGGCACCTGGGCCACATGGCGAGTGGACACTTACGTTCGCAAAGTCGCCTTCCTGCGCCGCCCTTTCCCTTGGCCGGTCGCAATCGCTTTCCGTTTGAAAAACAAGCTGATGCCCGCAAAGACGCCATCGCTTTAAAGCGCTTTCACGTCAATAAAACTCATAGATACGCCACCGCGTAGCAGTTGCCTTTGAAGCTTGCCTGCCCTACACATTTCGGGCTTTCAAAAGGAAATTGCGCATGGCCAAAATCAAGAACGTCGCGATCCAGATGGATCATGTCTCCGGCATCAACATCGCTGGCGATAGCACATTCGCGATCAGCCTTGAGGCGCAGGCCCGTGGCTACCGCCTGTTTCATTACACGCCGGATCGCCTGTCCATGCGCGATGGCAAGATTTACGCCACCGTCGAGCAGATGCAGCTTCGTGACATCAACGGCGATCACTTCTCCTTAGCCGAACCGGAACGCGTCGACCTCGCCACCATGGATGTCATCCATCTGCGCCAGGACCCGCCCTTCGACATGGCCTATATTACCTCCACGCACTTGCTGGAGCGTATCCACCCCAAGACGCTGGTCGTGAACGATCCGGCCTGGGTGCGCAATTCGCCGGAAAAGATTTTCGTCACCGAATTCGCCGACCTCATGCCCACCACGCTGATCACCAAGGACGTGGCAGAGATTTCCCGCTTCCGCGAGGAAATGGGCGACATCATCCTAAAGCCGCTCTACGGCAATGGTGGCGCTGGCGTGTTCCACTCCACCCGCGATGACCGCAACTTCTCCTCGCTGCTGGAAATGTTCGGTCAGATGTTCCGCGAACCCTACATCGCCCAGCAATATCTGCCCGACGTCCGCAAGGGCGACAAACGCATCCTGCTGGTGGACGGAGAGCCCGTTGGCGCCATCAACCGCGTGCCTGCGGAAAACGACGCCCGCTCCAACATGCACGCCGGCGGCCGCCCCGAACCGACGGAACTGACAAACCGCGAAAAGGAAATCTGTGAGCGCATCGGTCCGGCGCTCCGCGAACGCGGCTTCCTCTTCGTCGGCATCGATGTCATCGGCGACTACATGACGGAAATCAACGTCACGTCCCCAACCGGCATCCGCGAAGTGAAAAAATTCGGCGGTGCCGATGTTGCAAGTTTACTGTGGGATGCCATAGAGCGCAAACGCGACGCGCAAAGCTGATCGCTGCCTCACTCTCCGTCGCCCGCACTTGATGCAGTCCTGTTCGGTTTCAATTTTTAGACATGATGCATGACTCTGACTCTACTCGTGTTCAGGCGCTTGGAGGCGTTCTGGACACGAACAGGCGATTAAAACATGCAGCACGCGAATAGCGTTTTCCACGGTCTTTTGAAGTAAATTCCTCAGTCCGCGTTCGATCACTTGGTTTGCTGCCTTTCTGCCAACAGCCGAGCTAAAAGCCAAAGGCTGTCGCATCGTCACCAGCGATCTGAAGGCACCGGCTTAGGAGATTGCCTATCTCTATAAACGTCGCTGGCAGATCGAAATGTTCCTCCGTTGGGCAAAAGCAGAGCCAGGTCGAAAGCCCCCTCGCCTTTGCCCAGCTCACGCACGCAAATCTTATGCACCACAAACGAACAGACCAGTTTCTCAAGCCGCCAAGCACGCAAGTGCAAACCCACAGCAGTGGATGATAAAATGGGCTGAAGTTGAACCAGGGCGTCAGGTGCAGGATGGCTGAATGTGTTGTCGCCTAAAACAAACTGCCCTGATCAACTGGGCCTGATGTGGTCGATTTCAACGGCTTTTTCTTCGGTGCTGGCGTCGTCGTTTCAGCGGGCTGGACATCCGCACCGCCAGCGACGGCAGACACGCGACCGTCTGCAAACTCCATCGACACAACGGCACCTGAGGCAACGGTAGCGGCACGCGTCAGCGGGCGGTTGTCTTCATCGCGAATGACCGCATAACCGCGTTTCAGCACGTTCTTGTAAGACAGCGATTGCAGGATGCGGTCATGGGCGGCGAGGCCGGAGCGGTTCTGCGACATGCGGTGCAGGACGGCGGTATCGGTGCGGCGGGTGGCGGTGGCCACCCTCTCCTTCTGGCGCTCCAGCTGGCCGAGGAGACGTGCGGGCAAAGCACGCAGCGACGAATCCGAGGATGAGACGCGCGATTGCGATTGCAACAGGCGACGCTCCACCAGGCTTTCGGCGCGCTGCATGCGCTCCTGAATGCGTTGGCGTTGCTGTTTCAGACCATGGGCCAGCACATCCGGACGCAGGCCTGAGGCCGTGCGCTCGAAGCTGCGGCGCTTGTTGAGTGTGTTGAGTTCCAGCCCGCGACCGAGACCGCTGGCTGCCTCATCGAAACGGCGACGCGGCAGGGCCAGCAACTGATCGAGTGATGGCAGGGCACGGACCAGTGCCCGCACGCCCTGGCGGCGATTGTCCATCTCGCGCGACATAGAGCCGGAGAGACGCGCGGACAGGCCCGCAAGCTGGGCCTCCAGATCGGCCCTCACAGGCACGGCCATTTCGGCGGCACCCGTGGGTGTCGGCGCGCGGACATCCGCGGCATGGTCGATGAGTGTCGTATCGGTTTCGTGGCCGACGGCTGATATCAGCGGTATCTGGCTTTCGGCGGCAGCGCGCACGACGATTTCGTCGTTGAAGCTCCACAGGTCTTCCAGACTGCCACCGCCGCGCGCGACGATCAGCACATCGGGACGCGGAATGGCCCCGCCGATCTCCAGCGCGTTGAAGCCTCTGATGGCGTTGGCGACTTCTTCGCCCGATCTTTCGCCCTGCACTTTGACCGGCCAGACCAGCACATGCACGGGAAAACGATCGGAAATGCGGTGCAGAATATCGCGGATGACGGCGCCGGTTGGCGACGTGACGACGCCGATGACCCTTGGCATATAGGGCAGACGGCGCTTGCGCGTCTGATCGAACAACCCTTCGGCGGCGAGCTTGCGGCGGCGCTCCTCCAGAAGCGCCATCAATGCACCGGCACCGGCTGGTTCCAGGCTTTCGATGACGATCTGGTATTTGGACGAGCCGGGGAAGGTGGTGATCTTGCCGGTGGCGATGACCTCCATGCCCTCTTCCGGGCGGAATTTCAGCTTGGAAAAACTGCCCTTCCAGATGACGGCATCGATGCGGGCGCGGTCGTCCTTCAGCGAGAAATAGGCATGCCCCGACGTATGCTGGCCGCGATAACCGGAGATTTCACCGCGCACCCGAACCTGATCGAACGCGGTTTCCACCGTGCGTTTGATGGAACCGGACAGTTCCGAAACGGAAAACTCGGCAAGGTTGGTGAGAGGCTGGCTGAAAATATCGCTCATGCCCGTTTCTACCCCATGCCCCGCGATTCGCAAATCGGCTTCATGACGCGGATTTGACAATTTTCTGACGATTAAATTTCACAAAATTGCAACAATCTGATATCTTGACGGTTGGAAGAGGAGAAATAAGGGCTTTGAGGATGACGGTGCCTTTCCTCAGGCCCTCTGGAGGAGGAGCGGCATCATGGTATTTGTTCTCGGAATCTCACTTGGCGTAGCTGCACTTGCTTTGCGGTCTCTGACGGCTCTCGCCGCCACGGGCATCCTTATTGCAGTTGCGTTCGCAGTAGCAGCTCTCGTTTCTGCATCCGGCGTGCATGTTTTATCGCTTTTGATCGCACTGGCCGGTTACAATGTCGGTATCGCCGGTACGTTTGGCGCAATGTTGGTGATGCGCGGCATGCGCACCGCTTAATCTCTAGCGGCGCCTCAGGTTTGCGTTAGAATGCGTTTCGAGGGTCTTGAAACGGAATACAAACGCGTGAACTTACCAGTATTCATCGTCATCACTGTTGCCTTCACTGTGCTAGATGGTCTTCTGACACTCGCCATATCGACTGGTTCAGGCCTCGACATCATATTCGCCCGTTTGCTGAGCGTGGCGATAACCCTGCCCTGTCTTGCCTATACCCTAAACCGAATGCTACGAGCCGCCCCTGTGGGCGGCGTTTTGCTGATAATCGTCAGTGTCATCAGCACATGCGTCGGCTTCGGCGTTTTCGCGCTGATCATCAACCGAAACCCGTTCGTGCAATGGCCGATAGCTTTCATTGCCGCGTCGTTTGGTGGCCTCGCTCTCGCCGTTATCGGCTATTTAAGAGCGAGGAAAAGGTTGGGTCGCAGGCCTTAGACCGTTTCCCAGCCATCCTTGTCGGCAGCGCGATAGATCGCATCGATAAAGCGTTGGCTGTTCTTCGAGCTTTCCAGCGACACGACCTCAGCGTTACCACCGCTTGCCGCAGTGGCGAACGCTTCGATCTCACGACGGTATTGGCGGCTGTCCTGGAAACGGAAGATTTGCGATTGGCCGTGGGTCTGGTTGGTGAGTTCCACTTCTTCCGCACCCCAACGATCTGCGTTGAAGGGTGATTTGACCTCGATATAACCGTCCGTGCCGTGCAGCACCATGAGCTGGCGTGCAGCGAGCTGTGTCGAGATATAGAAACTCAGTTCGAAATCACCGAAATCCGCTTTCACGCTGGCGTAGATATCCGTGCCGAATTCCGGGTCACGCTCGACCACGGCTTGAACGCGCTTCGGCTCTTTGCCGGTGGCAAAACGCGTGGTGATGGTGGGATAGACGCCGATATCCGGAAGCGCGCCGCCGCCGAGTTCGGGAATGTTGCGCATATTGCCGGGATCGCGGTTGAAATAGGTGAAAGAGCCCTGGACGTGCTTGAGCGTGCCGATGGCACCGGAGGCCAGCAACTCGCGCACCTTCAGCCACACTGGCGCGTAGGTCACCATATAGGCTTCTGATATCAGCACCTTGTTGCGGTCTCGTGCGGCAATCAGGCTATCGATTTCATCTGCCTTCAGCGCAATCGGCTTTTCGCACAGCACATGCTTGCCCGCATTGGCGGCCTTGATGGACCACTCCACATGCTGGGCGGTGGGCAGGGGAATGTAGACCGCGTCGATGACATCAGAGGCCAGCATTTCCTCATAGGAACCGAAAGCATGTGGCACGGAGAAGCGGTCGGCGAGTTGCCGCGCCTTGCTCAAATCACGGCTGGCGATGGCGGTGACGACGGCGTTTTCCGCATCCTGAATGGCGGGAATGACGAGCTCCCGACCGATTTTCGCCGTCGATAGAATTCCAAAACGCAACATGCTTGCCTCCACTGTGATGGGCGGCACCTTACCATGGCAGGGCCGACAAGCAACCGTTAGACACGTCCGGCTGGGTTAATCATAATGATGGCTGAAAATGTCCTCTCTTCGGCGCGACCTGTACTTTCGGCTTCTCAGCGAATGGGAAAGACTGTATTCATCAGAAATTGGAGATACAGAAAATGTCCCATTCACACACAGCACTTCTGGTTATCGATGTGCAGGAATCCTTTCGGCATGCGCCCTATTTCGATGAAAGCGGCCTGCCTGCCTATCTCGCCGCCCAGCAAAAGCTGATCGACGGCGCTGAGGCGGCGGGGATTCCTGTCATCCAGATTTTCCATGTCGATAGCGACCGGGCCTTTGCCGAGGAGAACGGTTTCATCCGCACATTGGAGGGCATTCGCATCGAGCCCACCGTGACGTTTCGTAAGAACCGCCATTCCGCCTTCATCGGCACGGGTCTCGATGTGTGGTTGACCCAGCATGGCATCAACCGGCTGATCGTCTCCGGTATTCGCACCGAGCAATGCTGCGAAACCACCACGCGGCAGGGCTCCGATCTTGGCTACACCGTCGATTTCGTGACCGAGGCGACACTGACATTTCCGATGACACATGCGTCCGGCAAAGTCTTTTCGGCAGAGGATATCGCCATGCGCACTGAACTGGTGCTCTCTGGTCGGTTTGCCCGCATCGCCACTGTGGACGAGGCGTTGCAGGCGCAGAAAGAAGCCGCCTGATGACGAGTGGCGGCGGACTGCATACCAAGATCGTTCCGGTGTTCGTGGTGCTGCCCCCGCAGACGCTGTTGCTGGATGTCGCGGGACCGCTGGAAGTGCTGCGTTATGCAAACGAACAGCAGGATGCCGTGCGGTTCGACTGCCAATATGTCGCGGCAGCCAAGACCCAGACGACGACCATCGGGCTTTCGCTGGCAGGGCTGGAGGCCTTGCCGGAAGTGCTGCCCGAGAATGCCATGGTGCTGATTTCCGGCGGTTCCTTAATAGAAACGATGCAGTCCGGTTCAAGGCGGGAGCGGCGCGATCTGGCAGCCTGGCTGCGGCGGACAGTGCGCGACGATACCACCATCGTTTCCATCTGCTCCGGTGCGTTGATTGCTGCCGAGGCCGGTCTCTTCGACGGTCATCAATGCACCACCCATGCGGATTGCATTGGTGAATTGCGACGGATCGCGCCCTTGGCACAGGTGTTGGACAACCGTCTGTTCGTGGAAGACAACAGGCGCTTTTCCAGCGCTGGCATTTCCACCGGCATCGATCTTCTGCTGCACATCGTGTCGTCACTCACCAGCCCGGTGATTGCGGCACGGATCGCCCAGATCATGGTCATCTATATCAGGCGCACGGCGAACGACCCACAAATCTCGCCCTGGCTTTCAGGACGCAACCACATTCACCCATCCGTCCACAAAGCCCAGGATGCCATCGTCGCCGATCCCGCCGCCGAATGGTCACTGGGAAGGCTGGCCAAGGCGGCGGCCTTGAGCGAACGGCACCTGTCGCGGCTGTTTCGCGAACACACCGGTGTCAGCGTGGTGGACTACATCAACCTGATGCGCGTCAATCTCGCCCGCGATATTCTCTCCCATTCCAGGCTCGATATGGAAGCGGTGGCCGAACGATCAGGCTTTGCCTCTGCCCGCCATCTTCGCCGTGTGTGGCAGCAGCATCATGATGCGCCGCCCAGTTTTTACCGAACCCTTTCCTCCTGAGCATCGTTTCCATCACGCAAGCCACGGCCAGCCATCAAGGAAATTCAATGGTGATGCCTCCACGCGCTTGCTACTGTTGTGAACATCAGAAGAAATAAAGGGAGTATCATCCGTGGAGAAACGCGCGCTTGGCCGGACCGGCCTTTCCATCGCCCCGATCGTCTTTGGCGGCAACGTCTTTGGCTGGACGGCGGATGAGAACACCTCCTTCCAGTTGCTGGATGCGTTTTTCGATGCAGGCTTCAACACCATCGACACGGCGGATGTCTATTCCGCGTGGGTTGATGGCCATAAAGGTGGCGAGTCCGAAACCATCATCGGCAAATGGCTGAAACGCGGCAGCGTACCCCGCGACAAGTCGATCATCGTGTCCAAGGTCGGATATGACAAGGGGCTGAAGGCAGAGTGGATTGCGCAAGCCGTCGAGGCCTCGCTGCGACGCTTGCAGACCGACTATATCGACCTTTATCTCGCCCACAAGCCGGATGCCGGAACGCCGATCGAGGAAACGCTTGGGGCTTTCACCAAGCTCAAAGAACAAGGCAAGGTGCGCGCCATCGGCTGCTCCAACTATGACGCGCCGGACCTGCAAGAAGCGCTCGATGTTTCCGCGAAGACCGGACTGGCGCGCTTCGATGTCGTGCAGCCAGAATATAACCTCTACACCCGCGAGCGGTTCGAAGGACCGCTGGCCGAACTGACCGCGAAGGAAGACATTGGCGTCATCAACTATTACAGCCTTGCCGCAGGCTTCCTGACCGGTAAATACCGCAGCAAGGCGGATACGGAAGGAGTCGCGCGTTCCTACCGCGTCGGCGATTACGTCAATTCACGAGGCCTCGATATTCTCGGTGCCATGGACACGATTGCCGCCGAAACCGGGGCTAAACTTGCCGATATCGCGCTCGCCTGGCTCTTGCGCAAAAAGGCTGTGACCGCACCCATCGCCAGCGCCACCAGCCTTTCGCAGCTGGAAAGCTTCAAGCGCGCCACGGAGCTGAAGCTGACCGACGAGATGGTGGCGCTTCTGGACAAGGCTGGCGTATAATGGATCTCAGCATTCGCGATGCCCGCAGCGAAGACCATGCGGATTGGCTTAGGCTTTGGCAGGATTACCTTGCCTTCTACAGTGTCGATCTCGCCGACGACGTGACCGCCCACACATGGGCGCGCATCATCGACCCGGCCTCGCGCGTATCTGCGCGTCTGGCAGTGCTGGATGGACAGGTGGTTGGCTTTGCTATCCACCACTTCCATGACAGCACTTGGGTCAAGACGCCGGATTGTTATCTGGAAGACCTGTTCATCGATGCCACCATTCGCGGCAAAGGCATCGGTCGTGCCCTGATCGATGACCTGATTTCCATCTGTAAAGAGAAGGGCTGGTCACGCCTCTACTGGCATACCAACGAGGACAACGCCCAGGCCCGCAAGCTCTATGACAGCTATATCAAGAGCGATGGCCATATCCGCTACCGGATCAAGTTCTGATCTCATGCATTTTCTATCGATCCCTGGCTCCCAGCGATCCACCGGACCCGTTGCAACGATGTAAACGGGTGCCGTTTTCAAGGACAGACAGATGCAAAACAGAATTCTCGGAAACAATCTCTCCGTTTCAGCGCTTGGCCTCGGCTGCATGGGCATGAGCCACGCTTACAGCCCATCTGCAGACGAAGCCGCGTCCATCGCGACCCTGCACCGCGCCGTCGAACTCGGTGTGTCCTTCTTCGATACGGCAGAGGTCTATGGACCCCACACCAATGAAGTTCTGGTTGGCAAAGGCTTGAAGCCCTACCGCGACAAGGTCACCATCGCCACCAAATTCGGCTTCAAGATCGATGCCAGCAAGCCAGCCGGGCAGATGATGGTGGGTACCGACAGCCGACCTGAGAATGTGCATGCCGTGGCCGACGCCTCCCTCAAGCGCCTGGGCGTCGATGTCATCGATCTCTTCTACCAGCACCGCGTTGACCCCAACGTGCCGATTGAAGAGACAGTCGGTGCCATGGCCGAACTGGTGCAGGCCGGTAAAATCCGTCATCTCGGCCTTTCCGAAGCCAATGCAGAAACCATCCGCAAGGCGCATGCCACCTACCCTATCACCGCACTTCAAAGCGAATATTCGCTGTGGACCCGCGATGTCGAGACAAACGGCGTGCTCGATACCTGCCGCGAACTCAGCATTGGCTTCGTGCCCTTCAGCCCGCTCGGTCGCGGTGTTCTGACCGGCGCCTTGAAGAAGCTCGACGGCCTCTCCGACACCGATTTCCGCCGCTCCCTCCCCCGTTTCCAGGCCGAGAATTTCGACGCCAATCTGGCGCTCATCACGCTTCTTGAAGAGATGGCCGCGGAAAAAGGCGTGACAGCGGGCCAACTGGCGCTGGCATGGGTGCTGGCACAAGGCGACTTCATCGTCCCTATTCCCGGCACGACAAAGATCGCCAATCTGGAGAAGAACGTGGCGGCGGCTGATGTTGCGCTGAGTGCGGATGAGGCCGCGAAGCTGGGTGAATTGCTGTCTCCGGCGAAGGTTGCGGGCGGGCGGTATCCAGAGCAGATGGCGGCAATGGCAAATAGATAAGTTATCTGTTTGGATTTGTTGAATTTTACACCCTCGCTCCAAAACTGGAACGAGGGTGTAAACCTTTAGAGAACAGTTCGTTAGAAGCCATTCAAAGGCGCGCACTAGGTCAAAATGGACGCACTGAAGCGAAAATCAAACCTACGGCTCCAATGTAGTTGCATATGCAATCATTTATGCTATTCTAGGCCATGTTTGATCATTGTCTCTATTTCAACACCATGGCCTTGGGCCGCCAACTGGAGCGCGTCTGGACCGAGGCCTTCAAGCCTTTCGACCTGACGCCCGCTCAAGCCTTCACGCTGCGCGCTGTACTTAGCAAGCCCGGTATGTTGCAGAGCGAGTTGGCGGACACGTTGCAGATCGCCAGAGCAACGGCCACGCGAGCGATCGATGGGCTTGAGAAACGCGGTTTTCTGACGCGCCAAACAGCCAAACGTGACAAGCGAGAGTGCGAGATCCATCCGACCGCAGAGGCGTCGGCGCTGCATGCATCGTTGGATACGGCCAGTGCTGCGGTAACCAAACGTTTGCGAACAGAACTCGGAGACGGGTCCTTCGATCAATTCGTTGATCAGGCGAAATCCATCAACAGACAGATCAACTAATTCCAACTCAATAGTTGCATAGCTAACCATATGGAGAAGAAGGTGCCGATTTTAAATGTTAAGGTGAGTGTCGAAAAGTCCGAGGAGATGACGACGAAGATTTCCGCACTTTTATCGGAGTTGACGCACCGTATTCTGGGCAAGAACCCGGCCCTCACAGCCATCACAATTCAATATATTGATCCGCGCGACTGGATTGTCGGCGGCAAGACGCTGGCTGCGCAAGGCAAGTCCAGCGTCTATCTCGACATCAAAATTACAGATGAAACAAATACGAAGGCCGAAAAGGCAACCTATATCGCCGAGGTCTTCAAGGGCTTTTCAGCTCTCCTCGGAAATCTTCACGAGGAGAGCTATATCTATGTCGAGGACGTGCGGGCGACCGCCTATGGTCACGGCGGTCTGACCCAGGAACGGCGTTACCACCACGCCGCTTAGGCGCGCAGAACGCCGCCCGTCGATTTCTCGACATTGCCGACGATCTTGGCCGTCAGCGCTTCGAAGTCCTCATCGGTGAGTGTCTTGTCGACCGGCTGGATCTGGACTTCGATGGCGATTGACTTCTTGTTTTCGCCGACGGACGCGCCTTCGAAAACGTCGAAGACATTGACGCCGGTGACGAGTTTGCGGTCGGCGCTGGTTGCCGCCTTGATGATCGAGCCAGCTTCGACGGAGCGGTCCACCACGAAGGCGAAGTCGCGCTTGACGGTCTGGAACGGTGACAGTTCCAGCGCCGGTTTGGTGCGGGTCGCCTTCTTCTTCGGCTCGGGCATGGCATCGAGATAGATTTCAAAGCCTGCATAAGCGCCGGAGACATCCAGTTCGGAGAGCGTCTTCGGGTGGAATTCACCGAAGTAACCCAGGGTGACCTTCGGGCCTATCTTGATCGTGCCGGAGCGACCGGGATGATACCAGTTAGGTGCGCCCGCTTCGATCTGCACATTGCTCATCGGCAGTCCGCAGGCTTCGATGACGGCGAGAGCATCGGCCTTGGCATCGTAGACATCCACCGGCTTGCCGCCGCCCTTGGCCGTGTTGGACCACATGCGACCGGAACCAGCCAGCGATGCAGTGCCACGACGAACGCCACCGGCGACGCGACGCTGGGCCTCAGGTGTGTCACCTTCATAGGTGCCAGAGACTTCGAAGATCGCGACATCGCCATAGCCCTTGTCGGCGTTGCGCTGCGCCGCCGTCAAAAGGCCGGGCAGCAGCGAAGGGCGCATGTCCGACATATCGGCAGCGATGGGGTTGGCGAGCTTCAATGCAGGCGAACCGCCGCCGAAGAGCTTTGCCTGCGCTTCCGGAATGAACGACCATGTCACCGCTTCCAGCATGCCGCGGCTGGCAAGCGAACGCTTGGCGATGCGGGTGCGGATCTGCAGCGTGGTCAGGATGCGACCGTTGACCGCGCCAAAACTTTCCAGCGGTTCTGGCTTGATGTTATCGACGCCATGGATGCGCATGACCTCTTCCACCAGATCGGCCTTGCCATCGACATCGGGACGCCATGAGGGAGCCGAGACGCTGACGCGCTCGCCCGAACCTTCGATGCCGAAACCGAGGCCCTTGAGAATATCGAGCGTTTCCTGCGCGGACACATCAAGGCCCGTCAGGCGCTTGACCTCGGACAACGGGAAATCGATCCACTTAGGCTCGAAGCCCTTGTAGCCAACGATCTTAGCCTCGGCCGCCGTGCCGCCGCACAGCTCCAGCACCAGTTCGGTCGTGCGCTCCAGACCCGGCACCATATATTCGGGATCGACACCACGCTCGAAACGGTAGCGCGCATCGGTGATGATGCCGAGCGACCGGCCTGTCTTGGCGATGTTGATCGGGTCCCACAGTGCGGATTCGATCAGCACATCCACGGTGTTTTCATCGCAACCGGAGTGCTCACCACCCATGACGCCGCCGATGGATTCGATGCCGTTATCATCGGCAATGACCACATTGGTGGGCCCAAGCTTGTACTCACGCTGATCGAGTGCGAGGATCGTTTCGCCATCTTTGGCACGACGAACGACGAGGTTGCCCTTGACCTTTCCAGCATCGAAGACGTGCATGGGGCGACCCTGATCGAAGGTCATGTAGTTGGTAATGTCGACCAGTGCGTTGATTGGGCGAAGACCGATGGCGAGAAGACGCTGCTGCATCCACTTTGGGCTCGGACCGTTCTTCACGCCGCGCACGAGGCGCAGGCCGAAGCCAGGGCACAGTGCGGCGTCATCGAGATCGAGCGTCACATCAACCGGGGTTGCGCCTTCAACCTTGAAAGCTGGAGCAGGCTTTGTCTTGAGCGTGCCGAGACCCGAAGCTGCAAGATCACGCGCGATGCCGTAGATCGACGTGCAATCCGGACGGTTCGGCGTGAGGTTGATCTCGATCATGGGATCGTCAAGACCGGCGTAGGCCGCAAACGACGTACCCACCGGCGCATCGTCAGGCAGATCGATGATGCCGTCATGGCTGTCGGACATGTTGAGCTCTTTTTCGGAGCACATCATGCCGTGGCTTTCCACGCCGCGAATCTTGCCGACTGCCAGCGTTACATCGATGCCAGGAACATAGTCACCCGGACGTGCGAGCGCGCCGACGAGACCGGCACGCGCATTTGGCGCTCCGCAAACGATCTGCACCGGCTTGCCGTCGCCCGCATCGACGCTGAGCACCTTGAGACGATCCGCCTCCGGGTGCTTTTCGGCGCTCAGAACCTTGGCGATGACGAAGGGCTTGTAGGCCGCCTTGTCATCGACATCCTCGACTTCGAGGCCGATGGCGGTGAGGCGTTCGCAGATCTGTTCGAGAGACGCATCGGTGTCCAGATGCTCTTTCAGCCAGGAGAGTGTGAATTTCATCGTTAGTTTCCATCTACTGGCAGGCCAAATGCCCACACGCCATTTGTAATCTCGCCGAGAAAATACAGCTTTTTCGGGCTCTGGAGATTTCTATAAATATAGAGTTCTTTCAGCTCCCCATAAAGTGGATCTCGAAAAGAAGTGGAATCCCCATCACTCTTAAAATCGGTAAAAGAGCCGAAATGTGCTTCGATAGCCGTAAACACTTCTTCCTCAATTTTGCCCCACACGATCTCAAACCGCCCCAGAGCCGTGTGCTCTATAGTTTTCACTAGCTGCTCAAACCACCAAACAAAGTCGGCATATCCAGCGGGCGGAAGCCGTAGTGGGTCATCCAGCGGACGTCGGCGTTGAAGAAGTCGCGCAGGTCCGGCATGCCGTATTTCAGCATGGCGATGCGGTCGAGCCCCATGCCCCAGGCAAAGCCTTGATATTCATCGGGATCGAGACCACCGGCGCGCAGGACATTGGGGTGGACCATGCCGCAGCCGAGGATTTCCATCCAGTCCTTGCCTTCGCCAAACTTGACGATGGGGCCAGAGCGGTCGCACTGGATATCCACCTCAAAGCTTGGCTCCGTGAAGGGGAAGAAGGATGGGCGGAAGCGCATGGTGACGCTGTCGACCTCGAAGAAGGTCTTGCAGAACTCTTCCAAGATCCAGCGCAGGTTTGCGACATTCGCCTTTTTGTCGATCACCAGGCCCTCAACCTGATGGAACATCGGAGAGTGGGTGGCGTCGCTATCCTGGCGATAGGTCTTGCCGGGAATGACGATGCGGATGGGCGGCTTCTGGGCTTCCATGGTGCGCACCTGGACGGGCGAGGTGTGCGTGCGCAGCACCTTGCGCTCACCGTTCTCGTCCGGCTGGAAGAAGAAGGTGTCGTGCATTTCGCGGGCCGGATGTCCTTCGGGGAAGTTCAGCGCCGTGAAGTTGTAGTAGTCAGTTTCGATATCCGGGCCTTCGGCGATGGAAAAACCCATATCGGCGAAAATGGCGGTGATCTCATCGACGATCTGGCTGATCGGATGGATGCGGCCACGTTCTGCCGGCGACTGGCGAACCGGCAGGCTGATATCCAGCGTTTCGGCCTTCAGGCGCGCTTCGATGGCCGCGTCCTTTAGCTCAGCCTTGCGAGCAGTAATCAGATCCGTCACTTCGGTCTTGAGTTGGTTGATGGCGGCACCGCGCGTCTGGCGCTCTTCCGGTGTCATAGAGCCCAGCGTCTTCAAGAGCTCGGAAACAGAGCCCTTTTTACCCAGCGCGGAAACGCGCACGGCTTCGATGGATGCTTCATCCCCGGCAGCTGCGATGTCCGACATCAATTGCGATTTCAAGGTATCCAGTTCGGTCATATTTTCCTGCCTCGTCGGGCTTTAGCCTGCGGCTTCGGGTTTAACGGCATTCTTCAGATAATCAGTCGCCACGATAAAGCGTTGCAGATCACTACCCATCCGCACGCGTCCAATCAACCGTGCGAGCGGCAAAAAGCGGCTGAGAACACGAACCAACCGCTGCAATTCTACTATCGTTGCTTTCGGCGTGCGCGCTGACCATGCCTGGTAGGCGGCATCGAGTGTCGTCTTGCCGTTTTGCGCAAGTGCTGACAGCGGCAGAAACAGCAGCCAGATGTCGCGGGCCTGTGCTGTTTCAAGCGGCATAACGGCCTCCGGCTCCTCCTCGAAATCCATGAAGCCGATGCGTCCGTCCTGCAAGAAGAAGTCTCGCACGTGCGGGCGACCGTGGCACAGGCCCGCTGCGTGGAGATTTCCGATGGCGGCGGCGCAATCGATCAAAAGCGCGTCGTGATCGCTGCCACCCGCGCCGCGTTTCGTTTTCAAAATGCGCTGGACCGTTGGCCCGACATCAGAGATGACGATGGCGGTCTGGGACGAATAGATGATCTCAGGAACGGGAAAACCCTTTTCTCCAAACGTCATCATCCGGCGCTTCTCACGCGCCATCATATCCGTGGGCTTGAGGATGGGCGATGGCTTCAGAAACTTGTAGGGCAATGCTGCGGCGAAAAACGCCTGAATCTTCAGCCACCAGGGCGCCGTCTCCGTGCCCTGTCGCTTGATCCAGACGGAACCTGCGGAAAGATTGAGTTGCTGAATGCGGTTGTCGCTGGTCAGCAGAACCTGCATCAAGGCAGCAATATCCGCGTCCTCGAGGTGGACGTGGAATCCTTTAGCCTTTTCCTCCGGGTCAGCCGCTTGCAGCATTCATTACTCTTGGGCGCAAATCGCCCGTTCGCGGCCAGCAAAGACCGCCATCCAAATAAAAAACCCGCACCGGTGGCCCGGCGCGGGTTTCAAATGAACAACAATTTGTCCGCGCCGTAATTACTTTACAGCGGCTTCAAATTCGTTGGTGGTGCCTGCGTCCTTGAGGTACGCAAGAGACTTCTTTGCTGTGTCGACGAGAACACCGAACGCTGCTGGCTCATGGATAGCCATGTCGGACAGAACCTTGCGGTCGACTTCGATGCCAGCCTTGTTGAGGCCGTCGATGAAGCGACCGTATGTCAGGCCGAATTCGCGAACAGCAGCATTGATACGCTGAATCCACAGAGCGCGGAAGTTGCGCTTGTTGACCTTACGGTCGCGGTAAGCGTACTGCTTGGAACGGTCCACAGCAGCCTTGGCTGCGCGGATGGTGTTCTTGCGACGGCCGTAGAAGCCCTTGGCTGCCTTGAGTGTCTTGGTGTGCTTGGCGCGGGAAGTTACGCCACGTTTTACGCGTGCCATGTCATGATCTCCTTAAAATGTCCAAATACGCGGAAAAGTCTTAGAGACCGTTCGGCAGATAGTTCTTGACGACCTTCTTGGCGTCGGCGTCGGCCAGAACCATGGTTCCGCGCGCGTCGCGAATGAACTTGTTGGAACGCTTGATCATGCCGTGGCGCTTGCCGGCAGCGGCTGCGAGAACCTTGCCGGTACCTGTGATCTTGAACCGCTTCTTTGCAGCGGACTTCGTCTTCATCTTGGGCATTTTGCTACTCCATTTTTGTATCGAAAGACAGGCAGACGAAGCCTGCTTTCAAGCTATTCTGGAACGGACACGGCATGCCCTGCCGGACCGTTCGGACGCGCTCCTATAACCTCAGTTATGAAAAAGAGCAACGGGGAATGATAAATTCCCCTGCGACTGTGCGTAAACGCCTGCAATTCAGACGTTCTCGACTTATTTCGGTGCCAGAACCATCATCATCTGACGTCCCTCGAGCTTCGGTTCGGCTTCGACCTTGGCAATGGCCAGGGTGTCTTCCTTGACTTGCAGAAGGAGCTTCATGCCGAGTTCCTGGTGAGCCATTTCACGGCCACGGAACTTCAGCGTTACCTTTACCTTGTCGCCTTCGTCGAAGAAACGGTTCATAGCCTTCATCTTCACCTCATAGTCATGGGTGTCGATATTCGGGCGCATCTTGATTTCTTTGACTTCGACAATCTTCTGCTTCTTGCGCGCTTCGGCCGCTTTTTTCTGGGTCGAATATTTCAGCTTGCCAAGATCGAGAATCTTACAGACCGGCGGTTCCGCGTTCGGCGAGATCTCAACGAGATCGAGACCGGCGTCTTCTGCCATCTTCAAAGCCTGGTCCGTCGGCATCACGCCGAGGTTCTGGCCTTCTTCATCAATCAGCTGAATCTTGGGAATTCGGATTTCCCTGTTGGAGCGCGGGCCCTCTTTGACGGGGGCATCGGCTTTGAACGGTCTGCGAATGGTCGTATTCTCCTGATCTGTTTCGGGATCGCGTCGGCAAAAACAGCTTGTCGGTGCAAATGGCGGAAATGTCGTGAATGCCGCCGCGAAGTCAATAGCACAGCCGCTCAAAAAAATCACCTCCTGTCGTGCTTTTTCTGAATTTGCTCTACATGGGGAGTGAAACCGAGGAGAATCGCGTCGTTATGACTGAGCAAACCATTGAGTATATTACCGTCGGCACAACCAATGATGCGCGCGAGATCGCTATACTGTCACGCGCGGCACTGACGGATACGGACGCACCCACGCTGGTGTGGCTTGGTGGCTATCGCTCGGACATGACAGGCACGAAGGCGGTGGAACTGGACAAATTCGCTGTAGAAAACGGACTGGCCTGTATTCGTCTCGATTATTCCGGCCACGGCGCATCCGGCGGCGACTTCAACAAGGGTACGATTTCGCGCTGGCTGGATGAAACCATGGCTGTTCTGCGCCAAAAAGCCCCGAAGCGCATCATTGTAACAGGGTCTTCCATGGGCGGCTGGATTGCACTTCGGCTGGTAGAAGAACTGCGCAAGCTTACGGACGGTCCGCAGGTGGCAGGATTGCTGCTGATTGCACCAGCCCCGGATTTCACGGCTGATTTGATCGAGCCCAACCTTTCAGAGGCTGAAAAGGCGTCACTTGCAGAGCGTGGCTTCTTCGAGGAAAAGTCGGAATACAGCGATGAGCCCAATATTTTCACTCGGGACCTGATCGAAGACGGGCGCAACAATCTTGTGCTGACGGGAATCATCGAAACCGGGTGCCCGGTTCACATCCTGCAGGGCATGCGCGACGACGACGTGCCGTATCAACATGCTCTCAAACTGCTCAACCATCTGCCAGCCGACGATGTCGTGCTGAGCCTTATCCGCGACGGGGACCACAGATTGTCCCGCCCACAGGACATCGAGCGCATGCTGACAGCGGCCAAAAGCCTTGTTTTGTCGACAAAAACGCAACGATCTTAACCATATTATTCATCTTGCGTTCATGGCGCTGAGTTCCGATTGACTTGCACCCCCTTCCTCTCTTAACTTTTCGTTAAGATTTTAAGGGACGGGTTTCATGAAGAACGCACCGTGGGCGCGTGCTCTGCTTGTAGCACTTGCGACCGGACTATTGTCTGCGGCCTCTGTGCAGGCAGAAAACAAGGGTAGCCTGTCTATGGTCACAGGCGGCATCACGTCCCAGCCGATCGGCCATTACGAGTTCTGCCAGAAGTACCAGTCGGAATGCGATATTCGCAGCAAGCTGATGCCCCCACCGCGTGTGACGGAATATGGCTGGAAGGTCATTCACGACATCAACAAGGAAGTGAACTCCACGATCGTCGCCATGACCGATCTGGAAGTTTACGGCCGCGACGAGGTCTGGGAATACCCGACCACCGCTGGCGACTGCGAAGACTTCGTGCTGCTCAAGCGCCGCAAGCTGATGGAGCGCGGCTTTGCTGTATCCGATCTGCTGATAACGGTCGTTCGCAAGCCCGATGGTGAAGGCCACGCCGTGCTCACTCTGCGCACCAATGAGGGCGACTTCATTCTCGACAACCTGTCGGATGAGGTTAAACTTTGGACGAACACCAACTACACCTATCTCAAGCGTCAGGCGTCCTTCAACACGGGCCGCTGGGTTTCCATCGAGGATGGTCGCGACGTTCTGGTGGGCGCACTGCGATAAATATCTATGACGCGGGTTATCCTTCGGCCAGCAGGCCGGAGGCCATGCACCGGAACGCTTCTACGGCTTTGGGGAAGGCGTCGTCAGGATCGTCGGCAGCGGCAATCCACAAAGCTGCATTGAGCACCGCGCCATTCAGCAACCACGTTGCGGCCCTGGCATCCAGCGGCTTGAGCGCGCCATCATTAATCAGTTCCTGAACCGTTTTCTCAATTCGCTTGAGGCAAGCCGTCTGGTTGGGCCATTTGGCCGGATCGCCCAGCACTGCAGGTCCATCCAACAACATGATGCGCTGTATTTCAGGCTCCAAAGCCATTTCGATATAAGCCACACTTTCGGCAAGCAGACCGCGCCAAGGCGTCTCGGCTTCTTCCTGAACGACACGCATTCTCGCCAGCATTTCGGCATCGATCTGGTCGATAACGGCCTGTAGCAGGCCTTTTTTGTCACCAAAATTGTAATAGAGCGCACCGCGGGTCAGGCCTGCCTCCGCTGTGAGGTCATCCATGGACGACGCGGCATAACCCTTTGATGCAAAGGCCTTTCGTGCCGCCGCGATGAGTTTTGCACGTGTCTCCTCGACCATTTGCGACCGCGTTTTCGGTGTCATATCTCATCCTCGAAATTAACATACGATGCGTATACATATTGACATACGCGTCGTATGCTTGCTATTTAAACATACGAGACGTATATCAAACTCTGTCTCGAACAGTAAAGTCATCATAGGCCAGATCGCACGACCTCGCCCGACGCCTTTCACGTCGAGCCGAGGCACGGATACTGCTGCCTAGAACTCTGGAGTCACAAAAATGAGCAAACGCGACGCAATTTTCCCCGCGAACCGCCACGCGCTTTACGAAGCACACGGTTATTCGGCAGCGGTTCGCTCCGGCGACCTATTGTTCGTTTCCGGCCAAGTCGGCAGCCGCGAAGACGGCTCCGCCGAACCGGATTTTGCCAAACAGGTGCAGCTTGCTTTCGACAATCTGAAGGCTGTTCTGGCGGCAGCAGGCGCGACCTTCGATGACATAATCGATGTCACCACCTTCCACACTGACCCTGAAAATCAGCTAGAAACCATCATGGGTATAAAAGCGACTGTTTTCAGTGAAAAGCCCTACCCCACATGGACTGCGGTTGGCGTGAACTGGTTGGCGGGTTTCGACTTCGAGATCAAAGTCATCGCCCGCGTTCCGCAGGCGTGATTTATGAGGAGGGCTTCCGTACGAACTAAGCCCTCCCTCACATCAGCCATTGCCGATGAGAATGCCCGCCGCCAGCACCAGCGAACCGCCCAGCACCACCTGAAAGACGGCGCGCAGAAACGGCGTTTCCATGTAGCGGTTCTGGATGAAGGCGATGGCCCAGAGTTCCATGAAGACGATGACGGCGGCGACGGCGGTCGCCGTCCAGAAATGCGAGATGAGATAGGGCAGCGTATGCCCCAGACCGCCGATGGCCGTCATGATGCCGGATGCAAGACCGCGCTTCAAAGGCGATCCACGGCCGGAAAGCTTGCCGTCATCATGGGCGGCTTCGGTAAAGCCCATCGAGATGCCCGCGCCAACGGATGCAGACAGGCCGATGAGGAAGGTCTGCCATGTGTCCTGCGTGGCGAAAGCGGCAGCGAAAATGGGGGCCAGCGTCGAGACCGAACCGTCCATCAGACCCGCCAAGCCTGGTTGAACATAGGTCAAAAGGAATTGCCGTTTTGCGGTTTCCTCTTCGTCGGATTTTACGTCTTCGGGCAGATGCTTGCCGTTCAGCATGCCAGCGATGTCTTCATGCCCACGTTCGGCCTCGGCCAAGTCGCCCAGGAGTTTGCGTGTGGAGGCATCGGTCACGTGTTTTACGGCCTCGTCGTAGAAGCGGATGGCCTGACCCTCCATCAGTTCAGCCTGCTCACGCATCGTCTCAAGCGACAGGTTCTTGACCAACCAGTCGGGCTTACGCTCGTAAAAGCCGCTGACATGCTCGCGACGGATTAAGGGAATCACGTCACCAAATCTGTCCTGGTGCAGGCCGATCAGCACATTGCGATGCGCCTGTTCGACCTCGGCCATATCCTCGAAGACCTTGGCCGACTGGGGATATTGAGCCCGCAGATGCCCTGCATAAGACCGATAGATGCGCGCATCGTCTTCCTCGGACGAAATAGCGAGGGCGAGAATTTCCTGTTCGCTCAAGGAGATGAAAGAACGTTTGGAACGGGAGAACAGATTGCGAAACATGGGAGGCGTCCGATTTAGAATAATTCTAAATAATCCCGCCGCCTAATTTGCGCAAGTCAATTTAGAATAATTCTAATTTCTACCCTACGAATTGGAGTCTTTTGGCTTTTCGGTCTCTCAACAAAAGGGGAATCGGATGTCCACAGGAATGCTCATTCATCCTGTAGTTGAAGGCAATATATTGCTTCTACTGCAAAACAAAGAACGCCGACTCAATATGATCAAGATTGTCTTGAAGACTGCAACCGGACATGGTTAGTAGTTTATGGGAGGCGTACCAAGCGGTTCGCCTTGAATCTTCATATTAAGGCTCAATCGACATGGATCGCAGATCATTCATCCGCAAGGCCGGTGCCGTTGGCGCAGGCGTCACAGCAACCGCTCTCGCCGCACCCGCCATTGCCCAGGAAAACCCCAAGATCACCTGGCGCATGACCTCCTCCTTCACCAAGGGTCTCGACATTCTGTTCGGCGCAGGCCAGATCGTGGCCGACCATGTGAAGGAAGCATCGGGCGGCAACTTCGTCATTCAGCATTTTGCTGGTGGCGAAATCGTGCCTGCTCTACAGGCCGCGGATGCGGTGACATCCGGCACGGTCGAGATGGCCCACACCTGCTCCTATTATTACGTCGGTAAAGACCCGACCTTTGCGCTGGGCACATCGGTCCCCTTCGGCCTCAACGCACGCCAGACCAATGCCTGGTTCAACCAGGCTGGCGGCAACGAGCTGCTGAACGAATTTCTGGCCAAGCACAACATCTACTCCATTCTGCTAGGCAACACCGGCGCGCAGATGGGCGGCTGGTTCCGCAAGGAAATCAACACCATCGATGACCTGAAGGGTCTGAAGATGCGCATCGCTGGTCTGACCGGCCAGGTCATGCAGAAGGTCGGTATCACACCGCAGCAGATCGCAGGCGGTGATGTGTATGCAGCGCTGGAAAAGGGCACCATCGACGCGACGGAATTCGTCGGCCCCTATGACGACCAGAAGCTCGGGTTCTACAAGGTGGCAAAATATTACTACTATCCCGCATGGTGGGAAGGTGGCCCGGCCTGCCACGCCTTCGTCAACCTTGAAAAGTTCAACGGCCTGCCAGAGAACTACAAGCGTATTCTGAAGGACGCCTGTGCGGCTGGCAGCGCTTCCATGCTGGAACGCTACGATGCGCGCAACCCGAAGGCATTGAAGGAATTGGTGGCCCAGGGCGCAATCCTTCGCCCGTTCAGCCAGGAAATTCTCGACGTGTGCCATAAGGCAGCGCTGGAAACCTACGCGGAAATTTCGGCCGTCAACGAGAACTTCAAGAAGATTTACGAAAGCCAGCAGGCCTTCAAGAAAGACGCCTATCTCTGGGCGCAGATCGCCGAATACACCTATGATACCTACATGATGATCCAGCAGCGCAACGGTAATCTCTGACTACCGTGTCTTGTTGCGATGCTTTGGCCATCCGGTTATGCCGGGTGGCCCTTTTTATGCCTGGAGACCAGCGTCCAGACTTCCCGGTCGCGCCATGCGATGGGGCTCATGCCGGTGATGCGCCGAAATTCGCGATTAAAATTGGACTTGGTCTGAAAGCCGCTTTCCAGCATGATCGACGTCACCGACTGATTTGTTTCCTCCAGCAGCCTGCATGCGTCCTTCACTCGCAGCTGGTTGATATATTGCGATACGTTTCCGCCAGTTGCGCGGTTGATGGCCTGCGAAATCTGGCGGCTGGGCAGCACCATCTTGCGCGCCAGACGGGAGAGATTGAGGTTTTCATCGCGATAGACCTTCTGCCTGCTCATCATCTCTTCCAATCGACCCATGATCTCTTGGTCTCCGGGCGTCGCAGGGGCAGGATCAGCCGGTGCAGGGTCGACATCTCTATGCTTTTCCGGCCTGCTATCTCCTGCCACCCATGACGTCAGTCCGATCAGAAGCAGTCCCAGCAGATTGCCATTGCTGATGATGGCGCCAGCGTTCTGGCCCTGCGCCCACTCAAAGTCGAGCAGAACGAGAACATCGAAAGCGGCGGAAAGGCACAGAGCGAAGGCGGCGATAAAAAGCGCCCGGTGAACGGAGGTTACACTGGCGAACTGAGCCTCCTCCAACCCATCCGGCCCGCGCCTGCCCAGCAAAACGATTGCAAGCGCATACCCCACGAACAGCAAGATGAGAATGCCATCGATGGCGACGGGATAGGTCACGAGCAAGACGGCGACCACGATGGGCGGCGCGGCGATGCTCACAATGTTGGCGGCACTTTTCAAGCGCCAGCTATGCATGAGGCTTCTGAAGCTGGCATAGGCCAGCGGTGGCAAAACCGATGCCATGACCGGCAAAGCGTATTTCAACTCCTCGATCTGGTAACCCCAGCGCAGGCCGACAATGGTCGATTGCACGGCGCTCAGCAAAATCATTGCGAGAAACGGACGGTTGGCGCGGCCTTCGCCATTGCTGCGGATAATGGAGAGCAGGATCAAGGCCAACAGCAGTGCGACGACGAAGGGCATGGGTATGAAAATCAAGGTGACAGCCTCGCGCTGAAAAGACGACGTCTTCTACATGGACCAGATCGCGTTTACGGACGACCTCAATCGTGTTTCAGGGCGTGAAAAAGTTGCCATGCGCAGACACCGGCCTCGTTGCTCCAACCATGAGGTTTTACGATGCGCTTTATGCTCCCCACCGCTCTGTTGCTGACCGCTTTCACCTTCCAGTCCGCACTCGCTGATGATGTCGTCGGCACGCGTGACATTACGATATACTCCCCTTCCCGCAACAGGGATTTATCCGTTACTCTCTGGTACCCTTCCAACGGAGAGGGAAAAACGATTGCTGTCGGCGAAAACAGGATTTTTGACGGAGCGCAAGCGGTCAGCAATGCTGCGCTTTCGTCCGGCCCAAGGCCGCTGATCCTGCTTTCGCACGGTTCGGGTTCGCGCGCGGTCGCCATGGCATGGATTGCCACCACACTTGCGCAGGCAGGCTACCTCGTCGCCGCACCTGACCATCCCGGCACCACCAGTGGCGATTCCACGCCCGAAGAAACGCCGAAAATATGGGAGCGCACGAATGACATCTCCACCATCATCACGTCGCTGACCTCTGATCCCGAACTGTCGAAATCTGTCGATGCCAAGCGCATCGGCATTCTCGGCTTTTCCCTCGGCGGCAGTACGGCACTGGAGCTGGTGGGCGGTCGGGCCAATCTTGACGCCTATGTGCAATATTGCGTGGACTATGCGGCCTCCATGGATTGCCAGTGGTTTGCCGGTGGCAAAGGTTTCAAGAACGACGAGCCAATCTCAGTCCCGACGTTGGATTTGCGCAGTGTGGACAAGGCGCGCTTCGAGCAATCGAACCACGACGCCCGTATCCGCACAGCAGTGCTCGTCGATCCCGGTCTGGAGGTGGCCTTCACCAAGGACAGCCTTGCGGCAATCGACATTCCACTGGCCTTCATCAATCTGGGCAGTGTCGGTCAAATCCCGATCTCCGTGCTGTCCGACCAGCTTGCCAAGGGCGTAGCGAAGGCAAGCTACGCGCAGGTTGATGATGCAGACCATTTCAGCTTTCTGCCCGTGTGCAAGCCAGGCGCTGCCGATTTCCTGAAATCGGTCGGCGAGATCGATCCGATCTGCGAACCTGCCGGTCCGCGCGACAGGGCCGACATCCATGAGGAGCTGAAGAGGCTCATCGTCGATGCCTTCAGCACGACGCTAAAAGCAGACCACTAAGGTCAGCCTGACACGTTTTACCACCCCGACCGGCACTCCCGTGCCGGTCCACGCCCTTGCCAACTGCTTGAAATCGCCGCGCTCTTAACCGTTTTTTCAAACCTGAATTGCAGAAGTTAGAAACGGCGATTGCGCCAGCGAAAAGCGACATAAAAAGTAAAAACGGGCCTTGGGGAAAATTATGGTAATCGATAATCTGCTCGCACGCTTCAAGATACAAACGAAAGTCATCGTTTTCATTGCCCCCTTCATTGCAAGCATTCTTGCAGTGGGGCTTTCCGGCCTATACGCATCAAATCTGCTGCAAAGCCGCATGGATGTTTCCAACACGATCCTGCAGTCGCTGACCGGGTTCAAGGAAGTCTATGGCGGCATGACATCGTTTCTCAACAATACTAACGAGGACACGCGCACCACATTGCACCGTCAGCTGTCCGAGCAGGCGAATTTTCTTCGCGCCACGGCAGACGCTGCCTCTCCCGAGATAAAAGATGCAATCGACCGTACAAAAATCATCGACGATCAGGTCAATGAATTATGGTCCAGCCACCAGAAGGAGCAGGCGCTCCGTGCCAGTATGAGCGCCGACCTGGCCGTTGTTTTACGCGAGCTGAATGGACTTCTGTCCAACGCCACCAACACCCGCAACACGTTGCAAACCGACGAAGCCAGAGCCAAGCTTTTGTTGCGCGAGGCCGATAAACTCAACCGTGGCGCAAACGTCATCGCAACCGTGGTCACCGACTTCAACAAGGCCACAGTGCCGGAAGACAAAATGGCAGTGGTCAAGGCGGCCATCGGCACCTTGGAAGCGACCGCAAAAGACCTCGTTGCCATCGCATCCGTCGATCAGAAAGTTCTGATCGAACAGATGGCTGAGTCCGTCTCGCAAATCCGCGCACAGATCGACATCGGCATCGTCAACGAGAGCACCGTTGGTGCCGTAGACCGCGTCGTGAACCTGATGCGCCCGGCCACCATTCGTCTCCAAGGCTTTGCCACCGTCAAATCGCGACAGGCCACGGAAGTCTTCGGCCAGCTCGACCAGCCTATCGAACAAGCGACGACATTTCTGGCAACCGCCCGGCAGATCGGCGACGATGCCAAGAACCTCGAACTGGAAATGGCGGGCTATGTTGCAGCCCCAACCAAGGCCGCACTAGAGAAATTTAGCGACGCCGCCTTCCGCCTGAATGTCTCGGCAGGCGCCATGACCAGCGATGCAGCAATGTCGGAATCGACGCGCAAGAGTGCAAAGGCCATCGACGACACCGCAACCAAGCTGGACCGCTCAGCCGCAGACCTTCTGGCAGTGTCCGAACAGCGAAAAGTGGCTTTCGGCATGGCGGAAGAGGAAATTCGCCGCGTCTGGGTCAGCCTGACGGATTTTGCCGGAAAGCAGCGTCTAGCCGCTGATACGGAACGCAGCAAGGCGGATGGTATCTCGCTCTCTGCCATGGTCATTGGCGTCCTCGTTGCCATCTTCGCAGGCATTGGCCTGGTGATGACCTTTAAGGGTCCGATCCTTGGTATTGTCAGTGCGATGAAACGCCTGGCCAAGGGCGACACGAATATTCCGCTGAACGCTAAAAATCGCCACGATGAAATTGGCGACATGGCGCGTGCGCTGGAAGTTTTCAAGGAAAATGCCGAGGAGCGCGTCCGTCTCGAGGTCGCAACAGAAGAGCAGCGGGCAGCGGCGGAAGCGCAGCGACAGTCGAACGACAGCGAGCGCAAGGAACTGGACCGTCAGATTCAGTTCGCCGTCACCGCACTTGCCGGTGGTTTGAAGCGACTATCATCCGGCGATATCTCTACAACCATCGACACGCCTTTCAATGATCGTCTCGAGCAGTTGCGTGTGGACTTCAACCAGTCGATGCTGCGCCTTCGCGAAACTATCGGCGGCATTCAGGAAAATGTCAGCGTCATCAGGGGCAACGCCCAGCAGATGTCGGAATCCGCCGTCGATCTCGCGCGCCGCACCGAACGTCAGGCGGCCTCGCTGGAGGAAACCGCAGCGGCTGTGGATGAGGTCAACACCAACATGCGCAATGCCGTGGACAGGGCTCGCGAAGCCAACACCATTGTCGACAAGACACGTCGCAACACCGAGGAATCGCTGGTTATCGTGCGCAACGCCGTTACGGCCATGCAACGCATCGAGAACGCGTCGCAGACCATCGGCAATATCACCGAGGTCATCGATTCCATCTCGTTCCAGACGAACCTTCTGGCGCTGAATGCAGGCGTGGAAGCGGCACGTGCGGGTGAAGCAGGCAAGGGCTTTGCGGTCGTTGCCCACGAGGTGCGTGAATTGGCGCAGCGCTCTGCTTCGGCTGCAAAGGAAATCCGGCAGTTGATCGCCGTTTCCTCCACCGAGGTTGCCGCAGGCTCCAGCCTGGTCCACCAGACTGGCGATGCTCTGGCGCAGATCGGCTCGCAGATCGCCCACGTCAGCGACCACGTCGAAAAGATCACGCAGGCAACTCAGGATCAGGCTGTCGCCCTGCAACAGATCAACAGTTCCGTAGGTGAGGTGGATCTTCTCACGCAGCAAAATGCGGCGATGGTGGAAGAAACGAGTGCGGCGAGCGAACAGTTGAACGAAGAGACGGACCAGTTGCTGGGACTTCTCGAGCAATTCAAACTCGATACCAACGCTGGCTATCGCGACACTCGTTTCGCAGCCTAATCAACGCCGCTGACAAACAGTTCGACGCGCGGGCGGTTTTCGCCCGCGCGTTTTGCTTTTTACGAGCATGCACAGTCCTCCTCGCGCAGCTGTGATCAGTGTTTTTAACCAGATGTCCGGTCGTAAAGATTGGATTCAGCCTTTTTTGATAATTTGTCGTTAGTCATATTTTTTCATGGTCTCAGGGTTGGCGCGTGTTGTGCTTATCCGCTTGTTTTGCGTACGGATTCTCATGCATCGATCGACAGTGCCAGCCATAATACTCGCCTGCCTATCCCTCGCGGGCTGTACGTCCAGTTCCGGGCCGGAAGGCCTGATGGCGGGCATTCCTTCCAAGGAAACCACCAGTTCGGTGACGCCTTCGGCGCCCGTGCCACAAGCCAGTGTCGGCGCGCCGCTTCGTGCCGAACCCGCACAAAAAGTGCTGGCCTGGGGTGGCCCGATGCCGTCCGGCTCTCCCGCCTTTGCCGCTGTCGACCAGCAGACCACGGCACCCCGCGCGGCACCGCAGATGGAAAGACCGATAGCCCCGCAGGCGGGTGTGGCCATGCCGAACGAAAGACCAGTGCAATTGGCGATGGCCGCAGCGCCTGCCATCAATGCCGGTCCTGCGGTCCGCTCTCGCATCTTCAAATCCAATTTCGGCGATGCCAAGCCCATCAATTTCGGCAGAGTCACGCCCCGCCATTTCCCGATTCACGGCGTCGATGTTTCGCGCTGGCAGGGCAATATCGACTGGGAAAGGCTGAGATCGCGCGGTGCCAACTTCGCCTTCATCAAGGCGACGGATGGCGGTGACCATCTGGACCCGATGTTCAGGACCAATTGGGACCGCGCCAAGGCGGCGGGTGTTCGCCGCGGTGCTTACCACTTCTTCTACTGGTGCCGTCCGGCAAGCCATCAGGCCGACTGGTTCATTCGCAACGTACCGCGTGACCCGGACGCGCTGCCGCCTGTCATCGACGTGGAATATAACGGGGAGTCCAGCTGCAAGATGCGCCTGCCGCGTGCCAAGGTGCTGGAAAAGATGCAGGTCTTCATGGACATGCTGGAGCGCCATTATGGCCAGCGTCCGATCATCTACACGGCCCCTGATTTCTACAAGGACCACCTATCGGGTGAGTTCAAGAACTACCCATTCTGGCTTCGGGCCGTGGCGCAGTATCCGTCCAAGGTCTACCCGGACCGCAAGTGGCTGTTCTGGCAATATTCGGGTTCCGGCCTGTCGCATGGCGTAGAGGGCAAGATCGACCTCAACGTGTTCAGCGGCAACGAAGAAGCATGGCAACGCTGGACGCGCGGTCGCGGCTAATTCCGTGGCACCGCGACCTGCCTTGAAACGCGCCGGGCACCTGCGACGCAGGCCACCACGCCCATCGTGACGACAAGCATTGTGGGGCTGACGGCTTCTCCGAGCAGTGTTGCCGACAATATCAGCCCAAAAAAGGGTTGCAGCAATTGCAATTGGCCCACGGCGGCAATGCCACCGAGCGCCAGCCCGCGATACCAGAAGATGAAGCCGATCAGCATTCTGGACAGCAAGACGTAAAACAGGCCGCGCTCGCAACGTCACCTACGATGTCAGCATGGTAAAGAGTGCTATTGGCAGCATGACGAGCAGCGACAGAACCAGCACGCAAGATATGCTGCCTGCCAACCGAATATGACGGTTTTCTTACATTTCTGGAACCAATCACGTATTTTTGCATTTTCTCCGCATAGTAGAGGAGAAAAGACCATGACATTCGATCCAAACCTGCCACGCGATCCGAACCTGCGTCCAGATCGCCCAGAATTACGCACGACCCCTGAAGCAGCACGCAAATCGCCCGGCTGGGCCCCATGGCTCGCCGTCATCGCCGTCCTTTTGGTCGGTGGTTTCATCTGGATGCAGATGAGCGCACCATCGACCACAGACCCAACGACGACCTCGTCGACGACACCGCCAGCGGTAAGTGATCAGGCTCCGGCACCAGTACCAATGACACCAGCTGCGCCAACTAATACAACTCCTGCTTCGCCCAACACAGGCGGCACGCAGACACAGCCATAAGCGCTGAGGTTGCTGTATAAATCAAGAACCGCTTGCCCCAGGGCAGGCGGTTTTTCTGTTAGGGGTCAGAACCCTTGGAAGAGGAAGTCTGTTGCTGCAATGATGTCGTCGCGTCGACTGGAGAGGTCGGCTACGAAATCTCCAATTTCCTGGACCGGGACCGCCACCATTCTTTGGGTCGCCATCACAAAAATCTCGCTGCTGATCAAAAAGCGAGGACTGAGCTTCGCTAAAGACCATGAGAGCTCATTGGCGGGATAGAGCGGCGCAACAACACGCGTTTTCAAGTCGTCCAAGATATCTGCTTGAAGATCCAGCAACAAAATGTGGCTGCCAACCAACTTGTAGACGCAGAACCGGGCCATCAAAACTTCCGGTATTGCGCTAATGGCAGACCATGTTTTTCCACATATTCGTTTTCAAGCCGGATAGCTTCAGCATTCTCCAACCGCCATAAGCGTTCACGTTCCGCTTTGATCGCGTGGGTGATCCCCTCTTCGGCTGCGCGGGAAATATTGATCTTGAGTTCACGCGCCTGTTCCACAAGGACAATGTCCAGGGAAAGATTGGCGGCTTTTCTTGCTGTCGATGCCATCGCAACCTCCAAAGCTAATGCGCATATTATATGCGCAAACACTCGGCAAGCAAGCGCGTTGGTACATGATATTACTCTGAAAATTGAAGCCGCCCACCCGGGTAAAAGGTGAGCGGCAATGTCTCAGCCCTTCGGCGGATACGGATCGTCTCCATAGGAGTTACGTTCGCGAATGCGACCGTTTTCACCATGGATCAACATTTCTGAACCCTGATTTTGAGCGATACCACGGGCAATGCTGATTGCTTCACGCTGGGTTTCTACAACCTTTGTAGCGCGCTCCGAACCGGCGCCTTTAACGGCCCAGCCTTCGGCATGTGGCACGACGTGTTGATTGCGTTTATTGGTCATTTTTCAGAATCCTTTCTATGCGGAACGCTGGGAAAGCGCTGCTTCCCGGCTTCCAACGTGTTTCCGTTCTTTAAGGACATCGTTGACGCGCCCCGGATTGACATCGAAACTCGCGGCAATCCGGTTCTGGAACTCACCATTCCAGTGGCGAAGCCATATCTGGATGGCATCATCGAAGGTGAGCGTATAGCTCGGCATATTGTCGTTGGTCATCATGACCTCCTGATTACGACATCAATGCCCACTTGAAACGAAGACCGGGACGTGCGATTCTGAATTTGCAAGGGTTTCAGATATCGGCATTCCCAGTTGCTCCGTCCAACGGATTTGGGCTTGTCCGCTGACACCATGGGTCACATAGCAGGTCGGTTGCCGCCTTCCTGTTTTGTGGCCCGTTTCGTTACTGCCAACCACGACGGCGCTCATTGGTGCGGTTGGCTAACGGTCTTCTGATCATATCGATTCTCCTTTTCTATTTAACATTTACCATGATTTATCTTGCACGCAAGCATCCAGTAAGCTAAATCTTAGCTTCAGAGCTTAATTTTAGCAGGCCAATAAACTATGAACGACAAAACGACGATTAAGAAGTTTCGCAGCCCGCCTTACCCCTTTTTGAATATTGGCCGAGCGATTGAGCGAGCAGCTCAGCTGTTCCAGAAAGCTCAACACTATCCTGTCGGGCAAAATGTACTTGCCAATGCATGGGGTTTTTCCCCTCAAAGTAGTGGGCTGCTAAAAAGTGCAGCGGCGCTTATTCAATATGGCTTGGTCAAGGATCAGGGCAGTGGCGATGCGCGGAAATTCCAGCTTACAGAGGCTGCACGACGCATTTTACAGGATGCGGATCCCAATTCCGAACGTCGCAAAGCTTTAATTCGCGCGGCAGCCCTATCGCCAACGATTCATAAGGAGCTATGGGAAAAGTTTGGGAATCCCGCGGAGCTTTCGGATGCCTTGCTCAAAAATCATCTACTCATTGATCGCACCGAAGTCGGAGAAGCGCCATTTAGTCAGGCTTCCTCAAACGAAGTGATTCAAACTTACCGCGATGCGCTAGCGTTTGCAGAGTTGGATAAGGCTGAAGAAAGCTTAACTGCCGATTCGAATGGTCACGATGACCGTTCTCCGCAGCAACCTCCAGAGCAAAATGGAGCGATGATCGTCGCTTTTGGTGATCTGATCCAGTGGGAATCCGGTGGAGTGCTTCAGTTTAAGCAGCCAAAGCGCGTGCGCTGGATTTCGGAGGATGGTGCTTGGATCGCTGTGGAGGGAAGTGACAACGGTATCCCTGCAAGCGAGGTTATACTCGAAAAAAAAGCAACATTACTTCCAGAGATTCCTAGGCAAGAAGTGACGCATCAACCGGTCGGTCATGTTTCGGGCCTCGCGGATCCTCAGTTGCAAGAAACATCTAGCTCTTTTCAGATTCGGAAGGATGTATTCGCTCTTGACGAGGGTGAGGTCACCCTCACCATGCCAAGCCAAATCAGCAAAGATAGCTTTGATGATTTTTCCGATTGGCTGGACCTGATGAAGCGTAAAGTTCAGCGGAATGTTAGGGCTGTAGACGTAGAATAGGGCAGACCCTCAGTCGTCGCTCATTTTCAGCGCGGCAATGAACGCTTCCTGCGGGATGTCCACCTTGCCGAACTGACGCATGCGCTTCTTGCCTTCCTTCTGCTTGTCCAGAAGTTTGCGCTTACGTGTCGCGTCGCCGCCGTAGCATTTCGCGGTTACGTCCTTGCGCATGGCAGAGATCGTCTCACGTGCAATGACGTTGCCACCGATGGCCGCCTGAATAGGTATTTTGAACATGTGGCGCGGGATCAGATCTTTCAGCTTCTCGCACATGTCGCGACCGCGCTTTTCAGCAGCAGTCCGGTGCACGAGCATGGAAAGAGCGTCAACCGGCTCGCCATTGACCATGATCGACATCTTCACGAGGTTGCCTTCACGATAACCATCGAGATGGTAATCGAAGGAAGCATAGCCCTTGGAGATCGATTTCAGACGATCGTAGAAGTCGAAGACCACTTCATTGAGCGGCAGTTCATAGGTGATCATGGCGCGCTTGCCGACATAGGTCAGCTCGGTCTGAACACCGCGACGGTCCTGGCAAAGCTTCAGAATGCCACCAAGATAATCGTCCGGCGTCAGGATCGTCGCCTTGATCCACGGCTCGCGTATCTCGGAAATCTTCACGACATCAGGCATATCAGCCGGATTGTGAAGTTCGCGTTCAGAACCATCGGTCATCGTCAACTGATAGACCACCGACGGAGCCGTCGCGATAAGATCGAGATCGAATTCGCGCTCGAGACGCTCCTGAATGATTTCCAGATGCAGCAGACCGAGGAAGCCGCAGCGGAAACCGAAGCCGAGTGCAGCAGACGATTCCATTTCGAAGGAAAACGACGCATCGTTGAGACGTAGCTTGCCCATCGCGGCGCGCAAATCTTCGAAGTCAGCCGCATCCACCGGGAAGAGACCACAGAAGACGACAGGCTGAGCGGGCTTGAAGCCCGGCAGTGCGGTCGCTGTCGGGCGCTTGTCTTCGGTAATGGTGTCGCCAACGCGCGTATCGGCGACTTCCTTGATCGAGCCGGTGATGAAACCGATCTCGCCCGGACCAAGACTATCGACAGCCACCATCTTCGGGGTCAGAACGCCCACGCGCTCCACCTGATATTTCGCGTCTGTTCCCATCATGCGGATGGTCTGGCCCTTGGTCAGCACACCATCGAGAACGCGCACGAGAACCATGACGCCGAGGTAGGTGTCGTACCAGCTATCGACCAGCAGCGCCTTCAGCGGACCCTTTTCGCCAAGCTCGCTCTTTGGTGGCGGCAACTGGTGTACGATGGCTTCGAGAACGTCGGGAATACCAAAACCTGTCTTGGCTGAGATCAGAACAGCCTGACTGGCATCGATGCCGATGACCTCTTCGATCTGTTCCTTGATGCGGTCCGGTTCAGCAGCGGGCAGATCGATCTTGTTGAGGACGGTGACCAGTTCGTGGTCGTTATCGATAGCCTGATAGACGTTGGCCAGAGTCTGCGCTTCGACGCCCTGAGAGGCATCGACCACCAGCAGCGAGCCTTCGCAGGCCGACAGCGAGCGGGACACTTCATAGGCAAAGTCGACGTGGCCGGGCGTGTCGATAAGGTTCAACACATAGATTTCGCCGTTGTTCGCCTTGTAATGCAGGCGCACGGTCTGTGCCTTGATGGTAATGCCGCGCTCGCGCTCGATATCCATGTTGTCGAGCACCTGCTCGGACATGTCGCGTTCGGCAAGGCCGCCCGTCGATTGAATCAACCGGTCAGCCAGTGTCGATTTGCCATGGTCGATATGGGCAACGATGGAGAAGTTGCGGATATGGTCAAGCGGAGTGCGGGTCGAATTTGTGCTCATGCCCCGCGCTATAGCAGGGGGCCTTGCGCTGGAAAAGCGGGAATTTGGTTAAAAGCCTTTTAAGTTGGGCTTTTTCAGTCAGTGATCGGGAGACTGCAGTTGCAGGCGAGCAGCATCATGAATTTACATGACCGGATTTTACGCTTCAGACTACAAATTCCATTATCGTAGATATTGACTCCATCATTTGAGATTAATATTCTCTGATAATGAAAAACGAAATCGACACCTTCGAACACTCTATTGCCGCACGCATCAAGCACCTGCGAACGCAAGGCAATTTAACACTCGACCAGCTCGCTAGCGCCTCCGGCGTCAGCCGCGCCATGATCTCCCGTATAGAACGCGGCGAAGCCAGCCCAACCGCAGCTCTTCTGGCCCGGATTTGCGCAGCACTGGGGCTTTCGCTGTCAGGCTTTTTTGCCGAGGACGAAACGACCACCTCACCGCTGACGCGAAAACGCGATCAGCCGACATGGCAGGATCCTGAAACCGGTTACACGCGCCGGGCCATCTCTCCGCCACGCGTCGAGTCAGACATCGATATCGTCGAGGTCGATTTTCCAGCCCACGCACGGGTCAGCTTCCCACCGCACAGCGCGAGCCGTGGCATGACACAATATGTCTGGCTGCTGGAGGGGGCCCTCGAAATGACGACAGGCGCCGAGATCCACCAAATGGAGCCCGGCGACTGCCTGTTCATGTCTGTGGGCGAAGGGCACATCTTTCACAATCCGTCCGACCACCCTGCCCGCTATGCCGTGGTGCTGGACCAACGCAAGCGCTGACATCTCAGGAGTTTCGAATGACACGTATCCGCATGCTGAACGGCGAGGAGACCCTGGCCGCGTTACCAGACCTTTGCGAAGTCCTGTCCGATTGCGTCAATGACGGTGCCTCCGTCGGCTACATGCTGCCTTTCGTGCCTGCCGATGCCAAAGCATTCTGGGAAAGCGTAGTGAAGTCGGTGGAAAGTGGCGGCACACTTCATGTGGTGGCAGAGGTGGATGGCAAAATCGTCGGCACCGTGCAGGTGGGGCTCGCCTCCAAACCCAATCAGCCTCATCGCGGTGACCTGATGAAACTCCTGGTGCATCGCTCCTCGCGCGGGCTTGGCCTGTCACGCCTGCTGATGGAACGGGTGGAAGCCGAAGCTGTGGCCCGTGGCCGGACGCTTCTGGTGCTGGACACGGCGTCGGGCAGCACGGCGGAAGCGATATATCCTCGCTACGGTTGGCAGCGCGTCGGCGTCATTCCCAATTATGCGATGCATCCCGATGGTCGCTACTGCGACGCGACATGGTTCTACAAAGAAATCGGCTAGATTTCCTGCACATAGGCGCTTGCAAAGATTTGCTTCACCGCAGAACATGGCCTCGCGCTAAAAGCGATGAACAAATGAGGGGCCATATGACAGACACAGCGGCCAAGCCACGCATTTCCATTGTCTATTGCACCCAGTGCAACTGGCTCCTGCGCTCGTCCTGGATGGCGCAGGAACTACTGCACACATTTTCAGACAGTCTCGCAGAAGTCTCGTTGGTGCCGGCAACCGGCGGACGCTTCGAAATCCTGCTGGACGGAAACGTCATCTGGGAACGCAAGCGCGATGGCGGTTTCCCCGGACCAAAGGAACTCAAGCAGCGCGTCCGTGACGTCATAGACCCCGGTCGCGACCTCGGCCATCTCGACCGGTCTAAGAACGAGGGGCTGGATAGCTGATTCCCTTTTGGTGGCGTTCGCGGAGGCCCTTCACGACCCTTTGGATCTCTCCAACGAGGCCTTCACACCGCCTCCTCAAGTTTTTTCACTGAAAAATCAATGATCGTCACAAAACTTCAAAATCCCTGTTGACACCGAGGGGCTCCCCCCGTACATCGCTCCTCGTCGCCCAGATGGCGGAATTGGTAGACGCGCCAGCTTCAGGTGCTGGTACTCGAAAGGGTGTGGAGGTTCGAGTCCTCTTCTGGGCACCATTCCATTTTTGATCTTAGCCAGATCAATGACTTACCGAAAAATCTGTAAAGATGTATCGCCCTCGGGGCGCGGTAAATCTGTGCCTGAAATTCGCCTATGATGTGCAGATTTTGTCATGCGACAGAAATATTCGCCGCTGAATGCTCGGCGTGCCTCGACCCCAGAAAAAATTGAAATCTTACTGGCCGGTCGCCGCTGCGCCTTCGTTCGGGGAATGCTCTTCGCAGTTCGGCGTGCAGGAGAGGACGGTGCGGGCCGTCTGGCGGAAAACGCGGACTGTGTTGCCTTCATCGATGGAAACGAGCACGCGTTCATCCACGATTGCATTGCCATCTGCGTCCAGCAGAACGAGGTTCGTGGTGCCGAAACTCCGGCCCGTCAATACGATGGTGGTAGCATCTGCGACCGTCGCATCGGCTACCTTGGAGTTTCCGATGATGACTTTGCTGACCGGTCTGTCCAATTTCAGCACGCGGGCGTGGTTCATCGACACACGCAGCATCTCATCGTCAGCCGAAACTGCCATTGTGGACGTGGCGAGCAGCGCCGCCAGGGTCATAGCAAGTCTAGCCATTGAAACGGACAGCATGAGTTTGGACAGCCTTGGTTGGTGCGGCGTTGTGATGATCAAAAGCACCATGCGCGGGATTGGTGAATGAAGCGTTAAACGACAATCCCATTATGAAATGGTTGATACTCCTCAGCTGAAAAGCGTTGCTCCATTATGCGGCATGCCTCAAAACAAAACAGCGGATATGTCCTATTAAAGTGCATTCCGCTGGCGTCATTTGTCGCTACAGCCCCTAAGAATAGGCATGTTCTGCAACACATAAAAATTGAATTTCTACTTTGAATTATTGTTTACTATGCTCGATTTCACTGCCCTTTAATCTTTTTTTAATTAACTTTTTTAAGTGGTTGGAAATCCAAATTCGCTAGTTTGAGGTCAACCGAACAACGGAAAACAGTTGTCGGCGTGCTCAACGATAAGACAGAGTTTAGGAGAACCCGCATGACACAGATTTTCGCTCGCTTCATGAAAGACGAGTCCGGCGCGACCGCCATCGAATACGGCCTCATCGCCGCCCTGATTTCCGTTGCGATCATCACTGGCGCGACCACTGTTGGTACACGCCTTGGCGCGCTCTTTACAACGCTTGGAACACGCATGACAACGGCTGCAACCGCGGCAAACAACTGAGTTCGGCCCGGGTTCGATAGTATTTGCGCCGCCTGAACAAGGCGGCGTATCGCATTGGTCTGTTGGCGAGTAGGATAAGGTGCATCACATGGTTATCGCCGCGATATTCCTGATCGTTCCGCTGTGTCTCGCATTTGCGGCACTAAACGACCTCTTCGCCATGACGATTCCGAACCGCATTTCGGCGATCCTCATCGCTTCATTCCTCGTGGTCGCACCGCTTTCGGGCATGGACATGCAGACGTTCGGCATGAGCCTCGTTGCAGGTCTCGCCGTATTTTGCGTGAGCTTCATTCTTTTTGCAATGAACACGATGGGCGGCGGGGATGCGAAGTTGCTGACGGCCTCTGCGGTCTGGTTCGGCTTCGACATGCCACTTGCGCTTTACATGCTGGCAGTCGCCATCCTTGGTGGTGTGCTGACGATGGGCATTCTGTTCATCAGGTCCTATCGACAGGAAATCATGGTGACGGGCCTGCCGGTTCCAGATTCGCTGCTGGTGGCTAAAAAGGTTCCCTACGGAATAGCGATCGCGGTAGCGGGCCTGCTGACCTACCCTGAAGCGCCAATCGTTCAGCTTGCGATGCAGCGCCTGATGTAAAGCAAAGGCAGCCAAAACGGGCCTGTTTATTTTCCATTAACTACACGCCGACACATTTTATTAACTATAATTACACCAATGGCGGGCCATGGTCGGAACAGAGATTCTGACTCTTTCAAGGCCCGAACATGAAACCGTCGCGTGTCGTCATTCTTTGCGTAGCTGTGGTCGCCGCCGGTCTTGCCGGTTTGCTAGCCATGCAGCTTGGCGCTCCTCAACAGGTCGTGGAGCAGGCCGAAGCCATCATTCAGAAAGAACCGACCGTCAATGTCCTGGTGTCCTCGGTCAACTTGCCGGTTGGAAGCCGCCTGAGTGCTGACTCGGTGCGCTGGGCAGCGTGGCCACAGGGCAGCATCAATGAGAGCTTCGTTACCGAAGCAAAGCGCCCGGAGGCCATTGCCGAACTGACCGGTTCTATCGTGCGCCTGCCGCTGTTCGAAGGCGAACCCTTGCGGCCCGAAAAGGTCGTCGATTCCAGCTCCCGTATCATGTCCGCGTTGCTGCCTGCGGGCAAGCGTGCCGTCTCGACAGAGATTTCGGTCGCCACCGGCGCCGGTGGCTTCGTGCTGCCCAACGACCGTGTGGACGTGATCATGGTTCGCAAGGGTGATGGCGGCGGCTTTTTGACGGAAAACGTTCTCAACAATGTCCGCGTTCTCGCCATCGACCAGCAGATCAAGGAAGGCGAAGACGGCACGAGCGCTGTTGTCGGCGCAACAGCCACGCTGGAACTGACACCGGAACAGGCAAAGATCATGACTGTCGCACAGCAGATGGCGGACCGTCTGACGCTGTCGCTACGCTCCGTTGCCGATGCACAGGATAGTGACACCACATCTGCCGAATACCTTCTGAACCGGGGTGCGGGACAGCCAGCCATTCAGGTCATCAAATCCGGCTCAATCGTCAAGGAAGGACAGGGGGGATCGGCACAATGACCTATCGAGCACGCAATAGCCTGAAGACCCTTATGCGCTCGTCCGTCACTGGCGGGCTGGCTTTCTGCATCGCATTCTCCGGCTTTCCCGGCATGAACGTTCCTTTTGGCCTATCGACAAACGAAGCCCTTGCCCAGAGCGCCAGCATCGTGCGCATCAATGAAAGCGGTCAGGGCGTGCGAAAGCGCCTTAAGCTGGGGCTCAACAAGGCGCTGGTCATCGACCTGCCGCAAGACGCTCACGATATTCTCGTGGCAGACCCCTCCATGGCGGATGCCGTAACGCGCAGTTCGCGACGCATCTATCTTTTCGGCAAGTCGGTTGGCCAGACGAATATCTTCATTTTCGGTGATCAGGGGCAGGAGATCGTCAGCCTCGATCTTGAAGTCGAGCGTGACATTTCCGGTCTTCAGGCCAACCTTCGCCGCTTCATTCCTGAATCGGACATACGCGTCGAAATCGTCTCCGATAACATCGTGCTCTCGGGCAGCGTTCGCACCCCGCAAGATTCTGCCCGCGCCGTCCAGCTCGCTTCCGCCTTCTTGAAAGGTGGTGAGGCGACCACGCGCAATATAACCGAGACAAGCCAGAGCAATGGTGACGGCGCCGTCGCGATCTTCGCCGAAGACCGCCAGCAATCCTCCATCGTCAATATGCTGACGATCGAAGGTGAAGATCAGGTGACGCTGAAGGTCACGGTTGCGGAAGTCAGCCGTCAGGTTTTGAAGCAGCTTGGTTTCAATGGCTCCATAAGCGGTACAGGCTCGAACTCCAGTCAAATCGCGTTTTCCAATCCCGCGAACCTGGGCAATGCGATTGGCCTGGCGGGTACTGGCAACGTGGCGGGCACAGTCGGAAAACTGGCCCTTGGCAGCTATTTCAATGCGATGGAGCAGGCGGGAGTCATGCGCACCTTGGCCGAGCCGAGCCTCACTGCGATTTCAGGCGAACAGGCGAAGTTCTATGTAGGTGGCGAGTTCCGGCTGCCTGCTGAACAGGAAGTTGCATTCGATGAAACGACGGGAAGACCGACTGTTACTCGAACAACGGACAAGGTCGATTACGGGATCGAGCTGAATTTTCGTCCTGTCGTTCTGTCTCCCGGCCGTATCAGCCTGAAGATCGAGACCAACGTCTCGGAACCGACCTATGAGGGCAGTGCCGTGACGGGCAATGGCAGCAGCGTTCGCGTTCCGGGTAGTACCTACCTGTCAATACGAAAGCGCGAGGCCTCCACAAGCGTCGAGCTTCCGTCTGGCGGCTCGATCGTCATTGCTGGTTTGGTGCAAGACAACGTGCGACAAGCCATGTCCGGTCTGCCCGGCGCGTCCAAGGTTCCGATTCTCGGCACGCTGTTCCGCAGCAAGGACTTCATTCGCAACGAAACAGAGCTCGTCATCATCGCCACGCCTTATCTGGTGCGACCGGTATCACGCAACGAGATCGCCCGGCCCGACGACAACTTCAACCCGGAAAACGATGCCGCCATGTACTTTATGAACCGGGTCAACAAGGTTTACGGCAACAGGCAGCAGGCTCACACACAGCCCTATCAGGGCTCGGTAGGGTTTATCTACAAATGACAAAGATGCACCAGATGAAACCTCTCGCGCAACGCCACACGATCCGCCGCGTCAGCCTCGTTGCCGCGCTACTGACGACGGCAATGCTGGCGCAGGGCTGCGCACGCGACCCGATGTCGACAGGCGCCATTCCAGATGACTACCGCACCCGCCATCCGATCACGCTTTCGGAAGCGCAGCACTCCTTGGACATCCCGGTTTCTGCTGGCGACAACCGTTTGACGGTCGGCATGGCCGATAGCATCAAGGGCTTTGCGCAGAGCTATTCCTCCACCTCCTCCGGTGTCGTGCAGATGCAGATACCCATGGGCTCGGCAAACTCGGCTGCGGCTTCGATCATGAAACGGCAGATCCGGTCCGTGCTGGCCTCTTCCGGCATTCCGGCGGCCAAGATCGTGGAGACGCCTTATGGTGCCGCACCCTCGGGGGATGCTGCTCCCATCCGGTTGAGCTACGTGGCCATCACGGCGATGACCGGGCAGTGCGGGCAATGGCCGGAAGACCTTTCGGATAACACCTATTCCAACAAGAACTGGTACAATTTCGGCTGTGCATCACAAAACAATCTCGCAGCGCAGGTGGCAAACCCGATGGACCTTGTCGGCCCGCGCGGCATGAGCCCGATCGATGCAGAGCGTCGTTCCGTGGTGATCGGCAACTATCGCGCAGGCAAGACAACGGCAACGACAGAGTGACGTGAAGCCAGAGCGGATGAGGCAACAGGAAACACAATGAACCCGGTAAACTACGATATTCAGCACGCAAACCCGGACGAGACCTACGCCGAAGAGCCCTTGCGCACGGGCGATCTGGAGGGTCTGCGACCCCTACCCCGCATTTCCATCCATGCGTTCTGCGAAAGCGAGAGCATGCAGCGCCTGATGGAGCGTCTGTCAGGCGACCGCCGCATGAACAAGGTCAGCCTGCGCGTCACCAACGGCGAGATCGAAGCAGCAGCGACGATGTTTTCTTCCAGCCCGACGCCCAATCTGATCGTTCTGGAAACCGCGCGCGAGCCTTCGACGCTGCTGAACGACCTGGCACCGCTTGCGGAGGTTTGCGACCCGACGACCCGCGTCATCATCATCGGGCGCCATAACGACATCACGCTCTACCGGGACCTCATCCGCAACGGCATTTCGGAATATCTCGTTGCGCCGGTGAAAATGCCGGATTTGCTGGCGTCGATCTCGGCGATCTTCGTTGACCCGGAGGCCGAACCGCTGGGTCGCAACATCGCGTTCATCGGCGCGAAGGGCGGCGTCGGCTCGTCGACCATCGCGCACAATTGCGCCTTCGGCATTTCGAACCTGTTTTCCACGGAAACCATTCTCGCCGATCTGGACCTGCCGTTCGGAACCGCCAATATCGACTTTGATCAAGACCCTGCTCAGGGCATCGCCGAGGCGGTTTACGCGCCCGAGCGTCTGGACGAGATGTTTCTCGACCGTCTGCTGACCAAATGCTCCGAGCATCTTTCGCTGCTTGCCGCGCCGTCGCTTCTCGACCGATCCTATGATTTCGAGCGGCTGGCCTTCCAGCCCCTGCTTGAGCTCCTGCAGCGCAGTGCGCCGGTTGCGGTTCTCGATGTTCCGCACATCTGGTCTGAGTGGACGCAAACTGTTCTGGCCGAAGCCGACGAGGTGGTGATCACGGCGGTGCCGGATCTCGCCAATCTGCGCAATACCAAGAACCTTCTGGATGCGCTGAAAAAGCTTCGACCCAACGACAAGGTTCCGCATCTGGTGCTCAATCAGGTTGGCATGGTGAAGCGACCCGAGATCGCACCTGCCGACTTTTTCGAGCCACTGGAGATCGAGCCGATCGCCATCATTCCGTTCGATGTACAACTGTTCGGCAATGCGGCCAATAGCGGGCGGATGATCAGCGAAATCGATGCAAAGTCGCCGATTGCCGAGACGTTCTCGCAGATTTCCCACATCGTCACGGGCCGTTCTTCGGCGCGAAAGGCGAAGCGGGCAGGGCTTGGCAAATTCATGGACCTTATAAAACGCAAGTGATGCGCGGCATGGCCGTGCAAAGACAGACCGGAAGACACCTATGTTCGGAAAACGTGGCAACGAAGGCTTCTCACGAAGCACAAACAGTGGACCGGCGGCATCTTCCCCTGCCCCGTCACCCGTTGTCGCGGCTCCGCGCGCTGAGCCGGTGGAGACACTGGTGCTGCCCTCGCCAGCAGCCCCGTCTCATTCTCCGCCCCCACAGGTGCGCAAGCGCACGCGGACCGACGAATATTACCAGACAAAAGCACAGGTCTTCTCGGCGCTGATCGACACCATCGATCTGTCGCAACTAGCGAAACTCGACACCGAGAGCGCGCGCGAAGAAATCCGCGATATCGTCAACGATATCATCACCATCAAGAATTTCGCGATGTCGATTTCCGAGCAGGAAGAACTGCTGGAAGACATCTGCAACGATGTTCTGGGTTATGGACCGCTGGAGCCGCTTCTGGCGCGTGACGACATCGCCGACATCATGGTCAACGGTTCCGGCCAGACCTTCATCGAAGTGGGCGGTAAAACCATCGAATCCGACATACGGTTTCGCGACAATGCTCAGCTCCTGTCGATCTGCCAGCGTATCGTCAGCCAGGTCGGTCGCCGCGTCGATGAATCGAGCCCGATCTGCGACGCGCGCCTGCCGGACGGTTCGCGCGTCAACGTCATCGCTCCGCCGCTCGCCATCGATGGCCCGGCACTGACCATCCGAAAGTTCAAGAAAGACAAACTCACCCTCGACCAACTGGTGCGCTTTGGAGCCATCACACCGGAGGGTGCCGTTCTTCTTCAGGTCATCGGGCGCGTGCGCTGCAATGTCGTCATCTCCGGCGGTACCGGCTCAGGTAAGACGACGCTTTTGAACTGCCTGACGAGCTATATCGACAAGACAGAACGCGTCATTACATGCGAAGACACTGCCGAACTTCAGTTGCAGCAGCCCCATGTGGTCAGGCTTGAAACCCGTCCGCCCAACATCGAGGGCGAAGGTGAAATCACCATGCGTGATCTCGTCAAGAACTGCCTGCGTATGCGCCCTGAACGCATCATCGTCGGTGAAGTGCGTGGGCCCGAAGTCTTCGACCTGTTACAGGCGATGAACACGGGCCATGACGGCTCCATGGGAACGATCCACGCCAACACCCCGCGCGAATGCCTAAGCCGTATGGAATCGATGATCGCCATGGGTGGCTTTAGCCTTCCGGCAAAGACCGTGCGCGAAATCATCTCCTCCTCCGTCGATGTCATCATTCAGGCTGCGCGTCTGCGTGACGGTTCGCGCCGCATCACGCAGGTGACCGAAGTGCTGGGCATGGAAGGCGACGTGATCATCACGCAGGATCTGATGCGCTACGAGATGGATGGCGAAGACGCGAGCGGACGTCTGATCGGCCGCCATGTTTCGACCGGCATCAGCAAACCGCATTTCTGGGATCGAGCACGCTATTTCAACGAGGAAAAGCGCCTGGCCGCCGCCCTCGATGAAATGGAAAGCCAGTCTCAATAAGCAGGATCAGAACGGAACTGTAGAATGAATATGACGGTGGTGTTGCTCGTGATCCTGGTCGCCATATCGGCAGGAGCGATGGCCTATGTCTTTCTCTTCCCGCAGATCGAAGTTGAAAAGAAAACCGCAAGCCGCGTGAGCCGGGTCAAGGCCGCAGAAACCGACCATACCAAGATCAAGGCCGCACGTGACCGTGTTCAGGAACTGAGCAAGCGTCGCAAATCCGTGCAGGACACCCTCAAGGATCTTGAAAAGAAGCAGAACGAGAAAACCAAGGATCGCCGCGACACGAGTGTGCGCGGCAAGCTGGTTCAGGCCGGACTGTCGATCTCGGTGCGAAAATTCTATGTCCTGGGATGTGGTCTTGGGATCGCCGTCTTTCTCGTCGCCCTGCTTTACGGCGCGCCCATCTATCTGGCACTCGGTGGCGGCTTTGTCGGCGCGCTTGGCCTTCCCCGCTGGATCCTCGGCTTTCTGGTCAAGCGCCGGCAGAACAGGTTTCTGGAAGAGTTTCCGAACGCACTCGATGTGATGTACCGCTCCATCAAATCCGGCCTGCCGCTCAATGATTCCGTAAGGCTGATCGCTTCAGACGGGCAGGAGCCTGTCAAAACCGAGTTCCAGCGCGTGGTGGAAGCGCAGCAGGTGGGCATGACCATTCCCGAAGGCATAAACCGCATGATGCTGACAATGCCACTGCCCGAGGTCAACTTCTTCGGCACCGTCATTACCATTCAGGCACAGGCGGGTGGCAATCTCTCCGAAGCGCTGGCCAACCTGTCCAAGGTGCTGCGTGAACGACGCAAGATGAGGGCCAAGGTCTCCGCGCTCTCGATGGAGGCCAAGGCATCCGCCGTCATCATCGGCGCACTGCCCTTTATCGTGGCGCTGCTCGTCTACCTGACTTCACCGGATTACATCATGGTGCTGTTCACCGATCCGCGCGGTCATCTCATTCTTGGCGCCTCGGCGATCTGGATGTCCATCGGCATCATCGTCATGCGCCAGATGATCAACTTCGATATTTGAGGCGGTAGCACCATGTCCCAGCAACTCGCATCCAGCCTGACCAACCCGCATCTCATCGTTGCCGTCCTCGTTGCCGTCGCTGTTTTTGCGACGTTCTACACGCTCGCCATTCCATATTTCGAGAAGGGCGATCTAGGCAAACGCATGAAGGCCGTGTCCACGGAACGTGACCTGATCCGAAGCCGGGAACGCAACCGGATGAGCGAAGCAGCTAAAGGCGAAAAGGCCTCGTTGCGCTCGAACAACAACAAATCCGCTCGCCGGATCGTCGAACGCTTCAATCTGCGCGAAGCGCTTGTCGATGCCAATACGGTCAACAAGCTGCGGGCTGCGGGCTACCGATCCCAGAACGCCTTGAACACTTTTCTGGCTGCCCGCTTCATTCTGCCCTTCGTGTTCCTCGTGCTGGCTTTTCTCTGGGTCTTCGTCATGGGAAATCTCGACGGCAGGCCGTTCGGCATTCGGCTGATGGCAGTTCTGGGCTTTGGTTATCTGGGCTTTTATGCACCCAACATCTTCGTTTCCAATCAGATGTCCAAGCGTCAGAAATCGATCAAACGCGCATGGCCGGATGCGTTGGACCTGATGTTGATCTGCGTGGAATCGGGCGTATCGATGGAAGCGGCGATGCGGCGTGTGGCCGAAGAGCTGGCAGAGCAATCGCCCGAACTTGCCGAAGAAATGGTGCTGACCACGGCAGAACTGTCCTTCCTGCAGGATCGGCGTACTGCGCTCGAAAACCTGGGCCTTCGCACGCAGTTGGATGGCGTGAAAAGCGTAGTGCAGGCGTTGATCCAGGCAGAGCGCTACGGCACGCCCTTGGCGCAGGCGCTGCGCGTGCTGGCACAGGAAGGCCGTGATGAGCGCATGAACGAAGCCGAGAAGAAAGCCTCCGCTCTGCCGCCCAAACTCACCGTACCGATGATCCTGTTTTTCCTGCCAGTGCTGATCGCCGTCATTCTCGGCCCTGCTGGAATTCGCATCTCCGATACGTTCTGAACCGGTCTGCGCGCAGCAAAAAGGCGGCCCGCAGACCGCCTTTTGAAAACCATGGCAAACAAGCTTAATTCGTCGCCGTTTTCTTGTTCTTGTCGGAAAGCTGCGACCATGCATTCTGCTGGGATAGCATGCCGCGCAGATAGGTCAGGTTCGCCTGCGCCTGTTGGGCGGACAGTTCCTGCATCGCAATGCGTTCCGCTTCTTCAAAGCGCCCCTGAAGCCCGACGACCAGTGCAAGGTTCTGGCGGATACGGCTGTCGGCTCCGGGCTGGGACGCGGCGGAGCGCATATAGGTCTCAGCCGTGCGCGGATCGCTTTGAAGCACGTAGGACATTCCCAGATTGGAGAGAATGCTCGGATCGTTCGGTTTCAGATCAAGCGCCTGACGGTACTTCGCCCGCGCTTCGGACGAGCGGCCAAGCTGATCCAGCACAGCGCCTTCTGCCGAATAAAGACGCCAGTCCGGGCGATCCGGTGTCTGCGCCCTGTTGATGGTGTTGAGTGCCTGTTCCAGCTGACCGGCAGCGGCCTGTGCCTTGCCGTAGGAAGAAAGAACGTCACGATCTGTCGGATAAGCGATGGCGACCTGCTGCATGACGGCAAGTGCCTGCGTGTTCTTGCCCGTCATCATCAGCAGATTGGCGTAGTTGAGGCCCGTGTTGCGATCCCTCGGGTTGTGCTCATAGGCCTTGCCGGTGGAGGCTTCCGCCTGTCGCAACTGCTCCATGTTCATCTGGTCGTAGGAACGGGACACCGGCGCCACCGATCCGGTCGACATACGGTCTGGCTTGTTGGTGGAACATCCCGCGAGAGACAGCGCAAGCACGGCCGCACAGACGCCGCGCAACAGCATTTTTGGGCGCTCTGGAAGGGAAGAAACAGCAATCACGACATTGCCCCCGGCTCTCGGTTATGATCGAAACGGGTGACACGAAGCGATTTCGCTCGACGCAACCCTCGCTCCAGCAATAATCTGTTAACCCTAACAGAGTGTTAATTTGCCGATTCCAGACCTTTACGAAAGTACCCAATGCCTCCTTATCAATTTATCGATCGCACCACGCCTTTCAGTTCCAAAGCGGGAAAAACACTGCCCGTTTTTGCGGTGACACCTGCTCACATCGAACAGCGCGCGATTGATCCGATTGCTCTCGATTGGGCGCGTAAAGCGGGATTCAAGGCAGATGCAGGCGCAATTCTGCTCATTCCATCCGCAGAAGGTGCCCTCGGCGGCGCGCTTTTGGGGCTCGGCACCAACCCGTCGGAGCTTCCTTTCATTACCGGCAAGCTGGCGCGAGAGCTGCCCGAAGGCGACTGGCACATCGAGACTGCACCGCTGACGGTCAACCGTCTGATGCTGGGCTTTGGCCTCGGCGCCTATCGTTTCGATAAATACCGTACGTCCAAGAGCAACGGCGCGAAGCTGTTGATCCCCCGCGACGCGGAGGATGCGGAGATAAAGCGAATTCTGGCGGGTGTTTATCTGGCCCGTGACCTCATCAACGTGCCTGCCAACGACATGGGGCCGGACCAGCTCGAAATCGCATTCCGCAGTCTGGCTGCGCATTACAAGGCTCAGGTTTCGGTCGTGGCAGGCGAAGACCTGCTGAAAGAAAACTTTCCGTTGATCCATGCAGTTGGTCGTGCCAGCGAAAGCGCGCCGCGCCTGCTGGAGATGACCTGGGGCAAAAAGGGCAATCCGCGCCTGACGCTGGTGGGCAAGGGCGTGTGCTTCGATACCGGTGGCCTCGACATCAAGCCTTCGTCTTCCATGGCGCTGATGAAGAAGGACATGGGTGGGGCGGCCAATGTGCTTGGTCTGGCGCTCATGATCATGGACGCCCGCCTGCCGATCGATTTGCGCGTTCTCGTGCCTGCCGTGGAAAACTCCATTTCGGCCAACGCCTTCCGCCCCGGCGATATCTATCAGAGCCGTAAAGGCCTGACCGTTCAGATCGACAATACCGATGCGGAAGGCCGTCTCGTGCTGGCGGATGCCCTTGCCTATGCCGACGAGGATGCGCCGGATCTCATCATCGACATGGCGACCCTGACGGGTGCCGCCCGCGTAGCGCTCGGCCCCGATGTGCCGCCATTCTTCACGGATGATGAAGATTTGGCACACAGCATCAGCGATGCCAGCATGGATGTGGATGATCCCTTGTGGCGCCTGCCGCTCTACATGGGCTACGACAAGGACATCCGCTCCCGCGCCGCCGATATCACCAATGCGCCAGCAGGAGGCATGGCCGGTTCGATCACGGCAGCGCTTTTCCTCAAGCGTTTCGTAACGCAGACGAAGAAATGGGCGCATTTCGATATTTACGGCTGGTCGCTCAGCGAGCGTCCACATTCCTCCATCGGCGGAGAAGCCCAGGCCATTCGCGCGCTTTTCCAATATATTTCACGCAATTTCGCGAAGAAGTAACTGGCAAGGGAGCGGGAAACCGCTCCCTGTTCAAACGTGCACGTCCTGCTCCTTACGGTCTTCCTGACCGAAGAATTTCAGGTAGCGCTGAACCTCTTCCGGTTCTCCAGTCGCCTTTTGCGGGTTGTCGGAAAGCTTGACGGCGGGGCGTCCGTTGGCATCGATGACCTTGCAGACGATGGAAATCGGCTTCAGGCTTTCAATCGTATTGGGCGCGCATCCGGCAAAGTCATTAGTCAGATTGGTGCCCCAACCGAAACTCATTCGGACGCGTCCCTCGAAATGCTTGTAAGTGTCGATGATGGCATCCACATCCAGACCGTCCGAAAAGATCAGCAGTTTCTTCTTCGGGTCGCGATCCATCTTCTGCCACCAGTCGATGATCTTCTCGCCACCTTCGATCGGCGGCGCGCTATCGGGGCGAAAACCCGTCCAGTCCGCTACCCATTCCGGCGCATTGCGCAAAAACGCGGCGGTACCAAAAGCATCCGGCAGCACGATCAGAAGGTTGCCGCCATAAAGCCGGTTCCAGTCCTTCATGACCTGATAGGGCGCTGCTGCCAGAGCTTCGTCGTTCTGTGCAAGGGCCGCGACAACCATCGGCAGCTCATGCGCATTGGTGCCGACAGCTTCGAGGTCGGAATCCATCGCCAGCAAGACGTTGCTCGTGCCGGTAAAGGCCGGGCCGATGCCTTCCTTCAAGGCTTCCACGCACCAGCGCTGCCACAGGAAGCTGTGGCGACGGCGGGTGCCGAAGTCGGAAATACGCAGGCCGGGAAGTTCGCGCAGACGCTCCACCTTCGCCCACATCTTGGCTTTTGCGCGCGCATAGAGAACATCGAGCGTGAAATAGCCGAGCGACCGCATGGCGCTGCGCGAGCGAAGCTCATTGATGATAGCAAGAGCGGGAATTTCCCATAGCGTGGTGTCCATCCAGCGCCCATGGAAATTCAGTTCGTACTGCCCATCGCGTTTGAAAAGCTCGTATTCTGGCAGCTGGTAGCTATCCAGCCACGAGAGAAACTCTGGCTCGAAAATCTGCGAACGGCCATAAAACGTATTACCCGCCAGCCAGATGCTTTCCTTTTTGGAAAGACGCAGGCTCCGGGCATGATCAAGTTGCTCGCGCAGTTCCATCTCGTCGATTTCATCGGCAAGCTTGACTGTCTTGGTGCGGTTGATGAGAGAGAAGGTCGCATTCACCTCTGGATAGAGCTTCCAGATCATCTGCAACATCAGCAGTTTGTAGAAGTCGGTATCGATGAGGCTGCGGACGATGGGGTCCAGCTTCCAGGTGTGGTTGTGAACACGGGTCGCTATGTCTGTCTTCGTCATTGCTGCTGCTATCCCCCGCACCGGGCTCCATAAATCAAGAGGGGCCGATGTCGCCGCGCATTTCGAAAGGCTTTGAGCCTTCAGGAGCCTGATCTGCTCCCGAGAAAAAGACTTATCTGATAAAACAGCGGCAAGTCCAGACCGGTTTCAGCAAAGACGGTTCTGGCTGACGATTAGAAATCCACCGCAGGTGGATTGATGCCAGGATACCAGTCCTTCGATGTCGGCACGCGGTTGCCTGTCGCAGTCACGCCAGCGGAACCAGTGCAACGGTAGCCCTGCACAGCCAGACCACGATTGCCGAAGACGTCGCGATAAGGGCCATCCGAATAGCTCGAAATCACCGGAGCCGAGTGGCAGTTGTAGCGCTCTTTCGGCTGCAGCGTCTTGGGGTCTTTCACACCCGGCAGATTGGCATAGGCATCCGGTGCTGGCATGTAACCATTTTCATAGACGGTCTGCGCCTGACCGCTCGAAGCAAGTGAGAAACTGGCGAAAAGGAAAGCCGCGATGCGGAGTGCTGGTCGTGCCATAGGAATGGTCCTGCAGAATGTTCTATCCATGTTATATAGAACGGCAATCGCACCAAAACAGCGGATGGATGCAAACGTTTTCGTGAAACCTCAAGGGCGGCGGTAGGCCGTCGGCATCTCGTAGAGCCAGCCGATACGCTTGATCGCCTCATCGAGATTTTCCCGCGAGACAGTCATGGTGTGGCCATTGGCGTGAAGAAGCGTCTCCTCGTCTTCCATGATGCCGACATGGCCCTTCCAGAACACAAGATCGCCACGCCGCAGTTCTTCGCGGGTGATCTCGGTGCCCAGGGAGCGGACCTGCATATCCGTATCCCGCAGAACCGATTTGCCCGCCATGGCCATCGAAAGCTGGACGAGCCCCGAGCAATCGATACCAAAGCCTGACCGCCCGCCCCAAAGGTAAGGCGTTTCGAGAAAGCGCAGAGCGATGGACACATAGTCTTCCGTCAGCACCTGCTCGGCGCTCAGGCAATGGGCGGCGATGACGCCGTGCCCGTTTTCGGTCATCAGATACCGTGTGCCGCGCGTCTCGGCTTCTCCGACGAAGCGCATCTGGCTGCCCATGGACAGCGCTGCAATCGGTGGCTTTCGAAGTTCAGCAGCGGGATAGAGAAAGGTACGGGGGGTGATGATGCGGTGGGTGGGTGCTACGATGTCACCGAAGGCAGTTTCCGGCACATACCCGGCATAGCCATCCGCATCCGCCTGAACCCAGGCCCAGCCATTGACCTTTTCGAACACCTTGATGGTTTCACCCAGCAGCAATGCCGTATCGATGCCGGCAGTCAAATCCGGCTTTGGACGCAGTCCGATGACCGGAACCGTAATCTGCGATGGAGCACCGCTGACAAACCGCTCCGCCTCCACCTGACCCTTGAGTGCCTCATCGGCTAGATCGGCGCGAAAGATGTTAAGGCGGCGGTCGAGTGTCGTTTCCGTGGTTGTCATATCGCTCAGTCCTGCTCACCTTCATTTGCGTATTCGCCCACCGGCATACACCTTTTTGAAGCGGCACGCTAAGCCCTGCGGGCATGCTCGATGATCAGATCGCCGAATTTTTCCAGATAAAGCGCACCGGCCACCGTGCGTTTGATTACGACATTGCGGCGATCGCGTTCATCGCGCGCGCGGTCTACCAGTCCTAACCCACCCATGCTGTCCAGCGCGCGGGTGATGACGGGCTTGGTGACGCCCAGGACAGAAGCGAGACCTCTGACAGTATGTGGTGGAGGCACGAGGTAGATATGCAGCAGGATTGCCATCTGCCTCGCTGTCAGATCCGGGCCATCTTCCTCGACCTGCGCCAGCACCACGCGGTGCCAGAGGTTCAGCGCCTGACTTGGCGACAGTTCGACAGACACGTGTCCAACTCCGTTCGTTTGCAATCCAAAAAAGTCATCATGGGATTTTGGCGCAAATCAATGAACAAAACAAAACCGCCGCCCATCGTGTCTGCACTGACGTGCGCATCGATGTGGCGGCGGTTCTTGCGCTCGTTTTCGAGCTAGCGTCCCCTCTGGACTTAAAGAGAGACATGCATCAAGCGTGCCAGTTGGATTTTGCAGCAGAAATGCCCGCTAATCCTGCCTTTACAAACAAAAAGCTTCGGCGGAGGCACCGCCGAAGCTCATATTTTAAGCGACATTCTTCAATCGCACAATTCCGCGCCGTTCACTCGAAGAGTTGAGCGGCGTTAATAGTGTTAAATCTGGGCACCCTGCGCGCCTTCGACTTCCCGTGCTTTTTCCTGCTTGTTGTAGCGAATGGAAGACCACAGCGAGATACCGATGAGCGTTGCGCCACCCAGACCGGTGATGACTTCTGGAATATGGACGAGGCTCTGCACATACATGATGACCGAAAGGATGAGGATGGCATAGAACGCGCCATGCTCGAGATAGCGGTATTCCGCCAGTGTTCCCTTTTCGACCAGCATGATGGTCATCGAGCGCACATACATGGCACCGATGCCAAGACCGATGGCGATGATGAAGAGATTGGAGGTGAGCGCAAAAGCGCCGATGACGCCATCGAAGGAGAAGCTGGCATCCAGCACTTCGAGGTAAAGGAACGCGCCGAAGCCGCCCTTTGCCGCACCTTCCAGCACCTGCTGGCTACGGTCCAGAATGCCGCCGAGAACTTCGACCAGAAGGAAGGTCAAGAGACCCCAGATCGCCGAACTGAAGAAAAGAGTAGCTGCTTCAGGACCCAGCGCTGGATCAGCGCTATTGGCGATGATTCGCGAAAAGACCAGCATGACGATCAGCACGAAAGCGATCTCGATACCCTTGATCGACGAATAGGTCGCAATCTTTTCTTCGAACCAGCGCACCCAGTGCACGTCCTTCTCATGATCGAAGAAGAAGCTGAGGCCCACCATCATCAGGAAGGTGCCGCCAAAGGCCGCGATCGGCAGATGTGCGTCTTTCATGATCTGCGCATAACGTTCCGGTTCGGTCGCCGCCATGACCATAGCCGTCCATGGCCCGACATTGGCCGCGATAACGACGATGAGCAGCGGGAAGACGATACGCATGCCGAAAACGGCAATGAGAATACCCCAGGTCAAAAAGCGATGCTGCCATTCCGGCGTCATGTCTTTCAGCTTGTTGGCATTGACGATGGCGTTATCGAAGGACAGCGATATCTCAAGAACCGCCAGAACCGCGCAGATGAAGAAGATCGTGGCCGTACCGCTGACGGTGCCCGTCATTTCCCAGCCAAGCCAACCGCCCAGCAGAAGGCCGACGACCGTGACGATGAAGGCCCATTTGAAATAGGTAAGTGAGGATTTGGTTGTCGGTGTCATCACAGGGCTCCCGCGCTGGCTGGGCGAACGGGAAAACGTGGAGCAGGCATGGCACAAAGCGCACGCATGGAATGCATGGTCAGATTTTTCATGGGTTTAAATCCGCCGGCGTCATAAGCAGGCGGTACCGACATCGCGAGAGCGCCGTAAAACTCTCGCCAGAGGGGCCCGGCACCAAAGTTCGGTTCCCAAATCCCGATGTCAGGGGATTGGGAATACCCCTGTTAGTCTCGCAACTTCGTGATTTCGTCAAGATAAAAGTTGTTTTTTCGACGCAATCCCGACGTTTCAGCCATTTTCGAGCTAGTTTTACAAATAAAAGTTGCGATGCATTATGTTGTAGGATCATTCTCAAAAGAGATACTATTTGTTTCTTGCCCCTATAATCAGCTTGCGATAAATACGTGTAAAGCAACGAATTCCTGATGCATGGAGCAGCGCAATGACGATTTCCTTCGACCTTACCGGCAAGACAGCCATTGTCACAGGTGCCAATACCGGGCTTGGACAGGGCATCGCCACGGCGCTGGCTGGCGCGGGCGCAACGGTGGCACTGGTCGGGCGGTCCTCCATGACGGAAACGGAAGAGGCAATTGCAGCCATTGGCGGCAAGAGCCACAGCATCAAGGCCGATCTCTCCTCCATCGCGCCCGTTGGAGATGTCATCAGCGAGACCGTGCGCCTTGCTGGCGGCGCCGATATTCTCGTCAACAATGCGGGCATCATCAAGCGCGCCGATTCGCTGGATTTCACCGAAGCCGATTGGGACGCCGTGATGGACGTGAACCTGAAGACGGTTTTCTTTCTCAGCCAGGCTTTTGCCCGTCATCTCGTTGCGGAAAACAAGCCGGGCAAGATCATCAACATCGCCTCGCTGCTGTCGTTTCAGGGCGGCATCCGCATTCCATCTTACACCGCATCCAAAAGCGGGCTCGCGGGTCTGACGCGGCTTCTGGCCTGTGAATGGGCGGCCAAGGGCATCAACGTCAATGCCATCGCGCCTGGCTATTTCGGCACCAACAACACGGAAGCCCTGCGCAACGACCCGGATCGCAACGCGGCGATCCTGGCGCGTATTCCCGCAGGCCACTGGGGCAAGCCGGAAGAGCTTGGCGGAGCCGCCGTGTTCCTTGCGTCCAGCGCTGCGGACTATATTCACGGCACGGTTCTGCCGGTCGATGGTGGCTGGTTGGCACGTTGATCCGAAAGCTTAGACGAGATCATCCAGAGGCGGGCTGGCGGACTTTGCCTGCCTGCGTTTGAGTGTGTTCTCCCGGAAGAAGATATAGAGGCCCGCCAACACAATCAGGCCAGCGCCGATGACGATGCTGGACTGTGGCACATCGCCAAAGATCAGCCATCCGAACACCACGGCCCAGAGCAGCAGCGTGTACTGCAGCGGCGCCACGGTTGCGGCATCGGCCAGCTTCAGCGCGCGGTTGACCAGCACATGCGCCGTCATCGCGACGATGCCCAGCAGAGCCAGCAGCGACAGGTCGAAACCGGATTTCAGCGGCACCCAGCCGGACGGCGTGACGGCAATCGCAACGACACTGGCGACTGCCGCCCCGACGATCTGCCAGAAGGCCAGCACCGTATCCGGCGTGTTGCGCAACTGGCGTCCAGACAGCATCATGAAAGCAAAAGCCGCGCTGCCGAGGATGGAAAAGAGCGCCGCCGAGGTCAGCGATGCCGAGCTTGGTTGCAGCGCAATCACTACGCCGACGAAGCCAATGGCAATCGCCGTCCAGCGCCGCCAGCCGACCTTCTCGCCCAACAGAAACGGCGACAGCGCGGCAACATAGATAGGGGCCGCCAGCCAATAGGTCATGACATCCGCCAACGGCAGCGCTTTGACGGCGAAATAGAAACAGAAGAGTTCAGCCGTGGAAAAGAACACGCGGGCGGCCTGCAAGGCCGGACGCTCGACGCGGATGACATTGCTTAAACCCGCTCGCCACAGGATGGGAATCAGCACAATAATGGCAGCAGCGCTGCGCACCAGAACGACTTGCCCCAGGCTGTAGGTCGATACCAGCCATTTGCCCATGGCGTCATTCAACGCAAAAAGAAGCATGCCGAGCAGCATGACAGCCACCCCGAGACCCGTGGGCGAAAGCTGACGAATGAAATTGGGCATTTTGTCTCCGGACTCCCTAGATCACAATGATCTCCGCGAGGTGCTTTTCCAAGTCAAGCCCAAGCACGCTTCCATGCGTACATTAGAGTTATCTATTGCGACAAAAGCTCTTTCATCGTCCCACGGAAGCGCGCTGAGATCGCTTCACGCGTAACATGGAGACCATCGCGAACGACGGCTTTTCCATTAATCCATACCTTTTCCGGCCTCACCAAGCCACCGAATATCCAGCCGTCGAGCAGGTTGTCGCGCTCAAGATACGGCGCATCTCCTGTGTTCAGCGAAACGAAATCGGCGGCATGCCCTACTGCGATACCCGCTTTGGCTCCCAAGGCTCGAGCGCCACCCTTTAAGGCAGCATCGAAAAGCGTCCTGCCGGTGGAGCCATTGGCGGGTGCCACCACATTGCGGGCATGATGCAGAAGCCGTTGGGAATATTCCAGTTGCCGAAGCTCATCGGAAACACCGATCAGCACATTGCTGTCTGAGCCAATGCCGAAAGCGCCGCCTGATGCCAGAAACTCCCGGGCCGGGAATGTACCATCCCCCAGATTGGCCTCGGTTATGGGGCATAGGCCTGCGATCGCACCACGTCGGGCCACGGCTACCGTCTCTTCTGAGGTCATATGGGTGGCGTGGATCAGGCACCAGCGATCGTTGACATCGGCATTGTCCAGCAACCATTCCACCGGCCGTTTGCCGGACCACGCAATGCAATCTTCGACTTCCTTCACCTGCTCGGCGATGTGGATATGAAGCGGTGCGGAGGAAGCAAGCTGCGATGCGATAGTCAACTCGTGCGGGGTCACCGCGCGAAGACTGTGCGGTGCAACGCCGACGACGCTTTCAGGCAACGAGCAAACGGCCTTTGCAGCACCCTCGAAGAGTTGGGCAAAACTCTCCGGAGAATTGATGAATCGTCGCTGGCCCTCTGACGGTTCGAGCCCGCCGAAGCCGGAGTGAGCGTAGAGGACCGGAAGGAGTGTCAGCGCGATACCCGTTTGGGACGCTGCCGCCGCGATGCGCTCCGACATTTCCGCGATGTTCGCGTAATGACCGCCGTTCTTGTCATGATGCAGATAGTGAAACTCGCCGACACGGCCAAACCCGGCCTCCAGCATTTCCATATAGAGCTGCGCGGCGACCGCCTCCATCTGGTCCGGCGTCATGGTCAGCGCGAAGCGGTACATCAGGCTGCGCCAGCTCCAGAAACTGTCTGCGGTGCTGCCTCGCGTTTCCACGAGGCCCGCCATGGCGCGCTGAAAGGCGTGGCTGTGGAGGTTCGGCATGGCTGGGAGGATGACCTTCGCCCGTTCGTCAGCACCTTGCGCCGGTGCGCCGATGTCGAGCGAAACGATTTTGCCATCGGCAATTTTCAGCCGGACATTATCCGCCCAACCATCTGACAACATAGCGACTTCAGCATGAAGGATCATTTCGGCTCCCCAATTTTTACATCACGGCTCTTGCCTCTCTATCCATTATGTATATACATATTAAACATAAGGGAAGGGAAAACTCAGCATGAACGGCAACTCCATTCCAGAAAACAGCGAACGCGAAACATCTGTTTCGCTGTGGCGAAATGCGCGGCTTGCAACACTCGATCCTTCAATGCCGGGCCTTGGAATCGTCGAAAAAGGCGCGCTTGCCGTCCAGGATGGGCGGATCGTTTTTGCTGGCCCGGAGGCGAATTTGCCAGCCGAGTTCACGCGGGCAACCGGGAGCTTCGACTGCGAGGGACGCTGGATTACCCCTGCCCTGATCGATTGCCACACCCACCTCGTCTTCGGCGGCAACCGCGCCATGGAATTCGAGATGCGGCTGGACGGCGCGAACTATGAAGACATCGCGAAGGCAGGCGGCGGCATCGTGTCGTCGGTGCGCGATACGCGGGCGTTGTCGGAAGACGAGTTACTTGCGCAGGCTCTGCCGCGACTGGATACGCTGCTGGCGGAAGGCGTTTCCACTATCGAAATCAAATCCGGCTATGGGCTGGATATCGAGACAGAACTAAAAATGCTGCGCGTGGCGCACCGGTTGACCACAGTGCGGTCCGTTCGAATCTTGACCAGTTATCTGGCGGCCCATGCCACGCCCGCCGAATACAAAGGCCGAAATGCGCAATACATCGCGGACGTCGTACTGCCGGGAATGGAACGCGGCTATGCCGAGGGTCTCATCGATGCGGTCGACGGCTTTTGCGAAGGCATTGCTTTTTCTGTTGATGAGATGCGCATGGTTTTCGACAAAGCCAAATCGCTTGGTCTGCCGGTGAAGCTGCATGCGGAGCAACTCTCCAATCTCGGCGGCTCACAACTTGCAGCCACCTACGGGGCATTGTCTGCCGATCATCTCGAATATCTGGATAAGTCCGGTGCCGAAGCACTCGGCGAGGCCGGAACGGTTGCGGTGCTGCTGCCCGGCGCGTTCTATGCTCTTCGCGAAACACAGGCGCCACCGGTGCAGGCTCTTCGCGATGCGGGCGCGGATATCGCGCTTGCCACCGATTGCAATCCCGGCACATCGCCGCTGAGCTCGCTGCTGTTGACCATGAATATGGGCGCCACCCTGTTCCACCTGACGGTTGAGGAATGCCTTGTTGCCACCTCGCGCAATGCCGCCAAAGCACTGGGTCTGCTGTCAGAGACTGGAACGCTGGAAGTCGGGAAATCCGCCGATTTCGCGATCTGGGATATCGAGCGTCCCGCCGAGCTCGTCTACCGCATCGGTTTCAACCCGCTTCATGCCCGTATTTTCAAGGGACGGATCACATCATGACCATCACGCTTCACCCCGGCTCCGTGCAGCTGGCCGATCTTGCCGATATCTACTGGAACAATGGTTCGGCTAAGCTCGACCCATCCTTCGATGCGGGCATTGAGCGCGCAGCGAAACGCATCGCTGAAATCGCGGCGGGCAACGCGCCTGTCTATGGCATCAACACCGGCTTCGGCAAACTGGCCTCCATCAAGATCGATTCAGCCGATGTGGCTACCCTTCAGCGCAATCTCATCCTGTCGCATTGCTGCGGCGTGGGTTCTGCACTGCCGGAAAATGTCGTGCGCCTGATTATGGCGCTGAAGCTGATTTCGTTGGGTCGCGGCGCATCCGGGGTGCGGTTGGAACTGGTGCGGCTGATTGAGGGCATGCTTGAAAAGGGCGTGATCCCGTCCATCCCGGAGAAAGGTTCAGTCGGTGCGTCGGGTGATCTTGCACCCTTGGCCCACATGGCCGCCGTGATGATGGGTGAAGGCGAAGCCTTTTATGGCGGCACGCTCATGCCAGCAGCCGACGCGCTTTCCAACGCGGGACTGACGCCGGTGGTGCTGGCCGCCAAAGAGGGTCTGGCGCTGATCAATGGCACGCAGACCTCCACTGCATTGGCGCTGGCGGGACTGTTCCGCACCCATCGTGCAGCGCAGGCCGCGCTGATTACCGGCGCGCTGTCCACCGATGCGGCCATGGGCTCATCCGCTCCGTTCCATCCTGATATCCACACGCTTCGTGGCCACAAGGGCCAGATCGATGCAGGTGCAGCACTTCGCAATCTGCTGGAAGGCTCTGAAATCCGCGTCAGCCACATCGAAGGCGACGAGCGGGTGCAGGACCCCTATTGCATCCGATGCCAGCCACAGGTCGATGGTGCCTGCCTCGATCTGTTGCGACAGGTTGCACAGACATTGCAAATCGAAGCCAATGCCGTCACCGACAATCCGCTGGTTCTCTCGGACAATTCCGTCGTCTCAGGCGGCAACTTCCACGCCGAACCGGTGGCGTTCGCTGCTGACCAGACGGCGCTCGCCATCTGCGAAATCGGTGCGATTGCTCAGCGCCGCGTCGCCCTGCTGGTCGATCCCGCCCTGTCCTACGGCCTGCCCGCCTTTCTGTCGAAAAAGCCGGGGCTGAACTCCGGCCTGATGATTGCCGAGGTCACGTCTGCGGCCCTGATGAGCGAAAACAAGCAGATGTCGCACCCGGCATCCGTCGATTCAACGCCCACATCCGCCAATCAGGAAGACCATGTGTCCATGGCCTGCCACGGCGCGCGTCGCCTGCTGGCGATGACGGACAACCTGTTTGCTATCATCGGCATCGAGGCGCTGTCTGCCGTTCAGGGTGTGGAACTGCGCGGCCCGCTGAAGACGAGCCCGGAGCTGCAAAAGGCGATGGCCGTGCTGCGCGCTGTCATCCCATCGCTGGATGACGACCGCTACATGGCCCCCGATCTGAAAGCAGCTTCCAAGCTTATCGCGTCCGGCGCGCTGGTATCCGTAATCTCCCAGTGCATTCTGCCGAAGCTGGAGGCGTGAGGATGCCTGTTTTCGAAACCCACAAGGGCTCCTCTCCTATCATCCTCGGCCTGCCGCACACGGGAACCGATATGCCCCCGGATGTTTGGGAGCGCCTGAACGATAACGGCAAAATGCTTGCCGATACCGACTGGCACATTCACGATCTCTATGCCGGGTTGCTGGATGATGCGACCCCCGTGCGCGCGACCTTCCACCGCTATGTCATCGACGCGAACCGTGATCCGCAGGGCTCCAGCCTCTACCCGGGCCAGAACACGACCGGTCTGGTTCCGACAACGGATTTCGATGGCAAGCCGATCTGGAAAGAAGGGCAAGAACCGACGGAAGCGGATATCGCACACCGTCTGGCAACCTTCCACGCGCCCTACCACGCAGCCCTCTCAGCGGAAATCGCACGGGTAAAGGCCATCCATGGCATCGCCATTCTCTATGATTGCCACTCCATCCGCTCTGACATCCCGTTCCTTTTTGCGGGTACTTTGCCGGATTTCAATATTGGCACAGATATGGGCCGTACCTGCAACCTTGGTATCGAAGCCATCGCCGTCGATGTGACAGCGAGTGCGCAAGGCTACACGTCCGTGCTCAACGGGCGCTTCAAGGGTGGCTGGACGACGCGGGAATATGGAAATCCAAAGACAGGTGTTCACGCCATCCAGATGGAACTGGCGCAATCCACGCATCTGGCAACGGAAGCGCCGCCCTTCGCCTATGACGCTGAAAAGGCTGGAAAGCTTCGCATTCACCTCAAAGACATTCTGACCCGCATGGAAGACTTTGCGCTGCACGCCAACGATATGGGGAGACCATCATGACCAATCCGCGCCACAACGAACGGGAAGTCCGCAGCCCCCGAGGCTCCGAGCTCAACGCCAAAAGCTGGATGACCGAAGCGCCGTTGCGCATGCTGATGAACAATCTCGACCCCGAAGTGGCTGAACGCCCGCATGAACTGGTCGTCTATGGCGGCATTGGCCGTGCCGCCCGCACCTGGGAGGATTTCGACCGCATCGTCGCAACGCTGAAAGACCTCAATGAGGACGAGACGTTGCTGGTGCAATCCGGCAAGCCGGTCGGCGTGTTTCGGACCCACAAGGATGCGCCGCGTGTACTGATCGCCAACTCCAACCTCGTGCCGCATTGGGCAACGTGGGAGCATTTCAACGAACTCGATAAAAAGGGACTGGCCATGTATGGCCAGATGACCGCCGGTTCGTGGATTTACATCGGCACGCAGGGCATCGTGCAGGGCACCTACGAAACCTTCGTGGAGGCCGGTCGCCAGCATTATGACGGCAACCTTAAGGGCAAGTGGATACTGACGGGCGGGCTTGGCGGCATGGGCGGCGCACAGCCGCTGGCCGCGGTCATGGCCGGGGCTTGCTGCCTTGCCGTGGAATGCGATGAAACCCGCGTCGATTTTCGTCTGCGCACCCGCTACGTCGATGCCAAAGCCCATACGCTGGATGAGGCCTTGGCGCTGATCGACCAATGGACTGCGGCAGGTGAGGCGAAATCCGTTGGCCTCATTGGCAATGCGGCGGAGATTTTCCCCGAACTGGTCAAGCGCGGCATTCGCCCTGATATCGTCACCGACCAGACCTCGGCACATGATCCTGTTCACGGCTATCTGCCGGTCGGTTGGACGGTTGCCGAGTGGCGCGCCAAACAGGAGAGCGACCCGAAAGCGGTTGAAGCCGCAGCCCGCGCCTCTATGAAGCTTCAGGTTCAGGCCATGGTCGATTTCTGGAATGCCGGCGTTCCGACACTCGATTACGGCAACAATATCCGCCAGGTCGCCAAGGAAGAAGGCCTCGAAAATGCCTTCGCCTTCCCCGGCTTCGTGCCTGCCTATATCCGCCCGCTGTTTTGCCGTGGCATAGGCCCGTTCCGCTGGGCAGCGCTTTCGGGGGATCCCGAAGATATCTACAAGACCGACGCCAAGGTGAAGGAACTGACACCCGGCAACACGCATCTGCACAATTGGCTGGACATGGCGCGCGAGCGCATATCCTTTCAGGGCCTGCCCGCCCGCATCTGCTGGGTCGGCCTTGGTGACCGGCACCGACTGGCGCTGGCCTTCAACGAGATGGTGAAAAGCGGGGAGCTGAAGGCACCCGTCGTCATCGGTCGCGATCACCTCGATAGCGGCTCCGTGGCCTCGCCCAACCGGGAAACGGAAGCAATGAAGGACGGCTCCGACGCCGTGTCCGATTGGCCGCTACTCAACGCACTGCTCAATACCGCGTCGGGCGCGACATGGGTTTCGCTGCATCACGGCGGCGGTGTCGGCATGGGCTTTTCGCAGCACTCCGGTGTCGTCATCTGCGCCGATGGCTCCGAAGACGCGGCGCGGCGTCTGGACCGTGTGCTGTGGAACGACCCGGCAACCGGTGTCATGCGCCACGCCGATGCCGGTTATGACATCGCGCTGGATTGCGCCCGGGAAAAGGGTCTTCGTCTGCCCGGCATTCTCGGTAACTGAATGCCATGAAGCTCTTCCGCGCAAGGGAATACAAGCGCATGCCTTGGAAGAACGGCGGCGGGGAGACGGTGGAAATCGCCGTCTTTCCGCCAGATGCCTCAATCGATGATTTCGACTGGCGCATCAGCATGGCGACGGTTGCCAGTGACGGGCCATTTTCGATTTTTCCCGGCATTGATCGAACGCTATCCATTTTGGATGGAAACGGCATGTCGCTGTCAATAAATAGGGCCGTGCCGATCGTGATGAACGAAACCAGCGAACCTCTCAGCTTTGCTGCCGACGTTCCGGTCAGTGCGGTTCTTGTGGATGGACCCATTACCGATCTCAATGTCATGACCCGTCGCGGCAGGTTTTCGCATCGGGTGGAACGGAAGTCGGAGAACATTCTTATCGAGCCTCCGACAATCGGCGAAACGGTTTTTGTTCTCGCGATGGGTACAATGTCGTTGAAAACGGATGGCCAAGCCGTCGATCTCGATGCTCTGGATGCCGCGCTGATCGAGACACAAACTCAGGTCATCACCGGACATGCGGCTTTCTATCTGATCTCTTTGCGGACCCTCTGACAGCCTGCTGTCGTAGGAGCATTTACAGGAACATCCGTCTTTCCCCGGCAATGCATTCCTGCAGAAACTCTACGACCGTCTTGACGCGGGCGAGTTGTCGCGCGTTTTCGTGAAAGGCTGTCCAGTAGGAACGGCGGATGGAAATGTCGGGCAAAAGGCGCACAAGTTCTGCCTCTCCCCGTGCTATATAGTCATGCAGGATGCCGACGCCTGCCCCTGAACGCACCGCCTCGGTCTGGCCGATGGCGCTCGATATGGCAAAGCTTGCGTCCCAGTCCCGCATGATCTCGCCGGTGAAATTCAAGGATGGGGAAAAGATCAGGTCTTCCACGTAACCGATGCGGCGATGCTGCTTTAGCGCATCGATATCTTCCGGGTGTCCATGTTTTTCGACATAAGCCCTTGAGGCATAGAGGCCGAGCGAATAATCGGTGAGCTTCGAAAAGACCAGCCGCCCCTGCTCCGGCCTTTCGATGGTGATGGCGATATCCGCCTCGCGCTGTGAAAGCGAAAAGGAGCGCGGTACCGGCACGAGTTCGATTTTCAGTTCCGGGTGACGAGCCGTCAGCTGGCCCAGCCGAGGTGCCAGAAAAGAGACGCCGAAACCATCGGGTGCGCCGATCCTCACCGTACCGCTGATTGCCGCATCGCCTCGCCCGAGGCTCGCCTGAACATCCAGCATTTCTGCCTCCATCCGCTCGGCGGAAACGAGAAAGCGTCCACCCTCCTCGGTCAGCTCGCAGCCGGTCGTACCGCGAATGAAGAGCCGCGTCTTCAACGCTTCTTCCAGAGAGGTCAGCCGCCGGGACAGGGTCGCGTGATTGAGCCCGAGACGCCGGGACGCCGCAAGGATCTGCCCCGTGCGCGCAACCGCCAGAAAGATGCGGACATCATCCCAGTTCATGATTTGCTGCACATCATAATAGGATCGACCTCGAAAAGCGTGAGCTTCGTGACCATGCCAGCGGTGCCGTTCTTGTATTTCAGAAAGTGAGGCGTCTGCAGATGTGCCTCATATGCAGCGACATCCCGGTAGATTTCGAGCACCCGAATTTTCTCGGGGCTGCCTTTGATGGCGACAGCGCTCAACGCCAGCACACCGTCTTCGATCCTGACAGATGCTTCAATTTCCTCCGCCAACTGGCGTCGATAGTCTTCCAGATGAGCCGGGTCTATTTCGATCTCTGCCATCCTGACAACGCGATTGTCCGCCATTGAACTGCTTCTCCGGTTTGCAAAAATTGAGGTACATCTTTTATCTCAGGTCAAGAAGAACTTCAATTTACGCACAACGGATGATTATGCGAGGTTATTGATTTGTGCAATTCAAAGCGCAAAGGTGGCAGCATCGAAAATTCAGGAGGAACACCCATGAAGCAGATCGGTCATTTCATCGACGGGAAGCATGTGGCTGGCACCAGCGGTCGCACGTCCAATGTCTACAATCCGGCAACCGGAGAAGTGCAAGCAACGCTTTCTCTGGCCAGCGATGCGGAAATTCTGGCTGCCGTTGAAAGCGCCAAGGCTGCGCAGCCGAAATGGGCGGCCACCAATCCTCAGCGCCGTGCGCGCGTGTTCTTCAAATTCGTTGAGCTGCTGAACCAGAACATGGATGAGCTGGCAACGCTGCTCTCCAGCGAACACGGCAAGACGGTGGAAGATTCAAAGGGCGATATCATTCGCGGACTTGAAGTCTGCGAATTCGTTTGCGGTATTCCGCATCTTTCCAAGGGTGAGTTTACCGAAGGTGCCGGTCCTGCCATCGATATGTACTCCATTCGCCAGCCGGTCGGCATCGGCGCGGGCATTACGCCGTTCAACTTCCCCGGCATGATTCCCATGTGGATGTTTGCGCCCGCCATCGCCTGCGGCAACGCCTTCATCCTCAAGCCTTCGGAGCGCGATCCATCGCTACCGATCCGTCTGGCAGAACTGATGATCGAGGCTGGTCTGCCCGCTGGCATCCTCAACGTCATCAATGGTGACAAGAGCGCGGTTGACGGTATTTTGACCAACCCGGATATCGGCGCGATCTCGTTTGTCGGCTCCACCCCCATCGCACGCTATGTTTATGGTACCGCAGCCATGAACGGCAAGCGCGCCCAGTGCTTCGGTGGCGCGAAGAACCACATGATCATCATGCCGGATGCCGATCTCGACCAAGCCGTGAGCGCCTTGATGGGTGCCGGTTACGGTTCGGCGGGCGAACGCTGCATGGCGGTGTCCGTTGCCGTTCCCGTGGGCGAAGAGACGGCGAACCGTCTGGTCGAAAAGCTCATTCCGCAGATCGAAGCACTGAAAATCGGCCCTTATACCGATGACAAGGCTGATATGGGCCCGTTGATCACCAAGGAAGCGCAGACACGTGTGAGCGGCCTGATCGACAGTGGCGTTGAGCAAGGTGCAAAGCTTGTTGTTGACGGCCGCAATTTCAAGCTTCAGGGCTATGAAGACGGCTATTTCGTTGGCGGCTGCCTGTTCGACAACGTGACTACCGACATGGATATCTACAAGCAGGAAATTTTCGGGCCGGTTCTCTCTGTCGTTCGCGCCAAGAACTACGAAGATGCGCTCGACCTGCCGATGAAGCATGAGTATGGCAACGGTGTTGCGATCTTCACCCGCGATGGTGATGCCGCCCGTGATTTTGCCAGCCGCATCAATATCGGCATGATCGGCATCAACGTTCCGATCCCGGTTCCCTTGGCCTACCACTCCTTCGGCGGCTGGAAGGCATCAAGCTTCGGCGATCTCAACCAGCACGGCACTGATTCGATCAAGTTCTGGACGAAGACCAAGACGGTCACGGCACGCTGGCCTTCGGGCATCAAGAGCGGTGCTGAATTCGTCATGCCGACGATGAAGTAACGCCGACCGAGATACCAGGCGCCCTCAATTCGTTGAGGGCGCTTTTTTAATGTTTATTTCGTGCCGTACATGCGGTCGCCCGCGTCACCGAGACCGGGCATGATGTAGCCTTGTTCATTCAGGTGGCTGTCGATCGAGGCCGTGAAGATAGGCACATCCGGGTGCGCTTCGCGAAAATTCTTGATGCCCTCGGGGGCTGCCAGCAGGCAAAGGAAACGCATGTTCTTCGCGCCGCGTTCCTTCAGCTTGTCGACGGCGGCGATAGAGGAGTTGCCGGTCGCCAACATCGGATCGACCACGATGATCAGGCGCGCATCGAGATTGTCGGGTGCCTTGAAGAAATATTCGACGGCCTCAAGTGTATCGTGATCACGGTACACACCGATATGCGAGACGCGGGCAGATGGTACCAGTTCCAGCATACCCTCCAGCAGGCCATTACCGGCACGCAAGATGGAGGCGAACACCAGTTTCTTGCCTTCCAGAACCGGCGCATCGATGGTCTGCATCGGCGTTTCGATGGTCTCCATCGTCATTTCCAGATCACGCGTGACCTCGTAGCACAGCAGCGTCGAGATTTCGCGCAGCAGACGCCGGAAACCGGCAGTCGACGTTTCCTTCTTGCGCATGATGGTGAGTTTGTGCTGCACGAGGGGATGAGCGATAACGGTGACGCCGTCCATGAAGCTGGCCTTTTCTTTTATCTATGATGTCTCTGTATTTCACCGAATGAGCGGCTTTCGCAAGACCGGAAGCGCATTTTGCACTCCCGTTCCCGCCCGATTTATGCTGCTTCAGACTGCGCATCCAGCTTGGCAAGCAGGGTCGCGCGCGTGTCCTCGTCCACAAACGCGGCCTCGATCGAGGTACGGGTCATAGCATTGATCTGCGCATCGCTGAAGCCGAAGGCATGGCGGGCGATCTCATACTCCTGCGCCAGCGAGGTGTGGAAGAACGGCGGATCATCCGAGCTGATGCAGACGCGCACGCCCGCGTCTCGAAGACGCTTCAAGGGGTGACTTTCGAAGTCCGGGTAGACATTCAATGCAATGTTGGAGCCGGGGCAGACTTCCAGCACCGTGCCGAGGTCCACCAGCCGCGAGACCAGTGCACCGTCTTCAATGGCGCGCACGCCGTGGCCGATGCGCTGGGGTTTGACGAGATCGAGCGCATCCGTCACGCTGAACGCGCCGCAGACTTCGCCTGCATGGATAGTGAGGCCTAGACCTGCGTCGCGGGCAATATCGAAGGCACGGGCGTAATCCGCCACGCGGCCCATGCGCTCTTCGCCTGCCATGTTAAAGCCTGTGATCAGCGGGTGCTTGACGCGAGCCGCATATTCCGCAGCGGCAATGACGCTTTCCGGGCCGAAATGGCGCTCGCCTGTGACGATGATGCGGGCTTCGATGCCGGTCTTTTCTTTGGCCGCCGCAATGCCTGCGGCGATCCCAGAGAGATAGGCATCCGCGCCTAAGCCGATACGGTCGCCGTGATCGGTCGAAACGATGAGTTCACTGTAGATGGTGTTTTCACCGGCCAATTCGGTCAGATATGTCTCGGCCAGAAGCGCGTAATCTTCTTCGGTCTTGAAGACCTGGGCCACGGCATCATAGCAGCGGATGAATTCGGCAAAATCCGTCCAGATGTATGCGCCATCGCGCAGGAAGCTGCTGCTGTCTATGCCGTATTTCTTCGCCTGCTGTGCCACCAGCGCAGGCGGGGCGGCACCTTCCAGATGGCAATGTATCTCTGCTTTCAACAAATGCGGCGTCACATGAAACTCCTGCCGTGGCGGCCAGTGGGTATGCTGAGATGGGAGGCGATGCTTTCGCCGATATCGGCAAAGGATGAGCGTATCCCGATATTGCGTTCGCGAATGCCGGGGCCGAAGGCCATGATCGGCACGCGTTCGCGGGTGTGGTCCGTGCCGCGCCATGTCGGGTCGCAGCCATGGTCGGCGGTGAGAATGGCGATATCACCCGGCTGCATCTTGCGGTGAATTTCCGGCAGGCGCGCGTCGAAAGCTTCAAGTGCCGCGGCATAGCCCGCCACATCGCGGCGGTGGCCGTAGATCATGTCGAAATCAACGAAATTGGTGAAGACGAGATCGCCGTTTTCGGCCTCTTCCATCGCCTGCAATGTCGCATCCATCAGCGCTTCGTTGCCATTGGCCTTGATGACGCGGGTAACGCCCTGATAGGCGTAGATATCGCCGATCTTTCCGATGGCCAGCACCTTGCGGTCCCTCTCTACCAGACGGTCGAGCAAGGTCGGCTCCGGTGGCAGAACGGAGAAATCCCGGCGATTGCCGGTTCGCTCGAATGCGGCAACGGTTTCGCCGGTAAAGGGCCGGGCGATGACACGGCCGATATTGAGCGGATCGACCAGCTTGCGCACGGTTTGGCAGAACGCGATCAGTCGCTCCAGCCCGAAATGCGTTTCATGCGCGGCGATCTGGAAAACGGAGTCTGAGGACGTGTAACAAATGGGCTTGCCAGTGCGGATGTGCTCTGCGCCGAAGCGGGCAATGATCTCGGTACCGGACGCATGGCAATTGCCGAGAATGCCGGGCACTTCACCCTGCTCGCAAATGGCTGCGACGAGTTCGGGAGAGAAAGCATCGCCTTCCGTCGGGAAGTAACCCCAATCGAACCGAACCGGCGTGCCTGCAATTTCCCAATGGCCTGATGGCGTGTCCTTGCCCTTCGACACCTCACTGGCGCAGCCGTGGATGCCATAGATGCGTTCGGGCGGCTCCATGCCCGCTGGCGCCTCGCCGCTGGAAAGCTGGGCGATGTTCAAGAGGCCAAGCGCCGACATGTTCGGCAATTTCAGCGGGCCGGTGCGCAGGCCTGCGCGATCCGCTGCACCGGCGGCGCAGAACTCGGCGATGTGGCCCAGCGTGTTGGAGCCGAGATCGCCATATTGCTCGGCATCCGGCGCGCCACCGACACCGAAGGAATCCAGAACGAGGAGAAAAGCCCGTGCCATACGTCACCCAAAAAAACGCGGCGCAAAGGCCGCGATAACAAACGAGTGATATAATCACCGGGAGGAGAAAGGTGAAACGCTTTCTTTAAGCACTCTCTTGAACGCCTGAGGGATCGTCCACGCGTGCGGCGTGCGGCGCATTGAGATTGCGCGTGACGTACCAGCCCGCAGCAACGACCATGCCCGCCAGAATGTACCAAGTGATGGCGTAGGACAGGTGGTTGTTGGGAAAGGTGAGCATGGTCTTGCCGCCGATGGGCAGGCCGCCGGGATTAGGTGTCGCATCCGCATCAACGTAGAACGGCGCGGCATTTGCGATCTGTTTGGTCTCAGCGATCTGGACGATATTGCGCGAATACCAGCGATTGTTTTGCGGATCATTGGTGCGCAGGAACAGTCCGCCCGTCTCCGGTGCACGCATCAAGCCCACGACATCGACGCGGCCTTCAACCTCACCTTGCGGACGTGCGGAGGGCTCGCGCTTGTCGGTGGGAACGAAGCCGCGGTTGACGATGACGGAGGAGCCATCATCCCGTTGCAGCGGCGTCAGCACCCAGTAGCCGGGGCCAAGATCGGAGACGGTATAGACCTGAACCTCATCCTGATGACGGAAAGTGCCGGACAGGTGGACGCGACGATATTCGTATTGCGACGGGTTGGTCAGAGTGGGCCACTCGCTGGCCAAAGGTGCTTCCACAGGGGCGGCGTGGGCGCGCTCCTCGACATTGGCAATCAATTCGCGCTTCCACGCCAAGCGGTTCACCTGCCATGTGCCGAGCGCCAGCAGGCAGCCGGTCAGCACAACAGTCATGAGGATGACGACGATGGCCGCCGGGCGGATGCCCTTGCGCGGCGTGGTTTCATTTTGAATGGTCATCGGAGCTTTCCCGCTCAACAGAAAACCCCATGAATCCGCTCTCCGATTCATGGGGTCTTGTGTCTCTCGGAGAGGAGCGGTCCGCTGTTGCGCGGACCGCAATATCGCGACGCCAGCCGGTTACGGCATATTGCGCATCTGCTCCATGGTCATAGTCGGCATCATGTTCTTGTTCATGTTGTACATGACCCAGAGCGAGCCGACGAGCGTGATCATGACCACAACAAGCGTGAACAGTAGCGACATAAAGGTCCAGCCGCCTTGCGACTTGGTGTTCATGTGCAGGAAGTAGATCATGTGCACGAACACCTGGATCACGCCGAAGATCATGATGACGATGACAGTGGTGGTACGGCTTTCGAGAACATCGCCCATGACCAGCCAGAACGGAATCGCCGTCAGGATGACCGAGAGGATGAAGCCGATCATGTAGCTCTTGAAGGAGCCGTGATCTTCGCCGCTATCGTGGTGGTGATCGTCGCCGTGGCCATGTGCATGACCGTGATCGTGGCTATGGTCGTGTGTGTTTGCACTCATCACAGAACTCCAACCAGATAGACAAAGGAAAAGACACCAATCCAGATCACGTCAAGGAAGTGCCAGAACATGGAGAGGCACGTCAGGCGGCGCATGTTTTCAGGATGCAGACCGAACTTCTTGACCTGAACCATGAGTGTGACCAGCCAGATGACGCCGAAGGTGACGTGCAGACCGTGCGTGCCGACCAGCGCGAAGAACGCAGACAGGAACGCGGAGCGCTGCGGTGTCGCGCCTTCGTGGATCAGGTGGTAGAACTCGTAAAGTTCCAGACCAAGGAAGGCCAGGCCGAACAGGCCGGTAATGGCGAGCCAGATCAGCGTGGTGTTGATCTTCTTCTTCTGTGCCTCCAGCATGGCAAAGCCATAGGTGATGGAGGAGAAGAGAAGGAAGCCGGTGTTGATCGCCACCAGTTTCAGATCAAACAGATCAGCGCCCGATGGGCCAGCCGCATAGCTGCGACCGACGACGGCATAGGTTGCAAAGAGCGTTGCGAAGATCAGGCAGTCGCTCATCAGATACAGCCAGAAACCGATGGATGTACCGTTTTCAGGGTGGTGGTCTTCCCTAAGATAGAAGACCGGCTTTTCTGCGCCATTGGCGCTCTGGGCAGGTGCTTGAGACATTCTGTTACGCCTGAGTTGCCAGCAGCTTCGTACGTTCTGCTTCGACTTCCGTCACATCCGAAACCGGGATGTAATAGTCGCGATTGTAGTTGAAGGTGTGGGCGATGGAGACCGCGATGATCGCAACCAAGGATACGATTGCCAGCCACCAGATGTGCCACACCAGTGCAAAGCCGAGGACGACGCTGATTGCGCTGATGATAACGCCCGTGCCGGTGTTCTTCGGCATGTGGATGGGAATGAAGCCATCGACGGGACGTTCGGCACCGTGCTTCTTCATGTGCGCCCAGGCATCGATTTCATGCACGACCGGCGTAAAAGCGAAGTTGTAGGCAGGCGGCGGCGAAGACGTGGACCACTCAAGCGTACGACCACCGTAGGGATCGCCAGTCACATCACGCAGCTCTTCGCGTCGCAGGAAGCTGACGACGAGCTGGATGAGGAAGGAGGCGATACCGAGTGCGATGAGGAACGCACCGAAGGCGGCAACGATGAACCAGATTTGAAGCGATGTATCCTCGAACTGGCTGAGACGCCGGGTCACACCCATCAGGCCGAGCACGTAGAGCGGCATGAAGGCGAAGTAGAAGCCGACGAACCAGAACCAGAAGGACAGCTTGCCCCAGAATGGATCGAGACGGTAACCAAAAGCCTTCGGATACCAGTAAGCGATACCGGCCAGAACACCGAAGACCACGCCACCAATGATCGTGTTGTGGAAGTGAGCGATCAGGAACAGAGAGTTGTGCAGCACGAAGTCAGCAGGAGGAACGGCGAGCAGAACGCCCGTCATGCCACCGATGACGAAGGTGATCATGAAACCCATGGCCCACAGCATCGGCACATCGAAGGTGATGCGGCCCTTATACATTGTGAAGAGCCAGTTGAAGATCTTCGCACCCGTCGGGATCGAGATGATCATCGTCGTGATGCCGAAGAAGGCATTGACGCTGGCACCCGAACCCATGGTGAAGAAGTGGTGCAGCCACACGACGTAAGCGAGAATGGTGATAACCACCGTCGCATAGACCATCGAGGCATAACCGAACAGGCGCTTGTTGGAGAAGGTCGACACGATCTCGGAGAAGATGCCGAAGGCTGGCAGCACGAGAATGTAAACTTCCGGGTGACCCCAGATCCAGATGAGGTTGACATACATCATCGGGTTGCCACCGAGATCGTTGGTGAAGAAGTTCGTACCAACATAACGGTCGAGCGTGAGCAGAGCGAGTGTGCCGGTCAGGATCGGGAAGGACGCCACGATCAGGATGTTCGAACACAGCGATGTCCAGACGAAGATAGGCAGGCGCATCAGCGTCATGCCCGGCGCGCGCATCTTGATGATGGTGACGATCAGGTTGATACCCGACAGCGTCGTTCCCACACCAGCGATCTGCAAGCCCCAGATATAATAGTCGACGCCCACACTCGGACTTCCCTGAATACCAGACAGCGGCGGATAGGCCAGCCAACCGGTCTGCGCATATTCACCGATGAACAGTGAGATCATGGTGATGACGGCACCAGCCGTGGTCATCCAGAAGGAGAAGTTGTTGAGGAATGGGAAAGAAACGTCACGCGCACCGATCTGCAGCGGAATGATATAGTTCATCAGACCGGTGATCATCGGCATCGCCATGAAGAAGATCATGATCACGCCGTGGGCGGTGAAAATCTGGTCGTAGTGATGCGGGTTGAGATAACCTTCGGAACCGCCAGAGGCGATGGCCTGCTGGAGGCGCATCATGATGGCGTCGGCAAAGCCGCGCAGCAGCATGACGAGGGCCAGAATGATGTACATGATACCGATCTTCTTGTGATCGATAGATGTAAACCATTCTTTCCAGAGATACCCCCAGAGCCGGAAGTAGGTGAGCGCGCCAAGAACGGCTGCGCCACCGAGCGCCACGACCGCGAAGGTCACGATCAGAATGGGCTCATGGAAAGGGATGGATTCCCACGTCAGTTTCCCGAAAAGGAACGACGTTTGATCGGTATTGACGACCATTTTAGCCTCTTGCGATTTTCGGGGCGCCGTTCGTCCACTTGGCAAACAGCAGCACCCACATCATTGAATCTACGTTCCCGACCAACCGGGACGCCCAGAGCTGCGCGAACCTCGCGCGGCCCCCATGCAATTCATCACTCAGCCCGCGCTTTTGCCTGCGGACGGCAGTGCTGCCTTCGTATCGGGCAGTGCTGCCGGTTCGAATGTCTGGCCTTCGATGACCGCTGGTACAGACTGTGGGCCGGACGCGACGCCGTAAGGCGAAAGCGGCGTGCAGACCACGGAGTTCAGCGCCTTGGCGATATCGATGCCTTCCTTGCCGCCGCCGCCATTGGCGTCGATATGCATCATGTCACGCATGCAAAGCTTGTTGGGCTCGACGCAGCGGTTGAGGATGGCATCGTAAAGCTCTGGATCGACATTGGCGAAATACTGCACGGGCTCGCGCTCGCTCGGCTTGGCGAATTCGAGATACTCCATGCGACCGAAGCCCTTGCCGCCATCCTTCGCCTTGGCAACCCACTGGTCGAAGCCCTGCTGGCTCATGCCATGGAACTTGAAGCGCATGTGCGAGAAGCCCGGGCCAGAGAAGTTGGCCGAGAAGCCGTCATAGACGCCTTCCTTGTTGATCACAGCGTGAAGCTTGGTCTGCATGCCGCCCATGGCGTAGATCTGACCGGCAAGCGCTGGCACAAAGAACGAGTTCATCGCCGTGGTGCCAGTGATCTTGAAGTTGATGGGTACATCGACGGGCGCTGCGAATTCATTGACGCTACCAATGCCGAGTTCCGGGTAGAAGAACAGCCACTTCCAGTCCATCGCCACGACTTCGACCGTGATCGGCTTCATGTCGGCGGTGACCTGACGGTCCTGATCGATGCGTTCGATCGGGCGGTAAGGATCAAGACGGTGCGTGGAAATCCACGTCACGGTGCCGAGCATCAAAATGATCGCGACCGGAGCCGACCAGATGACCATTTCGAGACGCGTGGAGTGGTGCCATTCCGGATCGTAATCCTCCGCCTTGGCGGATGCGCGGTACTTCCACGCAAAGAACAGCGTGAGAGCAAGGACCGGAACGATGATGAGGAGCATCAACACGGTGGAGGTGATGATCAGGTCGCGCTGCTGGACGGCGATATCACCCGAAGGATTCATCACAACGAGATCGCAGCCGCTTAACAGCAGCAGAAACGAAATGGCCAGGAGGGCAGATGGAATTTTCATGAGCGTGCGCACGTTCTGGTACTCGTACTGTTTTTGGTATTGTGGCGTATACTTATCAAACGTCATAAATGACATGAGGTAGTTTGTCGCGGTGCAACATAAGTTTTCGAACCGCCATCATTGCGGCGCTCGGAGCAGCACCGGAACGCAGAGAATGAGCCATTATCTCATAGGATAGCGTGCGAGCAACCCCTCATCTGTAATCTTCATTTGACGCCCTTGAACCCCTGTGTGACAATCCGTCGCATAACGTCGGCGATAGAGGAGCGTCGGTCGTTATGGTCATGGCATGCCCATACGCAGGAGGGAATTTATGAGCTACACCGATACGTCCTACACGGACCACAATGGGCGCAAAGGCCAACCGACAGCCCCAGTGGCTGTAGACCCGGATCGCATTACGATCGCGGTTATTCTCGCTAGAATGACGGAGTTCTTCGACTTTTTCGTCTATGCCATCGCATCTGCGCTGGTCTTCCCTCACGTGTTCTTCTCCTTCGTCGATCCGTTGACCGCAACGCTTTATTCCTTCGCCGTCTTCTCGCTCGCGTTCATTGCAAGGCCCATCGGCTCCCTGCTTTTCCTTCAGGTCGACCGCAAATTCGGACGGGCCGTCAAACTGACACTCGCGCTCTTCACGCTCTGTGGCTCCACCATGGCCATCAGCTTCCTGCCCTCCTATGCGGATGCAGGCATGCTCGCGCCTCTTCTTTTGGCTGTGTTCCGTATCGGCCAGGGCATCGGCCTGGGTGGCGCCTGGGATGGCTTGGTGTCGCTGCTTGCCATGAATGCGCCTGAGAAGCAGCGCGGCTGGTACGCGATGATGCCGCAATTGGGTGCCGCCATGGGCTTTGGCTTGGCAAGCGCCTTTTTCATCATCTTCACCACGCAGCTGTCCAACCCGGAGTTCCTCGCCTGGGGCTGGCGCTTCCCGTTCTTCGTCGCACTCGCGCTCAACGTTCTGGCACTGTTTGCCCGGCTGCGCATGATCGTCACGCCGGAGTTCCAGACCATGCTGCAACAGCATGAGTTGGAACCGAAGCCGATGTTCGAGATGCTGCGCAACCAGTCACGCGTGGTCTTGACCGGTGCCTTCGTGCCGCTGGCAAGTTTTGCTCTCTTCCACCTCGTGACGGTGTTTCCGCTCAGCTGGGTGTCGCTCAACACGAACCAGAGGGTATCAGACTTCCTGTTCGTGCAGTTCGTCAGCGCCATCATCGCTGGCGGCATGATTGTCGTTTCCGGCGTGCTCTCGGATAAAATCGGCCGTCGCAAGCTGATCGGTATCGCGGCCTGTCTCATCGCGGTCTTCAGCTTCATCGCGCCGGTTCTGCTGTCATCTGGCGATATTGGTCGTTATCTCTTCGTTCTCATCGGCTTTGCTCTGCTTGGTCTTTCTTTCGGACAGTCGGGTGGAGCCCTCGCCTCCAGGTTCAGCCGAGAGTACCGCTATACCGGCGCGTCACTGACGTCTGATATTTCGTGGCTGATCGGCGCGGGATTTGCACCGCTCGTAGCGCTCGGCTTCTCGTCCAAGTTCGGCCTGTTTGCGGTGGGCATCTATCTTCTGTCCGGCGCGCTTTGCACCATCGTCGCGCTCTACTTCAGCCGAACACTGGATATGCCGGCGGACTAAGTGGCAGAACTATATGAATGAAAAAGCCGCGACTGCTGAAAAGTAGCCGCGGCTTTTTTATCATCTAGGAGCGTGCTTCACATCCGCTCAGCAGTCTGAGCAGGTAATCGGGTCTGCTTCACGCTTGGCGAAGTAGTAATCCCGCCCGATGGTAATCGGTGTCAGTTTCGACGACAGTGTCGACATCACCATGAGCAATGTGTGTGGCACGGTCAGTTCCGCGTGGATGAGAAACGCATTGGCCTGTCTCAGGTTGGCGGGAATGTTGACGATGGAATTGACAGGATAGGGCTTTTGGTCGCTCTCATCCCATGACCAACTGACTTTCGCCACCTTGTTGGCATCGACCTGTATGCCGGTGATCTTCAACTTCATTCCCGTCGTTTTATAGGGCACGAATATGGCACCGGCTACATCTCTCATCGTGCCGAGATAGGCCTTGTTGACCGTCTGGGGCTGGGACACCAGATCAGCGATGGCACCGGCAGCGCGGGTGGCGCGCTTGTAGATGCTAAAGCCGATCGTCAGCTCGAACGCCGTGATGTAGAGGGCGACGAGAAGAGGGAAGATAATCGCAAACTCCACTGCGCCAACACCCCCGCGGTCACGTTTGAGGCGCGTCAGTGTCTCTGTCAATTTGCGAAGAATGGAAGATATCCCGCTTTTCATATCCGCGCCCTCACTGATAGGCCTCATTGAGGTACGCGTCCGTCGCGACGATCAAGAAGTGCGAGGGCATGGAGCCATCTTTAGGGCGAATTCTGGTGAGGAATGGGCGGACCAGATCCGTGGTCACCTGCCAGCGGTAGTAGACCCTCAGCATATTGATCGTCTTGGGCCCACCTGGAGAAAAACCGAACGCCGATTCGTCCAGATCGTAAAACTGACCATTCAGCATCAACGGCACCGTCTTTGGAATATCGGCGAAGGTCGAGAACTTTCTAAGATCGATGTAGAGTTTTTTCGGCATCCTGATCTCATCCGTCGAGCAGGTAATGAGGATAGACACTTCCGCGCAAAATTGCTTCCTGAACTCGTCCCTTGTGATCGTGCTGGCAATCTGCCCGGTGCGCAATCTGCGCGCCATCGTGTCGGTGGCATTGGACACAAGCTGCTCGCCCATCATCGCCAGAAAGGTTTCGATCGTGGCAAAAACGATGAGAAAATAGGGAATGGCAAGAATAGCGAACTCGATCGCCGCTGCGCCATCGCGCGAGCGTGCAAATTTCCGAGCCAATTTTGCTTTGGAAAACAGTGATCGCATAGAGCTTTTTCTATCTTCATGACGGGAAAGCATGTCTGCCGCAAAGCTTTTATGCGATAGAACTGTAGCGCGGCTTCGTTTAAATTGTCTTTCCTGAAAACTTTGCATTTCCAGTATCAGTGTGATTTCGCGTTCAGAGCCAGCAGCCGGAGATCATATCAATGGATGCTGGAAATAATATAAATATTGCCAATTCCCCGCATTTACGGGATATTTGCAGAAATCTTAATCAATAATGGAGACGACGCGCCTCAGCGATGTCTCGAATTGCCCGGAGTTCATTTTGGCCAGCGTCCATGAAACCGCCGAAAGCGGCGTGAAAGAACCATCCTCTATCGGTCGTTCCGGTGGCTCGCTCGTCAGCCAGACGGCAGATGCGCTGCGACACGCCATCTTGTCTGGGGAATACAAGCCGGGAGACAAGCTGCCCAGCGAGGCGGGTCTGACGGAACTCTACAAAGTCAGCCGAACCGTCGTGCGTGAAGCTGTCGCCGCCTTGCGTGCAGACAAACTGGTGGAAGCCCGGCATGGCGCAGGCATATTCGTCTTGACCCTGCCGACACAGCAACCCCAGCCTTTTCAGGATGTGGACCACGACCGCATTTCATCGATCATCGAACTGCTGGAACTGCGCGCAGCCGTCGAAACCGAAGCCGCCGAGCTTGCTGCCGTTCGCCGCTCGCCCGCCCAAGAAGAAGCGATCATGCGCTGTCTGTCGGCCGTGCAGACTTGTATCGAAAACAGCGAGCCGACGTCGGAGGCGGATTTCAAGCTGCATCTCGCTATTGCAGACGCCACCAACAATCCGCGCTTCCGTGAGTTCCTGGAGGTGATGGGCCAGAACGTCATTCCGCGCGCAGCCCTGCGCTCCTCGCAGTCCGAGAAGACAGCCGCGTCGTACCTTCAGCAGCTTCAAAAAGAGCATGAGGTCATCGTCAACGCCATCTCGGATGGAGACGCGGCCGCCGCCCGGGAAGCCATGCGCCAGCATCTGAAGGGCAGCCAGCAGCGCTATCGTGCAATGCTGCGGCAGACGGACCGCTAATCAAGTACGGAAGGTGAGCGCGGTGGCGTCCATGGAGGGCACGCGACCGTCGCGCCAAATCGAGGGGCTTTTCGGCCCGGAGGAGAATCATGACCATCACCAGAACATTCGAAGGTCGGTCGCCACGCGTGGCCGTGCCGAGAGGCACGATCGACACGCAGATGCACATGTATTTACCGGGTTTTCCCCAGCAGGCGGGCGGTCCACCTGTTCCCGAGGGAACGCCCGGGCCGGATGAGTACCGCCGTCTGATGAACTGGCTCGGCATCGATCGTGTCGTCATTACGCAGGGCAATGCGCATCAACGCGATAACGGCAATCTCATCGCCTGTCTGCGGGCCATGGGAACTATGGCGCGCGGCGTTGCCGTCATTACGCGTGATACACCGCTCGACGAACTGCAGGAGCTTTGCGATGTGGGTGTCGTTGGAGCACGGATCATGGATCTGCCGGGTGGCGCAGCCGATCTCAGCCATCTGGAAGAGGTCGATAGTCTTGCGCAGGAACTCGGCTGGTGCATCGCAGTTCAGCTCGACGGCTCCAACATTCTCGACCACGAGGCACGTCTCGGCGCCATCAAAAGCCGCTGGATACTGGACCATCACGGCAAGTTCTTCGCAGGCGTGACACCTGACAGCCCACAAATCGCAGCGCTGAAGCGATTGATCGACAATGGCAATTGCTGGTTCAAATTTGCTGGCTGCTACGAGTCCAGCCGTTCCGGTGGGCCTGACTTCGAAGACATCGCAGCCGTTGCCCGTGACATAGCCACCTATGCGCCGGATCGCATCATCTGGGGCACCAACTGGCCGCACAACAATGCCAAGACGACGGAAGAATATCCTGACGATGCCGATCTGATGGATACCGTATTGTCGTGGTTGCCTTCGGACGAGGCCCGCCGAAAGGCGCTAGTGACCAACCCGGAAGAGTTGTTTGGTTTCGGCACGGTCTAATGCGAAAATGCAAATGACCCGTTTACACTCCCCGTCAACTCGGCCTCGAGCCGGAATCCAGCAGCACCGCATCTGCGGTGCGAAAGAATCTTTCTGTGATCAAGGACTTGATCACACTGGATCCCGCATCACGTGCGGGATGACGGAGTATGACGGGCCTTACTCGCTGTCAGCGTTGTAAAGCACTTCGAGCGTAGGGATCGAGGTGATGTTGAAACCACCGTCGACATAGTGACACTCGCCGGTGACGCCGCGTGACAGGTTTGACAGAAGGTACAGCGCTGAGCCGCCGATATCCTCGATATCAGGCGTACGGCGCATCGGTGCGTTCTTCTGGTTCCACGAGAATATGGCGCGTGCATCAGAGATGCCAGCGCCCGCCAAAGTGCGAACCGGACCTGCGGAGATGGCGTTGACGCGGATGCCCTTGGGGCCATAGTCGGCGGCCAGATAACGTACTGAGGCTTCGAGAGCCGCCTTGGCGACGCCCATGACATTATAGTTTGGGATCACACGCTGAGAGCCATTATAGGTCAGCGTCAGCATCGAGCCGCCATCCGTCATCAGTTCGGCGGCACGCTTGGCGATTTCGGTGAACGAGAAGCAGGAGATGACCATCGTGCGGCTGAAGTTTTCGCGCGTGGTGTTGGCATAAAGCCCCTTCAGCTCGTTCTTATCGGAAAAGCCGATGGCGTGGACCACGAAATCCAGGGAACCCCAGCGTTCACGTACGGTCTCAAACAGGGCATCCACCGAGGCGATGTCTTCCACGTCGCAGGGCACGATGAAGTCAGAGCCGACTTCCGCCGCAAGCGGCTTCACACGCTTGCCCAGCGCTTCGCCCTGATAGGTGAAGGCCAGTTCCGCGCCCTGAGCCGCCAACGCTTTGGAGATGCCCCAAGCGATAGAGTGATTGTTTGCGACACCCATGATGAGGCCGCGTTTTCCCTGCATGATGCCGTTCATGGGCAATTATCCGTTGTAGCGCTGGAAGACGAGCGTGGCGTTGGTGCCGCCGAAGCCGAAGGAGTTCGACAGAACCGTATCGATCTTGGCATTGTCGATGCGTTCGCGGACAATCGGCACGCCGTCGAATTCTGGATCGAGCGTTTCTATATGGGCGCTTTTGCCGATGAAACGTTCCTGCATCATCAACAGACCGTAGATGGATTCCTGCACGCCTGCGGCACCCAGCGAGTGGCCGGTGAGCGACTTGGTCGACTGCACGTGCGGGATTTTGTCGCCGAACACTTCGCGGATCGCGCCGACTTCCTTGCTGTCGCCAACGGGTGTAGAGGTGCCGTGGGTGTTGATGTAATCGACATCGCCCTTCACCGTTGCCAGCGCCTGACGCATGCAGCGGATGGCGCCTTCGCCCGATGGCGCGACCATGTCGTAACCATCCGATGTGGCACCGTAACCAACGATTTCTGCGTAAATCTTGGCGCCGCGTGCCTTGGCATGTTCCAGTTCTTCCAGAACCAGAACGCCGGCACCGCCAGCGATGACGAAACCGTCGCGGTTGACGTCATAGGCGCGCGAGGCGACCGATGGCGTATCGTTATATTTGGACGACATAGCACCCATGGCGTCGAACAGGTTCGACATGGACCAGTCGAGGTCTTCATGACCACCAGCAAACATCACGTCCTGCTTGCCCCACTGGATCATTTCAGCGGCATTGCCGATGCAGTGCGCCGATGTCGAGCAGGCCGAGGAGATGGAATAGTTGACGCCGTGGATCTTGAACCAGGTGGCAAGCGTCGCGGATGCCGTCGACGACATCGCCTTTGGCACGGCAAACGGGCCGATGCGCTTGGGGCTGTTGTTCTTCAGCGTGATGTCGGACGCTTCAACGATGGTACGGGTGGACGGACCGCCAGAGCCCATGATGATGCCGGTGCGCTCATTGCCACTGATGAAGCTTTCTTCCAGACCGGAGTCCGCAATCGCCTGCTTCATGGCCACATGGTTCCACGCACCGCCCTGGGACAGGAAGCGCATGGCGCGACGGTCAACCAGATCGGTCGGGTCGAGAGACGGCTTGCCCCAAACCTGGCATTTAAAGCCATGCTCGGCAAAATCCGGCGAGAACGAAATTCCCGACTTTGCATCTCTCAAGGACGCCGTAACCTCTGCGGCATCGCTGCCGATGGATGAAACAATACCGAGGCCGGTGACTACAACTCTTCTCATAAAGTTGACCTTTTCTGTGTTTGCCGACTGACGTGTCTGTTTTGGGTGGAGAAACCACACCTCACAAACGTCAGGGATCAGGCGGTCTTTTCTTTCGACAGGCCGACACGCAGGTCAGACGCTTGATAAATGGTTTCGCCATCGGCCTTCAGCCAGCCATCGGCGGTGCCGAGCACAAGCCGACCGCGCATAACGCGCTTGAAATCGATGCCGTATTGCAGGAGCTTGGTTTCAGGGCGGACCATGCCCTTGAACTTCACTTCGCCAGTGGACAGCGCCATGCCGCGGCCTTCTTCACCCAGCCAGCCTAGGAAAAAGCCGGTCAGCTGCCACATGCCATCGAGACCGAGGCAGCCTGGCATGATGGGGTTGCCCTGAAAGTGGCATGGGAAATACCAGTCATCCGGCGACACGTCATATTCCGCGCGGATGAAGCCCTTGTCGTGAGCGCCGCCGGTTTCGGAAATTTCAGTGATGCGGTGAACCATAAGCATAGGAGGCAGAGGAAGCTGTGCATTGCCCGGGCCGAACAACTCGCCACGTCCGCATGCGAGAATTTCCTCATAGTTATAGCTGGATTGCCTCGTTGCCATATCGCTTCCGTTTCCCCGTTGACTGTTCGTTGCACGACTTCTGTAGATCAAGTTAGGTTTAAAATGAAGCGCCACAAGGGCAACTTGCATTTGGAAACCTTCACGTCTTCCATCGAAGCCTTGCCTCAATATGGCGCCCGCATACAGGAAGCGTAAGACAGGAACCAGAGGAAAATTGCAAAAAGCACCGGTTTGCAGCCAATTGCCGCGCCCGCCACACCGGAAACTATTGAAAGGACTGCGCGTAAAAGTTATATGCTACTTCGATTGGGTTTTATTTACCGCTTGGGGCAGCATTGTATGGCATTTGACGCCACATTGGACATTGGTACACGGTTGCGCCGTTTCGGCCTGCGCCCGACGCGCCAACGCGTCGCGCTGGGCGACCTTCTGTTTGCCAAGGGTGACCGCCACCTGACCGTCGAGGAACTGCACGATGAGGCGGTGACTGCTGGTGTCCCCATTTCGCTTGCGACGGTTTACAACACGCTGCACCAGTTCACCGAGGCAGGTCTCATTCGCGTTCTGGCGGTTGAAGGTGCCAAGACCTATTTCGACACCAATGTTTCGGATCACCATCACTTCTTTGTCGAAGGTGAAAACGAAGTGCTCGATATTCCGGTCAACAATCTGCAAATCGGCAATCTGCCGGAGCCACCTGAAGGCATGGAAATTGCCCATGTGGACGTGGTCATCCGCCTGCGCCGCAAGCGCCGCTGATAACTTCACGTCGAGTGCCGCTTTGAAAACGGCACTCCCCGCTAGCTTTACTGCTCTCTAGTTCGACGGACCATCATTAAAGCCGACCTCGTCCACCAATTCGGATGCTTCCTTACGGTGAGCGGCGATCTCCGTCAGCGATAGTGTGTCGGGCTTGATCGGTCCGAAATTCTTCACGACATCTGAGGGCTGGGCGCCAGGCAGGACAGGATACTCAAACACCTGCTTGGCATAGATTTCCTGCGCTTCACCGGATGCGAGGAATTCCATCAGCTTAAGGGCATTGTCCTTGTTGGGCGCATATTTGGTCATTGCCACACCGGAAATATTGACGTGTGTGCCACGGTCCTGCGCATTCGGGAAAATAACGCGGACAGCATTACCCCAGACCTTTTCCTCCGGCTCCTGCTCGTTGGTCAGCATGAGGCCGACATAATAGGTGTTGCCGAGCGCGATATCGCATTCACCGGAATAGATCGATTTTGCCTGGCTGCGATCCGTCCCATCAGGCTTGCGGGCGAGATTGTTCTTGAGCGCGGTCAACCATGTGCGAGTGTAATCCACACCATGATGAGCGATCATCGAGGCAAACAGCGCGATGTTATAAGAGTGCTGGCCATCGCGAATGCAGATTCTACCTTTCCACTTCGGGTCGGCAAGCTCTTCGTAGGTGATGTCTTTCTGCGTAACGCGCTCCTTGGAGGCATAGACCACACGCCCGCGGGTCGTCAGTCCGAACCACTCGCCTTCTGGATCACGCAAATTGGCAGGAATGTCCTTTTCGATGACCGGGTCGTTCAACACCGGCTGCGTGACCTTGCCTTCCTTGGCCTCGACCAGACGAGCGATATCGACGGTCAGCAGAATATCGGCGGGCGAATTGACGCCTTCGGCCTGAATGCGCTCGACCAGTCCCTTGTCCAGAAACAGGACGTTAGCCTCGATGCCGGTTTCCTTGGTGAAGGCATCCAGCAGCGGCTGGATCAATTCCGGTTGGCGATAGGAGTAGACATTGACCTCCCCACCCGCAAAAGCTGTGGACATTCCGCAACTGACAACCGCTGCCGTCGCCGCAATCGCACAAATGATGGATTTCGTCCTTGCCATAGGGAATGCCTCCGATAAGTTGGATTCTTGAGTTGTTTGTTCATGAATCGAATGGGCGGTCAACGGGGCAATTTTGAGTTTGAAAATTCCGTTAGAGAATTTTTAATTTCTGGAATTGTTCTAAACTGTAAAAGCGACTATATAACTCCACATTACAGGAGTTAGGAGACCAGCATGCGTTTGACCAAACAGACCAATTACGCCGTCCGCATGTTGATGTACTGCGCTGCCAACGATGGCCACCTCAGCCGGATTCCAGAGATCGCCAAGGCTTACGGCGTTTCTGAACTCTTCCTGTTCAAGATTCTTCAGCCGCTGAACAAGGCTGGCCTGGTCGAAACCGTTCGCGGTCGCAATGGCGGCGTCAGGCTCGGTCGCGCGGCGGACAAGATCAGCCTGTTCGACGTGGTCAAGGTCACCGAGGACAGCTTTGCCATGGCCGAGTGCTTCGAAGATGGTGCAGTCGAGTGTCCACTGGTCGATAGCTGCGGTCTCAACTCCGCACTTCGCAAGGCGCTGAACGCATTCTTCGATGTCCTGACGCAATATTCCATTGACGATCTCGTCAAGGCACGCCCACAGATCAGCTTCCTGCTGGGTCTGGAAGACACGATGGCCAAGCGCCGTCCCGCCGCAGTGGTGGCAGCGCCCGCAGCCTGAACGAGACAACAGCGATATTTTTCGACCCGCGGACCTCGTTCGCGGGTTTTCTTTTTTCCACGGCTTGAAGGTTGACGGTGGTAGCCCAAAGGGCGCAACTGGAAACCGAAATCCGCCTCTTCGATTCCCTTAGTATTTGCAATGATCATCAAGCCAGACCTCCAGAGTTTCATCCTCACTGCCATCATCGGCAGCATCGGCGCTCTGGTTGCGTTCGCCCTCAACTTTCCGGCTCCGTTTTTGTGCGGTCCTGCGCTTGCGGTTACGCTTGCGGGACTTGCGGGTTTGCGGCTCTCGGTGCCCAATCTGCTGCGCAACGCTACATTCGTCATCGTCGGCATTTCCATGGGCACGAGCGTAACGCCGGAGGTAATCGATGCCGCGAAAGCATGGCCGCTCAGCTTCTTGGCTGTTCTCGTCACCGTTGTCATTCTTCTTTATGTCGCTTACTGGGTTTTGCGAGGTTTTGGTTATGATCGCACCACCGCCATGCTGGGCGCATCACCCGGCCACCTCAGCTACATCATCAGCCTGACGGCGGAGACCAAGAGCGATCTGGCAACCGTCAGCGTCATCCAGAGCGTGCGGGTGCTGGCCCTGACGCTCGCCGTGCCGTTGATCGTCGAATATCTCGATCTCATCAGCATCGAACCACCTGTGATGGCGGCACCGATGCATCCGGTCGTTCTTGGCCTGACCATTCTGGCATCCCTGGCGGTTGGTTGGCTGTTCATGCGCTGGCGCTTTCCGGCAGCGTTGTTGCTAGGCGGTGTCGCCGTATCGATCGGCATCCATATTACCGGCCTGACCAGCGGTGGCGTGCCGAACTGGCTCAGCCAACCCACCTATATCGTTTTGGGCAGCCTTATCGGCACACGCTTTTCTCGTGCGTCACTGCGCGACATGCGCAAGGCCTTCGTCGCAGGCGGCGTCGTAACGGTTGTCGTCATGCTGCTCGCTTCTGTGATTGCAGTGTTCGTGTCGAGACTGACCGGCGTGCCGCTCAACGCTGTCATGATCGCTTTTTCACCGGGTGGACTGGAAACCATGGCCGCCATGGCTGTGATGATGCATGCTGACACAGCTTATGTCGGCTCCCACCACGTGCTGCGCCTGCTTTTCCTCTCCGTGCTGATGCCGCTGGTGATGGGAAAAGACGCCCGTCGGAAGCCCGAGTGAAGTTATTTTAGTCGCTGCGCATAAATTAAAATTCGCATGCAACCATTTGGCTCTCGGTTTCGTTACCGCCTACTGAATTGGGGAAACATCGATTTCATCGACATAGCGCGTTCCCCTCGGCCCGCACCTGTTTCGATGGAGATTGTTGATGAAGCGTTTGATGAAGCTGACCGGCGCTGGACTGGCGCTCGCCCTCTATGCATCTATTGCACAGGCCCAGGTCGTCGTATCGTCCAAGATCGACACGGAAGGTAGCGTTCTCGGCAACATCATTCTGACTGTTCTCAACAAAAACAATATTGAAACGACAGACCGCATCCAGCTTGGTGCAACGCCAGTCGTTCGCAAGGCGATCACAGCGGGTGAGGTTGATATCTATCCAGAATACACCGGCAATGCCGCCTTCTTCTTCGAAAAGGCCGACGATCCGCTCTGGAAGGACTCGGCGAAAGCCTATGAAGAGGCCAAGACGTTGGATTACGACGCCAACAAGATTGTCTGGCTGGCACCTTCGCCTGCCAACAACACCTGGGGCATCGCCATCCGCAAGGACATTGCCGAGAAGAACAACCTGAAGACGCTCAGCGATCTCGGAAAATACGTTTCCGGTGGCGGCCAGATGGTGCTTGCCGCATCGTCGGAATTCGTCAATTCCGCAGCAGCGCTGCCAGCCTTCCAGAAAACCTATGGCTTCACCCTGAAGTCCGACCAGCTCATCACCCTCTCCGGCGGCGACACCGCAGCAACCATTGCTGCAGCCGCCAACCAGACCAACAATGCCAATGCGGCGATGGTCTATGGCACGGATGGCGGCATTGCCCCGTCCGGTCTCGTGGTGCTGGAAGACGACAAAAATGTGCAGCCGGTCTACCAGCCTGCTCCGATCATTCGCGAAGCCGTTTTGAAAGAACATCCCAATATCGAGCAGCTGCTGAAGCCAGTGTTCGAAAAACTCGATCTCAAGACCCTTCAGGAACTGAACGGTCGCGTACAGGTGGGTGGTGAACAGGCGAAAAACGTGGCGCTGGACTTTCTCACGAAGAACGGCCTCATACAATAAGAGGCGACTTTGCAGCGCGCCCTCCCTGCCCCTGAACGTCCGACGTTTAAGCCCGACAAGGTGGGGGCGCTGATCGCTGCATTGCTGATCTATGCTCTAGTCGCTTTGCCTTTCGCAACATTTCGCGCCAACCGCATCATCCAGGGCGAGACGCGCGGCATTCTGGATGCGCTGCCGCCCCTTGCCGGATATGGCCTCATCGCGATCGTCATAGCCGCAGCGGCGATGGCGTTTTTTCGTAGTGAAACGAAACTCAGGCTCGTTTCGGCACTGATTGGCCTTGCCACCCTCGCATTCGTAATTGGCCTTGCCGCCTCCCATCTTACCCCCGCTGAAAACACGTACGCCCGCGTTTCCCCGGCCAGCGGCTTCTGGTTGTTGATGGCGGGTTTGATCGTTATGGCGACGGACGCGATTGCACGGCTCGATCCCAAACCCGCCATTCGCGTGCTGCTACTTGTCATCGCGCTCGCCCTTGTCGGCACCATGCTCGCCTCCGGGCAATGGAACGATCTTTCCCTATTGAAGGAATATCAAAGCCGCGCCGATATTTTCTGGACGGAAGCCTTCCGGCACGTCCAGCTCGCCATCGGCTCACTTGTCGCCGCCGTTCTAGTTGGAATTCCGCTCGGCCTTCTCTGCTACAAAGTGCGGAAGCTCCGCGCCAGTGTGCTGAACAGCCTCAACATCGTCCAGACCATTCCCTCTATCGCGCTGTTCGGCCTGCTGATCGCGCCACTGGGATGGATCGCCGCCAACATCCCTGGCGCATCTGACCTCGGCATTCGCGGCATCGGCATGGCGCCAGCCTTTGTCGCGTTATTTCTCTATTCGCTGCTGCCGGTCGTTTCCAACACGGTTGTTGGGCTGGATGGCGTGTCGAATTCCGTGCGGGAGGCGGCACGCGGGCTTGGCATGACGAGCGCGCAGCGGCTGATCAAAGTGGATTTCCCGCTGGCGCTGCCGATCATTCTCACCGGAATTCGTATCGTTCTCGTCCAGAATATCGGCCTTGCCACCATCGCAGCCCTCATCGGCGGCGGCGGGTTTGGTGTCTTCGTGTTTCAGGGCATCGGCCAGACGGCGATGGATCTGGTTCTGCTTGGTACCATCCCGACCGTCATCTTGGGTTTTACTGCTGCCATCCTCTTGGATGCCGTCATCGAGAGCAATCTGTTCAACAAAGGAAGCAGGACATGATCGAGGTCGAACACCTGACCAAAGACTATGACGGCTCCAAGGTGGTGGACGACGTATCGCTAACGATCGATGCCCGCACCATCACCGTTATCGTCGGTACATCGGGCTCCGGCAAGACGACGCTTCTGCGCATGATCAACCGTCTGGTCGAGCCGACATCCGGCATCATCCGCATCGACGGGCAGAATATTCTCGATATGCCCGGCTATCAGCTTCGCCGCAGCATCGGCTATGCCATTCAGGGCCATGGACTTTTTCCCCACCGCACCGTGACGCAGAACATTGCAACCGTCCCCGAACTGGTCGGCTGGGACCGATCCCGGATCGATGCCAAAGTGACCGAACTTCTGGAGCTCTTTCAGCTCGACCCGGCCCTGTACGCGAACCGCTTTCCCAACGAACTCTCTGGCGGCCAGCAGCAGCGCGTCGGTGTTGCGCGTGCGCTGGCGGCCGAGCCGAATATCCTCCTGATGGACGAGCCCTTCGGCGCGCTGGACCCGATTATCCGCGCCAAAGCGCAGGACGATTTGCTGGCTATCCAGCAAAAGCTTGGCGTCACCATCGTCCTCGTGACCCATGATATGGACGAGGCCTTTCATCTGGCAGACCGTATCGCCGTCATGGATAAGGGCAAAATCGTCCAATACGGCAAACCCGCCGAACTGGTGCGAAAACCGGCGACGGATTTCGTGCGCACCATGATCGGTGAGCGGGAAAGACCGCTGCGGCTGTTATCCGTCGCAACCGTCGGCGAGATCGTGGAGCCGGGAGAGGCCGAAGGTGAGCCTTTGCCTGCAGCGACCAGCCAGCGCGATGCGCTATCGGCCATGCTGTGGACCGGACGTGACATGCTTCCCGTAACCGGACCGGATGGACAGGCGGCAGGGCGTATTCGCCGCGAGGTCTTGGTGCACAATGCTGCGGGGTCTGTATGACAAAGCGGCTCGGTCATTTTTTGCTGGCCGCACTCAGCTTCTTGCTCATCACCTTCCTCGTGAAGCCAGAGCTTTTCGAGCCGGTGTTCAAGCCTCTCGTCCAGACCAATGCCCCGGCCATCTACATACAGGCCAATCTTCTGTCGCTGACGCTGTCTCATCTGGCCACGGTCGCGATTGCGACGGGTGCGGCCATCATCATCGCCGGGACGTTGGCCGTTCTCGTCACCCGGCCTTTCGGGCGGGAATTCCTGCCGCTGTCGCGCAGCATCGTCAATATCGGCCAGACCTTTCCGCCCGTCGCGGTGCTGGCGCTTGCCGTGCCGATCATGGGTTTTGGCGAGAAGCCGACGCTGATGGCGCTATTTCTCTACGCCCTGCTGCCGATCTTCGAAAATACCATCACCGGCCTCACCACCCTTCCGCCTGCTATTGTCGAAGCGGCGCGTGGGTCTGGCATGACTGGTTTCCAGCGCCTGTGGCGTATCGAGCTGCCGCTCGCCCTCCCCGCCATCCTCGCGGGTATAAGGCTCTCTGCCGTCATCAGCCTTTCCACCGCCACTATCGGCTCGACGGTTGCGGCACGCACGCTGGGCGAAGTCATCATTGCCGGGCTGCAATCCAACAATCTCGCTTTCATTCTTCAGGGCGGTCTCATCGTCGCAGCCCTTGCCGTGCTGATCCATAGCGGGCTATCCATGCTGGAGGCAAAGGCGGCCCGGCGTGCGGGCTACTGATTTGTGAAGAGAAAAGATGTCCACCCGATAGCGTCATGCTGTAGACGGATGAAGATCGAATTTGAAATGCAGAGGTCATCGTGAAACAGGCAATCATCGTCATGGGCGTCAGCGGTTGCGGCAAGTCTACCGTGGGCGAAGAACTGGCCGAACGGCTGGGCATTACCTTCATGGAGGGTGACAAGCTTCACCCCACCTCCAATGTCGAGAAAATGGCTGCCGGGACTCCGCTCACCGATGAAGATCGCTGGCCTTGGCTCGACCTTGTGGGTGCTGAACTGCGCAAAGGATTTGAAGCAGGTGGCATCGTCGTTTCTTGCTCTGCCCTCAAGAAGACCTATCGCGACCGCCTGCGTGAAGCATGCGGCGGCCCCTTGGCCTTCGTCTATCTCAAGGGCAGCGAAGCGCTTCTGACGAAGCGCATGGGCGCCCGCACTGGCCACTTCATGCCGCTGTCGCTGCTAAAGACACAGTTGGCCACGCTGGAAGTGCCAACCGGCGAACCCGGCGTCGTCACCGTTAGCATCGACGCCACGCCGGACGAGATCACAGACAACGCCTTGAAGGGCCTATACGTGTTATAGGTTTTCACGCAAAACCGCTTCACACTTTTGCTGGAATTGCTCTAAACACCCAGCCTGTCGCGAAGGCCGTACCACCATGCGCCGAGCATGGTCAGCGGCACACGGAATGTCTTGCCGCCGGGGAACGGATAGTTCGGCAGCGATGACCAGACATCGAAGCGTTCCGCATGGCCCGCAACCGCTTCGCCCAAAATCTTGCCCAGCAGCTGCGTTGTCGTCACGCCATGGCCGCTGTCGCCGTGCGAGAAATAGACGTTGGGCGACAGACGCCCGATATGCGGAATACGCGTCAGCGTCAGCGCAAAGTTGCCGCTCCAGGCAAAATCGATCTTGGTGTTCTGCAATTGCGGAAAGGTTTTCAGCATGTTGGGACGGATGACACTGGTCAGGTCTGCGGGATTGCTGCCGCCATAACCGATGCCGCCGCCATAGAGCAGGCGATTGTCCGAAGTGCGGCGATAATAATCGAGAATGTAATTGGCATCCTCCACGCAGTAATTGGCAGGCAAGAGGTCTTCGATCAGAGCCGCATCCAGCGGCTCCGTCGCCATCACCTGGCTCGACACCGGCATCATCCGCTCACCGATTTCCGGCAGGAGACCGCCGAGATAGGCGTTGCCGCACACCAGCACATATTTGGCCGCAACCTTGCCCTGCGCCGTCCGCACCACAGGATTTGCGCCCTGCTCGACCGCGATGACGCGCGAGTTTTCGAAAATGCGCCCGCCGAGGCTCTCAATCGCCGCCGCTTCGCCCAGAACGTAGTTCAGCGGATGAATATGCCCGCCGAAACGGTCGATCATGCCGCCCGCATAGCGATCCGACTTTACATATTTGCCGACCTCGGCCTTGGAGACCATTTCAAGCCCGGTATGGCCGTGCTTTTCCCAATTGGCCTTATTGGCAGCCATTTCGGTGATCTGCTTGGGCGTGAACGCTGCAAAGAAGCCGCCATCAACAAGATCGCAATCGATCCCGTATTTCGCCACACGCTCTCGGATGATCTTCCCGCCTTCGAGCGACATCGCACCCAGTTGCGAGGCTTTCTGCGCGCCGTAGCGCCGGGCAATCGTATGAAGATCGCGGCTGTAGCCGTTGACGATCTGGCCGCCGTTGCGCCCAGACGCGCCGAAGCCGACCCGCTCGCCCTCCAGCACGATGACGGAGAAGCCTTTTTGCGCCAGCTCCAGTGCTGCCGACAGGCCGGTGAACCCTGCGCCGATGATGCAGACATCCGCATCCTGATCGCCCTGAAGCGCAGTGCGAACGGTCTTGGTGTTGGCGGATGCCGCGTACCACGAGGTGGTATGGCCGGGATTTGGAGTGTCAGTCACGTTCGCCATCTCACACCGTCCTGATATAGGCGTCATATTCGACGTCGGTTACGCGTAGGGAAAATTCGGAGAGTTCCTGCTGTTTGCAGGCTGAGTATAGCGTACGATATTTTTGGCCAAAGGTGGCGTAGGCAAAGCTGGAGCGAGTGAAGCGCTGAAGCGCATAGTCCCAGTTCGTCGGCAGCGGCTCATGGTTGATCGCATGGCTGTCGCCCGAGATTGCCCCACCCGGCTGGCGCTTTTCCTTCATGCCGGCGAGCGCCGCACTGAGGATCATAGCGAGCACCAGATAGGGGTTGGTGTCGGCACCGGCGACGCGGTGTTCGATGCGGGTCGCGGGCTTGCTCGCCACGATAACGCGGACCGCGGCAGATCGGTTATCGATACCCCAGGAAGCATAGGTCGGCGCATGTTCGCTGGGGCGCAGGCGGCGGTAGGAATTGGCGTGGGGCGCAAACACCGCCATGCTCTCTCCCATATTTTCCAGCAGGCCACCGACAGAATGCATCAGCGCTTCTGACGGGCCGTTTTCGCCCGCGTAGATATTGTTACCGTCTCTATCCAGCATGGAAAAATGCACATGCATGCCATTGCCCGCCTGCATGCCGTAAGGCTTGGCCATGAAGGTGGCATCGAGATCGTGCTTGCGGGCCACGCCCTTGACGATGCGCTTCAGAAAGACGGCATCATCCGCCGCCCGCAGGGCATCCGGCACATGGTTGAGGTTGATTTCATACTGGCCCGGACCGTTTTCACGCAACGTCGTATCGGCCCCGACATTTTGCGCACGGCACGCGGTCGAAATATCGTGGAAGACGCCTTCAAAATCCTGCAATTCGGAGATGGAGAGAACCTGCGTCTGGCCTGTGTGCCAGCGTCCCTCGCGGCTGCGCGGCGGACGCACAGGGTCGAGCGCGGAGCGAACAGGATCGATCAGATAGAATTCGAGCTCTGTGGCCACGACCGGCGTCAGCCCGCGCCGGGTAAATCCTGCCAGAACCTGCGCCAGCACGTTACGCGGATCGCCGTAAAAACCGTTGCCATCAGGGTCTTTCATGGCCAGCAGCACCTGCGCCGTGGGACGCCCCAGCCACGTCACCCGTGACAGCGTTTCTGGAACGGCAAAGCATAGACCATCGGGGTCGCCAGTACCCTCGGCAAGGCCGGCTGCGTTGACGTCACGGCCCCAGATATCCAGCGCGTAGACGGAGCGCGGCACGGCCATGCCTTTTTCCAGCACATCGATGGCCCGTTCACGCGGTATCCATTTGCCGCGCGGAACGCCGTTTACATCGATGACAAAGGCTTCAAGAATTTCAATATCGGGGTTTTCTTCGAAAAATCTTTTTGCGTAATCAATATCGACCATCATTCACCAGCAGGTTGTTTCATCTTCGGTTCGCGGCAGAGTCGCTAACGGAAAGCATCCACAAGCTGATAAAGTATATATCGCGCCGTCATGATGACATCACGCCTCATTGTTTTCCACGTTCTCGTTGCATCGTACGTGGGCTGGCCCAAGAAGGCCAGCGTGTTCTTGAAAACGGCTATTCGCTGATCGCTGCCGTCTTGACGGCCTCGATGTTGAAAGCCGCCGCCATCAGCGCGCGCGTATAGTCTTCCTTCGGCGCTTCGAAGATCGACTTTGCCGGGCCACTTTCCACCACCTTGCCGTGACGCATGACGATCATGTCGTTGGCGAGCGCTTTGACGACCTTGAGGTCGTGGCTGATGAAGAGATAGGCGAGATCGTGCCGCGCCTGTAAATCCCGCAACAGATCAACCACCTGCGCCTGCACACTCATATCGAGCGCAGAGGTGGGCTCATCCAGCATCACGAAGCGCGGTTTCAGCACCATGGCGCGGGCAATGGCGATGCGCTGCCGTTGACCACCGGAGAATTCGTGCGGGAAGCGCCAGCGGGTGGCGGTATCAAGGCCCACCTCATCCAGTGCCTGCGCCACACGCCGGTCGCGCTCATCGGCAGACAGGGACTTTTCGTGTACCCGCAGACCTTCGGCGATGATCTCACCCACCGACATGCGTGGGCTCAGCGAACCATAGGGGTCCTGAAACACCACCTGAAGCCGGTTTCTCAGCGGCTTCATCATCGCATAGGAATAGCTATCGATGGACTGGCCGATGAAGCTGATGCGGCCCTTGGAGGATATCAGCCGCGACAGCGCCAGACCCAGCGTCGTCTTGCCCGAGCCGGATTCGCCAACGACGCCCACCGTCTGACCGGCGCGCAGGGTGATGTCGATACCATCCACCGCCTTGACGTGATCCACCACCTTGCGCATCAGCCCGGCCTTGATTGGGAACCAGACCTTGATATCGTCGCCCTGCATGACGACCGGCTTGCTGCTGTCGGACAGCGGCGGTTCGCCCTTGGGCTCGGCAGCCAGAAGATGGCGGGTGTAGGCATGCTGCGGATGGGTGAAGACCTGCTCGACCGTGCCGGTCTCCACGATCTTGCCCTTTGTCATCACGCACACACGGTCGGCAAATTTGCGCACGATGCCGAGATCATGGGTGATGAACAGCATGGACATGTCGTGCTGCTTCTTCAAATTCCCCAGCAGTTCCAGGATTTGCGCCTGCACTGTCACGTCAAGCGCCGTCGTCGGTTCGTCGGCAATCAGCAGCTTCGGACGGTTGGCGAGTGCCATAGCGATCATCACACGCTGGCGCTGGCCGCCGGAGAGTTCGTGCGGATAGGCCTTCAGCCGCTTTTCCGGCTCGCGAATACCAACCTGCAACAGCAGCTCCAGCGTCCGCTTTCGCGCCTCGATGCCGGTGATGGCCTGATGAAGCTCGAGAATTTCACCAATCTGCCGCTCGATGCTGTGCAGCGGGTTGAGCGAGGTCATCGGCTCCTGAAAGATCATGGTGATATCGTTGCCACGGACAGCGCGAAGCTCGCGGATCGAAGCATTCAGCAAATCCTTGCCTTCGAACAGGATCTGCCCGGAAGGATGGCTGGCGGCAGGGTATGGCAAAAGCTTCAGAATGGAATTCGCAGTCACCGATTTGCCCGAGCCCGACTCACCCACCAGCGCCACGATCTCGCCGGGCATGATATCGAACGACACATGATCGACGGCAATGCTCTCCTTGCCGCCCTGATGAAAGGCAACGGAAAGGTCACGGACGGAAAGAAGCGGAGCGGTCATCGTATCCTTTGCGGCACTCATCGGAATGTCTTTCTCGGATCGAAGGCATCTCGCACCGCTTCACCCACGAAAATCAGCAGTGACAGCATGATCGACATGGTGAAGAAGGCCGTCAGCCCCAGCCAGGGGGCCTGAAGGTTGTTCTTGCCCTGCGCGATCAGTTCGCCTAGCGAGGGAGAGCCGGGCGGCATGCCGAAGCCGAGAAAGTCGAGCGAGGTGAGCGTCGTGATCGAGCCCGAGAGAATGAAGGGCAGGAAGGTCAGCGTCGCGACCATCGCATTGGGCAGCAGGTGGCGGAACATGATGGTGCCGTTTCCGACGCCAAGCGCACGGGCGGCGTTTACATATTCGAAGTTGCGGGCGCGCAGAAACTCGGCACGCACGATGCCGACGAAACCCACCCAGGAAAACAGCAGCATGATGCCGAGCAACACGAAGAAGCCGGGCGGCAGAATGGCGGCGATGATGAGCAAGATGTAGAGCACCGGCATGGACGACCAAATCTCGATGAAACGCTGCATCAAAAGGTCCGTCCAGCCGCCGAAATAGCCCTGCACCGCACCGGCGCTGACACCGACGATGGCCGAGGCGATGGTGAGCGCAAGACCGAACAGAACGGAAATGCGGAAGCCGTAGATGACACGGGCCGCGACGTCGCGTGCCTGATTGTCCGTACCAAGCCAGTTGAGATTGCCGATTGTGCAGCCGGGATCAGCCGCGCCTTGCGGGTAACCGGAACAACGCTCCTGCGCATCCATCAGCCAGAAAGGTGCAGTGGGTGCCGAGTGCGGAATGTTGGAATTGACCGTCTGATAGGAGTAACGGATCGGCGGCCAGATCATCCAGCCATTGGCGTTGATTTCATCCTGAATGAAGGAGGATTTGTAATCCGTCTGGGCCAGGAAGCCGCCGAATTTCTCTTCAGGGTAATCCACCATGACAGGCACCAGAATCTCCCCCTTGTACGACGCGATGATCGGTTTGTCATTGGCCAGAAACTCCGCAAACAGGCTCAACCCGAATATCACAAGGAACAGCCAGAAGGACCAGTAGCCCCGCCGGTTCGCCTTGAAATTCTGCCAGCGCCGCACGCTTGTCGGCGAGAAGAACGGACGCTTTTGAGGTGGTGCATCGGTGACGAGAGGTGTTGTCACGGTCATCACACGTCCCTCCGCTCGAAGTCGATGCGCGGATCGATCCAGGTGTAGATCATGTCGGAGATGAGGCTGACGACGAGGCCCATCAACGAGAAGATGAACAGCGTTCCGAACACGATGGGATAATCGCGGTTGACGACCGAGAGATAACCCAGCCGCCCGAGACCATCCAGCGAGAAGATGTTTTCGATCAACAGCGACCCGGTGAAGAAAGCCGAGATGAAGGCGCCCGGAAAACCGGCAATGACGATGAGCATGGCGTTGCGGAAAACGTGGCCGTAGAGCACCTTGCGTTCCGACAGACCCTTGGCGCGGGCCGTGACCACGTATTGCTTCTTGATTTCATCGATGAAGGAATTCTTGGTCAGCAGCGTCGTCGTGGCAAAGGCCGAGAGAACGAGCGCGGTGAGCGGCAGCGCCAGGTGCCAGAAATAGTCAATGATCTTCTGCCACCATGTCAGTTCGGCAAAGTTATCCGAGGTCAGCCCGCGCAGAGGGAACCAGTCGAAGAAGGAACCACCGGCAAAGACGACGATCAGCAGAATGCCGAACAGGAAGCTCGGCACCGCATAACCGACGATGACGATGCCGGATGTCCAGACATCGAATTTCGATCCATCCGAGACAGCCTTCTTGATGCCGAGCGGGATCGAGATGGCGTAGGAGATGATCAATATCCAGAAGCCGAGCGAAATAGAGACCGGCAGCTTATCAATAATGAGATCGATGACGGAGGAATTGCGGAAGAAGCTGTCGCCGAAATCGAAGCGGATGTAATTCCACATCATCTCCAGAAAGCGGGTGAGCGGCGGCTTGTCGAAACCGAACTGCTTTTCCAGCTTGGCGATCAGGTCCGGGTCCAGCCCCTGCGCGCCGCGATATTTCGAGCCGCTTTCATCCATCCCTCCACCCATGAGATCACCGCCACCCGACAGACGGTCGGACGCGCTGTCGCCAGAGCCGGACAGCTGGGCGACGACCTGCTCCACCGGACCACCGGGTGCAAACTGAATGACGAGAAAGGAAATGCCCATGATGCCGATGATGGTCGGTATCATCAGGGCCAGACGCCGCAGAATATAGGCTCCCATCAGGCGCGTCCCAGCATGGCAAGAGGCTCGGTTGTCATCGGCTTCGTCAAACCGTTTCCTTTCGGGCCTGCGGTAAGGACCGCAGGCGTCGTGATTCGTAATCGCTCATGTGAATCAAGGCTTGGCTTATAAAGCAAGGCCTGCGTTATTTTCCGGCATTTGCAGACCACCAGGCATCGGGGAAACCAAGCCCGTATTCAGGAAGCGTTTCCGGACGAACAATCGTGTTCCAATAGGCCATGGAGGTTTCACCGCGATAGAATTGGGGAATGACATAAGCGTTTGCCAACAGCACGCGGTCCAACGCGCGCGCTGCCGCAACCTGTTCATCGCGGTTCGGCGCGAAAATGACTTTGCGAATAAGCGCGTCGACTGCGGAATTTTTGATGCCTGCAACGTTATTCGAGCCTTGCCTGTCGGCCGCGGCCGATCCCCAGAAGTCGGCCTGTTCATTGCCTGGGTTGGGAGCAGTCGCCCAAACTTTCATGATCATGTCGAAATCAAAGCTGCGGACACGATTGGTATATTGCGATGCATCAACGCTACGGATCGTTGCGTTGATGCCGATCTTCTTCAAATTTTGGATATAGGGTAGAATCGTTCGTTCCAAGCCCGGGGAATCGCTCAGTATCTCGATATCAAGCTGCTGTCCGGTTTTAGCATTCACCATTCGATTGCCGCGAAGCTCATATCCCGCTTCTTTCATCAGACCCACAGCTTTGCGAAGATTATCGCGCAGCTTTGCAGGGTCACCACCAACGGGGTTTCGAAATTCTGTCGTAAACACGTCCGGTGGAATCTGATCTTTCAATCCGTTCAATATCTCGAGCTCTTTACCTTGCGGAAGACCGGAAGACGCAAGTTCGCTTCCCCAAAAAAAACTATCGACGCGTTTGAGTTGCCCGTAGGCCAGAGTTCTGTTCAGCTCTTCGAAATCGTAAGCATAATTGAGTGCAAGCCGCAGTTTCGGGTTCTGAAATTTTTCGCGGCGTCCATTCGGAACGAGGGCTTGCATCACACCTACTGAACGAAACACGTTTGGCAACTGCTCTCGCTTGATCGTCCCGTCTTTCACGGCGGGAATGTCATAACCCGTCACCCAACGGCTGGATGACTGTTCCTGACGGTAATCGATGGTTCCAGATTTGAAGGCCTCAAACTCCACATCCTGATCGGCAAAAACGGTGTAGCTGATCGTTTTGAAGTTGTTCATTCCAACATTGAGGTTCAGGTCCTTGCCCCAATAATCATCACGGCGTTCATAGGTTATGGTCGAACCGGGCGAGATGGACGCAATCTTATACGGGCCGGAACCCATGACGGGCTCAAGCGTGCCACGGGAAATATCACGTGGCTTGCCGTCTGGACCGTTGGCCTCCCACCAATGCTTTGGCACGACCAGAAGCTGACCGACGATCTGGGGCAGTTCCTTGTTGTTCTTTTCATCGAAGATGAAGGTGACCTCACGTTCGCCGGTCGCTTCAGCCTTTGTGACATGGGTGTAGTAGGTCGCCTGTTGCGGACTAAGATCCTTGGCTTTCTCGAAACTGAAAACCACGTCTTGCGGCGTCACAGGCTGTCCGTCCGCCCATTTCGCTTCCTTGCGCAACCGGAAAGTTGCTTTGGATATATCGTCCGGAAAGCTGACTGCCTCGGCCAAGAGCCCGTAGGATGCCGAGAGCTCCTCTTCGGAGGATTTCATCAACGTATCGAAAACAGCGCCGAGCCCCGTCGCAAGTTCGCCTTTTGCCAGAAGCGGATTGACCGTATCGAAGGTACCTGCGGTCGATAGCCGTAGCGTCCCGCCCTTGGGCGCATTCGGGTTCACATAATCGAAGCGATCAAATCCGTTCGGGTGCTTCAGTTCGCCAATTGTCGAAATCCCGCTGCGCCAGTTTTCGCTGTCTTGAGCCCGTGCCGCTATCGGCGTCATCACGCATGATAGAGCAGCCAGAGCGAACACACCGGATTTCAACTTTGCCAATGCCATAAAGCGACAGTCCTTTTCGTTTCATTGCTGTGCACCATAAGACAAACATTGGCAAAATATAGGGGATTTGGGTCACAAGCCGTTTACGCCGTGAAAATCGGCCAAACATGCTTTCACCAAATTCGCGTTCCAGCGTAATGTTTCCAACAGAATCATTTCAAGCATCGCAGGCGGCGGACGATATGGAAAAAATGGCAAGAGGCGTGGGCAAGGCATCATTCCTGGCACTTTCGATGATGTCCATACTGGCCATGGATAGCGTTTCAGCCTTTGCGCAGGATGGTCCGGCAAAACAGGTTTTCGGCAATATCGCCCTTCCCTCCGCTGGTCCCTCCGCTTCTTACGGTTCCTATGCCAAGGGTTGCCAGTCGGGTGCCGTGGCGCTTCCCGCAGAAGGCCAAGGGTTTCAGGCCATGCGCCTTTCGCGCAACCGGCGCTGGGGCCAGCCGCAGATGATTTCCTTCATCGAGCGCTTTGCGCAGGACGCCCAAAAGATCGGCTGGCCTGGGCTTTTGATCGGCGATATCTCGCAGCCGCGTGGTGGGCCGATGCTGACGGGCCATGCCTCGCATCAGATCGGTCTCGATGCCGACATCTGGTGGCGTCCCATGCCGGACCGCATCATGAGCGCAGAACAGCGCGAAAGCACGCCCTTCATCTCCATGCTCGACAAAAGCAAATTCCTGACGGTGGATGATCGCAAATGGTCGCCGCTCAACGCCAAGCTGGTGATGATGGCAGCGAGCTATCCGCAGGTGGAGCGCGTCTTCGTCAATCCGGCCATCAAGCAGAAGCTGTGCCAGACATGGACCGGCGACCGTACCTATATGGGCAAGATCAGGCCGATCTATGGCCATGACGAGCATTTCCATGTGCGTCTGGAATGCCCGCCCGGCGCTCCCAACTGCAAGCCACAAGCCCCTGTGGGCGCTGGCGACGGCTGCGACAAGTCGCTGGCATGGTGGTTTACCAAGGAGCCTTGGGCGACACCGAAGAAAGACCCGAATGCCAAGCCACCAAAGCCGCCGCGGCCGATGATGGTGTCCGATCTGCCGAAAGCCTGTGCGGCGATCGCAGCGGCGCCCTCCGCAGGCAGGGCAAATGTCGCGGCTCAAAACTCCTACGCGCCGTCTGCGCCGCTGTCTCAGGCACAGGACACCGCGCCGCAATCGTCCAGATCGGGCGTGCCCATGCCGCCTGCGGATGTACCGCGCCCATCGTCCCGCCCTTCGTCGAATTAAGGTAGCCCGGCTTTCCAAACGGTGCGAAGTTGCGGTAGAAGGCTTCAAATCGATGAGACACGACGCGATCTGAACAAGGCTGGGGCGCAGACACCATATGACCGGGCAACGCTGTATCGCATTGATCGCGCATGACCAGAAGAAAGACGACATGGCGGATTTCGCCCGTCGGCATCAGGCCGCCCTGTCGCAATTCAGGATCGTCGCCACCGGCACAACCGGCGGGCGGGTGCAGGATGCCTGTCCGGGCTTGAGCGTCGTGCGCCTGAAAAGCGGCCCGCTGGGCGGTGATCAGCAGATCGGCGCGATGATCGCAACGGGCGATGTGGACATGCTGATCTTCTTCATCGATCCCTTGTCTTCCCTACCCCACGATGTCGATGTCAAGGCTTTGACACGCCTTGCAACAGTCTATGACATCCCCATGGCCTTGAACCGCGCCACGGCCGAACAGCTGACCGATTTTCATTCGACACATTGATTTCAGGGCCATCCAGGAGCAGCGATGACCAAGCAGAACGACACACTTTCCTTTCCGATTCTCATCGGAGATATCGGCGGCACCAATGCGCGCTTCTGCATTCTGCCGGATGCGAACGCCGAACCTACCCAGCTGACCAGCGTCAAGACCGCCGATTACGCATCGATCGATGATGCGATCCAGAATGCGGTTTTGAACCACACCGCCTTGCTGCCGGTGTCCACGATCCTTGCCGTTGCCGGTCCGATCGAGACCGACGAGATACCGCTGACGAACTGCCACTGGGTCGTCAAGCCGAAGGAAATGCTCGTCAATCTCGGCCTGAAAGACGTGATCGTCATCAACGACTTCGAAGCACAGGCTCTGGCCATTGCGTCGCTTGATGGCGACAACAGAGAAACCATTGGCCCTCACAATCCGGATATGACGGCGTCGCGTGTCGTGCTCGGGCCCGGTACCGGGCTTGGCGTCGCAGGGCTGGTTTACGCCCGCAACATGTGGTTTCCGGTTCCCGGCGAAGGCGGCCATGTCGATATCGGTCCGCGCAGCGCACGCGACTATCAGGTGTTTCCGCATCTCGACGCTATCGAAGGGCGTATCGCAGGCGAGCAAATCCTGTGTGGACGCGGGCTCGTCAATCTCTACCGCGCCATTTGTAAGGCCGACGGCATAACGCCCGTCTTGTCCGATCCCGCAGACGTCACGGCCAAGGGCCTGAGCGCCGAAAACCGGGAAGCCAAGGAAACTCTGTCTTTGTTCAGCACCTATCTCGGCCGCATCGCGGGCGATATGGCGTTGATCTTCATGGCGCGTGGCGGTGTTTATCTGGCCGGTGGCATCTCGCAGAAAATCATTCCCGCCTTGCGACTGCCGGAGTTTCGCGCCGCGTTCGAAGACAAGGCACCGCACAAGGCCCTCATGCGCAGCATTCCGACCCATGTCGTCACCCACCCGCAGGCAGCCTTGGCCGGACTTTCGACCTATGCCCGCACGCCATCCGATTTCGGCCTGACACTGGATGGACGGCGCTGGCAGCACCCAGGGTAAAGTCAGGACTGGTCAAATCCGGCCCGAGTGGATATAGACGCCGCTTGAATGGGCGGCATGTCCGCCGCAACCGCACAAGGTGGATGAACGCTTGAAGACCGCCAAAAAACGGCATCCTATGGATACCGATACCATCACGTCAGTCCTGAAACGCATTTTTGCCGAAAATGCCCGTGATCATATGCGCGGCTATGCCTTTGCGATTTTCTGCCTGCTAGCCGTCGCTGGTACCACCGCGTTCACAGCGTGGATCATGGATTCCATCATCAATGAGGCCTTCGTCAACCGACGGGCCGATCTTGTCTGGATCATCTGCGCGTCCATCTTCGCCGCATTTTTCATCCGCGGAATAGCGACTTACGGCCAGTCCGTAGCCCTCTCAAAGATCGGCAACAATATTGTCGCGCGCTATCAGAAGCGGCTCTATTCCCACCTGATGACATTGTCGGTTGGATATCTGAGCGAGTCTCGTTCCGCGCACTTGGCAGCCCAGGTCAGTCAAAATATCGGCGGCATTCGCGATGTCATGAATCTGACAGTGACGACGGTTGCGCGCGATCTGCTCACCTTCATCGCGTTGGTCTGCGTGATGATCATAAAAGATCCAATCCTTTCCATCGTTATTGTCTTCATCGCCCCGCCGCTCGTGCTGGGACTACGCTACATCTCCAAGCGACTTCGTAGCGCAACGCGCGATGCCGTTATCCTCAACAGCCGCGTTTTGGGTGCCATGCAGGAAACGCTGCAGGGCATTGCCATCGTCAAAGCCTTCACGATGGAAAAGCAGCTAGAGGCCAGAGTTGACGCCGTCATCGATTCCGCCGAATCTCGCGCCAACCGCATCGCACGGCTGACCGAAAAAAGCGCGCCCTTGACCGAAACCCTCGCCGGTCTTGCGGTGTCAGGTGTTCTTGCCTACGCAGCGTACCGCGCGATCTATGACAATGTCCCTCCGGGCGCTTTCTTTGCCTTCGTGACGGCTCTTCTTCTTGCCTATGATCCGGCACGCCGTCTTGCACGCGTTCAGATTTCGCTGGAACGCGCTGTCGTCAACGCACAGATGATCTACGACATTCTCGATATGGAACCGGTGCAACGCCAGAAGCCCGATGCGCAACCGTTGAAGATTTCGAATGCGACGGTGGAATTGCGTGACGTCGTCTTCTCGTACAAGGACGGCGGCCCAATCCTGCGTGGCGTGAGTTTCATTGCAGAGGGCGGCAAGACGACCGCTCTTGTGGGTCCATCCGGTGCCGGAAAATCAACGATCATCAACCTCATTCCGCGCTTTTACGATCCAAACGCTGGTGCGATCCTGATCGATGGCCAAGATATCGCCGATGTCACGACGATGTCCGTTCGCCAGAACCTCGCTTACGTCTCGCAGCAGCCCTACCTCTTCGAAGGAACGATCCGCGACAACATCCGCTACGGTAGGCCCGAGGCGACGGATGCGGAGATCGAAGAGGCAGCACGGCTGGCCTTTGCGCATGATTTCATTCTCTCGCAGCCACAGGGTTACGAAACGGCGGTCGGCGAAAACGGCATGACGCTTTCCGGCGGTCAACGCCAGCGTCTGTCCATCGCCCGCGCTTTGGTCCGCAATGCGCCGATCCTGTTGCTGGATGAAGCGACATCCGCGCTCGACACGGAATCGGAAGCCGTCGTGCAAAAAGCACTCGATACCGCCATGACGGGTCGCACGGTCATTGTGATTGCGCACCGTCTGTCGACCGTGGTCAAGGCCGACAAGATCGTGGTGATGAACGAAGGACTGGTGGTGGAAGAAGGCGTTCACGAGACGCTTGCGCGTCAGGAAGATGGTCTTTACGCTCGCCTCAATAATCTTCAGGCGACGGGCGTTCGTGGTCTTTGAACAAAATGTACAGGTAGGGTAGCATGAGCGGCAATGGCATGAAACTGGTGGTGGTCGGCGCGGCTGGACGGATGGGTCAAACCCTGATCCGTCTGATCCACGAAACGCCGGGTGTCCAGCTTCATGCCGCCGTCGAGCGCGAAGGCTCACCCTTTATCGGTCGTGATGCCGGTGAGATTTCCGGTCTTGGTCCTATCGACGTTGCAGTAACAAGCGATGCGCTCGAGGCTTTCGTTCACGCCGAAGGTGTCATCGACTTCACCTCGCCCGGTGGCAGCGTTGCCTTCGCGGGTCTCGCCGCGCAGGCCCGCATTGTCCATGTCATCGGCACCACGGGATGCTCGGTCGCGGATGAGGAGAAGTTCGAAGCAGCGGCCCGCCACGCCCGCGTCGTCAAATCCGGCAATATGAGCCTCGGCGTCAACCTGCTCAGCGTTCTCACGCAGCAGGCGGCAAAAGCGCTGGACGCCAATGGCTGGGATATCGAAATTCTCGAAATGCACCACAAGCACAAGGTCGATGCCCCCTCCGGTACAGCCCTGCTTCTGGGCCAGGCGGCTGCGAAAGGCAGGGATATCGATCTCGCATCCAAGTCCGTACGCGTGCGTGATGGCCATACCGGCCCTCGTGAAAGCGGGACGATCGGCTTTGCGACATTGCGCGGCGGTTCGGTCGTCGGCGACCACTCGGTTATTTTTGCCGCAGAGGGAGAGCAGGTCACGCTTACCCACCATGCGGCAGATCGTACGATTTTCGGGCGCGGCGCCATCGCTGCTGCCATCTGGGCCCATGGGCAGAAGCCCGGCCTTTATTCCATGCTGGACGTTCTCGGCCTGGCGAAAGACCAATAATCAACTCGGAGAGCAATTGATATGAGCGGAACCCTCGTCCTCGTTCGTCACGGCCAAAGTGACTGGAACCTCAAGAACCTCTTCACCGGCTGGCGCGACCCTGATCTGACGGAGCTTGGCGTTCAGGAAGCCAATGCTGGCGGCAAGGCGCTCGCCGATTACGGCATCAAATTCGATATCGCCTACACCTCGTCGCTCATTCGCGCCCAGAGAACCTGCCAGATGGTGCTCGACAATGTCGGCCAGCCTGACCTCCAGACCATTCGGGATGAAGCGCTGAACGAACGCGACTACGGCGATCTGTCCGGTCTGAACAAGGATGATGCGCGTGAAAAATGGGGCGAAGACCAGGTCCATATCTGGCGCCGTTCCTACGACATTCCACCTCCGGGTGGCGAAAGCCTGCGCGACACCGGTGCCCGCGTCTGGCCCTATTACCTGACGGAAATCCTGCCGCGCGTGCTTCGTGGCGAAAAGGTTCTGGTTGCCGCCCACGGCAATTCCCTTCGCTCGCTGGTTATGGTCCTGGATAAGTTGAGCAAAGAAGAAATCCTCAAGCTCAACCTCGCGACCGGTGTTCCCATGGTCTACAAGCTGAATGCGGATTCTACTGTCGCTTCCAAGGAAGTGCTGGGCGATATGTCCGCCGCGCATTGATATTGCGCTTAATCAAAAAGCGCCGCAGTGTAAAACTTGCGGCGCTTTTATTATTTTATCTGCAATACATTCAAACGCTTCGGCGCAGTGAAATTACTGTGCCGTGATTGAATTCAGAAATTGCGATGTTCGCCGAACCAATAGGCGCAACCTACGCTGGATGCGGCAAATACTGTAAAAAACAGTGCGACGAGAATTCCGATTTCCATGAGCTTTTGCTCCTTGCATCCGTGAATACTTGCAAGACTAACGCACAATGTTTGAAGAAGTTTCATCTCGATTTCGGAGACCATCCAGCAAGCTGGCCACCTCAGCCTAAAACGCATCCGCCATGCGGAGTTTTTCGGCTCTATCATCATTCCGTCACGTAGAGGCTCTAATTCGCTCCTGCGGCCTTGCTTCGCCAGGGCGAGTCATTCCAGATGCTATCCTGATCCTTGATACCGAAAGTGCGACCAACGTGCGCTACGCCATCTATTTTACACCCGCCGAACATGATGCCCTTACCGAAAAGGCATCGCGATGGCTGGGGCGCAACGCGTTTTCCGGTGCGACCCATAATGAACACGAGGCCTATGCGGATATCACCGCCGAGCCACGTCGGTACGGTTTCCACGCCACGCTGAAAGCACCCTTCGAGCTTTCCGAAAAGCGCCGCGAAGCCGATCTTCTGGCCGCCCTTCACGCTTTTGCCGCGACACGGCATGCCTTCGACATTCCCAAACTGGTGGTCGGTTCTCTGGGGCCGTTCTTCGCGCTGGTGCCGCAAGCGCCCTACCAGCCGCTTCAGGATTTTGCAGCTGACGTCGTGGATTACTTCGATCCTTTCCGTGCGCCATTGTCCGACAGCGACATCGCCCGTCGCAGGCCGCAAAACCTCACGGAAAGCCAGCGGCAGAACCTTTCCCTGTGGGGCTATCCGCATGTCATGGATGATTTTCGTTTTCATATGACGCTGACCGGGCCGGTGGATGCTGCCGATCGGGACGATATGTCGACGGTTCTAAGGGCGGAGTTTACCGACTTTACGGATCGTCCACTCACCATTTCCGGGCTTGGCCTGTTCATTGAAAAAGCGCGTGGCGAGCCCTTCATCGCTCACACGTGGTTGCCACTCGCAGCGCCGAACGCAGATGATACGAAAGAAGCGATAGCATGACCGAACAGGTATTCTCCAACGCCCGCATCGTCCTAGAAGACGAGATCATCGAAGGCTCGGTTTTGATCCGCGATGGCGTGATTGCCGATATCAGCGAAGGCGCATCCCCTACGGGCGAGGACTTCGAAGGCGATTACCTCATCGCCGGACTGGTGGAACTCCATACCGACCACCTCGAGCAGCACTATTCTCCCCGTCCCGGCGTGACGTGGAACAAGATTGCCGCCATTCAGGCGCATGATGCGCAGGTGGCATCGTCAGGCATCACCACAGTCTTCGATTGCCTAAGGCTCGGCTCGGATGAGGATGGCGGCTTTGCCCGTGGCGAAATGCGCGACATGGCGGATGCGATCGAACAGGCCCAGAGCGAAAATCGTCTGCGGGCCGATCATCTTCTGCATCTTCGCTGCGAAGTCGCGTCTGCCGATGTGCTGGATCATTTCGAAGACTTCGAGAGCGATCCGCAAGTCAAGCTGATTTCGCTGATGGACCATTCACCGGGCCAACGGCAGTTCCAGACCATGGATCAGTATGTCGTTTTCTATCAAAAGAAACGTGGCCTTAGCGACGAGGTCTTCAAGGCTTTCGTAGATCGCCGCGTTGCGGCGTCGACAAAATACTCCACCAAGCATCGCGATTACCTCTCCGCGCAGTGCCTGGCACGCGGCATAACCATTGCCAGTCACGACGATGCTACGCTGGCGCATGTCGATGAGGCCATCGGTCACGGTGTGAAGCTGGCCGAGTTTCCCACCAGCGTCGAAGCCGCCAAGGCATCACACGATGCAGGCATGAGTGTTTTGATGGGTGCGCCGAATATCGTCCGGGGCAAATCCCATTCTGGCAACATCGCCGCGCGAGATCTCGCGGAGATCGGCGTTCTCGACGTGTTGTCGTCCGATTATGTCCCGTTCAGTCTCCTTCATGCGCCCTTCCTTCTGGCGGATCAGGTTGAAGGCATGACTCTTCCAAGGGCGCTTTCCATGGTGACAGCGACACCGGCCCGTACGGTGGGGCTTGCCGATCGCGGTCGCATCGCGTCCGGTCTGCGAGCCGATCTCGTGCGCGTCCAACGTGATGATGGCGTGCCCGTGGTTCGTTCCGTGTGGCGACAGGGCAGGCGCGTGGCATGAGCGATCCTGCTCCGACTTCCACTCGTCTTTCTCCGCGCTCCGGCGTGATGATCGTGGTCGTGGGACCGAGCGGCGCGGGGAAAGATACGATCATGGACTTCGCCGCAAGCCGGTTTCGCGATCGTGACGACGTCCATTTCGTCCGCCGCGTCATAACCCGAAACAGCGATGCGGGAGGGGAAAACCATGACGCCGTCAGTGACGAGACGTTTGCGCGTCGTCTCGCGGAGGGCGAACTCTGCGTGTCGTGGCAGGCTCATGGTCTCAGTTACGGTATTCCAGCATCGGTGCAGAACAAGCTCGCCGCAGGTAACATCGTTATAGCCAACGGTTCACGCTCTGCGCTGGGACATTTCAAGGCCGTTTTTCCCAGTTTGACAGTCGTCAATATCGTCGCCACCCCTGATGTTTTGGCCGCGCGGCTTGAGGGTCGCGGTAGAGAAAGCCGTGACGACATTCTTCGCAGGCTGCAACGCAGTTCACTCGATGTCCGTGGTGATTTCGATGTCGTCACGATCGACAACAGCGGCGCGCTGGAGACAGCGGGCACTGCCTTCGTCGAGTTGCTTCGGCAGCACATCAGTGCCCGGCGGTGATCACAGGGTTCGTATCTCGGCCATGATATCGTCGTCGATGACGATGCCATTTTCCAGTGACTGCTTTCGAATGCCCTGGCTTCTTCGTCCCGGCAAACGCGCATTTTCCTGTCCCTCGATCTCGGCGGCCATCAAGGCAAGTCGCTTGGCAAAGATATGATCACCCGCAATCGTCGGGTCGATGGCGATGATGGTATGTCCAAGCGATGGCGCAGTCCCGGTATCATCTAGCAGCGATGATGCTTGAAAACCGAAATTGCCACCGGTCAGCCCTGCGGCCATGACCTCCACCATCAAGGCAAGGGCGGCACCCTTGGCATCGCCCGCAGGCGACATCGTGCCCTTAATCGCTTCATCGGGGTCGGTCGTCGGGCGCCCGCTGGAATCAAGCGCCCAATCATCGGGTATCGTCTCACCCTTCTGCCGCGCCGCCATGATTCGTCCCCGTGCGACCTTGGAAAGTGCCAGATCGATGACGAGCGGATCGGCGCCCTCAACAGGCGCTGCAAACGCGATGGGATTGGTACCATAGAGCGGCTTTATTCCGCCCCACGGCGCCATGGATGCCGGTGCATTCGCAACCATGAAGGCGACAAGACCCTGGTCTGCAAAACGCTCGACCGTCAACGCCATCACGCCCGCATGATGCGATCTGCCGATGACCCCCAGCGCAATACCTTGACTGCGGGCAATGGCTGGCAGCCGCTCAACAACCATATCGATAGCCGGATAAGCGTAGCCATGACCGGCATCGACGCTGAGAACCGCAGGACGCGGCTGTGATGCGGCGGGCTTCGCCTGACCGTCGATCTTGCCGATGCGCAACTGGCTGATATATGCGGACAATCGGCGAATGCCATGGCCGCCCTGCCCTGCGGCTTCTGCCGCAATGAGCGCACGCGCAACGGAGCGCGCATTCTCCGGCAAAACGCCGTTCTTTTCAAAAATGGAAGAAACGAATTCTTCCGCCTGCGCAATGCTGAATTTCATGACTGGCTCGACCTGCGGTGGGTAAAATCCAGCCATAGCGCGAGCAGCGGCGAAGCGAAATCTTTTTTAGACGACCGCGACACGTTCTATTTGATTGTGATGGGAAGCGTCACATTTCGGTTCACATCCGGCGGTGGCTCGGCGACCGGCGAAGCGCGCTCGACCCAGGCTACGATCTGCTGATCGAGTGACGCATCCCCCGTCGAACCAAGCAGCCTGACCCCGCTCAAAGTCCCGGATTCGCTCACCTTGAAAGAAACGGAAACCCTCACGCCCGAAGCAGGGAGTTCCCGAGGTTTCTTGCGTCTGATCTGGGCAACGACTCTTGACTGCCATTTCGCAGGCGTCATGGAAGACGAAAACAAACCGGAACTTGTCCGTGAGGCCGCCGTGCGGTTCGACTGCGTCGTTTCGACCTTGGCGGTTTCCTTCGCAGCGGATGGTGGCGGCGCGGCTGTCTGCTTTCGCTCCACCTTCTTCTTCTCAGGTTCTTTCTTCTTTTCCACCTTTTTCTCGACCGGAGCCGGTGGTGGACGCATGACAGGCAACGGCACCTCGACATTTTCGAGGGCGGCCATCTGCTCTTGCTGAATGGGGTCGATTTCTTCCACAGGTTCGGGCACCTCTTGCGGCAGAGGCTCCGTCACTTCCTGTGGTGGTTCGGGCATCGGTTCCGGTTCAGGCGGCGTTTCCTCGACAACGGGTTCGGGCTGCGGCTGAGGCTGGGGTACCTCCTCTGGCGGAACGTCTTCCACCTTTTCAGGAACCTCGCTTTGCACCTCCTGCGCGTCTTCCATATCGTTTGCCTCCACCGTCTCCTCGGTTTCGACAGCTTCTGGAAGAGCCGCAAGCTCGATCATGATCGCCGCTGGCGGTCCACCATCGGCATCGGGCTCAGGTTGCTCCTGTAGAAGATAATAGGCAGCGCCCGCATGCACGGACAATGTCAGCAGACCAGCCGCTGTCCAAAGTGCCACTTCTCCCAGCCGGGAGCGTCCGGAACGGGGAAAAGACGTGGCACTCATGGCGTGGCTCCGGCGGGTGTAGGAGTGCCGGGAGCAGGCGGTGCAGGCTGCGTTGCAGCCGCAGCATTCTCAAGGCCTACAAGCGCGATCTTCAGATAACCGCTATCGCGCAACATGTTCATGATTTCCATGAAATGCCCGTAATCGACAGCCTTGTCGGCCCGCAGGAAAATACGGGTATCCTTGTTGCCGCCGGTTCGCGCATCAAGGCTTGCGGTCAGCGCCTCGCGCGCCACGGCGTCGTTGCCAAGATTGAGCGACAGGTCGTCCTTGACCGTCAGATACAGCGGCTCGTCCGGGCGCTCCGCAGGCTTGGCCGAAGAGGCGGGCAGATCGACATTCACATCCACCGTCGCCAGCGGGGCCGCGACCATGAAGATGATCAGCAACACCAGCATCACGTCGATGAAAGGCGTCACGTTGATCTCATGGTTTTCGGAGAGGTCGTCTCCACCGCTTTCACGAATGCCGCCAGCCATGATCAGCGTCCCACGAGCGAAACGGCAGGCTTGGCGGCATTGCCGGGCGGAATGCGGCGGAAGTCGAGGTCGCGGCTGACGAGGCGTTCGACACCAGCGGCGACATCGGCCAGCAGATGGCGATAACCGGTTATCGAGCGCGCAAACACGTTGTAGATCACCACCGCTGGAATGGCGGCAACAAGACCGATGGCGGTTGCCAGCAGTGCTTCGGCAATGCCAGGTGCGACGACGGCAAGATTGGTCGTCTGCGATTCCGAGATGCTGATGAACGAGTTCATGATGCCCCAGACCGTGCCGAAGAGGCCGACGAAAGGCGATACGGAACCGATGGTCGCCAGAATTCCGGTGCCGCGCGACATGCGGCGGCCCGCATGGGTCTCGATACGACCGAGAACGGAGGACACACGCTCCTTGATGCCGCCGCCGTCCGTGTGCTCCACCACGGCGTCCGACAGCTGCATTTCGTGGGTCGCCATGCGCAACATGAGCGCGCTCGGGCCACCCTTCTTTTCCACGGCATCAGTGGCTTCCGACAAGGTCTTGGCCTTGTGAACGATTTTGAGCGTGGACTTGGCGCGAATGCGCGCGCCCGCCAGTTCGATGGTTTTCGCAACCCAGACCGTCCAGGTGATCAACGAGGCAATCGCCAGCCCGATCATGACACTTTTCACCACCCAGTCGGCGGCCATGAACATGCCCCAGGGGGACAGGTTATGCGGGATGTCGGTGCGCTGCTCAGGCGTGGCAGGCGTCTGTGGGGCCTGGTCCGCAATGGTGGGCTGAACAAGTGGCTGATCTACCGTACCAGAGGCTGGCTGCTGTGCCGTGGGCGCTGAAGGTGCCGCTGGCTGAGATGGTTGTGCCGGTGCTGCGGGGGTCTGCGGCGCCGAATTTTCCGTCGCAGGCGCGGAGGCGGCGGGCTCTTGAGCCTGTGATGGGGCAGGCGGCGTTGCCGTCTGACCTGCGGGCGCTGGCTCACTGGCTGGGGCGGGTGCCGTGGTCTGCGCTACCGTTGATCCGGCATAGAGGCAGGCGACGACAGACAGCACGAGGGCAGCAGATGCGCGCCGTCTGCTCGGCGCAGCCGTTAGGTTTGACGAAAGGGTCAATTTTTCAGATGCCATCATGATATTCCCGGATGTCCGTAACAATGCGCCGATCTTCTTTGGCCAGAGCCTGCAACCCAAACCTTGGCAAAGTGGCCTTCTCCGAAAGCCGCTAACAAAGTGGAGTGCGATTGGCAACTAATACATTGCTAAAACCTGCGGTGTAAACTCTTCTTTTACGAAAAGAGCCTCACTGAGGCGTTCACATTTGTTGTGATGGCATGAATTGCGCGACCAATTCGTGGCGGTCGCCGGGGTATGTTACGGTGACATGGGTGATGTAGGTCTGGCCATTCCATGTCCGTCGCTCGATGACCAGACAGGCGGTTCCCGTGGGTATTGCCAGGGCTTCGGCCACCCTGCGGTCGGCGGAAACAGCACGAATGCGGTGTTCCGCAGCACTCCAAGGCACCATTTTCAACAACCATGAGCCCGGCCCGATGGTGGAGAAGTCCGCATTGCGTGCTTCCGGCACGGATGCAACATTGATGACGCGTTCCTCAAGGCAAAAGGGCACTTCGCCGGTAAAATGACGACACGCCAAAGCCAATACCGGGGCCCCTGCCTTGACCTCCAATGCCTTTCGATCCGCCGCAGTCGATTTTCTCAGCTCCCGATTATCCAGCCGATAGGCGTAGACGAGACCAAGCGCCTGTACCTCGCGCTGGATATCGTGAATTTCCAGAACTGCGGATTGCGCGTGCGGCTGGGTGACGAAGCTACCTGATCGGCGACGGCGCTCGATCAGCCCTTTTTTCACAAGCTCGCCCAATGCCTTGTTCACCGTCATGCGCGAACAGGCATAGTCCTGCGTCAACTCATGCTCAAACGGGATACGATGACCGGGCGCCCATTCGCCAGATAGAATTCGGCCCTCGACATCACCGATGATGCGGTCATGTAGCGATTTTTCCTGAACCCGAGGGGTTTCAGCCATAGGCCCAATCATCCCGTTGCATTTGCAATGCCTGATATCATCCCGGCTGTCGCATAGCCATATGGCTTGGCCGACACTCCGTTTAACGAGGTTGAAATCTTGTGAGCCTACCCTTTCTGAACCATACCGGACCGCGGATCGCGAGATTTCCATGACCAGACAGAGACGGCGACAGATCATCCGCGCAAGGCGCACGGCAACCGGCATCGCGCTGGTGGCTGCCCTTTCCTTCATCGCCGGAATGACGGATGCGATCGGCCTAACGATGTCTGGGGATTTCGTGTCGTTCATGACGGGCAACACCACCCGCGCGGCATTGTCGCTTCAGGCTGGAGACTACGCGCATGCCAGCATTTTGCTGCTGGCCATTGTCACCTTCGTCGCTGGCAATGCGGGCGGCATCGTGGTCGCCTACAAGTCGCAAAGACGTGTGTTTACGGTTCTGTGCTGCGTCGGCCTGTTGCTCGCCGCCGCCGCTCTTCTGCAAACGCAGGATATGAAGCTGACCCAGTTCTATCTGGTCGTGTTTGCCATGGGCATGATCAACGCCGCCGTCGAACATATCGAAGGCCTGCCCATTGGCCTGACCTATGTCACAGGTGCGCTCTCCCGTTTCGGACGCGGCATCGGACGGTTCATTCTGGGCGAACGCAAACTAGACTGGACGATCCAGATGGTGCCCTGGATCGGCATGGTTGCAGGCGCGGTCTGCGGCGCTGTTCTTGCGACCACCTATGCCACGATTGCGCTGGCCTGCGTCAGCCTGCTGGTCTTTGTGGTCGCACTTGCCAGCCTGTTCATGCCGCCTTCGCTGCGACGCCGATACAATCAAGGCGTTGCGATCAAAACCACACGATAAATAGGCGCCGCCTATTTGCGGGATATGGTGACGAAGTTCGTGCCGCGAACGCGCACCGTCATTTCGCAAGGCTCGCTGTCCGTCCGCTCGCAATATCGCGGATGCATTTTAAGCACGAAGACCATGTTGCCGAAACGCTGGACGAAATCATAGCTATAGATGGTGGCGGTGGCGATCATCAGATAACCGCCTTCCTTGACCTGCACGTAGAAATTATAGGGGCAGCCATCGTCGTTGCAGGCGCGCGCTTTTTCACCATCGCAGGTCAGTTCGCCGCGGTTGGTCACGGCATCCACCAGACCGTCATTGTTGATGTCAAGCCGGGTCACGAAACCCTCGCCGAATTCCGCCACTTTGCATTCCTGGCGAAAATGGTCTTTCTCGTAAATTTCGGGATCGCTGACGAGTTCCTGCTGCGCCAATGCCGCAACCGGAACGACCAGAAGTACCAGCGCTTGAAGCGTTACGAAGAGAAGGCGTTTCACGGCATTTTCCTTTAGGTCTGTTTGGGCTATGGATGCGACAGCATCGGCCAAGTCGCTATTCGATCCGGCGACGAAGCATACATCCCGTCCCTTGCGTGACACTGACCCTGCGCCACATATTTGAGGAGCGCCTGCCTATGACCCTTCTGGCCTTTCTCGATTATGCGGGCGTTGCCGTTTTTGCCGCAACCGGCGCACTTGCCGCCTCGCGCAAACAGCTGGACCTTATCGGATTTCTGTTTTTTGCCGCCGTCACCGGCATTGGCGGCGGTACGCTGCGAGATCTGGTGTTGGGCCGCGCGCCGGTCTTCTGGGTGGTCAACCCGACCTATATTCTCGTCTGTGTCGTTATCGCGGCGTTGGTCTACCTGACTGCACACCTGATGGAATCGCGGTACAAGCTGCTGATCTGGCTCGACGCTATCGGTCTCTCGGCCTATTGCGTCATGGGCGCCGCAAAAGGACTTGCAGCTAGCGGATCACCCACCGTGGCGATCGTGACGGGCACCTTGACCGCAACATTCGGCGGCGTTCTTCGTGACATATTGGCCGGTGAGCCATCCGTTTTGCTGCGGCCAGAGGTTTATATCAGCTGCGCTTTGGCAGGAGCCTGCGTTTTCACAGCCGCCCATGCCATAGGCCTGCCGCTTTTGGCCGCGTCCGCCGCTGGGGTTCTCACGGCATTCGCGATCAGAAGCGGTGCACTGATCTTCGGCTGGACCTTTCCGCGTTATCACCCCCGCCCCGGCAGACCGCCCGAAGACGTTATGTAAGGCAAACGCAAGAGGCGCCCGAGGGCGCCTAGACATGATCTATTGAAAAACTTTCAGTGCACGCTGATGGTGCGAAGCTCGTCTTCGGCGGCCTTGAAGAAGGTGCTGGAGCGGTTGTCGGTCAGAAGGATCGGCGTACCATCCGCGCCGAACAGCGCCCAGAGATCAAGGCCGGGATCGATATTGGGTGCCTCGGGAAAACAACGGTTCACTTCTTCGGCACGCATTTTTCTGATGTATCCGACTTCGCCTGCCCCGATATGAGCCAGCTGTGACTTGGTCAAACGCGCGTGCGCTTCTTTCAAGAGCATATTTCAGCCTCCACATTCTTAAGACGCAGCGACGTGATGAATCGTTTGGCGTCAGAATCCTACTGTGAGACGGAAATGTTAATTTTCTTCACCACGTTGGAGATTTCAGGGCGCGTCAGATCGATGGACAGTAACCCGTTGCGCAGACGCGCATCATTGACCTGCATGCCATCCGCGAGCACGAAAACCCGTTGGAACTGCCGCGCGGCAATACCGCGATAAAGGTAGTCCTTCGCATCCTGTTCCTGCTGGCGTCCACGGATCACGAGCTGATTGTCAGCCGTCGTCACCTCCAGATCGTCTTCGGAAAATCCCGCCACCGCAATGGTGATACGCAGGCGTTCCGGGCTGCTTCCCTCGGCTGCGAGGCGTTCGATATTGTAGGGGGGATAACCATCATTCGCCTTTGCCATGCGCTCCAGCGTTTTTTCCATGGCATCGAAACCCAGCATCAGCGGGTGCGTGAAAGGTGTCATGCGACTCATCTGTTCAGTCCTTGTACCCAAGCGACGATCCTGTGCCCCGTTTACGGCGGCATGCCTTCATATGGGAATATGCGGTTTGCAACGCAAGAACGGCACGACGCGAAAAGTCTGAACCGCCGCGTGCTTGACAAGGCTCCGAAACAGGCTTGAAAAGGCGTGTCATTTAAAAACAGGACAATCATGGCCGAGCGCAGAAAAATCATCATCGACACCGATCCAGGGCAGGACGACGCCGCCGCCATCATGCTGGCCTTGGCGAGCCCGGATGAAATCGAAGTTATCGGTCTGTGTGCCGTTGCGGGCAACGTGCCGCTGAAGCTGACCAGCCGCAACATTCGCATCATGCTGGAACTGTGCGACCGCACCGAAATCCCTGTCTATGAAGGCTGCGAGCGCCCGCTGGTCCGCGCGCCGATTACCGCCGAGCACGTTCACGGCAGCACTGGGCTGGACGGCCCGACCTTGCCGGAGCCGGTACTTGAGGCACAATCGCAAAACGCCATCGACTTCATTATCGAGACGATCCGCCGCGAGCCGGAAGGTACCATCACGCTCTGCACCTTGGGCGCACTGACAAACATCGCCACCGCCTTGCAGAAGGCACCAGATATTGCGCCGCGCGTGAAAGAACTGGTGCTGATGGGCGGCGGTTTCTTCGAGGGCGGCAACATCACGCCCGCCGCCGAATTCAACATCTATGTCGATCCGCAGGCCGCCGACATCGTGTTCCGCTCCGGCATCCCGCTGGTCATGATGCCACTCGATGTGACGCACAAGCTTTTGACCACCAAGGCCCGCGTTGCCGCCATCCGCGATATCGGCACCCGCCCCGCGATTGCCATGGCGGAGATGCTGGAGTTTTTCGAGCGTTTCGACGTGGAAAAATACGGCTCCGACGGCGGTCCGCTGCATGACCCAACCGTAATCGCCTATCTCATCAAGCCGGAACTCTTCGATGGCCGCGATTGCAACGTCGAGATCGAGGTGAATTCCGAACTCACCATCGGCATGACGGTTGTCGACTGGTGGAAGGTCACGGGCCGCGAACCGAATGCCCGTGTCATGCGCGATGTGGATGCGGATGGTTTCTTCGCGCTGTTGACGGAGCGATTTGCGCGGATTTGACGGTGCGCCCCTCTCCTTCGTCACCCTCGGGCTTGTCCCGAGGGTCTAATCACGTTTGATGTTGTGGTTCGTTAGATCCTCGGCACAAGGCCGAGGATGACGAGTTGGTGGGCGTCGTGCGGGCCTTCGAAGGCTCAAAGCTCATAAAAATCCGCAACAACCTTCCACGCATCCTCAGCGGTTTCGCAGAAATGCAGCAGCTCCATATCATCGGGCGCAATCGTTCCGAAATCAGCCAGCGCTTCGAAATTGATGATCGAGCGCCAGAAGGCTTCACCGAACAGGATGAGCGGGATGGGTGCCATGCGCTTGGTCTGGATCAGCGTCAGCGTTTCAAACAGCTCATCCATGGTACCGAAGCCGCCGGGAAACACCACGACCGCCTTGGCGCGCATCAGAAAATGCATCTTGCGGATGGCGAAATAGTGGAAGTTGAAGCTGAGTTCCGGCGTCACATGCGGGTTGGGTGCCTGCTCGTGCGGCAGCAGAATGTTGAGGCCGATTGACGGGGCACCGGCTTCCGATGCACCGCGATTGCCCGCCTCCATCACGCCGGGTCCGCCACCTGTCATCACGACATATTCGCGGTGATTGTGCTTTTCAGATTCACCGGCGCAGAGCTTGGCGAATTTGCGGGCCTCGTCATAATAAACCGAGGCAGCTTCCAGGTTCTTCCTCTGCGTTTCGTTGCGCGCTGCCCAGGCCTTGCCGCCCGGTTCGGGAATGCGCGCACCGCCAAACAACACGACGGTGGATTTGATGCCGCGCTCGGTCAGGATCATTTCCGGCTTCATCAGTTCCAGCTGCAGCCGGATGGGGCGCAACTCTTCGCGGCACAGGAAATCGGTATCGGCATAGGCCAAACGATAAGAGGGCGAGGCCGATTGCGGGGTTTTCGGCAGACCTTCCGCGCGCTGCTTGTCATCCGAACTGGATTTCAAAGGGTCCCACACGCCGTCCTTGCGCCGCAACTTGCCATTTTTCAGTTTTGCCATGTCCATGCCTTTCGTCTGCCCGCGCCAAATCACATTGACGCCCTTGAAACACTCGCTTAGAGCAATTGACCATGTCCGGCCAGCGGTGCGGATATTTCCCTGTATGTGACGATAGTCAGCGAAGTTTAAGGAATTCTCATGAGCATCTCGGATCTCGGCTCCCTTGAAACAATCATCGAAACCGCATTCGACAACCGCGACGGCGTCAACATATCGACCAAAGGCGAAATTCGTGATGCCGTTGAAACTGCGCTGAACCTGCTCGATGCTGGCCAGGTGCGCGTTGCCGAAAAACAGGCCGATGGACACTGGACCGTGAACCAGTGGCTGAAAAAGGCCGTTCTGCTCTCCTTCCGTCTCAACGACATGGAGATCGTCACCGGCGGCCCCGGCGAATCCACCTGGTGGGACAAGGTGCCGTCCAAGTTCGAGAACTGGGGCGAAAACCAGTTCCGCGCCGCAGGTTTTCGCGCGGTGCCGAATGCGGTCGTGCGCCGCTCTGCCTATGTGGCTAAGAACGTCGTCCTGATGCCGTCCTTCGTCAATCTCGGTGCCTACGTCGATGAAGCCACCATGGTCGATACATGGGCAACCGTCGGCTCCTGCGCGCAGATCGGCAAGAACGTGCACCTGTCCGGCGGCGTCGGAATCGGCGGTGTTCTGGAACCACTTCAGGCCGGTCCGACCATCATCGAAGACAATTGTTTCATCGGCGCACGTTCGGAAGTCGTCGAGGGCTGCATCATTCGCGAAGGTGCGGTTCTCGGCATGGGCGTGTTCATCGGCAAGTCCACCAAGATCGTGGATCGCGCCACCGGCTCAATCACCTATGGCGAAGTGCCGCCTTACTCGGTCGTCGTTGCTGGCACCATGCCGGGCAAGCCGTTCCCCAATGGCGAGATGGGCCCGAGCCTCTATTGCGCCGTTATCGTCAAGACTGTCGATGAGAAGACCCGCTCCAAGACCGGCATCAATGAGTTGCTGCGCGACTGATAGAAGTAGACTGACCCATGAACGCCACCGATCCCGTCGCCAATCTCGCTGCCCTCATCCGTTGCCCGTCGGTGACACCAGCGGAAGGTGGAGCGCTTACGCTGCTCGACACGCTGCTGAGCCCACTAGGCTTTGCGGTGGAACGCGTCACGGCGACGGAAGAGGGAACGCCTGACGTCGAAAATCTCTATGCACGGCTTGGTGACAAAGGCCCTCATCTGATGTTTGCGGGTCACACCGATGTCGTGCCCGTGGGTGATGAGACCGCCTGGACCCACCCGCCTTTTGCCGCAGAAATTGCAGATGGTGAGATGTTCGGGCGCGGTGCGGTCGATATGAAGGGCGGCATCGCCTGCTTCGTCGCGGCCATCGCCCGCCATATCGAAAAACACGGGAAACCCCAGGGCTCCGTCTCCTTCCTCATCACCGGCGATGAAGAGGGACCATCGATCAACGGCACCTCCAAGCTTCTGGAATGGGCGACCGCCAAGGGCGAGACATGGGACGCCTGCGTGGTGGGGGAACCCACCAACCCGGATCAGCTGGGTGACATGATCAAGATCGGTCGCCGCGGCTCGCTCTCGGGCCGACTCGTCGTCCATGGCGTTCAGGGCCACGCGGCCTATCCACATCTCGCCGACAATCCGCTTCGCGGCATGCTGCAATTGACCCAGGCGCTGATGGACCCGCCCTTCGATGCCGGCACGGATAATTTCCAGCCATCCAACCTCGAAGTCACCACCATCGACACCGGCAATGCTGCCACCAACGTCATCCCGTCCAAGGCGACGGCTGCCTTCAACATCCGTTTCAACGATACATGGACGGCAGAGACACTACGCGCCGAAATCATCCGCCGTCTGGATGAGGCTGCCGCCGACGGCGTGCTGCGCCCGGATCGCTCGCCGGTCAACTACGACATCATCTGGGCCGACCGCCCATCCCACGTCTTTCTGACCCGCAACAACGCGCTCATCTCCTCGCTTTCGGGTGCGGTGGCAGAAGTCACCGGCAAGGAGCCGAAGCTATCAACGACAGGCGGCACGTCGGATGCCCGTTTCATAAAGGATTACTGCCCGGTGGTGGAATTCGGTCTCGTCGGCCAGACCATGCACATGGTGGACGAGCGCGTCGCCGTCGCGGACTTGGAAACGCTGACCCGCATCTACGAGGTCTTCATCGAACGCTGGTTCAGCCATGCCGTCGTATAACGAGATAACCCTATACGTCAGAGGCCTGTGGCTGCTGTTTCTGGGCGATCCGGCCGGGGGGCGGTTGCTGGATTTGACGGATCGGGGCGTGGGGCGGTCGTTTTATGCGGCGCTCTGGTGCCTGCCGTCCATGGCGCTGTCCTGGTACTGGTGGCATGAAGCCTATGTTTCCGTCCTGCCGAAGGGTGTCGGCACCGGGGCCATCTTCTTCCTGCGGCTGGCGATGGTCGAGGCCATCTGCTGGATGGTGCCGCTGATCCTCATCGGATTTCTGCTGGTGGCATTCGGTGCAAGACAAAAGTTTCCGGCGCTCGTGGTCGTCGCCAACTGGCTATCGCTGCCTTTTTCCTATGCCTATGCCACGCTGATCCTGATCGCACTTCTGGTTCCCTCCTTGCAGGGGTTGGTGGCGATCCTGTGGTTCTCGCTGCTGCTGGCGCTGGTGTTCAGCTTTTCCCGCATCGTCAAATTCTTCGTGCGGGACCAGCCGCTGTTGGTCGCGGCACTCGTCATGACGCTGCTCATTCCCGGCATGATCCTGTCGGAAGTGCTGCAACGCTTTCTGGGCGTCTATCCGAGCTGACGCTTGGGGTGTGAATCTTTTCATTATAGGCGGTGTCGGGTTTGGCTTACCCCCCTCTGTCCTGCCGGACATCTCCCCCACAAGGAGGGAGATTGGCTAGATGCACGCTCCCCACTTTATCCGCGGCCTTCAAGATGCGCGAGAGCTAGCCACGATTCGATCTCCCCACCTGTGGGGGAGATGTCCGGCAGGACAGAGGGGGTAAGCCAAACCCGCCACGCCTACTTTCGCCTGGCTTCTGCAAAAATCAGCGTTCAGACAACCTCGCCATCTTCCTTGGTGAACCTACCGATGCTGCCATCGGCCAGAATGTCCAGCACCAGTTCCGAAGGGCGGCAGAGACGCGCGCCCTTGTCCGTCACCACGATAGGCCGGTTTAGCAGGATAGGATGCGCTTCGATGGCATTCAGCAAGGCATCATCGCTCAAACTCTCGTCCGAAAGGCCAAGCTCCGCATAGGGCGTGCCTTTTTCCCTCAGAAGGCTGCGCAGCGGAACGCCGATCTTTTCTGCAAGAGAGACGATCTCATCGCGCGACGGCGGCGTCTTCAGGTATTCGATGATGACAGGTTCTTCGCCGGATTGACGGATCATGGCAAGCGTGTTTCGCGAGGTGCCGCAGGCGGGGTTATGATAGATCGTCACCGTCATTGGTCGTCTCCGGTCTGGGTTTCCGTGGCGGTATTATATCGGGATAATCCACCTGCATGAAATAGAGGCCATCCGGCGGGGCGACAGGGCCGCAGGCCTTGCGGTCGCGCGCATCCAGTGCTGCCTTCACGTCTTCAACCGTCATGCCGCCGTCACCGGCCAGTTTCAGCGTGCCGGCAAAGGAGCGGATCTGATTGTGCAGAAAGCTTTGCGCCGTCGCGCGTATTTCGATCAGGTCGCCGTCGCGCGTCACATCCAGCCGGTCGAGCGTTCTGACCGGGCTGTTGGCCTGGCAGTGAACGGAGCGGAAGGTGGTGAAATCATGCCGACCGACCAGCGTCTGGGCTGCCGCATGCATGGCCTCGTGGTCGAGGTCTTTCGACACCCACCAGGCTCGCTTGTGTTCCAGCGCCAGCCGCGATTTGCGGCAGATGATACGGTAGAGGTAATGGCGGCGCAGCGCTGAAAAGCGGGCGTCGAAATCCTCTGTTACTGCTTCCACGTCCAGAACCGAGACAGCCTCTCCCGCCATGGCCAGATGCGCATTCAACGCGTTGCGCAGCTTGTAAGGCTCCCAGGTGCGGGTGAGATCGACATGCACGACCTGCCCCTTGGCGTGAACGCCGGAATCAGTACGGCCCGCGCCGCGAAAGCTCACGACTTCCGTTGTCAGCGACAGGACGGCTGCTTCCAGTGCACCTTGCACGGACGGACCATTGGTCTGCCGCTGCCAGCCGAAATAGGGTGAACCATCATATTCGACGGTCATGCGGAAGCGTGGCATCAGCCGAGCCTCGTTCCGACAGCAACGGGAGTGCCACGCAGAAAATCCTGAGCAGACATCGACTTGCCGCCTGCCTTTTGCAGACGCACCAGCCGCACCGCACCACTTCCGCAGGCGATGGTCAGGTCACCGTACAGAACGGACCCCGCCTCGCCCATGCCGCTCGCCAATTCGGTTTCCAGCACCTTCACGCGTTCGGCCTTGCCGCCGATCTGCATTTCGAACCATGCGCCGGGGAAGGGCGAAAGGCCGCGAATGTGATTGTGCACATCCTGGCTGGACCAGGAGAAATTGATGCGGGTCTCGGCCTTGTCGATCTTGGCGGCGTAGACAACGCCCTCTTCCGCCTGCGGTGTCAGCGGCAAGTCATTATCTTCCAGCTTCAGCATCGCTTCGCGCATCAGCCGCGCACCCGCCAGCATCAGGCTGTCATGCAATTCGCCAGCGGTCATGTTCGGACCGATGGCAACCTTTGCCGTCAGAGCCACGGGGCCAGTATCCAACCCCTTTTCCATCTGCATTACCATCATGCCGGTTTCGGTATCTCCAGCCATGATGGCGCGCTGAATGGGGGCGGCACCGCGCCAGCGTGGCAACAGCGAGGCATGGCCATTGTAGCAGCCAAGTCGGGTGCCGTTCAAAATGGCCTCAGGCAGCAGCAGGCCATAGGCGACGACGACGGCCACGTCTGCGTTGAACGCCTTGAATTCCGCCCGGTCTTCTTCGGCCTTGAAATTCAGCGGCGTCAAAACCGGAATACCGAGCAGTTCGGCGGCCTGATGCACGGGCGATTTCTGGAGATCGAGCCCGCGACGACCACCGGGCCGGGGCGGCTGTGTATAGACGGCGGCGATCTTGTGGCCCGCATCGACCAGCGCGCGCAGGGTGGGAACGGAAAATTCCGGCGTTCCCATGAAAATGATGCGCAGTGCCATGCTCGCCCCCTGCCCTGTCGCCTGATCTGCCAATGCTTGTAGACAGGCAGATCAGATTTTTGCGCGGGCCGCTTTGGTGAATTTCTTGATGACCATATCCCGTTTCAGGCGGGAAATGTGGTCGATGAACAGAACACCGTTCAGATGGTCCATTTCATGTTGCAGGCAGGTCGCCAAAAGGCCATCGGCTTCCACGGTCTGCTTTTTGCCATCGCGATCGATATAGCCAACCGTCAGCGAAGCCGGGCGCTCCACCTCGGCGTAATAGTCGGGAATGGACAGACAGCCCTCCTCATAGGCCGACACATCGTCCGACACTTTGAGAATTTCCGGGTTGATGAACACAACCGGATTGCGGTCTTCGTCTTCGCGCGAGATGTCGATGACCAGCATGCGGCGCGGCACGCCGATCTGGATTGCGGCAAGGCCGATACCCGGCGCATCATACATCGTGTCCAGCATGTCGTCGGCCAGACGCGTGATCTCGGCATCCACCTGTTCGATGGGCTTGGATTGCTGGCGCAGCAGTGGATCAGGCAAAATAATAAGAGGTTTGATCGTCATGGCTTCCCCATAACGCATCTCATCTTTGGAGGAAACAAAAAATAAAGGCCAATATTAGCGACATGAGCAGCAGCAAACGGGACTCATTTACGCCCCAGAAATGTTCTTGTTTTGATCTGACGAATCACACGGAATCTGTTAGATTTGGCTATGAACATCGATCTAAATGCGCTTGGTACGACAGCTTTCAGTCTTGGCAGCCTCCAGATATCGGTTGGCGCTCTCCTCGGCATTCTCATAGCGGGTTGTCTGGTGGCTGCGGCGATGATGTGGCGCAAACCGCCCGTGCCCGATCAATCACGTGACGAAATCACCGAGCTTCTCAGAACCCAATCGGAACTGCATGGCCGCATCGCTGCCATGACGGAGAGCCTCAGCGCCCGCCAGAACGAGATGAGCCAGACGCTGAACGACCGGCTGGACGGCATGTCGCAGCGCATCGGCACCACTTTGACGGAGCAGACCCGCTCGACGCACGAAAATCTCAGTAAATTGCAGGAACGCCTCGCCGTCATCGACGCCGCGCAGGGGAATATTCAGGATTTGGCCAAGGACGTGATCGGCCTTCAGGCCATTCTCAACAACAAGCAGACACGCGGGGCTTTTGGCCAAGCGCGTATGGAAGCGCTGATTGCCGACGCCCTGCCCTCGGGTTCATACAGTTTGCAGCCCACACTTTCGAACGGCTTTCGGCCTGATTGCACCATCAGAATGCCGAACAATGCACCGCCGTTGGTCATCGACGCCAAGTTTCCGCTGGAAGCCTGGAATGCGCTGAAGGCCGATGATGCGCCAGAGGCCAAACGCGCCGCCACCCAGCAGTTCCGTCGCGATATGGAAGTGCATATCCGCGATGTCGCGGACAAATATCTGATCTCCGGCGAAACCCAGGACACCGCCTTCATTTTCGTGCCCTCTGAATCCATCTTTGCCGATATTCATCAACACTTCGAAAACCTCGTGCAGCGCGCGCACCGGTCCCGCGTCGTCATCGTTTCGCCATCGCTGTTGATGCTGTCGGTACAGGTCATCCAGTCGGTGTTGAAAGACCAGCGCATGCGCGAACAGGCGCATCTCATTCAAGGCGAAGTCGCGATGCTGATGGACGATGTGCGGCGTCTGGATGAGCGGACGCGCAAATTGCAGGCGCATTTTGGGCTGGTGCAGAAGGACGTGGACATGATGCTGACCTCGTCCGACAAGGTCTTGGCACGTGGCATCAAGATCGAAAGCCTCGATTTCGCGCCGTCGCAAAAGGAAATCGCCCATCTTGAGGCCGAGCAGTTGCGGCGCATCGCGGATGTGCGCGCCGGTGCCACCAAGCTGAGGGTGGTTGACGACGAGTGATCCACTCGGCAAAGTCGCCTTCGTTTTTGCCCCTTATGGAATGACCCGCATGATCACAGTTTTCGGCTCCATCAACATGGACCTCGTTGCCATTTCCGACCGCCTGCCCAAGCCGGGTGAAACCGTGACCGGCAAGACTTTCTCCACCGCAGCCGGTGGCAAGGGCGCCAATCAGGCGCTGGCAGCGAAACGCGCCGGTGCCACAGTGAAAATGGCGGGTGCCGTTGGCGATGACGCCTTTGCAGCCCCGGCGCTCACCCTTCTTCGCGATGCCAGAACCGATTTGTCGCTGGTCAAGTCCGTTGCCGTGCCGACCGGAACCGCCGTCATCCTGATTGGTGAGGGCGGTGAAAACATGATCTCGGTTATCCCCGCCGCCAATGGTGAAGTGTCGGCAGCCGATGCGGAGCGTACCGTCTCCGAAATGATGGCAGGCGATATCCTGATGTTGCAATTCGAAATACCAGCCGAGGCCATCGAAGCAGCACTCAAGGCCGCCAAGGCAAAGCGCGTCACCACGCTCATCAACACCGCGCCGCTGACATCCGAGGCGCAGCGCCTGTCGCGACTGGCGGATGTCGTCATTGCCAACGAAACCGAGTTCGAATTGCTGATCGGCAAAAGCGGTCTTTCCGCTGACCAGCGGGAAAAGGAACTCGCCGCACTTCACGACGAGACCGGCCAGACCCTCATCGTCACGCTGGGTGCGGAAGGGGTGATCGCCATTCGCAATGGCAAGCTGGTGAAGGCCAAGGGCCTGAAGATCGAGCCCGTCGATACGGTCGGTGCGGGTGATACGTTCTGCGGTTATCTGGCCGCGAGCCTCGATGCCGGTCTCGATTTTGAGGCAGCACTTCGCCGCGCCGCCGTTGCCGGTTCGCTGGCCTGCACAAAGCCCGGCGCGCAGCCATCCATTCCGGTCGCATCCGAGGTGGATGCTAAAATCTAAACTCAGGTTCGGATGAAGGTGAGATAGGCGGAGCTGCGCCCCTCGCGCTTCGCCTTGTTCTCGTAACGCGTGCCCGGCCAAGTATCGAACGGCGTCGTCCAGTCGGCAGCTACCTGCGCCGTCCACTCGAACCCGCCATGGCTGGCGCAATGCTGAAGCGTCCAGTTGATGTAGGTGTCGATATCCGAGGCGAAGCAGAATTTTGCTCCGGGTTTCAGCACACGATGAAACCGCGCCAGATTGACGTCTGACACGAAACGGCGCTTCCAGTGCTTCTTCTTCGGCCAAGGGTCGGGATAGAGCAGATCAATGTGGTCGATGCAGGCATCCGGCAGCCAGTCGAGCAGTTGCGTTGCATCATCATCATAGAGGCGGATGTTCATCAGCTCGCGCTCTTTCACGCTGCCCAGAAGCTTCGCCATGGAATTGACGAAGGGCTCGACGCCGATGAAACCGGTGGCAGGATCTTCGGAGGCGCGGTGAATGAGGTGTTCACCGCCACCAAAGCCGATTTCGAGGCGGATGGTTTTCACATCGGCGGGAAACAGCGCAGCGAGATTTTTAGGCGGCTGCGTCTCAAGATCGACCTTCAGCAACGGCAAAAGGTTTTCGATCGTATCGACCTGCTGGTTGCGCAGTGGCTTGCCCTTGCGCCGACCAAAAAACGCTTCCGTTGCGCGTGAACGCCGCTCTTCCGTCATTTCAACACTCTCAGACAAAATGGATAACCCGCACCGCGCCTGTTCAACTGCGCGGTGCGGGTTTCAAAACGTTCAGACCGTATCTCTCAATCGGTAGCGATTGACAAGCCTTAAGCGGCTTTCAATGCATCCTTGAGCGGCTTGACCAGATCCAGCTTCTCCCAGGAGAAGGAGCCGTCACGACCGGCCTTGCGACCGAAATGGCCGTAGGACGAGGTCTTGGCGTAGATCGGCTTGTTGAGGTCGAGGTGACGACGAATGCCCGATGGCGAGAGGTCGATGACCTTGCGGATCGCGGCTTCGACTTCGTCTTCGCTCATCTTACCCGTCTGGTGGAAATCGACATAGACCGACAGGGGCTGTGCAACGCCGATGGCGTAGGACAGCTGGATCGTGCAACGCTCTGCCAATCCTGCGGCCACGACGTTCTTGGCAATGTAGCGGGCAGCATATGCTGCGGAACGGTCGACCTTGGTCGTGTCCTTGCCGGAGAATGCACCGCCGCCGTGAGGGGCTGCACCGCCGTAGGTGTCAACGATGATCTTGCGGCCGGTCAGGCCAGCGTCGCCATCAGGACCACCGATCACGAACTTGCCTGTCGGGTTGATGTACCACTGGCAATCGTCGGCGATCTTCAATTCGCCCAGCGCTTCGCGGATGTAGGGCTCGACGACCGAGCGAACCTTCTTGGAGTCCCAGCTGGCATCAAGATGCTGCGTGGAAAGCACGATCGAGACGGCCTCAGAAGCCTTGCCATCGACGTAACGCACGGTCACCTGGCTCTTGGCATCGGGGCCGAGCTTGGCTGCTTCGCCTTCGCCGCTCTTGCGGGCAGTGGCCAGAAGCTGGAGAATGCGGTGCGAATAATAGATCGGTGCCGGCATCAGGTCCGGCGTTTCCTTGCAGGCGTAACCGAACATGATGCCCTGGTCGCCAGCGCCTTCGTCGCCCTGCTTGTCGGAGGCGTTGTCCACGCCCTGCGCAATGTCGGCAGACTGCGGGTGCAGCAGCACATCGATCTTGGCCGTCTTCCAGTGGAAGCCGTCCTGCTCGTAGCCGATATCACGGATGGCCTTGCGGGCAGCAGCCTTGAACTTGGCGGGGTTGATGACGGGATGGCCGCTCGCGTCCTTGAACACGGAGCCGTCTTTGTCCTTCTTCAACAGCGTGTCGGGAACACGCACTTCACCGGCGATGATCACGCGGTTCGTCGTTGCAAGGGTCTCGCAGGCGATTCGCACCGTCCAGGGATCGACCCCGGTCTTGGCGGCTTCGCGATAGATCAGATCGACGATTTCATCGGAAATGCGGTCACAAACCTTGTCAGGGTGACCTTCAGCAACGGACTCGCTGGTGAATAGGTAATTGGCACGCATGCGGGATTCCCCTCAAAGAAACGGTCATCGTTGTTAGTCACATTGCTCGAAAAAAACAAGGACACAACGACATAAATATATCTTTATATCGGAATTCCTAACTCATCCTTACGCAATAAAAAACGGCCCCGAGGGACCGTTTTAAAAATCGCACAATGGTAAATGCGTTATTCCGCGTCGCCTTCGGCAGCGAGCGCCTTGACCAGATCCACGAGACGGCGGCGAACCTTCGGGTCGTTGATCTTGACGAAGGCGCGGTTCAGCTGGAGCCCTTCGGACGAGGACAGGAAGTCCACGACGTAGTTGGAGCTGTTTGCCTCGGCCATGCCGGTGGCGCTGACGCCCTGATCGCCCGGCGCATCTTCAAAGAAGAACGACACGGGGACATTGAGAATTCCAGAGATGTTCTGCAAACGGCTGGCGCCGACGCGGTTCGTCCCTTTTTCGTATTTCTGAATCTGCTGAAATGTGATGCCGAGGCTTTCGCCCAGCTTTTCCTGGCTCATGCCCAGCATCGTGCGGCGGAGGCGAATACGGCTTCCGACGTGAATGTCGATCGGGTTTGGCTTCTTCTTGTTCTCTGTCATTGTCGTGGTCCTGACATTCAGTTTATTCGGGTTATCGACTACACGCCTGTTCAAATCCTGAATAGTAGGATTGTCGCCGCACGAAACATATCACGTGCGTTGTGCAACCTAACAAGTTCACTATGCAATTTTAGGGGTTTTTGGTCAATTCTTCGATTTCATCAAACCAGTCCGAGCAATCACCGCGCACACGAGCAATATTCCAAAGAACAACCAAAAGTGTATCTGTCGCATATCTCCAATGAACGCGCCAGTGGCGGCACCACTTAAAGTGGAATCGATCATTCCCTTTTGACCGTAGTCAAGACCTGCGGCAATTCGCCCCAGAGGGTCGATAATGGCTGAAATGCCGGTATTGGCTGCACGAATCACCGGAATGCCGGTTTCCACAGCGCGTATTCTAGCCTGCTGAAGATGCTGGTAAGGACCCGGCGTATCGCCGAACCAGCCGTCATTCGTCACGTTGACGATCGCCGTCGACGTGGCGATATCGGCGGGCACCTCGCCGGGAAAGATGATCTCGTAGCAGATGAACGAGTCCAGTTTCTGGCCAGAAGGCAGCGTGATCGGCTCGCGCGTTGCGGCTGGCGAGAAGCCGCCGGGCAAGCTGATCAGATTGTCGATGCCGAAGTTTCTCAGCACGTTTTCGAACGGCACGTATTCTCCGAAAGGTACAAGATGCACCTTGTCCGTGGCCCCGATGATCTGCCCCTGACTATCGATGGCATAGACGGAATTGTAATAGCGCGGCGCGTGTCCTGCACCCGCATCTTCCATGCGCACTGCACCGGTCAGCAATATCTGCCCATCGTCCAGTGTCTTGGCGATCTCTTCCAGCGCATCCGGGTTCTGCGTCAGAATGAAGGGTACGGAGGTTTCCGGCCAGACAATGATGTCTGGGCGCTTCTCGCCGTCCTTCACCGGCAGTGCTGACAGGCGTAGATGTTCCTTGAATATCTCAGCGCGGTCGGCATTCAGCATCTTGCGGGATTGGTCGATCCCCGGCTGTACGATCCTGACCGTCAGCGCATCACTGTCTGAGTTCAATGGCTGCTGCAGGCGATAGGCACCATATCCGAGATGCAGCGCCATCATGAGAAGCGCGATACCAAGCCCCGGAAGCAAGCCTTTTTTCGTCCCAAGTAGCGCCGGACTGGAGAATATGAAAACCGCCAGCATCGACATGCCGAATATGCCGATGAGGTTCGATGTCTGCATCATCAAAGGGAACGGCATCAGCCCGTAGCCGACCGTATTCCACGGAAACCCCGTCAGCACGAAACTGCGCAGCCATTCGATCAGGCCGAAGGCCGCGGCCAAAGCGGCGATCCGTCCCCATCCGTCCGACCAGAGCAGATTGGCGAGCATGACGGCGAAGCCGTAGAAGATGGCGAGGCAGGCGGGCAATCCAAGGATGGCGAGCGGCAAAGCCCAGGCAAACTCGTCGGCTTCCAGAAGCAGGGCGTTGCCAAGCCACCACAGCCCCGCCACGAAGTAGCCGAACCCGAACAGCCAGCCGATTATGAAGGTTTTCCAGCCACGCGACCACAGGCCGCCATCGGGATTGCCCGTGGCACCATCGATCAGCCAGACGAGCAGCGTGAACGAGACGAACAGAGACGCGAAAAAGCCGAAGGGTGGAAACGCAAGAGCACCGATGGCACCGGCACCGATGGTCATGGCAACACGGCCAAAACCACTGCTCAGCATGATCCTGCCCGCCAGTCGCTCCATCTTAGTCTCCACCTTTTTAAGGCACCATCCGACACAAGATACACGGGAGGCGACACCGTCTGTTCAACGGGATTTACTGTAAAAAAAACCGCACGTCCACAGCATCCCGCGTCACAGGATGACGTCGTTCCAAAAACAGAATGGCCGTAGAATCATTATTCTACGGCCATTCAGAATCTATCAACGTCTTTGTTTAAGCAGTGGCGTTATCGGCATGGCTTTGTGATGGTGGCGGCAGCGCCAGAACGACGGCATCCGCCGGAGCCTGATCGTCCTCACCTTCCGAGGATTGGTTGCGAACGATGCGTACGCCCTTGATGCGACGGGAGTCGGCATCGAGAATGTGGAACTCGAAACCTGCGACCGCACGAACGACTTCGCCTTTGACCGGGATACGGCCAAGCGCAAAAAAGATCAGTCCGCCCAGCGTATCGATCTCCTCGATATGCTCACGCACATCGAAATCGTGGCCAATGGCCTCGGCAAGTTCGGTCAATTCTGCGCGGGCATCGGCAATCAGGACATCCGCAGACAGGCGTGAGAACATCGTCTCGTCCTTGTCGTGCTCGTCATCGATATCGCCGACAACCATCTCCACGATGTCTTCGTGGCTCACGAGACCATCCGTGCCGCCATACTCATCAATGATGAGCGCAAGCTGCGTGCGCTGAGCCTGCATGGTTTTCAACAGGCTGGACGCCAGCATGGACGGCGGTGCGAAAAGAATTTTTCTGATGATACCGGCTTCCGCCAGCGTCTTTTCCAGATCGACACGGGCGAGGTCGAAGTTGGCGCGCGGTGATTTGGTCACCTTGCCTTCGGCATTCGTCGTCTGGCGGGAACCGACTCGACGTTTGTTGCGGGCCTGCTTGCCGATGAAGGACAAGAGGTCGCGAATGTGGATCATGCCCTTGGGGTTATCCAGCGTTTCATCGTAAACCGGCATGCGGGAGCGCCCGGTTTCCTCAAACAGGATCATCGCTTCGCCGATGGTCATGTCCTGATCCAGCCCGTCGATATCGGCACGCGGGATCATGATATCCTCGACCCGGACTTCCCTGAAGCGTAGAATATTGTTGAGCATCGCCCGCTCTTCGGGCGTGAACGCGGCACCGATTTCCGTATCGGTCATCAACGCGTCCGTAATGTCTTCACGAAGACGCTCGCCCTGCGACGGCTTCAACAGCCGCGAAATGCGAGACCAGAGCGTGGCTCTGGGTTTGGCCTGGTAGTCCTGACGTAAGGGACTACTGCCCTCCTCCGATGAGGATTGCTCCCCGGTTTCTTTGCCCTCCTGGGGCGGCCTTGCAGAATGTTCGTTCATGGTCCCAAACTGTTAAATCAAAGCGGGTCTTGTCCCGCATACGGATCAGATAGACCAAGCGCCGCCAAAATGCGAGTCTCGAGCCCTTCCATTTCTTCAGCTTCATCGGTTTCGATGTGATCGTAACCAAAGAGGTGCAGGAATCCATGCACCAGAAGATGGGTCAGATGATCCTCGAAACTCTTTTCCAGATCAAGAGCCTCGCGGGCGACGGTCTCGTGGGCGATGACGATATCACCCAGCATCGGGCCCGGCATACCGCCGGGTTCCAGCGGATAGGCGGGAAAAGACAGCACATTGGTTGCCTTGTCCTTGTCACGCCATTCCGCATTGATTTCGCGAATTGCCGCGTCGTCGGTGAAAACCAGAGACAGTTCCGTTGGCATCTTTGGAAAAGGCTGCTCTTCCTTTTCCCGCAAGAATTCAGCAGCCGGATTTAAAACCTGGCTGCTGAATGTCAGCAATTCTTCTTCAGAAGACCAGCGCTCAGCCTCTACGCTGATCTGAATATCCAGTAACGTCATCGTTCTGCTTCATGCGCCTCTGGGCAGGCTCTCGTCCGGCACCGCCGTCTGGGCTTCGTAGGCGCGGACGATACGTGCGACCATCGGATGGCGAACGACGTCCACATCCTTGAAGCGGACGACCGATACGCCCTCGACATCCGGCAGGATTTGAAGGGCTTCCACGAGGCCAGATTTCACGCCGCGCGGCAAGTCCACCTGGCTTGGGTCACCGGTCACGATCATGCGGCCGTTTTCACCCAGACGCGTCAGAAACATCTTCATCTGCATCGTCGTGGTGTTCTGCGCCTCATCGAGAATGACGGCAGCATTGGCAAGCGTGCGTCCGCGCATGAAAGCCAGCGGCGCGATTTCGATGACGCCTGCCTGAATGGCACGCTCCACCTTGTCACCCGGCATCATGTCGTAAAGCGCGTCGTAAAGCGGACGAAGGTAAGGATCGACCTTCTCCTTCATATCGCCGGGCAGAAAGCCAAGGCGCTCACCGGCTTCGACGGCTGGACGCGACAGGATGATGCGATCCACCACGCCCCGCTCCAGCAGTTGCGCTGCGTGGGCGACGGCGAGATAGGTCTTGCCCGTACCGGCAGGACCAACACCGAAGACCAACTCGGACTGCTCCAACGCCCGCATATAAACATCCTGCGTCGGCGTGCGGGCAGCGATGGTCTTTTTGCGCGTGGAAATCTGAGCCATCGATATCTTGGCTTTGCGTTCCATCGTCGGAAGGGTCAGCTGATCGTCAGCGGCCATCGCCATGCGAATGGCACCTTCGACGTCGGAAACCTCCACCGTGCCGCCCTTCAGCAGTCTCTCATAGAGCGAATCCAGCGCGCGTCGCGCCTGATTGATGGCGACGACATCGCCGGTGATGGCTACCGAGTTTCCGCGCGGGCGGGCATCGATATTGAGCTTTTGCTCCAGCAATTTGAGGTTTTGATCGAACTGACCGAATAGCTCTCCGGCTATCCTGTTATTCTCGAACGTGAGGACGAAGTGATTGGCGTCGGTCGCGGCTGTGCGTGGCTGGCGCGATGGGGGTGATACCAATTCGTGTGCGTTCAAGCGGTCAGGCTCCCGTCCTAATCAGTGTCGGTTCCTCACTCTAGCTTTATGCCACCTCGGCAAACAAGCTGTTTGGACCCGTTGCGGTGATTCGTACATGAATAATGTCGCCGATTTTCATGTCGTTTGCATCAAGATTCACAGATTGAAGCCAGGGAGATCTACCGATTAATTGTCCTGGCATCCGACCGGGCTTTTCCAGCAACACATCCATCGTCTTGCCGACCAGCGAACCGGCAAATTCGTGCTGCTGTTTCAACAACAAGGCTTGCAGGCGTTCCAGCCGTTCAGCCTTGACCTCTTCAGGCACCTGATCAGTCAAATCGGCACCGGGCGTTCCCGGTCGCGTGGAATATTTGAACGAAAATGCCTGTGCGTATTTCACCTGTTCTACGAGAGCGAGCGTATCATCGAAATCCCGATCCGTCTCGCCCGGGAAGCCAACAATAAAGTCTCCCGACATGGCGATATCAGGGCGGGCAGAACGAATTCTTTCGATAAGCCTAATATATTCATCACCCGTGTGACGGCGGTTCATGGCTTTCAGAATACGATCCGAGCCGGACTGAACAGGCAGATGCAGATACGGCATCAAAATGCGCAAATCACGATGGGCGCCGATCAGCTGCTCATCCATATCGCGCGGATGGCTGGTCGTGTATCTCAACCGCGCAAGGCCGGGAATTTCCGCCAGTTTATACAGCAACTCGGCCAGGCCCAGCTGTTCTCCCGCAGCACCCGTGCCGCGCCATGCATTGACGTTCTGGCCGAGTAGCGTGATTTCTCGCACACCGGCATCGACAAGCTTCATCGCTTCGTCAACGATCTGCCGTACCGGACGCGATACTTCCGATCCGCGCGTATACGGCACGACACAGAAGGTACAGAATTTATCGCAGCCTTCCTGCACCGTCAAAAACGCGGTGACACCGCGGCTGCGCAGCGTTTGCTTTTCCGCCAGCGGCAAATGCTCGAACTTGTCTTCGACCGCATAGTCCGTTTCGATGACCCGTTCCCCGCCGCGAACACGCTTCAGGGCATCCGGCAGGCGATGATAGGTCTGGGGACCGATGACGACATCCACGGCAGGCGCGCGGCGAAGAATTTCCTCGCCTTCTGCCTGAGCCACGCAACCGGCAACGCCGATGACGAATTCGCGGCCCTGTTCTTCACGGGTCTTCTTCATATCCCGCAGACGGCCAAGCGCGGAATAGACCTTCTCGGCTGCCTTTTCGCGGATGTGACAGGTGTTGAGAAGAACCAGATCGGCGTCGCCCATGTCTTCGGTCTGCACGTAGCCATCCTTGGCCAGAGCATCGCTCATGCGCACGGAATCGTAGACGTTCATCTGACAGCCATAGGTCTTGATGAAGACCTTGCGGCTGTTTGCACCTTCGCGGAGGGCAAGCGGGGCGGCCTCTAGGCCAATCATTTCCTGGGTCATGACGCTTATCTAATGATTTCGGTCGCTATATTAAATAGAAAAATGCGGGATCAGCGGGACTTTCGCCAGCCGCCGCGCAGAGAAAAATTCAGCATGGACCGGATTGCCAGGGTCGACTCAGTGCTCAAGGCTTTGCGATTATCACCCGCGCGGAAAGGGATCGCTTCGCCGAAGGACACATCGACATCGATAGCACCTGCCTTCAGCAGACCGAAGAGCGAGGGCAGAAGCTCCAAGCTGCCCGGCCAAGCGGCAACGCTGCGGTGATATCGGCCCATCGCCATGCCTTGAATGCCGGTATAGGCAATCGCAACCGGCTGCACATGAACGATGCGCCCCGGTACCTGCTCTGCCGCGCTCGAAGCCGCGCCGAAAAGCGAGGATTTGACGGTGAGAAGACGATTGCCATCAGACGTCGTGCCTTCGGGAAACAGAACGACGATTTCACCGGCAGCCAACCGCTCGGCGATCTCGTTGACCTGCGCGCCTGCGCTGCGCTTTTGTTCACGCGCTATGAAGATGGTTTTTTGCAGCCGTGCCAACAGGCCGAAAACCGGCCAGTCCCGCACTTCTGTCTTGGCGATGAAGGCCACGTCGGCAATGCTGCCGAGTATCATGATATCTTTCCAGGAGACGTGGTTCACCACCAGCAACAGCGGCGTTGCGCTCTCGACGCTGCCGTGAACGTGGACCTTGATGCCCAGCGCGTGGCAGGCAAACCTGTGCCATACTCTCGGCAACGTGCGACGGAGGGGCCAATCGAAAAACAGGCCAAGCACTTGCACCGGTAACAGAACCAGCGTGACTAGCGACATCAGGACAACCAGATAGATAACCCGCAGCCACATCATCGCTTCACCTGCTCCGCAGCCCGTTTCGCCTAACGCTCTTCGGGCTTCAACGGCACACCATAGAGTTCAAGCCGGTGGTCCACCAGCTTGAAGCCATGCTCGCGGGCAATCTTTTCCTGCAACGCTTCGATTTCGGGAGAGTGAAACTCGATCACCACACCGTGCTTGAGGTCGATGAGGTGATCGTGGTGTTCTTCCGGCATCGTCTCGTAACGCGAGCGACCATCACGAAAGTCGTGTCGTTCAATAATGCCCGCATCTTCAAACAGCTTGACCGTGCGGTAGACAGTGGAAATCGAAATGCGGGGATCGACAGCGGAGGAGCGGCGATAGAGTTCTTCGACATCCGGGTGATCAGCCGATTCCTGAAGGACACGCGCAATGACGCGGCGCTGATCCGTCATGCGCATACCGCGCTCGGCACATAATTCTTCCAGCGTTTTTGAAAGGTCTATCACGTCTCGTCTTCCAGGCTCGTCCGTTGGAATGCGCCACTGCGCTCGGTTAACTTGCATCACGAACTAGCGAAGATCGCGCCGCATGACAAGCGCCATGGATTTCGTGCCATCCTTGGCGGTGTAATAGGCCCGACGTTCCGCAACCGTCTTGAATCCAAGCTTCTGATAGAGGCCGATGGCCGAACCATTGGCACCATCGACCTCCAGAAACATGGTTTCGGCACCGCGCATCGACGCTTCGCGCATGGCCGTCTGCATCAGCCGCCAGCCAAGGCCGACACGCGCAAACTTGTCGGAAACTGCGATGGTGAGGATTTCCGCCTCACCGCCCGCCTCGCGCGACAGCACGAAGCCCCCCAAGGGCTTGCTGAAAAAGGCATTCGTCTGGCGGGCGACCGCGCCGAAAACGCTGGACTGGCTCAAAAGACCGGAAAATTCGCCGTCGTTCCAGGCGCGTGGAAAGCGCGTCGCGTGCAGCGCAGCGATATCGACGCAGTCGCCATGCTCCATCGGCACGATCTCGAAAAAGGGTTTCCAGCTTAGATAATCGTCGAACATTTCAGGGAATCATCCGCGTTCACAATAGTAACGGGCACTATCAGGCACCCGAGCGGCGTTCCAGTGCAAATCCCGATTGCGGCTTTGCATCGGGCCCACGCAGATAAAGGGGTGCTGGCTTGGGCAGGCCCTGTGGCTTCGAAGCGCCGATGCGGGCGACCGTGGCGATCTCGAAATGATCCGGCCCTGAGCCGGTCTCGCCACCGGCCAGAAGCGGCGCGGCTGAGCCGATGACCTCACCGCTAAAATCGGCAAGAGCAGCCTTCGCATCCGTCAGTGAAAGAAGGGCGGCCTCGGTTGATGGCGATCCATCTGCGGCAAATATCTGAAGGTAGGCTTCGTCACGCTTGGCATCGAGACCGACTGCGACTGGTTGCCCAGGATGCGCATGCAAGTGATGTGCGGCCAGTGTTTCCAGTGTCGTGACACCCACGGCCTCTATGCCCAGGGATAAAGCAAATCCGCGCGCCGCGGCAACGCCGACCCGAATACCCGTGAAAGAGCCCGGTCCGATGGTGACCGCGATGTGTCCGACATCCTGCAGGGTTAGCGAAGCCTGCTGCAAGGCACCTTCTATGATGCCCATCAGCAACTCGGCATGGCCTTTGCCGATGTTTTCAGTAACCTCGCCCAGTACAGCATCATCCGCGCTGTCATAGAGACAAGCGGAGCAATCCACACCCGAGGTATCGATGGACAGAACAATCATCGCCAAAGCAGCCGCTGGTCAGACGGCCTCAACCTCTTGCACTTCGGGAACGAAGTGGCGCAGCAGGTTTTGGACGCCGTGCTTGAGAGTTGCGGTGGAGGATGGGCAGCCGGAGCATGCACCCTTCATGTTCAAGAACACCGTGCCATCGCGGAAACCACGGAAAGTGATGTCGCCGCCATCCTGCGCAACAGCCGGGCGGACGCGGGTCTCAAGCAGTTCCTTGATGGTGGCGACAATGGTCTCGTCACCCGCTTCGAAGAACTCTTCCTCTTCATCGGAAATTTCTGCCGAAACGGCGGTGCCCATCAGGGGACGACCCGACATGAAATGCTCCATGATCGAGCCGAGGATCGCTGGCTTGAGATGCTGCCACTCGGCACCATCCTTGGAAACGGTGATAAAATCGAACCCGTAGTAAACGCCCGTCACACCGGGAATTTCGAACAGAACCGCGGCCAGAGGCGACGCCTGCGCCTGCGCTGCATTCAGGAATTCCGCCGTTCCGTTTTCCAGAACGACCTTTCCCGGCAGGAATTTCAGCGTTGCCGGGTTGGGCGTGGATTCTGTCTGAATGAACATCTCAATCTCCTTCGGGACAATCCTCAGACAGCCCGGAATTTAGAACACTTCCAAAGTATGCCGAATATGGGTTCACTTCAAGTGCTGACATGATAATGATAGTCAAGAAATCTGCCCGACAAAGCAATGCTTCGTTGTCGCCTTTTAGCAGAGGGCGTCTATTTCCTCATCGCTCAGCGTATCGGGCAGTACCGTCACGGGGATGGGGAACGCAGCACCGCGACCAGCGATCGATGACACCAGCGGACCGGGGCCATCCTTGGTGGAGCCAGCGGCCAGCACAAGAATGGCGATGTCGCGGTCTTCTTCGATCAGGCCATGAATCTGGTCGGCAGCGTTGCCTTCGCGGATCACCGCTTCCGGCTCGATGCCGACGCTCTCGCGCACTCTCTGAGCCACTTTCGCCAGCGAAGCTTCCGCCTCTTCGAGAGCCTCGGCGCGCATGATCTGCTCCACGCCCAGCCACTGCTGAAAGTCACCTTCAGGGATGACATAGAGAAGCACGAGTGCGCCGTTGGAATTCTTGGCGCGACGACCGGCATAGTGGACGGCCCGCTCGCATTCGGGCGTGCCATCGATGACCGCCAGAAACTTACGACGGTGTCCTTCGAGACGCGAAAGTCGTTTCGATACCATAGCGCACTCCTATTTCGCAGCGGCAGGACAAAGCCACCCGGTGGCCCGGGCGGACCTTATATCAGATGCAGAAATTAAAAAATGCTCCTGCGCAAGCAAGCGTCACACCTCAGCGCAGAAAGCCGATGATGTCACGCACATCGTCCATCGTCTTTTCCGCAATCGCACGTGCCCGCTCTCCACCCTGCTTCAGGATCGTATCGATATGACTGGTGTCATCCAGAAGGCGGCACATTTCGCTGTTGATGGGCGCGAGAACATTGACAGCGAGGTCTACCAGCGCAGGCTTGAAGGCCGAGAACTGCTGCCCGCCGAATTCCGCGAGAACCTCGGCCTTGGTCTTGTCGGACAGGGCCGCATAAATGCCGATGAGGTTTTCAGCCTCTGCACGACCCTTCAAACCCTCGACCTCGCTTGGCAAGGCATCCGGGTCCGTCTTCGCCTTCTTGATCTTGCGCGACAGCGTATCGACATCGTCCATCAGATTGATGCGCGACAGATCCGACGGGTCGGACTTTGACATCTTCTTGGTGCCGTCCTTCAGCGACATGACACGTGGAGCGGGTCCGCCGATCAGCGGCTCGACCATCGGGAAATAGGCATGAACGGGCTCGTTGCCGACAGTGATATCAACACCGAGACCGGCATTGCGAATATTGGCACCGAAATCGATGTTGAATTTCTGGGCGATATCGCGAGCAAGCTCCAGATGCTGTTTCTGGTCATCACCGACGGGAACATGGGTTGCGCGATATACCAGAATGTCAGCGGCCATCAGGCTTGGATAGGCCAACAGACCTAGCGAGACCTGTTCGGCATTCTTGCCCGACTTGTCCTTGAACTGGGTCATGCGCTCCATCCAGCCGATGCGCGCAACGCAGTTAAACACCCATGCCAGTTCCGCATGCTGCGGCACGGCGGACTGGTTGAAGACGATATGCTTGACCGGATCGATACCTGCCGCAATGAAGGCCGCCGCAATCGAGCGCGTCTGCGCCTTCAGGTCCGCATGCACCAGCTGGGCCGTGATGGCATGCATATCCACGACGCAGTAGATGCAGTCATTGTCTTCCTGAAGCGCAACGAATTTGCGGATGGCACCGAGATAATTGCCGAGGTGTAGGTTTCCGGTCGGCTGGACGCCAGAGAAAACCAGTGGCTTGAATGCGTTCATCATCGTCCTCGATAAGGCTTGTGGAGGGCCTTGCCCTGCGTTTTGGATCGGGTTTCAAATTGGCCGCGCTTATGCACCCGCAACAGGCTGCAATCAAGGGATTTCGGTGGGCTCGGTTTGAGTTTCCTTCTTCATCTGACGCCGCTTCAACCCGCGTTTGACCATGGCAAGGCTGGCACCACCGGACAGGAAGGCAAGACCGAAATACAGCACCATGGCCGCAAGGACGAGGCCGACAAGGGTTCCGGCTCGCACGGCAATAGACGATGCAGCTGACAATTCGAAGGACAGATGGGCCAGCGCATAGTGAATGGCGACGGCCATGACACCCGCCGCAATCAACAGCCGTGGAATGCGGGTCAGGAGCGGAATATCGAGTTTCCAGTGTCCACGCCACAACAGCATGCCAAAGAGAAGAGCGGCATTGACCCAACCGGCGGTGATCTCCGCCGTCGCGATGCCCGGTCCGCCATAGGACGGAAAAAGGGTGAGCGCCATGGACACATTCACGACGACGGAGATCGCTGCAAAGATCATCGGTGTTCGGGTGTCTTCACGCGCAAAGAAGCCGGGAATGAAGGCTTTGATCAGCACGAAGGCGGGAAGCCCGAGCCCATAGATTCCGAGAATTTCAGCGACTGTCACGGTTGCAGATGGAGAGAAGTTGCCGCGCTCATACAGGAAACGGACGATAGGTTCGGCCATGACCAGCAGAGCGGCAGCGGCCGGAAGGGTCAGGAACATCACGAATTCGACGGAGCGGTTTTGCAGGTTGGCAGCTTCGACCTGCTGTCCACCTCGCAAAGCGCGGGCCAGTTCCGGCAACAGCACGGTCGCCACCGCAATACCGACGACACCGAGCGGCAGCTGGTAGATCCGGTCCGCATAGGCCAGCGAGGATATGACCCCCTCACCGCCGGATGCAATATTGGTGTTGATCAACAGGTTGATCTGGGTGATGCCGCCTGTGATCGCAGCAGGCAGGGCCAGCACCAACAGGCGCTTGACGTTTCCGGTCATACGCGGGCGGCGAAAGCCGATCTTGATACCGGCGTTGCGCACGGCAATCCAGACGATAGCCAGTTGCACGAAACCGGCTGCCATCACGCCCCAGGACAGCGCGTAGCCGACCTGAAGCGGATCGAAGCTCTTCCACCAGGCCATACCCAGCACGCCGATCAGAATGATATTGAGGAAGACGGGTGCAATCGCCGCTGCAAAATACCGATGCAGCGAGTTCAGCATGCCGCCCATCATCGCCGCCAGCGACATGCAGGCGAGATAGGGGAACATGATGGTGGCGAGACGCACCGTGTTGTCGAACTTCGTCGGGTCCTCGACGAAGCCTGGCGCAATCACCGTTTTCACGATGAAGGGCATCGACAGTTCCATGACGATCGTCAGTGCCATCAGCACCGTGAAGAGAACGCCGAAGACTTCTTCCGAAAAGCGCTTTGCGCCCTCCATGCCGTTGGCTTCGATTTCCTTGGCAAACAGTGGCACGAAGGCGGAGTTGAAGGCGCCCTCGGCAAACAGGCGACGGAAGGTGTTGGGGAACCGAAACGCTGCGTTGAACGCATCCGCCACCGGCCCGGTACCGACTGCGGCGGCCATCAGCATTTCACGGACGAAACCGAAGAGACGGCTGCCCAGCGTCGCGGCGCCGACCGTTGCGAATTTGGAGATCAAACCCATTCTATCTTCAAGCCTTCGCGGTACGTGCGGCAGGCAAGGCTGCGACATCGGGATGGGCGATGATGCCGGGAGGCATGCGGTCGCGCAATTCGTCTTCCTGCTCGGCCATGACGGCCTTCAGGCGTGAGGCAATGCTTGCCTGTCTGTTGTCGGTCATGACCTTCTGACCGAAGAGATCGGTCACGTAGAACGTATCGATCACCTTCTCGCCGAAGGTGGTGATGCGCGCCGATGTGATGTCCAGCGAAAGATCGGCCAGCACAGCCGTCATATCTGCCAGAAGGCCGGTGCGGTCGAGGCATTCCACCTCGATAACCGTGAACTTGTTGGACAGACCATTCGAGATGGTGACGGATGGCGGAATGTTGAATGTCTTGCTTTTCTTGCGGCTCTTGGTGCGGGTCGCGATGATTTCTGGAATACGCTTCTGACCTGCCAGAACCTCCTCGATCATCTTGCCGATATTGTTGGCACGCCGCGTCTCATCCTCATCGATCGGAAATTCGCGGTTGATGAGGATGGTGTCCAGCGCCCGCCCGTCCGACGTCGTGAAGATTTGCGCGTCGGCAATATTGGCACCGGCAGCGGCGCAGGCGCCCGTGATGATCGACAGCAGACGTGGGTGGTCAGGCGCCAGCACGGTGATCTCGGTGATGGCGTGGAAGGAGTGCGTTCGGACCATGGTGGACAGGACTTTTTCCTGCTTGTCCGTTTCTCGCAAAAACCGCGTATGACGGATCTGATCGTCCAGATCGACCGACAAGAGATAGGGCTCGTAATGCAGCGCCGTATATTTGCGGCGTGCCTTCTGACCCCAATCTGTCAGGGAATCATACAGCGCCTGACGGGCGATCTTGGCGCGTTCCTTGCGGGATGTTTCCGAGAACCCGCCGGAGAGCAGAAGCTCGGTCTCGTAATAGAGCGTGCGCAGCAACTGGCCTTTCCAGCCGTTCCACACATCCGGCCCCACGGCCCTGATGTCGCAGACGGTGAGGATCAGCAGCATTTTCAGCCGCTCCATGGACTGCACCTTATCGGCGAAATCGGTGATGGTCTTGCGGTCGTGAAGGTCGCGAGTCTGCGCCACCATGGACATCAAGAGATGCTGCTCGATCAACCAGAAGACGGTTTCCGTCTGTTTGCTGGTCAGGCGAAAGCGCTGGCAGAGTTTGCGCGCCACACGGGCCCCGGCAATGGAGTGATCCTCCTGCCTACCCTTGGCGACATCGTGCAACAGCACCGCGACATAGAGGACGTCGCGATCTTCGATGGCGGGCATCAACTGGTTGACCAGCGGATGGGTATCGACCGCCTGTCCTTTTTCGATTTCCGACAAGACGGCAACGGAGCGGATCAAATGCTCATCGACCGTGTAGTGATGGTACATGTTGAACTGCATCATCGCGACGATCTTGCCGAACTCCGGGATAAACTTGCCCAGCACACCGGCTTCGTTCATGCGGCGTAGCGTCAACGCCGGGTCCCGTCGCGAGGTCAGGATTGCCAGGAAGAGCCGATTGGCTTCCTCGTTGTCGCGCAGTTCGTGATTGATCAGCGCCAGCGAACGGGTTACCACCCGCAACGCATCCGGGTGCAGTTCCAGATTGTTGATATCCGCCACATGAAAGAGCCGAATAAGGCTGACGGGGTCGCGGCGAAAAACATCGGCATTAGCAAGCGCGATGCGGCCACGATCTTCCACGAATTCGTCAGACCCCGGTATTTTGCGCAGACGGTGGGCAAAGCGGCTGAACACGCCCGACAGGCCGGGAACATCCTTCGCCTGCTTGTCTTCCAAGGCGGCGCAGAGAATGCGCGTGAGATCGCCGACATCCTTGGCGACCAGGAAGTAGTGTTTCATGAAGCGCTCGACAGCCGACAGGCCGGGACGCGGCTGATAATTCAGTGATCCCGCGATTTCACGCTGGATGTCGAATGACAGGCGTTCCTCTGCCTTGCCGGTGATGAAATGCATCTGGCAACGCACGGTCCAGAGGAAATCGTCCGCCTTTTCGAACAGCTTCAGCTCGCGTTTCGAGAGAACCCCCAGCTTCACCAGTTCTGCGGTATCGCGTACGTGGTAGTAATATTTGGCAATCCAGAACAGCGTATGGAGGTCGCGCAGGCCGCCCTTGCCTTCCTTGACATTGGGCTCCACCAGATAGCGCGTGTCGCCTGCCTTGCGATGGCGCTGATCGCGCTCAGCCAGCTTGGCGGCAATGAATTCCGGGCCGCTATTGGTGACGACCTCGGTTTCAAACCGACGCTCCAGCTCATCGGCCAGCGTCTGTTTTCCGCAAATGGCGCGCATTTCAAGAATGGCGGTGCGGATGGTCATATCGGCCTTGGACAGGCGAATGCACTCGTCCACTGTGCGGGTCGCGTGGCCAACCTTGAAGCCGACATCCCACAGAATGTAGAGAATGAATTCGATGGCCTTGTTCATGTCCGGCGTGTGTTTGGGCGGCAGCAGGAACAGGAGATCGATATCGGAGCCCGGCGCCAGTGTGCCACGCCCGTATCCGCCAACAGCGGTGATCGCCACCTGGGGCGCGTCAGCCGGATAGACATGCTGGCAGGCAAGATCATAGAGAACTTCGATGAGGCGATCCTGAAGCCAGGAAATACGACGGGCGCAATCGATGCCACCGCCTTCCGTATTCAACAGCTCGCGGGCCTTGTCGCGTCCTTGCCCGCTTGCCCTCTTGAAGATCGGCAAAAGGTCTGCGCGGACATCGGAAACGCGCTTCCCTTCTCCCTGAAAGACAGCGTCACACTCATGCTTGAGAGCCGCAACGTCCAATATTGCGGTAAAATCCAGGTCCTTGATGGCCATTGATGCCGATATCCATTTCATACGGACTGCGCTTTTGCCATAGCCCTATAGCGATTTTAAGACGTGATGGACAGGCACTGTAAGGCTCAAGCGTTGCCAAGTTGTTTCTTGAGGGCGTAAAGCGCGTCGAGCGCCTCCCGCGGCGTCATTTCATCCGGGTTCAAAGCTTTGAGCGCTTCATCGACTTTCGATTTGCCAGCCGATCGGCTGTCCTCGCGCCGCACCGCCATCTGAAACAGCGGCAGATCGTCGATCAACTGGCTTGCCGGGTTCTTCCGGTCAGCATCCTCCAGCTTGGTGAGAACATCCTTGGCACGCTCGACCACAGAGGCCGGCAGACCCGCCAGTCGCGCAACCTGAATACCGTAGGAACGGTCGGCGGCACCGGGCCCGACCTCGTGTAGAAATATGACGTCGCCTTCCCATTCGCGCACCTTCATGGTTGCGTTGGAGAGACGCCCCAGCTTTTCCGACAGCACCGTCAACTCATGGAAATGGGTGGCGAAAAGGCCACGGCACCTGTTGACCTCATGGAGATGCTCCACCGCGGCCCAGGCAATCGAAAGGCCGTCGAAGGTTGCCGTGCCGCGCCCAATCTCATCAAGAATGACAAGCGAACGATCCGTGGCCTGATTGAGGATGGCCGCCGTTTCGACCATCTCCACCATGAAGGTCGAGCGACCGCGCGCTAGATCATCCGATGCGCCGACACGGGAAAACAGGCGGTCTACGATGCCGATATGGGCAGAATCTGCCGGCACGAAGGAGCCGATCTGGCCGAGAATGGCAATTAGCGCATTCTGGCGCAGGAATGTCGATTTACCGCCCATGTTCGGGCCTGTCAGCAGCCAGATGGCGCCGTTGCGATGACCGCCCACCGATGACAGATCGCAGTTATTGGCGATGAACGGCCCGCTCGATTGGCGGCGAAGCGCCTGCTCCACCACCGGGTGGCGTCCGCCCTTGATATCGAACATCATGGAGCCATCGATGACCGGTCGGCAATAGGCCTGCTCTGCCGCCAGACAGGCAAGGCTTGTTGCAACATCGATCACCGCAAGCGCCAAAGCACCAGCCTTGATGAACTCTGAATGCGATACGACGGCGCGCACCATCTGGTCGAAGGCCTGCAATTCCATGGTCAGGGCCTGCGCTGCGGCGTTAGCAATGCGGCTTTCCAGATCAGCAAGCTCAGTCGTGGTAAAGCGCATGGCGCCAGCCATGGTCTGACGGTGAATAAAGCGGGCCTTCGCCTCATCACCCACCATCATGACATCGGAATTTCCCGCGCTGACCTCGATGAAGTAACCCAGCACATTGTTGTGCTTGATCTTCAGCGACTTGATACCGGTCTCTTCGGAATATTGCAGCTGCAAACCAGCAATGACGCGACGGGACTGGTCGCGAAGTGCACGGACTTCATCCAGCTCGCCGCTCCACCCATCGCGCACGAAACCGCCGTCGCGCTTCAGCAGAGGCAATTCGTCCGACAACGTCGCATTCAACGTCTGCTCAAGCGTCGTCGGAAGCGCCTTCAAATTTGCCAGCGCATCGGCCAGCTCATCCGGCAGCAAGCCGTGATCCAGCAAGGTCGCGACGTCGGCGGCAGCAGAGAGCCCCACCTTGATCGCACCCAGGTCACGCGGCCCGCCACGGTCAAGCGCAAGACGCGAAAGTGCGCGCGGCATATCCGCCACGTGCTTCAATGCCTCTCGCAACTCGTCGCACAGCGGAACATCGTCCAGCAGATAGGCAACGGCGTCGAGACGGGTATTGATCTGCTCCGGGTCCGTCAAAGGCGACATCAGCCGCTCGGCCAAGAGCCGCGCACCGCCACCGGTGACAGTGCGGTTGATGGCGTGCAGCAGCGATCCGTCGCGCTCGCCCGAAAGGGTTTTCGTCAGTTCCAGATTGGCGCGGGTGGCCGGATCGATGAAAAGGGTCGAGGCCGCACTTTCGCGCTCCGGTGCGCCCAGGGGCGGGCGTTCGGCGATCTGCGTTTTTTCGACATAGGCAACGGCTGCGGCTGCGGCGGCCATTTCGATGCGGGAGAAACTGCCAAAACCATCCAACGTGGCGACACCGAAATAGCGCGCAATGCGACCTTCCGCCGTTGCGCTATCGAACAGAATGGAGGGCTGCGGCACGGCGACCCGACCCAGCACATCGAAAACCGGCCTCAGCTCTTCATCGTGAAACAGGCTGTCGGCGACGATCAACTCGCGCGGATCGATACGCCAGATATCGGCCAAAAGCCGGGTCAATGTCGTTTCTGCCAGGCGGAAAACGCCCGTGGAGATGTCTATCCAGGCGAGTGCAAACTGCGCTTCGGAACTTCCCTTGATGCGGGCCAGCGCCATCAGATAATTGGATTCCGTCGGCGATAGCAGCTTGTCTTCCGTCAGCGTGCCGGGTGTGACCAGCCGGACGACATCACGACGAACAACGGATTTCGAGCCACGCTTCTTGGCTTCAGCAGGATCTTCGGTCTGCTCGCAAACGGCAACGCGATAGCCGCGCAGAATGAGCTTTTGCAGATAGTCGTCAGCGGCATGGACGGGAACACCGCACATGGGAATATCCTGCCCCAGATGCTGCCCGCGTTTCGTCAGTGTAATGCCCAGTGCCCGCGACGCCTCCGCCGCATCATCGAAGAAAAGCTCGTAAAAATCGCCCATGCGATAGAACAGCAGCGAACCGGGGTTGTTCGCCTTGATCTCAATATATTGCTCCATCATCGGAGTGGCCGACGCGCGGCTTTCCTCGGAGATGAGCGAGGCAGTGGAGTGAACGTCCGTCAATGGCTTTTCAATATCGCTGTGTGTTGCGGGAGACGAGCGCAGAGACTAACGATCCCGCCCCATCAGAACAACACACCCGAACAACCTGCCCACAGGAAGCTGCTGATATCAGGCCCTATCCGTTAAAACGATAGCCCTCGCCACCGTAATAATTGATGTACCGCCCGGCAATGGATGAAACCGGCAGGATGACCAGCACATCGGTGGTATTGAAAGCGTGATCAACCACAGCACCGGAGCCGAACGTGGCGCCGATGCGCATATAGGCCTTGATCAAGGGTGGCATGGCCGAAAGCGCACGGCGCGGGTTGATGGCTTCCTTGGGCATCATGTCCATTTCGCGGTAAAGCTCAGGCAAGGCAGATGCCGACCATTCGCCCTTGGCACCGCAATTGTGATGCAGGAAGGAGAGAGGCAAAGCGTGGGCTTCTGGCTGAACACCGGGAAAGGAGGCGCAGCCGATCATCGCATCCATGCGGTGCCTGACGGCATAGGCCCAATTTCCCTGCCATAGCAACTCGACGGTTCGCTTGGTGCGATAGTCCGGCAACACGCAGGAGCGGCCGAGCTCCATGAAGCGCTTGCCCGGATGGCGGGCGATCAAACCCTCGATATCGAACTCGCTTGCGGAGTAGAAGCCATTATGGGCAAAAGCCGTTTCCTGCCGCAACAGACGGTAGGTGCCGACGATCTGATCTTCCGGGTCACCTTCGATGGCGTTGTCTAGGACAAGGAGATGGTCGCACACCGCATCGAAAGCATCGATGTCGCGGCTGCGGCGCATGGCCTCTGCCGGAAGACGCGCACCCATTTCCTCGACGAAGACGCGGTAGCGAACATGCTGGGCGGCGTCGACTTCGCGCTCGTTTCTGGCAAGCCGCGTTTCCAGCGAGCCGATACGCCCGAAGACGTCGTCGTTCCGCGTCTGCGACGTGGGCCTGACGCCAGCAATGACATTGCGCTCGCGAATGTCGTGTTCGAGAATTTCCGTGACCATGGAGAATCACCCCACCACCGTTTCGTTCTGGCTGTCATAAATCACTTATTGACGACAAAACAGTGACAGTTAGCCGCGCAATGGCCTGCGGTGACACCTAAAATCTGCCAGTCCCTTTTTGAGGAAACAATCGAAGCACTTCCTCGATCAGGCGCTTTGGTTCGACGGGTTTTGCGAGCACGATATCGACGCCCCCAGCCAATAAAATCGATTGCATACCCGGCGTCGTATCTGCACTGAGCACGATGAGCGGAATGTTATGACCGCTCAGCGACGCGCACAGGCCGGGAAGGATATCGATGCCATCGCCACCCGGCATATTGAGGTCGGAGATGATGAGGTCCGGCAGATTTTCCGGTCCACTGGCGAGGCTCTGAGTGAGCCCTGTGAAATCAGCGACCGAACGCACCTTGCAGCCGGATTTTTCCAGAACAGCGCGCAGGATGCGCAGGTTGACCGGATCGTCCTCCGCCACCAGCACATCGAGCTCATACGCCGTGTCATCGAGGACGCTGGCAAAGCCGAAACCGGGATGGTGATTGTCGTTGATTGCATCACGACCCTCAACGCCGCTGAAGCGTCCCGACAGGACATCGGTCAGCGACTTTTCGCGCAGGGGCCGGATCAGCCAGGCGTCGAAGGCATCCTGTTTTTGCGCAGCACGCTCTTCCGGGTTGACCAGCAGAATGCGTCTCAAAGGGCGGTCCGGCTCTGTCGGCCAAGTTTCCAAAGTCTCTTGAAACAGTGGGGCTACACGGTGGTCTATGATGATATCCGTCAATCGCCGGAACGTGCCAGGCAATCGGCTGCGCAATGCATCCAGTTCGCGCCGTGTGGAAGCATGCAGGCACGAGCCACCCAGTGCTTCGACAGAGGTCACCGTTGCCTTTGCCACCGTGCCTGACGGTGAAAGCAGCAGGACGTTTGCCTTGCCCAAGGCCTCGGCGCGATGTGACGACAGGGTCTGCGCCAACGGGGCAGGCTTGAATGTGAGCGTGAACACGCTTCCCCTGCCCCGTTGGCTGTCGACTTTGAGTGCGCCACCGAACTCACGGATGATCCTGGCCGATATGGCGAGGCCAAGCCCGGTGCCAGCACTGCGCTGGGAGGTTGGCCCGGCCTGTTCGAATTCACCGAAAATCCGCGCCTGCTCCGCACCGCTCATGCCCGGCCCGGTATCCTCGACAGCGATTGAAAGTTCACCGTCAGCCATCTGGGCCTGAACGAGAACGCCGCCCTTGCTGGTGAACTTCACCGCATTGCCAATGAGGTTGAACAGCACCTGACGAAGTCGTGCCGGGTCGAAATCCAGGTAATCGGGAACATCAGGCGTTACGATGGAGGCAATCTCGATGCCTTTCTCATGGGCGCGGTGGGCCAGCATCTCCACGACGCTTTCGATCAGCTGGCGAAGGTTTTCGGCGCGCGGATTCAGCCTGAAACGACCGGCCTCCATAGTCGAAAAATCCAACAAATCCTCGACGAGTTGCACCAGTGCTTGCCCGGATTCACGCATACCATTCAAATAGTTTCGCTGCTCGTGGTTCAACTGCGTTTGTGCGAGCAGGTGGTTCATGCCGAGGATGCCCGATAGTGGCAGGCGGATTTCGTGACTGACCGTTGCCAGCAGCCTGCCCTTGGCAGCATTCGCATTCTCAGCCCGGACCCTGGCATCTTCACGGCTGACGATGGCGGCTCTTTCATCGGTCACATCACGCGCGATGCTGTTGATGACGAGACGGCTGCTCGTTGCATCATTGGCAACGACGTCGTGCCAGGTGAAAATGCGCTGGCCGTAGGGCGTGGCGATTTCAACATCGTAACAATGGGCCTTGCCGCCGGGGCGAAAGGCAATGCCGATTTCTTCACATGTCTTGCCCTGTGGCGAGGCGCAGCCCGTCATTTCACAAAAGGCCGTGTTGGTGTGGAGGATGCGCCGCTCCAGATCGCGGGTCACCACGATGTCGCCCATGGCCTCATGGATTTCAGCCATCAATGCAGCGTTCTGCCTCTGTCGCGCCTCGATCACCGTCGCATCACGCATGGACGCCTGACGCAGCATGGAGGAACGGACCATCATGTAAAAGGCGCAGGACACGCAGATGGCAACCGACAAAGCCGCCATATAGAGCGCCGCATCGCCACCGAGATAGACAGCGCTTGCAAAAGCAACGCCGCAGCCAGCGGTAAACAGCGTCACCCGGCGCAGAATTTTGTTGTAAAAGGCAAGTGCGCCCGCTTCTGGCGGACTCGTCGTTTTCGAAACGACGGGAAAAACCGCATCCGCCTCAGTCGGGCCGAAGGCTTCGGAAAGCTGATCTTTCAGTTTCGCCAGTTCGCTCATGCCAAATGGCTACCACGCCAGCCGTTTGGATTGGCTTGGCGTGAACGCTAAACTTTTAGCGTTCCTCGTTTTTAGCGCGTTGGGTTGCTCTGGCGTGCAATATCTCATCCAGAATGACGCAACCGGCACCGATGGTAATGAAGGAATCGGCAAGGTTAAACACCGCAAAGGACCATGTGTCGGTGTGGAAGAGAATATAATCGATCACGTGGCCGTATAAAAAGCGGTCGAAGATATTACCGGCGGCACCAGCGATGATGAGCGCGAAGCCCAGATGCGCGAAGGTGCGGTCCGCATCCGTCTTGCGCCACAGCCAGATGACGAAACCGACGATGGCTAAGCGCATGGTGACGATGAACCAGCCTTCCATGTCAGCCAGCATGGAAAAGGCGACGCCGAGATTATAGGTGCGGTAGAGCGCCCAGAAGGGCATGACCGGCACCATCTGCTGTAAGGGCAGATAGGCTTCCACCAGAAGCTTGATGATCTGGTCTGCGATCAGCGCACAGACGATCAGGGCGATTGCCGGGATAGGCTTGGAGAACAGAGCGGGCTTGGCCATCATTTTACCGGTGCGAGTTCGAGAAGATGACGGCGGGCTTCAAACAGCATCACTGCCGTTGCAATCGCCAGATTAAGAGAATCGGCACGCCCCTGCTGCGGAATGCGCGCTAGCTGGTCTGCCTTCGCCGCCAGTTCCGGCGGCAAGCCGGATTGTTCGTTGCCCATCAGGATCACGGTCGGCTTGCGCTTGTAATCGATTGTGCGGTAATCGACCGAACCGGCAAGATGGGTTGCAACGACGCTGACACCTGCGGATTTCTTCCAGGTCAGAAACTCTTCCACTGTCGCATGCGCAACGGGAATGGCGAAGACCGAACCCATGGTGGCGCGCACTGTTTCCAGCGAAAACGGATCGGTGCAATCGCCAACGAGGATGACGCCGGATGCACCTGCCGCATCGGCAGTGCGAATGATGGTGCCGAGATTGCCGGGGTCGCGCACGCGGTCAAGCGCAATGAAGGTCTGACCGTCCTGCGGCTGGATATCCCTCAGCGGCGTCCATTTCTGATCGAAAATACCGACCACCATTTGCGGATTGTCGCGACGGGTGATGGATGACAGGATTTTTTCGGTCACTTCCAGAACAAGCCCGCCCTTGGCGACGGTCTTGGTTGCCACCTGTTCGACCAACGGTTTGCCCTTTGCATTTTTGGCGTAGACCAGCGTGCGGATCGTCCAGCCCAGTTCCAGCGCATCGATCACCAGCTTCAGCCCTTCGGCCATGAAGGTGCTGGTTTCTTCCCGGCCCTTCTTATGGGTCAGGTTCTTGATGTCCTTGATGATCGGATTGGCAAGGCTGGTGACCTCTTTGACCTGCCCTACCCGGCCCGGTCTGTTTTCACGGCGGTCATCGATCATTTCGGCACCCAGCGGCTAAAGAGAGAGGTGGACAGCGCACGGCCCCGCGTCTTGCCGTCAAGACCGGCCTCGCGGATGACGAGTTCGCCGGAGGCAACTTCGCCACCTGCGCCGCGCATGGTTTCGCGCATCAGCTCATGCATGGAATAGAAACTGGCGCGTATGGAATAGGCCGTCAGCACCAGACCTAGCGCCTTGGGCGACAGGATATCGCGGCAGACATCCAGCATCAGTGGCAGATGCTCGAACAGTTGCCAGATCTCACCATGGGTGCCACGGCCAAAGTGCGGCGGATCAGTGAGAATAATGTCGTAGGTGTTGCCGCGCCGTTCTTCGCGCTGGATGAACTTCATCGCATCTTCGCAAATCCAGCGGATCGGTGCGTTTTCCAGCCCCGCCAGCGCCTGATTTTCCCGCGCCCAGCCGATTGCCTTCTTGGAAGCATCCACATGGGTCACTTCCGCACCGGCAGCCGCCGCGACCAGAGAGGCGACACCGGTATAACCGAAGAGATTGAGAACCTTGAGCGGGCGATCTGCTGTCTCGATCGTGTGTTTCAGCCATTCCCAATGAACGATCTGCTCGGGGAACACGCCGACATGGCGAAACGCGGTGAAACGACCCAGGAAATTGACGCCGAGTAGCGAGAGCGGCCATGTTTCGCCCAGCTGTTCCTTGGGAAAGCGCCAGCGGCCCATGCCGTCTTCATCCGTATCGCCGGTGAAAATGGAGTCGGCGTTTTCCCAGACGCGCTCGGGCAGGCTCGGACGCCACAGTGCCTGTGCCTCGGGTCGCACGATGCGGTAGTTGCCATATTGCTCGAGTTTAAGACCGTTGCCCGTATCGATCAGGTGAAAGTCGCCAGCGCCCAGCGATTCCAGGATCACCGGAACCTGTTCACCCGGCAGATCGCCGGTCCGCTGCTTGAGAGGTCGCGGTGGAACCTGCTCTGTCTCTTGCGGGGCGACCTTGACCTTCACACTGTCCTGAACGCCCGCCTTCGCAGCGGGTTTGCCGGATTTTACTGGCGCGTTGGCGGCAGCGCGCACATGGTCCGGCGCGCGGCTGCGAGGAGCGGTGTCTTTTTGTCTTGCCGGTTTACCGGCATTGCGCTGCCGGGGTTCCTGCCCCGCGCGCGACTTGGCGCCCGGGCGGCTGTCTTTTTTCTTCAACGGGGTTCTTTCCAAGTCTGACCGCATTTTATGCGACAGCGAATAGCATCACAGCGCAATATTATCAAAGGGCTGCGGTTTCAACACCCATCACGTCGTAGCGACTCACTTGGCGGCGATGCGCGCATCCGTGGAGGGGGCGATGACCACCGCATTGGCGGCTGCCTTCTGCCGATTGGCTTCGTCATGCCAGCGCACGGCTTCTTTAGCTTCGGTGCGGGCGCGCTTGCGATACTTGCCCTGCGAGAACCATGTGACCAGAGAGCCGAGAAAGATGCCGAAAATAACGGCGAGGAATATGAAGACGAAGAACGGCGCGGAGAAGGACAGAACGCTGTCATCGGGTCGGAAAGGATTGAGCGCGAGCGTCACGGCCTGCCGGTTGGCCACGCACAACACCACCAGAATGATGGCGAGTGGCACCAGAACCACGAGATTGACGATCTTCTTAGACATCCAACGATACTCCGTCTTTAGGGGCCTTCAGACAAACCTGCATGGACGTCAGATAGGAGCCCGACTGCTCGGTCTCAACCGTTCTCCAAAGCGCAAAATCGCCAAACGATCTGCGCCATGGATTTTTAGTCTTCGTCTTCGACGTCGCTCATGCCCGGGTTGAGACGCTCACGCAGCTCCTTGCCGGTCTTGAAGAAGGGAACCCATTTTTCCTCGACAAAAACGGACTCACCCGTGCGTGGGTTCCGTCCCGAACGTGAGGGGCGATTCTTGACTGAAAAAGCACCGAAGCCGCGCAGCTCCACACGGTTGCCCGCCGCCAACGCATCCGTGATCTCGTCAAGCACGGCGTTGACGATATTTTCCACGTCACGGTGGTAAAGGTGCGGGTTGTGCGCAGCAACAATCTGCACCAGTTCAGACTTAATCACGGTTGCCCCCTGAAAGAATTGGATTTTTAACGTTCCCCAACCTGCCAAACCGAAACAAGACCGTCAAGAAACAACTTGTCGGCACCCAACTGGCGAGGCACGTTGAAAGGCAGAAATTCATCATATCCGAGCATTTTTGCGATGCCCGCAAGACTGAAGAGTGAAAATGGCGAGCGCTTGGGCGGAGCCGTCCATTCGACGATGGGCAGATCCTTGGCGACCTTGCGGCTCTCGAAATAGCTGCGAATTTCCTTTTCACCACCCAGCGTATCGATGAGCTTGACCGCAACGGCCTGACGACCGGTGAAGATGGAACCATCGGCAAGCTTCAATACGTCTTCACGCGGCAGCTTGCGGCGGTCTGCGACAAGGTCAACGAACCAGCCGTAGCTGTCCATGACCATGTTGCGGATCATGGTCTTCGATTCTTCCGGCGGCTCGTGGAACGGCGAAGGCTCCGCCTTCATCGGCGACGACTTGATCTCCTGCAAGGAAACGCCAAGCTTGTCGAGCAGAGGCTTGACCTGCGGATACTGGAAGATGACGCCGATAGAGCCGGTGATCGAGGTGTCACCGGCAATGATCGTGTCGCCCGCCGTGGCAATCATATAGCCAGCGGAAGCCGCCAATGTGCGGACATCGGAAACGACGGGCTTCTTTTCAGCCACCGCACGGATGGCCTTGAAAATGCGCTCACCGCCATAGGTGGTACCGCCAGGCGAAGAGATGGAAACGATCAAGCCTTTGGCGCTGTCGCTGTCTGCAATCTTTTGCAGGCGCTCCAACAGCTCGGTGTCATCCTGAATGAGACCGCTGATTTCGACACGTGCAATGTGCGGGCGCACGCTCGTCGTCGGTTCGGCAAAGGCGAAGCGATAGATCGCAAAGCATCCCGCCACCAGAAGGAGAACGGCGGCGACGCGCCAGAATGTCAGCTTGCGCCGCAACTGTCTGCGATCTGCGATTGCTGTCTGATCCATTTGCTCACCTTAACTCAGGACGCCGTCAACGATTAATGCCAGCCATATGAGCCTTGTAGCTACCTCTTGCAAAGAAACAAACGGAAAGCTTTGTTTTGATAAAAATATCGTAGCTCTTGCGCTCATTCTGAGAAAAACCATATTGGCAGGGCAAGTGCCCCGTGCCAAAGACAAGTGCAACCCATGATAAAGTCGCTAATATGTGCGTTATAGCGACGAGATTTGCCCCGGACCCAGATGATGCTCGAACGACTTAGCCAGCCAGCGCCCGGTTTTCCCCTGTCTGACGGACAGGCAAGCGCCTATGCGCTGGCGTTGCGTCATTCGTCACGCGTCAAGAAGCTGAAGATCATTCTTCCGCTTGGCGCAGCACTGATATCGCTCACCTTTATTGCTGTCTCGCTGGCGCGGACATGGTTGCCGGATGAGGTTTCGCTGGAAAGCGCGACGGTCGAGAATGGCAAGATCGTCATGGAAAAGCCCGCACTTGCCGGGCGCAACAACAAGGGCTTCGATTATTCGATGAACGCCGAACGGGCGCTGCAGGATATTGCCAGCCCGAACCTGATGACGCTGGAAAAAGTGCTCGCAGCAGTGCCGATGAACGACATCGTCGCACAGGTCGTGGCGCAGGAAGGCATTTTCGACCGCGCCACCAACCGGCTGAAAATGACAGCGCCCTTTGACATCAATCTCAGCAATGGCATACAAGCGAAGTTCCAGTCTGCGGATGTGGACCTGAGAGCCGGAACGATGGACAGCTCGACGCCTGTTACCATCACCACCACTCAAGGTTCAATTGTTGCAGAAAGTCTGCATATAGCAGATAATGGCAAGACGATTACATTCTCGGGGCAGGTACGGGCACGTATAGCTGCATCCACCATTCAGAACGCAGGCAAGTGAGAGCCCGACCCAGATGATGCAGATTTCGCGCCCAGCCCGTTACGTCAATGCTGCCTATTTCGCTTCTGCCATCGCTCTGGCCTGTCTTGCAGGCCCTGCTGCGGCGCAAAATGCGACGAGCAAGATGGAGGGCCTCAAGCTTTCCAACGATCAGCCCATCGCCATCGAGAGCGACCAGCTGGAAGTGCGCGATCAGGAGCGCAAGGCTTACTTCACCGGAAATGTGAAGGTCGTGCAGGGAACGACGACCTTGCAGGCGGGCAAGATGACAGTGCTTTATAAAAGCAACGGCGAAGGCGCTGCTGCCAATTCATCGATCACCAGCGGCGGTGCGGATATCGACAAGATCTTCGTCGATAACTCTGTTTACCTGACATCGGGCACTCAGAAGGCGACAGCCGACAAGGGTGAATTCGACATGGCGGCGCAGACCTTCATCCTCTCTGGGAAGCAGGTCGTTCTCTCGCAGGACACCAACGTCTTTACCGGCTGCAAGCTGACCGTCCTGATGAACACGGGTGAAGCGAAGCTCGAAAGCTGTGGCGGACCTGTCCGCATCATGCTTGACCCCAAGTCCCAGAAAAAGCAGTAGTTCCCAGCCCGTGAAGATACCATCCATGTCAAAGCTGTTCGGCGCAGGCTCCGCGCGCGCACCCGAGGCGGATATCGCTCCCGGTGACAAGGCGCGGTACGAGGGCACATTGATCGCCCACGGCCTGACCAAGACCTACAATACGCGCCGTGTCGTCAATGGCGTCTCGCTCGTCGTGCGTCGTGGTGAGGCCGTTGGTCTCCTTGGACCCAACGGCGCTGGCAAGACGACGTGTTTTTACATGATCACCGGCCTCGTTCCCGTCGATAGCGGCAAGATCGCCATCAACGGCAATGACGTGACCGGCATGCCGATGTATCGCCGCTCGCGGCTCGGCGTGGGATATCTTCCGCAGGAAGCATCGATCTTTCGTGGACTGACGGTCGAAGACAATATTCGTGCGGTTCTCGAAGTGCATGAGCGCGACGAGAAGAAGCGCAATCGCAAGCTTGATGAACTGCTGGAAGAATTCCACATTTCGCAACTGCGCAAGTCGCCAGCGGTCGCGCTGTCTGGTGGTGAGCGTCGCCGTCTGGAAATCGCCCGTGCGCTGGCGACCGACCCGACCTTCATGTTGCTGGATGAACCCTTTGCAGGTGTTGACCCGATTTCGGTCAGCGACATCCAGAATCTGGTGCGTCACCTCACAGCCCGCGGCATCGGTGTTCTCATCACCGACCACAATGTTCGTGAAACACTGGGTCTGATCGACCGCGCCTATATCATCCATGCGGGGGAAGTCTTGACCCATGGTCGCGCTTCGGAAATCGTCAACAATGCTGACGTCCGCCGCCTGTATCTCGGCAATAATTTCAGCCTGTAAGTCACTTGGCCGTAAAACTTAGGTCCGGTTAACGGTCCACGCAAAGAATCTTCCACTCGACCTGACAGTTGAGCTTGACCAAACAAAAATAAAAAGCAATTTTTGGGCCAAGTTCTACCTCCCCGTTCAGATTTCTTCAAAAATATCGACGGGTAAAGGGTTTTTGGGAGTTTAGCGTCCGCCATGGCCTTGTCCGCCAGTCTTTTGCTGCGTCAGAGCCAGTCTCTGGTCATGACCCCGCAACTGATGCAGTCGATCCAACTGCTTCAGATGACCCATATCGAGCTGACGCAATTCATCGCTCAGGAAGTTGAAAAAAATCCACTGCTGGAAATTGCGGCAAACGATAGCGATTTGGGCAGCGCTTCTGCATCCGTCGAAGACAGCTATGCCCAGGCGGAACTCACCACAGACCAGTTCTCCGAAAGCGCTCACGACCCCGAAGAGTGGTACGGCGACCGCGCCAGCAGCCTCAACGAGCAGCTCGACACGAATTTCGAGAACGTCTTTCCAGATGATAGCGCAGCGCCAAAGGCGGATGCACCGGAGCTGGTTGGCCAGTGGAAATCGATGCCGGGCGCCGAGTCGTCCGAGGCCTATGATCTCGACGACTTTGTTGCGGGCAAGCCCAGTCTGCGGGACCATATTGGTCAACAATTGCCCTTTACCGTCACCTCTCTTCAGGACCGGGTGATCGCGGATGCGCTGCTCGATCATCTCGATGAGACCGGCTATCTGGCTGCGGACGCCGTCAACGAGATCGCTGAGCGCCTTGGCAAAGACGACCGTGACGTGAGTGCCGTCCTCACCGCGCTACAGGCACTCGATCCACCCGGTATTTTTGCCCGCTCGCTGAGTGAGTGCCTGTCCATCCAACTGGCGCAGAAGGATCGCCTCGATCCGGCGATGAAAGCGTTTGTCAGCAATCTCGAACTGCTGGCCAAACGCGATTTCGTCTCTCTGAAGCGGCTTTGCGGGGTGGGCGAAGAAGACCTCCTCGACATGCTGGCTGAAATCCGGTCGCTCAACCCCAGACCGGGCGCAGGCTTTGAGACCGGGATTTCGGAAACCATCGTGCCCGACATCATCGTCAGGCCGTCCTCCGACGGAGGCTGGCTGATAGAACTCAACCCGGAAACCCTGCCCCGAGTCCTCGTCAACCAGACCTATTTTGCTCAGGTCTCCAAACTCAAATGCCGTGAGGGCGAGGATGGAGAGTTTATGTCCGAGTGCATGCAGACCGCAAGCTGGCTGACCCGCAGTCTCGACCAGCGCGCCAAGACCATCATGAAGGTTGCCAGCGAAATCGTGCGGCAGCAGGATGCCTTCCTGCTGCACGGTGTCGATCACCTGCGCCCACTCAACCTCAGACAGGTGGCCGACGCGATCAAGATGCACGAGTCCACCGTCAGCCGGGTCACGTCGCGCAAATACATGCTCACGCCGCGCGGCCTGTTCGAGCTCAAATATTTCTTTAGCGTTTCGATCGGAGCGGTTGAGGGCGGTGACAGCCATTCGGCGGAAGCCGTTCGGCACCGCATCAGGATCATGATCACCCAGGAAGCGCCCGATGCCGTACTTTCAGACGATGATATCGTCGAAATTCTGAAAAAAAACGGTGTCGAACTAGCGCGACGAACGGTCGCAAAATATCGTGAAGCGATGAATATTCCCTCATCAGTACAGCGGCGTCGGGAGAAAAAAGCCATGGCAAAAGTTACCGTTTCGTAACGAAAAATTCATATATTTCAATTTGTTAATAATGTTAATTGACTCTTGATGCCCGCGAGGCTAGAAGCTCGCCGCATAGAGGGCAGGGGCCGGATCAACCGTTAAATACATGCGGCGCTTTTGCGCCAAGCCGGAATGAGACCGAAAGGGACTCGAAACGCTTGGATGAGCGCGTCGCTTGACGTAAGCTGGTACACGCAAATCACTGAAAAAGGAAAAATTCCATGAGTGTGCGTGTATCTGGTAAACATATGGATATCGGCGAATCGTTCCGTCAGAGGATCGAGGACAACATTAGCCTGGCGATTACCAAATACTTTGACGGGGGGTATTCCGGTCAAGTGACTGTGGAGAAATCTGGCGCGCGTTTCGATGCCGATTGCAAGATCCATCTCGACACCGGGGTCGTCTTGCATGCAGCGGGACAGGCCAACGATCCACAGGCGAGTTTCGATGCGGCAGCGGCGCGGATAGAAAAGCGCCTTCGCAGATATAAAAGAAAACTGAAGGACCACCACAACGGCGCTTCGGCAAACGGTATCATGGAAGAATTTCCCTATACCGTGATGGATGCCGTGCCGGATGAGGACGACGAGCTGCCGGAAGATTTCGCACCAACCATCGTTGCCGAGACCTCCAAGCAGGTTAAGACAATGACGGTCGCAAGCGCGGTCATGGCGCTGGACATGACAGACGAGCCGGTGTTGCTGTTCCGCAGCCCAGGCAAGGAACTCAATATCGTTTATCGCCGCAACGATGGAAACATCGGCTGGATTGACGCGGCGACGATCAAGAACTGAATAGTCTGACAGGACATCGGGAGTGCAGCCGCCATGCGGTGGCACTCCCTTCGTCTCGATGGCATGAAGGATAAACAGAATGGCGTTGGCAGATTTGCTGCAACAAGATGCGATTATTCCCGCCCTCAAGGTCAATTCCAAAAAGCAGCTCCTTCAGGAATTGGCGGCAAGAGCGTCCAGGATCACCGGCGTGCCTGAGCGGGAAGTTTTCGACGTCATATTGCAGCGTGAGCGGCTGGGCTCGACGGGCGTGGGCCATGGCATTGCCATCCCGCACGGCAAGCTGGCCAGCATCAACACCATCGTGGGCGTTTTCGCACGCCTGGAAAATGCCGTCGATTTCGAAGCGCTCGACGACCAGCCGGTCGATCTGGTGTTCCTTCTTCTGGCGCCAGAAGGCGCTGGTGCCGACCATTTGAAGGCGCTGTCGCGTATCGCGCGTGTGCTGCGTGACCCTGAATTGGTTGCCAAACTGCGCGCGACGGAATCCGACACGGCGATTTACACCTTCCTCAACCAGGAACAGGCCACAGCGGCCTGAGTGCGTGGCACAGGTCACGGGCTGATGGAAAACGGCAACGACCCTACGTCTGGAACGGATACTCGCGCCCAGACGCAGGGTGTGACGCCCGATCATCTGCCGGTCTTCTCCGCCTCGCTAAAGCAAAGACTTGATTTCCCTCTTACCTGGCGACCCGGCGAAGACGATGTTTTCGCGTGGAAGGCGACGGCACGGGCCAAACTTCACGCGCTGACCCTTCAACAGCCAGACGATACCCCGTTCACACCTTCCACGATGGCCTCCAAGGATCGTGGCAGCTATGTCGCACACAAGATCGCCTTCAACCTGACCTCTGACAGTCGGGTACAGGCCTTTCTGCTGGTGCCAAAGGGCGAAGGCCCGTTTCCAGCAGCGATCTTTTATCACGATCATGGATCGCAGTTCGATATCGGCAAGGAAAAGCTGGTGGAGCCCTGGGACGACGACGCCCGCCTGACATCCGCCAAGGCATGGACGGCAAGGTTCTTTTCCGGGCGATTTCCAGCGGATGAACTTGCCCGCCGTGGTTATGTCGTGCTGGTGACGGATGCCCTGGGCTGGGGATACCGCGGCCCCCTTACCTATGATGGCCAGCAGGCTCTTGCCGCCAATCTTTTCAACATGGGCAGTTCATTGGCGGGCTTGATGGCGCTGGAGGATACGCGCGCTGCGGATTTTCTCAGTAACCTCCGCCAAGTGGATAGCACCCGTGTCGCGGCTATCGGCTTTTCAATGGGGGCGTTCCGAGCCTGGCAGGCAGCAGCGCTGAGCGATACGATCAAGGCTGTGATTGCGGTCAACTGGATGGCGACGGCCAAGGGCCTGATGGAACCTGGCAATAACCACTGTCGTGGAGGATCGGCCTGGCACATGACGCATCCAGGGCTGATGCAGCATATGGACTACCCGGATGTGGCGAGTCTTTGCGCACCCAACCCCATGCTGATCTTTGCAGGAGAGCACGACAGGCTGTTTCCACTCGCGTCTGTTAAAACGGCTTTTCAGAAAATGAGTGGGGTTTGGGACGCGTGGGGCGTAGCAGATGACTTCGAGAGCAAAATCTGGCCCGGTGGCCATGTCTTCGAAGCTGTTCAGCAGGATTACGCTTATGACTGGCTGGATCGTCAGTTCGATCAAAGCAAGGCATAAAACCATTTGATCGGATCCACCCCGGCCATAGACCGGGGTGGACGTTCACATTACGCGTCTTTTTCGTTCAGACCGCTTGTGCCCGGCTCAGCCGCTGTGGGCGCATCACCCTTGGGGCCGCCCTTGGCAACGCCGACCATCGCCGGGCGCAGCACGCGATCGCCAATGGTAAAGCCCGCTTGGACGACCTGCACGACCGTGTTGTTCGGAACCGCCGTATTGGGAATTTCGAACATAGCCTGGTGGAAATTCGGATCGAACTTCTGTCCTTCCGCATCCATCTTGCGCACACCATGACGCTCCAGCGCCGATAGCATCGAGCGCTCCGTCATGTCGACGCCTTCGATCAGCCCGGCAATGCCAGCTTCGGAATTCGTCTTCAGCTCTTCAGGGATGGTGTCGAGTGCACGGCGCAGATTGTCGGAAACGGCCAGCATGTCGCGGGCAAAGCCTGCAACGGAATAGGCCTTGGCATCTTTCACGTCGCGCTCGGTGCGGCGGCGCAGATTGTCCATTTCCGCAGCGAGGCGCAGAAATTTGTCGCGCAGATCGGCATTTTCGGCCTTCAAGACGTCGATAGGATCGGGCTCTGCCTGCTCTTGCCCTGCGTCTTCAACAGCAGCAGTGTCGGCAGCCTCGTCTACGACGTCTGCGTCAGGTCCGGTTTTGTTGTTGTCATCGGTCATGACGTTCTCCAGCTTCACATGTGTTCATGGGTTGAGCCCGATATCGAGCTTTGCCGGGCAAAAATCAAGGCTCGCAGGCAAATCCGTTCCGGATTCGGTGATGTCTTTTGAGGATCAGCGTCTTTGGCTGGAAAGTCGGGCCATGATCTGGGCGGTATAGTCCACCATCGGCACGATACGGGAGTAGTTGAGCCGTGTCGGACCAATGACGCCGACCGCACCCACCACCCGGTTCTCATCGTCCCTGTAGGGCGCAACGATCAGAGATGAGCCCGACAGGGAAAACAGCTTGTTTTCCGATCCGATAAAAATCCGCACGCCGGATCCTGTCTCAGCCAGATTGAGGACTTCGATCAGATTGTCCTTTCGCTCAAGATCATCGAACAGCAGTCGCACGCGGTCGATGTCCTCTTCGCCGGCCAGCCCTTCCAGAAGATTGGAGCGACCGCGCACGATGAGACGTCCGAGCTTGCCCTCTTCATTATCACCCGACCAGACCGCTAGCCCGCGCTCCACAAGATCTTGCGCGAGTGTACTCAGCGCACTTTGCAGCTCAGACTTCTGACGCAAAAGCTGGTTGCGCAGTTCCGGCAGCGTCTGGCCGGAAAGATGCGCGTTGATAAAATTGGCCGCTTCCGTCAATTGCGACGAGGTAATCCCGGCGGGCAGTTCGATGATACGGTTTTCGACCTGATTGTTGTCGCCGACCAGGATGGCGAGACCCTTGGTCGGCTCCAGGCGAATGAATTCCACATGCTTCAGCACCGCATCGCTCTTGGTCGTCAGCACCAGGCCGGCGCCACGCGACATGCCCGAGAGCATGCGGCTCGCTTCCGTCAGCAAACCCTCTATCGATTGTTCGCGCCCGGAAACCGGACCGATCTGCCTGTCGATGCTGGCGCGCTGCTCGGCAGGCAGATCGGCCACCTGCATAAAGGCATCCACGAAGAAGCGAAGCCCGCTTTGCGTCGGCAAGCGACCTGCGCTGATATGCGGCGAATAGATCAGGCCAAGCTGTTCCAGATCGCTCATGACGTTGCGAACGGAGGCGGGAGACAGAGACATTGGCAGCAGGCGCGAAAGGCTGCGCGAGCCCAGTGGCTCGCCATTTTCGAGATAGCCTTCGACGATGCGCCGGAAAATCTCGCGTGAGCGATCATCCAGCAGCGCACCCGGTTCTGTTCCAATCGGAGGAGAAACGCCCATTCGCCAGCTCTTCATCAATTCAGTACTGTAAGGAATATAGTCATTCGCTTGCACAAGTGAAAACGGAAATTCCAAGGTGGCGGTGCTGAGACCCGCTTTTCCTTTGCAAAACCGGTGCTGCGGCCTTAGAAGGCGCAGATCAACACGGAGACGAACCACATGCGGCCTTCAGGCAGAAAACTCGATCAGATGCGCAAAGTTTCTTTTGAGCGCAACTTCTCCAAGCACGCAGAGGGCTCCTGTCTGGTCAAATTTGGCGATACGCATGTTCTCGTCACCGCCAGCCTTGAAGAAAAGACGCCACCATGGCTGCGCAACAGCGGCAAGGGCTGGGTCACCGCCGAATACGGCATGTTGCCCCGCTCCACCCATGAGCGCATGCGCCGTGAAGCCGCATCCGGCAAGCAGGGTGGCCGCACGCAGGAAATCCAGCGTCTCATTGGCCGCTCGCTGCGCGCCGTGGTCGATCTTCAGGCACTGGGCGAACGCCAGATCAGCATCGACTGCGATGTCATTCAGGCCGATGGCGGCACCCGCACGGCCTCCATCACCGGCGCTTGGATTGCCCTTCACGACTGCCTGAAGTGGATGGAAACGCGCAACATGATCAAGGTCGAGAAGGTCCTGAAAGACCATATCGCTGCGATCTCCTGCGGTATTTTCGCCAGCCAGCCGGTGATCGATCTCGATTATCTGGAAGATTCCTCGGCTGAAACCGACGCCAACTTCGTCATCACCGGTTCCGGTGGCATCGTTGAAATTCAGGGCACGGCTGAAGGCGCGCCTTTCTCGGAAGAGGAATTCCTGACGCTGCTTGGTCTTGCCAAGACCGGCTGCGCGGAACTCGTTGAGCTGCAAAAGCGGGCGATTGCCTGAGCCAGGACATCAGAACCATGCGCAAACTCGACACCAGAACCATCGTCGTTGCCAGCCATAACAAGGGCAAGATTGCCGAAATCGCCGATCTCATCGGCCCTCTCGGTTTTTCTGCCAAGTCGGCTGCGGAGCTGAATTTCGCAGAACCCGACGAGACCGGCACGACCTTCGAGGAAAACGCCGCCATCAAGGCGCTGGCGTCTGCGCAAGCGTCCGGCCTACCATCGCTGTCAGACGATAGCGGTCTGGTGATCGATGCGCTTGACGGCAACCCCGGCGTCTATACCGCCAATTGGGCGGAAACGGCGGATGGAACCCGCGATTTCGCGATGGCGATGCAGAAGGTCGAAGACGCACTTCAGGAGCGTGGCGCGACGGAGCCTTCCGCCCGCACGTGCCGCTTTGTCAGCGTGCTCTGCCTCGCTTGGCCCGATGGCCATACCGAATTCTTCCGCGGCGAGATCGAAGGGACCGTTGCATGGCCGCCGCGTGGTGCCAGCGGCTTCGGTTACGACCCGATCTTCCAACCGGAAGGACACGAGACGACCTTCGGCGAGATGACTGCCGAGGAAAAGCATGGCTGGAAGCCCGGTGACGCGCAAGCCCTGTCCCACCGCGCCCGCGCCTTCAAAACCTTCGTCGAAACCTGTCTGGACGCATGATGATCGATCTCGGGAGCAGTTTCTCCCCTGCCCCCGATGCGACACTGCTGCCCGATACCGGTGAGCCCGGTTTCGGCATCTATGTGCATTGGCCCTTCTGTGCGGCCAAGTGCCCCTATTGCGATTTCAACAGCCATGTCCGCCACAAGCCTGTGGATCAGGACCGTTTCGTTGCCGCCTTCCTGCGCGAAATGGACACGATGCGGCAGCTGAGCGGCGCAAAGGTCGTGACCAGTGTTTTCCTGGGCGGCGGCACGCCGTCGCTGATGGACCCGCAGACCGTTGGCGCCATTCTGGATGGCATTGCCCGCTTCTGGCATGTGCCCGATGGCATCGAAATCACCATGGAAGCCAACCCGTCCAGCGTCGAAGCGGAGCGTTTTCGCGGTTACCGCGCCGCTGGCGTCAACCGTGTCTCCATGGGCGTACAGGCGCTCAACGACCGTGACCTGAAATTTCTGGGGCGCCTGCATGATGTCGCCGATGCGCTGAAAGCCATCCGACTTGCTCGCGAGATCTTCCCGCGCATGTCGTTCGATCTCATCTATGCCCGCCCGAACCAGACGGTCGAAGAATGGGAAAAAGAGCTTGTCGAAGCCATTTCCTATGCCGTCGACCACCTGTCACTCTACCAGCTGACCATCGAGGAAGGCACCGCCTTTTATGGTCTTCACAAGGCAGGCAAGCTGATCGTGCCGGATGGCGACCAATCCGCGCTGCTTTATGAGGCAACGCAGGAGATCACCGCGCGTCACGGCATGCCCGCTTACGAAGTCTCCAACCACGCGATACCGGGCGCGGAAAGCCGCCATAACCTGACCTATTGGCGCTACGGCGACTATGCCGGCATCGGCCCCGGCGCGCATGGGCGCCTGACCAAAGGCGGCGCAAAACTCGCCACCGCCACCGAACGCCACCCGGAAACCTGGCTTGAGGCCGTCGAACGCGATGGCCATGGCATTCTGGATCAGGAAATGCTGGGTGTCGAAGAACAGTCCGATGAGCTTCTGCTGATGGGCCTTCGCCTGCGCGAAGGCGTCGATCTTGCCCGCTGGAGCGATCTCTCCGGCCGCGACCTCGATCCCGACAAGGAAGATTTCCTGCTGCAACACGGCTTCATCGAGCGCCTGGGTAATTCACGCCTGCGCTGCACGCCATCCGGCATGCTTATTCTGGATTCGGTGGTGGCTGATCTGGCGTGTTGATGTAGTCCGTTATTCGGACGTCGCACCCACATCTTTTTCCTGTGCCTTACGGGCATTCTCCGCACTTTCGCGCCGCAACGGCGCGCCTACAGGGCAAATATCCTGCACGAACCCGGTTAGGCTATTGGCCAGCGTGTCCGAAACCTGTCGGTAATAAACATACTTTCCCCGCTTTTCAGACGACACCAGTCCCGCATGTTCAAGCAATTGTAAATGCTGTGAAATCGACGGTTTTGACATCTCGAAACGTGCGGCAATATCGCCTGCATTCATCTCATGATGCGCGACATAGGCTAGGATTTTGCGTCTGACGGGAGAGGCCAGTGCCTCGAAAATCAACTGAATGGACATGGCTCTTTCTACCATTAATCAATTAGACAATCAACTAACTGTTGACAGGATTATAATTAGTTGATTACCTAATTGTAGAAATGAAGGAGAGACAATTATGCAGATTCACTCGCAATGGATTTTCAACAGCGCCCCGCACCACATCTGGCCGCATTTTCTCCATGCCAAAATGGACAGCTCCAAACCCTTCCTGTTTCGCCTCGGTATTCCCAAGCCGGTCAGTTGCAAGGTGCTGGAAGGATACGGTGCTCTGGGCAACACCCGCCAATGCACCACGGATCGCGGCACCATCGATCAGCGCATTCTGGATTACATTCCCAACGAGAAAATGCGTTACCGCATGATCGGCAGCACCGTCTGGTGCAAGGACTGGATCGGCAATCTGGAGGATGAATTCACACTGGTTGCCATCGGGCCGAACATGACCCGTGTCGAGCGACGAAGCGAATTCGTCGCACATGGATGGCTGGCACCCGTCAAGCAATTGGCACTCTGGGTCGCCCTGAAACAGGCCCACCGCTACGCCTCAAAGAACTGGCGCAGATTGAGCAGTGAAAAGCAGGCTGCCGATCAGACACTGGAGGTCTTACTATGAAGGAGCGTGAGACATCGCAGATCGTGGCCCGCGTCGTGTATTTCGTGGAACTGATTATCTTCGCAGCGCCCTTCTACCTGACCTATGGACTGGTAGCGGTGATCAGCGCGCCTTATGCAGGCTTGCTGATCCTGTTTAGTCCGGTTTGGCTCATGAGTTATCTCGTTGATGCAAATGGAGAAGCTGCGCCTGTTCTTCTCATCGGAGTGATCGTCATCTTAGCCGCGACGCTGTCCGTGACAGGTGTCATCGCCCTATGGAAACTGGCAAAACTCTCGCACATCTATCTCTTCAAGGGTGCGCAGGAGCTGTCAGCACACCGCCGTGATTTTCGGATCGGCTTTTATTGCGGGCTGGCGCCGCTCATTTTCGCGACGACCGTCATGGCGGCTGTGGGCGTCAGCGACGGTGGCTGGACAAGTTTGCCTTTTGCCATCATTGGCGGCGGCACATTGCTCGTACCCGTCACCCATCTCTGGATCGCGATGCGCAAGCCTCACGAAGAACGCGGGGTCGATGACGAAACTCCACTCCTAGCCTAGATCAGGTTTCGTCTCGGCCCGCCGTACAATACCAGACGATCACAACGATCGATCCGATCGGGAAAAATCCCGAGAGAAGCTGGTGCCATCCACTGCGATTGATGTCGTGAAGGCGACGCGTAGACACTGCGATCATCGGTAAAAACAGAATGAAAGACCAGATCAGACTCAGGAACCCACGACTATCAATCGTGTCGACACCCAACGAGCTGGCCGACACAAATAGGAAAGAAAACCAGTATTCCGATCGGGACGCCCTGCCCCGGAAATTGACGTAGTTTCTGAAGAAGCTGGCAAAAGCCTCTCCAAACGTCATGGGCATGGCCGGTGTACCGAACCTGTTGGGTCCGGGTGGCGGCGGCCTAAAGACGAAGATCAGCGGGATGGCAATAAGAGCAATGATAACAATCAAATGCCAAGCCGACATATCGTGCCTTTCCATGTCTCAAATCACAGTGAAAATTTATGCATTTTGCACCCGTATCTTAGGTGCTGAATTAAAAAGAAGCGCTTTGCTGTCGTGAAATAATCACACGCATGACTCAATTACAAGTAGAAAGACCGAACCTCGCTTTTGAACACGCGACCGGTCTTTTATATAATGGTCACATGATCGAGGAATGGTCGGGTTTCCCCGACCATCACAGTCACGCGTTGTTTTCGTTGATCAACCGCTTCAAAAGCTCGACCTCGTGGCCGAGTTTCGTATCGCCGCCGATCAGTTCCTCGATCTTGCGGACCGCATGCAAAACGGTTGTGTGATCGCGTCCGCCGAAGCGGCGACCGATTTCCGGGAAGGAGCGCGGGGTCAGCATCTTGGCGAGATACATGGCCACCTGACGCGGCTTGACGATGACACGGGTGCGGCGGTTCGAGACCAGTTCCTGGCGCGAGACGTTGTAGTGTCTGGCGACGATGCGCTGGATGTCTTCGATGCGCACGCGCTTGGCTTCGCCGGTGCCGACCAGATGCGCCAGCAATTCATCGACGCGCTCGACCGAAAGGTTCGGCTCGAAAGAACGGCGGAAGATCAGCTGGTTGAACGCGCCTTCCAGTTCGCGACCGCTGGCGGTGACGCTGCGGGCCACGTGGGAGACGATTTCTTCGGGAATATCGAAGCTTGGATCGTCCTGACGGGCGGTTGCGATCCGCTGGTTCAGCATTTCGTAGCGCATCTCGTAATCCGGGCCTTCGACTTCGATGGCCATGCCACCCTGAAGACGCGAACGAACGCGTGGATCGAGCGATTCCAGTTCCCAAGGTGCGCGGTCAGCGGCAACCACGACCTGCTTGGCGCTGTCGAGCAGCATGTTGAGCAGATGGCAGAACTCGTGCTGGATCATCTTGCCCTGCAGGAACTGCATGTCATCGATGACCAGAAGGTCGATATTGCGCAGCGTGTCCTTCAGGGTCAGCGCATCATTATCGCGGATCGCGGTTGCGAAGCGCCACATAAAGTATTCTGCGGTCAGATAGACGACGCGCGGATTGCGCGGGCTGTCGACGGCAGCATTGGCGATGGCCTGGAGAAGGTGGGTCTTTCCGAGACCAACACCTGCATGGATGAAAAGCGGATTGAACCGCACGGCACCCGCACCGGCCTCAGCGATGGTCTTTGCAGCAGCCAGAGCCACACGGTTGGACGCGCCTTCAACGAAGGTGTCGAAGGTAAAGCGGCTGTCGAGCGGCGATCCGAACAGCGGACCGGAGCCAGCGTGGCGGGTAACGGGTGCGGAAGCACCTGAGATCTGCGCGCTTGACGATGGCTGTGGCGGAATGAACGGCTTTGCTCTCTGGACGGAGGCGCTCACGTCAGCGGCGGGCTGGGCGCGTTCTTCGACCGGAGCAGGGCGTGCAGGACGGCTTGCCGAACGCACGAGAATTTCGACCTTCAAGACATCGGCATCCTCGCTCTGAACGAGCGTCGTGATGAGATCGATGTAGCGATTGTTGATCCATGATTTCAAAAATGTCGTTGGAACGGTAAACCGTACGACGCTCTTGGAAACGGAGTGGAGCTTCAGGCGAGCGAACCAGCTCGCATAAACTTCCGGTCCGACCTGCGCCTTAAGCCGCGCGCTAAAACGTTCAAACAGCGCGTCTTGCTTCATAACCTGGTTGTCCCTTGCCGCATCAGTACCAGCTGCATCACATGCCTTTGGTGTGCGGTCCCCGTTTGATACCGCACCCATCACCAAATTCAATTGCATATTGCCGCCTTTCAAAATTGCCAATCATAGCCCGACGAACCAACGTTCATCAGGGATACCCCTCGTTTATTCTTTCTCTCCAGACATCCCCCTCGTAAGCATGTCCTTTGAGTCTTTTGTATCACCGCGAGCCGGTTATCCCACTTCCCTCTTCATCATGGAGAGGTCTGCGATTACTCAACAACTACTCCCACAACACAACCTAAACATACGATCATCAGGACACAGCTTCGCTTTTTCGCAACCGTGTGGATTACGACCAAACCGACCCCAATACTTGAAAAAACGAACTCGAACAGAATTCGTCCGCAAGAAGCATGTGCCTTCGATACTCAAGGATCGAGATAGCTTGTGGATAGAAATCCTTGCCCCTTGTCGAGATGCATTTAGGCAGGATCAGGGGTGGAGATCAATGGCGATTTTTCCGCCAAACCGAAGATCGGCCATTGACTCACTGGGGCCGTTTTGCATCGTTTGAAGGGCCGTCTGGAGAATCTCTTATGAATCAATGAGATTCAATTTCTCGACTTTTTCAAAGGGCGATTTGAGGGAAAAATAAAAATTCTCTTGACTCTAACTTAGTGTAGCCTTCCGTTACGTAAAGCAGCGCCCGATTCAGAGACCTTTCGCAAGTCATTGATTTTAAATGTATTTTTCCGTCACCTCATTGACGCAGAAGTGTCATGCTGACAGGAGACATATTAACAAGTCGTTAGAAACGAAAAAAGCCCGGTCCGAAGACCAGGCTTTTTATAATAAATTTGGATTAGCCGGATTAGGCTGAAAGTGCCTTCACGCGCTGAGCAAGACGGGACACTTTACGCGATGCCGTGTTGCCATGCAGAACACCGCGCGTTGCAGCGCGCTGGATCTCAGGCTGAGCTACCTTCAGGGCTTCCGTTGCCACTGAAAGATCGCCCGATGCGATGGCTTCTTCAACCTTGCGGATGAAACCACGAACGCGCGAACGGCGAGCCTTGTTGACTTCAGTACGGCGAGCGATCTTGCGAGTCGCCTTTTTCGCCGAAGTTGTATTGGCCATGTATGCCTCTCTTCGAATTCAAACCAAAATCCGCAACCACAGGATCAGGTCTGTCGAAGACCTCACGTTCCAAAGAGTGCGGGAGTAATTGGAACAAGCCGGGTGGCTTTTCCTAACCGTGGGCGGGCATATAGCCCTAAAGCGGCTGCCCGTCAACGCGCATTTTCAGCAAAAACGCTGATATTTCGAATCCTTGGCGCCTCTTGAGCCGAAAACACATGAAGCTTTCGGCCCATTCCACGCATGGGATTGCCCTAGCGATTCTTGAATACCGGTTTTCTCTTCTCTATGAAAGCCGCCATACCCTCTTTCTGATCTTCCGTCGCAAAAAGAGACTGGAACAGGCGCCGCTCGAAGCGCAGGCCTTCGCTCAAAGAGCCTTCGAAGGACCGGTTGACGCTTTCCTTTGCCATCAGCACGGACGCACGAGACAGCGACGCGATCACACCCGCAGCCTCGACCGCTTCATCGAGCAGGCGGTCCTGCGGCACGACCCGCGACACGAGCCCTGCCCTTTCTGCCTCTGCCGCATCCATCTTGCGACCTGTGAGAACGAGGTCCATGGCTTTCGCCTTGCCGACAGCGCGGGTCAGGCGCTGCGATCCGCCCATGCCCGGGATAACGCCGAGCGTGATTTCCGGCTGCCCGAACTTCGCCGTATCGGAGGCAATGATGAAATCGCACATCATGGCAAGCTCACATCCGCCACCCAGGGCGAAACCGGAGACCGCCGCGATGACAGGCTTTCGGATAGCTGCCACATCGTCCCAGCCGCCCAGGAAATCACCGAGATAGGCATCGACGAAATCCAGAGACTGCATCTCCTTTATATCGGCACCTGCGGCAAAGGCCTTTGGCGAGCCGGTAATGACAATTGCGCCGATGGACTCATCCGTAGAGAAGGACGCCAATATGTGCCGCAGCTCTTTCATCACGGTAGAATTGAGCGCGTTCAAAGCCTGAGGGCGGTTGAGCGTGATAACGCCGACCGCATCGCGCTTTTCGACAATCAGGGTCTCGTATTCCATCGGATTCATCCTCTCCCGTTACTTCTGGCAGGCGGCGCAGTAAAAGGTGGAACGCCCCGCCTGTACGATACGTTCGACCGTACCCCCGCAACCGGGTGTGGGGCAAGCATGACCCTGGCGGTCGTAAACCGAAAAAGAGTGCTGAAAGTAACCCAGTGTACCGTCGGTTTGAATGTGGTCGCGAAGGGATGACCCGCCTGCCGCTATCGCGTCAGCAATCACATCCCGGATTTTCTCGGTCAGCACCGTCAACTGCGCACGTGGTTTGCCGGTCTTCGTCACCAGTGTACCCGCAGCCCGCAGGGGCGAAAGATGGGCACGCCACAAAGCTTCGCACACATAGATATTGCCAAGCCCTGCAATGATCTTCTGGTCCAGCAATGTGCTTTTGAGCGGCTGGGCCTTGCCGGAAAAGCGGGCTGCGAGATAATCCGCGCTGAGTGTATTGCCTGTCGGTTCCGGGCCAAGATCGATGAAGGCCGGATAGAGATCGATATTGGAACGCTCCACCAGATGCATGAAACCGAAGCGGCGCGGGTCATTATAGATGACGCGCACTGCACGATCGCCCAGCCGCAGGTGAAAGATCACATGGTCGTGCTTGCCATCCTTCGAGCGGGCATGATGGAAGACGCCGGGCGTGTCCGTGCCCTCATCTTCTATGCGAAACGAACCGGACATGCCCAGATGCGAGACGATGGTCAGCCCACCCTCCAGTTCTATCAGCAGATATTTCGCCCGCCTGCCAAGCGAAATGACACGCTTTCCATCCACCAGATCCGCAAACCCCTCAGGGAAGGGAAAGCGTAAATCGGGACGGCCGAGCGCCAGTTTTTCGATGAGCGCACCTTCCATGGTCGGCGCAAGGCCGCGTCGGACGGTTTCAACTTCGGGCAATTCTGGCATGGAGTTTATCCCACATGTTTACCGCAACGGTCTTGTGATCTCCTGCCTGCGGGCATACATGTCGCAGGCAGTTGCTGTCGCAACAGATAGCTTCGTAATCCTGTTTCCGCTATGGTCCGCACCGCAATAATACATGGAGACCGCTCATGACCGAAGCCCGCACCACCGCTCAAGGCGGCATGGAAACCTCCTATGGCTTCCACAAGGTGGATGAAGGCCAGAAGCAGGGAATGGTCAACGAGGTCTTCCATAAGGTCGCCAAGCGCTACGATATCATGAATGACGTCATGTCGGCTGGCATGCACCGCGTCTGGAAGGATGCGATGATCTCGTCGCTCAATCCGCGCAAGGACCCGTCCTATAAGACGCTTGATGTGGCTGGCGGCACTGGCGATATCGCGTTTCGCATCATCGAAGCCTCCAATCGCTTGGCGCATTCTACCGTTCTCGACATCAACGGGTCGATGCTGGCCGTGGGCGAAGAGAGGGCGGCGAAGAAGAAGCTTTCCGACAATCTGACCTTCGTGGAAGCCAATGCCGAGGAATTGCCGTTCGAGGCCAACAGCTTCGACGCCTACACGGTCGCCTTCGGCATCCGCAACGTGCCGCGCATCGATGTGGCGCTGAAAGAAGCGCACCGGGTGTTGAAGCGCGGTGGCCGTCTTCTCGTGCTCGAATTTTCCGAGGTCGATATGCCGCTTCTCGACAAGGTCTATGATGCCTGGTCGTTCAACGCTATTCCGAAGTTCGGAAAGATGATCACCGGCGATGCCGAGCCCTATCAGTATCTGGTGGAATCGATCCGCAAATTTCCCAATCAGGAAGATTTCGCAGCGATGATCCGCACTGCCGGTTTCTCGCGCGTCAGCTATACCAATTATACCGGCGGCATTGCCGCCCTGCATTCCGGCTGGAAGCTCTGATCGATATGGCAGCCACGGGCAGGAAGAAGGCATTCGCATGAGCACTCCTGGCGCATATTACCGCCTCGCAAAGGTTGGCTGGGTTCTCGTGCGCGAGGGCGTGGTGCTGGCACTGCCATCGGAAGACCTGCCGCAGACAGCAAAATTCGCGAAAGCCTTGCTGAAGCCTTTCGCCCGTAATCGCGCGAAACATGCGGACAGGCGCGATCGTCTGGCGACAGCGGTGGAGCGCCTGGGTCCATCCTATGTGAAAATGGGCCAGTTTCTGGCCACCCGCCCCGATGTCGTCGGAGCCGACTTCGCAGACGATCTGTCCAGACTTCAGGACCGCATGGCATTCTTCCCCAATGCCGCGGCAAAGGCCAATATCGAGGGCTCTCTGGGGCGACCCGTCAGCGAGCTCTTTCTGGAGTTCAACGACCCGATTGCCGCAGCCTCCATCGCGCAGGTGCACCCTGCAATGGTGCGCACCCCTTCGGGGCAAAAGAAGGTCGCCGTTAAGGTCATCCGCCCGGGTGTGCGCCAGCGCTTCCAGAACGATCTGGAGGCCATGTATCTGATTGCCGATCTGCAACAGCGCTTCGTGCGTTCGGCACGTCGCTTGCGCCCGGTGGAAGTCACACGCGCGCTGGAACAGACGACCAAGATCGAAATGGATTTGCGGCTGGAAGCGGCGGCGCTTTCCGAAATTGCCGAAAACACCAAAGGCGACCCCGGCTTTCGTGTGCCCGAAGTGGATTGGGAACGCACGGGCCGTGATGTCGTCACCATGGAGTGGATCGACGGCGTAAAGATGTCCGACGTAGAAGGCCTGAAGGCTGCCGGTCACGATCTCAACGCATTGGCCGATACGCTCATTCAGTCCTTCCTGCGCCACACATTGCGGGACGGTTTTTTCCACGCCGACATGCATCCCGGCAACCTCTTCGTTGACCCGAAGGGTATGATCGTTGCCGTCGACATGGGCATTGCCGGGCGTCTCGGCAAAAAGGAACGGCGGTTCCTTGCCGAAATCCTCTATGGCTTCATCACCCGCGATTACATGCGCGTCGCAGAGGTGCATTTCGAGGCAGGTTACGTTCCCGGCCACCACGACATTGCCAGCTTCGCCCAGGCCATCCGCGCCATTGGTGAGCCCATTCACGGGCAGCCTGCGGAAACGATCTCCATGGGCAAATTGCTGACGCTTCTGTTTGAAGTCACCGAACTCTTCGACATGGAAACACGCCCTGAACTCGTCATGCTGCAAAAGACGATGGTGGTGGTCGAAGGCGTATCGCGCATGCTCAATCCACGTTTCAACATGTGGAAAGCCGCTGATCCTGTCGTCAGCAGCTGGATACGCGACAATCTCGGCCCCAAACGCGTTGTCACCGACATCAAGGATGGCCTGAAAGCGGCCATGAAGCTAGCCGAAGCCGCGCCTGAAATCGCTGCCAAGACGGAAAAGCTGCATTCCGACCTGATGTATATGAGCGAGCACGGTCTTCGCTTCGATGAGCGGACTGCCGAGGCAATCGGCAAGGCAGAAGCGCGCCACACCCGTTGGGGCCGAATTGCCCTTTGGGTGATAGCGCTGGTGCTGATCTATATCGCCGTCAGAATAAGCTGAGACAGCGGAGTTATTGGCGCCTATCTCAGCTTGGTTTTGAGGGACGCATCGGGAAAGCAGGTTGAACGCATTCCGTTCTTGGACTGCCAGTCACCGATCGATCGCCGCGTTTTAAAGCCAGCCAGGCCGTCAGCTTTGCCCACATCATAGCCTTTGGCAACGAGTGCCTTTTGCATGGAGAGCACATCGGAGCGCAGCATGGAGCCGACATCGCCCCACTTGGCCTGGAAGGGCCCGGCATTATAGGTGATGCGATCTGCGAGATTGCCGATAAAAAGCGCGTAGAGATCGGAGTTGTTATACTCCTTGATCACATAGAAATTCGGCGTCACGACAAATTCCGGGCCGTTTCGACCGGCGGGAATGAGCATCATTCCATCCGCACTCAAATCGTTAGACGGAAAGCCTTTTCCCGAGATGCGCGTGATCCCCATTTTGGCCCAGTCCGCGACCGGGCGTGCCAGATCTGGCCCTTCCTGCGCGCAGGATACGTTGTCCGGTATGGAAACCTCAAAGCCCCAGTCCCGATTGCGCTGCCAGCCGCGTTTCGACAGATAGTTGGCGATGGAAGCCAGCGCGTCCGGCACGGAATTCCAGATATCGCGATGGCCGTCGCCGTCGAAATCGACGGCATATTTCAGATAGCTCGATGGCATGAATTGCGGCTGACCGAGCGCACCTGCCCAGGAGCCAATCATTTTCGATGCGGAGATATCGCCGCTATCGACGATCTTCAGCGCATCGATCAGCTCTGTGCGGAACAGGTCTTTCCGCGTCGAGGTATAGGCCTTGGTCGCCAGAACGTCGATCACGGCATTCGGCAGTTTCGCGCGCCCGAAGCCTGATTCGCGGCCCCAGACGGCAATGAGGATATTGCCGGGAACGCCATAGGTGGCTTCGATGCGCTTGAGGGTCGCAGAATGGGTGGCAGCGAGCGAACGTCCGGTTGCGGCAAGGCCCTGCAAGCGTTGCTCCGAAAAATAGGCGCCCGGTGACGAGAACTCCGCCTGGCTTTGTGCCTGCTCCTTCGGCGGCTTCTGGCCGGGTATGATGAGGTCCGGGAGCTTCCAGTTGATGGTAAGCCCGCTCAGCGTCATCTCTATCGTCTTTTGCGAGATGCCTGCCTTGCGCGCTTCCGGCCAGATTTCTTTCTTCAGCCAACTATTGAATTCGGCGTCATATCTGGCTGCGGCTGCACCCGTGGGGGTCGATTGCGCGAAGGCCGCGCTGCTCGACAGCAACGTCATGACCGCAGCGAATGCGAGACCGAACAATTTGGAGGGCATGGAGCTTCCTTTTTTGAAATGCATGTGTGGCCTTGTGAACAAGACCAGATTCTATCCGCCCTAGATCGCTGTGCGTGCGCGCAACGCCGCCGTCAGCGTTCCCTCGTCGAGATAGTCGAGTTCGCCTCCGACCGGCACGCCGTGCGCCAATCGGGTGATCTTCACATCGAGGCCGGTCAGCCTGTCGGTGATATAGTGGGCCGTCGCCTGTCCCTCGACGGTCGCGTTGACGGCGATGATGAGTTCGCGAATACCACCTGCACTGACGCGGTCGATCAGACCCTTGATGTTCAGGTCTTCCGGCCCGACGCCATCCAGCGGCGACAGCGTACCGCCCAGCACGTGGTAGGCGGTGTTCATGGCCGCAGCCCGCTCCAGCGCCCAGAGATCGGCGACATCTTCCACCACGATGATCACCGTCTGATCGCGACGTTCGTCGGTGCAGACCGTGCACGGGTCCATCGTATCGACATTGCCGCAGCAGGAGCAGATTTTCACCTTGTCATAGGCTTCGCCCATGGCATGCCCGAGGGGGCCCAACAGTTGCTCTTTCTTTTTGATGAGATGAAGAGCCGCGCGGCGCGCCGAACGGGGACCAAGCCCCGGCACTTTTGCCAGAAGCTGGATGAGTTTTTCGATTTCAGGACCGGTGACTCGTTTTGCCATGGGCGCTTTCTACTGCATAAATGTCATAACGGGAATCACAAGCGGACAGCATCATATGAAAATACGCGCAATCTGCCGGGCCGATGCGAAACTTCTCCCCGGCAAGACGTCGAAGACAGGAATTTTCAAACATCCCGTTCAAGGTCCTGTCCTCATCGACCAGCAGGGAATCGTCAGCGACGCCGTCTGCAACAGGAAACATCATGGTGGACCGGATCAGGCCGTTTACGTAATGGGCTCTGCCGATCTCGATTTCTGGTCGCGCGAACTCGGTCGCACCATCGAGCCCGGTTTCTTCGGCGAAAATCTTGTCATTGACGGCATCGACAGCGCGAAGATGCATGTGGGCGATCAGTTGATGGCGGCCGAGGTGAAGCTTGAAGTCACCGCGGCTCGCATTCCCTGCGCGACGCTAACCGCGCGCATAAGCGACCCAAATTTCGCACCCCGCTTCAAACAGGCGGGACAGCCGGGCTTTTACTGTCGCGTGCTGCAGGGTGGGATGATGGCCGCTGATGAAACGGTGGTACTGACCGCCTATCAAGGCACTCAGCTGCCAATCCCTGTCGTTCTCCAGAAATTCCGGCCATGTCGACTATCGCAAGCGGAGCGGGACGCATATCTCACCACGCCGCTTGCCAGCCGTTTCAGGGCGATGCTGGAATAATATGGCCTAGAAAGGCAGCTTCATACCGGGTGGAATCGGCAGACCGGCTGTCAGGTCGCGTGTCTTCTCAGCCGTGACGGATTCCGCGCGCTGCTTGGCATCATTATGCGCAGCCACAAGCAGATCCTCGAGAATTTCGACTTCGTCTTCCTTGAGGAGCGACGGATCGATTTTCACGCCGAGCAGCGAACCCTTGCCGCTCATCTTGACGGTAACAAGCCCGCCACCGGATTTGCCTTCGATTTCGAGTGCAGCAATCTCTTCCTGCATCTTCTCCATCTTGGCCTGCATTTCCTTGACCTTGCCCATCATGCCCATGATGTCGCGCATCGCAAAACTCCTGTCTTTTTCTAGAATTCGATATCGTCGCCGGGAAGGATGTCGCCTTCGCTCGATTCGACAACGGATGGTGGTGCGATCTCTTCGACGTCGTCGGGCACCGGTGTCCTGATGCGAACGTCCGTAATCTTGGCACCGGGAAACTGCGCTAGAATAGCGGCGACATCGGGATCTTGCCGCGCATCGACAAAGCGGGCTTCGCGCGCGTTGCCCTCCGCTTCGACAAGCGTGGGCTCACCCTGTTCCTTGCTGATGCTGACGATCCAGTGGATGCCGGTCCATTCCTTGAGCTTGACGCCGATCTCACCGGGAAGCGAGCCGGGCGCGCCTTCGCCGAGCCGCAGGTCGAAGCGCCCGGGCTCCAGCCGCACAAGATGGACAAAATTGCGCAGCCTCGCTTTGAGGATTGGTTCACGGTGTTTGGTGCAGAGATCGACGATGTCACTCAAGGCGTTGATGGGAACCTTGGGCTCTGGTCGTTCTTCTGGCTTGGGGGTCGCGACCTGCATCTCTTGCGGGCGGCTGTCCGGCACAGTGCGCAGCATGGCGGTCGGCTGCGGCGAGGTCTGGCGCTGCGGCGAAACTTGAGCGGAGGCAACGGCCTGCGTAGACGAATAGGCGCGTGCGCCGCCACCATTACCGCCACCGGAAGGCGCACCGCTGGACGCGCCGCCGTCTCCATTGGCAAGCTCCAGCAGCCGACGGGCGGCATCTTCGGGCGCAGGCAGATTGGCCGCATGCGAAAGGCGGATCAGCACCATCTCGGCAGCGCCTGCCGGGCGAGAGGCATTTTCCGTTTCAGGAATACCCTTCAGCAGCATCTGCCAGATGCGCGACAGGGTGGACACCGCGATACTGTCGGCGAACTCCGCACCGCTGACACGCTCGACCTCCGACAGCGACGGGTCTTCCGCCGCATCCGGCACATATTTCATGCGCGTCACGAGATGCGTGAAATCAGCCAGATCGTTGAGGACGACGACAGGGTTCGCACCCGCCTCGTATTGAGCCGTAAATTCACCCAGGGCCGACGCGACATCGCCCTTCACCACGTGGTGAAACAGATCGACGATACGGGCGCGGTCGGCAAGGCCCAGCATACCGCGAACGGCTTCCGCCTCCACATGCCCGCCACCATGGGCAATGGCCTGATCCAGCAGAGACAGACCGTCACGCGCGGAACCTTCAGCTGCACGGGCGATCATGGCCAGCGCCTGCGGCTCTGCCTCGAAACCTTCTTTAGCTGCAATGGCCGTAAACAGCCCAACCAGATCGGCAGCGCTGATCCGGCGCAGATCGAACCGCTGGCAACGCGACAGAACGGTAATCGGAACTTTGCGGATTTCGGTCGTTGCGAAGATGAATTTCACATGTTCCGGCGGCTCTTCGAGCGTCTTCAGAAGGCCGTTGAAGGCCTGCGTCGAGAGCATGTGCACTTCGTCGATGATGTAGACTTTGTAGCGTGCCGAAACCGGGCGATAGCGCACCTGCTCGATGATCTCTCTGATGTCGTCGATGCCGGTATGAGAGGCGGCGTCCATCTCGATCACATCGACATGGCGGCCTTCCATGATGGCCTGGCAATGTTCGCCTGGGATGCGCAGATCGATGGTCGGCTTGTCGATTTCGTCGGTTTTGTAGTTCAGCGCACGTGCCAGAATGCGGGCTGTCGTGGTCTTGCCCACGCCGCGAACACCGGTCAGCATATAGGCTTGCGCAATGCGCCCGGTCTCGAACGCGTTTGTCAGCGTGCGAACCATCGGCTCCTGGCCAACCATCAAATCGGAAAAGTCCTTTGGGCGGTACTTTCGCGCCAGAACCCGGTAACCTGTACCCTGCTCTTTGGTCTGGGGCGTATTGGTTCCGGTTTCGCTCATCGCCTCGCCAGTGATTGGGTGCTGCCCGCTTCAGGCCGAATGGGCCCGGCGAAACCTGAGCACGTCTTCAAAAAGAAAAGGTGGGAGGCTGGCACGGCGACCCGTGCCTGGCTCGTTAGGGCTGCTTCCTTCCGGACCTGACCCGGTTGGCGAGTGGCTCGTCCACCACCAACCTCCCGAAGGCACATATCGGCAATAATAAAAGCAAATGCAAGCCAAGCCTTCAAAAAACTGCTATCAGGAGAAAACAAATTGGGAGGACGCCTTGGACACATTCCGGCTTGACGATAGACTGGCGCGCGACAGCGTGCTGATTACCAAGCTGGGCCTGTGCCAACTGCGCCTTCAAAATGATTGCCGATGGCCGTGGCTCGTTCTCGTGCCGCAGCGAGGCGACATGAGCGAGATGTTCGACCTGACACCGCTCGACCAGACGACGTTGGCATTCGAGATCAATCAGGTCGCATCCGCGCTGAAACAATTGACCGGCGCGGCGAAAATAAATGTCGGCGCTCTTGGCAACATCGTGCGGCAACTCCACGTTCATGTCATTGCCCGCAACGAGGGCGATCCTTGCTGGCCGGGTCCGATCTGGGGGCAAGGCACTCCCGTTGCCTATTCGGACGAAGACAGACACAATTTCATGCAAAAACTGGCCGGCGCGCTCTGATGACATCACACAGCATTTTCGATACGAACTCCCCCCATCCAGAACCAAGCACCCTCACCGCCTTCGCGCAAAACAAGCTGGATCGTCTGGCGGAAAAGCGCACGGAAAACTGTGTCGTGGATGCGCTGAAGCTGGAAGGCACGCATCTGCTGGCCTTCGCGGGCACAAAGCTCATTCTCAAACATGACGACCAGGTGCTCGACCCGCTGTTTTCGGCCTACGAGCTGGCAGAACTCGATCCCGACTTCGAAAAGGCCATTCTGCTGGGCCACAAGGACAATGGCGAGCCGCGCATCGCTGTTCCCGTGAACATTGCCGAGGACGCGCTGGCAAGCCACTACAAGCCGGTGGATGCCCGCACGTTGTATCGCGACCAACTGATCGGCGACGAACTTTTGGGCGAGGTCGCCCAGGCTGTGGCGCTGATCAACTGGAACAGCGATAACCGTTTTTGCGGGCGCTGCGGCAGTGCAATGGAGCCGCGCATCGGTGGCTACAAGCGCACCTGCACAGCTTGCTCGCATACGATATTTCCGCGCACGGACCCTGTGGTCATCATGCTGACGATCGATCTGGAACGGGAACTGTGCCTTCTCGGTCGGGGACCGCACTTCGCACCCGGCATGTACTCCTGCCTGGCAGGCTTCGTGGAACCGGGCGAAACCATCGAGAACGCCGTACGCCGCGAGACCCATGAGGAAGCCAATATCGATGTCGGCAGGGTGCGTTACCACGCGTCGCAGCCTTGGCCGATGCCCCACACCCTCATGATCGGTTGCTACGCAGAGGCGCTGACGCGGGACATCACACGGGACGAGGCCGAGCTTGAAGATTGCCGCTGGTTTACCCGCGAGGAAGTGGCAACACTTCTGGACATGACATCCGCCGACGGCAGGCAACCCCCACCGCGCGGCGCCATCGCGCACCGCCTGATGCGCGACTGGATCGAATGGGGCAATGCAGAATAGGCCCCTGCTGCCGCTGGCTAGATGAAGTTGAGCTTGCGGCGCATGGCGTGACCTTTGTAGACGCCGAGGATGCGGACTTTTTCCGAAAAGAACCGCAGCTCATCCAGTGCGTGTCGCACCGATTCGTCGTCGGGGTGACCCTCGATGTCTGCATAAAACTGCGTTGCCACGAACTTGCCGCCCAGCTGGTAGCTTTCCAGCTTGGTCATGTTGATGGAATTGGTGGCAAAGCCGCCCATGGCTTTATAGAGTGCTGCTGGAATATTGCGGACGTTGAACACGAAGGTTGTGACGATCACTTCGTCTGACGCAGTGCGTTTCGTCCAGTCCTCATCCCGTGACAACACCACGAAACGGGTGACGTTGTTTTCGGAATCCTCGACATTTTCAGCCAGAATATCGAGGCCGTAGAGTTCGGAAGCGAGCCTCGGTGCAAGTGCTGCCATGCTGCGATCGCCCAATTCGGCCACCAGCTTCGCCGCACCCGCCGTGTCACCAGCAACGACCGGCTTCCAGCCGTTGGAACGGATGATCTTGCGGCATTGTCCCAAGGCATGGATGTGGCTGTGGACCGTCTTGATCTCATCTTTCTGTACACCCGGCAGCACCATCAACTGGAAGCGGATGGGCATGAAATACTCGCCGATGATGTGCAGGCGTGATTCGGGAAGGAGATGATGAATATCGGCGACACGACCCGCCAGCGTGTTCTCGATGGGGATCATCGCCAGCTCTGCATCGCCGTTCTCCAGTGCGTTGAACGCGTCCTCGAATGTCGGGCACGGCAGCGGCTCCATCTGCGGGAAAACGTCGCGGCACGCCATATCGGAATTTGCGCCAAAGTCGCCCTGAAAGGCAATGCGGTTGCTGCTCATGGTATCGCCATTCATTTATCTGTTCGCGAGGATTTCGCGTGCTTTATCGAGTTGAGCCTGCGTATCGACACCGAGCGGGACCGAATTGACGATTTCCGCATCGATGCGCATGCCCGCTTCCAGGGCGCGCAATTGCTCGAGCTTTTCGCGCACCTCGAGTGTCGAGGGCTTGAGTGTCACGAATTTTTCGAGGGCGGCGCGGCGATAGGTGTAGAGCCCGATGTGGTGATAGAGCGGACCCTGACCATAGGGTGCCGTGACGCGGGTGAAATACAAGGCGCGCAGTCTCTGCTCAGAAATCGGGCTGCCGATGATCTTCACGATGCTCGGATCGGTCTTTTCGTCTTCATCCTGGATTTCGACGGTCAGCGTTGCGATGTCGGTGGCGGGGTTTTCCATGGGGCGCAGGGAGGCGCGGATCGTGTCGGCCTCGATGGTCGGCAAATCACCCTGAACATTGATGATGAATTCGGCATTGCCATAGGGATCGGCCTTTTGCAGCGCTTCATAGATGCGGTCGGAGCCGGACTGGTGATCCTGGCGGGTCATCGTGACATCGAATCCGGCATTTTTGACGGCCTCGAAAACACGGTCATCGTCAACTGCAACCACGATACGTTCGGCACCGGCTTCGCGCGCGCGCATCGCAACCTGCACAATCATGGGGTGGCCACCGATGTCTGCCAAAGGCTTGCCGGGAAGGCGCGTGGAGGCCATTCTTGCCGGAATCAGGACGACTGCTTTTTCGAAATACCGATTATTCATCCAACACCCTTCAAATCCCGGCGGAAAAGTGGCAATACGTCACGGTGCGGGGAGCATATTCAAGTTGCGCGTGCTGTGCAAAAGCCATAGCTTTCGAGCAATTTCAAGATGTCCGTTTGATGCGAACGGTTGTGAGGGAGCGCAGATCAATGAATTCACAGGTTAACATGGCGGTCGGTGCGCTCTTGGGCACGATCTTCGTCCTGATGTCGGTGTCCATCGCGTCGGAAGGTATTTTCCACGCGCCAGCGCCCGAAAAGGAAGGTTACGCCATTGTTGCAGAAACCACCGGGGCGGATAGTGCTGGCGGAGAACCTGCCGCTGCAGCGACGCCGATTGCAAAGCTTCTGGCAAGCGCCGATGCGGCAAAGGGTGAGACGGTCTTCAAGAAATGTACGAGCTGTCACTCCGGGGAAAAGGGCGGCCCCAATAAAGTCGGCCCTGACCTGTACGGCGTCGTCGGTCGCCCAATTGCAAGCCACGAAGGCTTCAGCTACTCCGCTGGGATGAAAGATTTTTCCAAGGGAGGCGCAGAGAAGTGGGACTATGACCACCTCAGCTACTTCATCGAAGCGCCGAAGAAGCACGTTCCTGGCACCGCCATGGGCTTTGCGGGCATCAAGAAGGAAACCGAGCGCGCCGACCTGATTGCCTATTTACGCACGCTTTCAGACAGCCCGGTACCGCTGCCGGATCCAAATGCGGCGCCTGAAGTCATCAACTGACATCGCTGCGATCTGATATCATGTAAAAAAAGCCCGGCTCGACCGGGCTTTTTGCTGTTCAGCGATGGCACACCGTCGTTCGGGTGATGTGATCTTTTCCTCAGTTCCCCATCAGAATGTCGAACAGGGTCGTCTGTTTCGGCGCAGCCTGCCGCTGTTGTGGTGCACCGCCAATGTCGGCTGGTGGAACAGGTCCACCGCCATACCCTTGCTGCGGGAATTGCTGGTGCGGGTAATCCGCAGGTGGGTAGTCGGGGGTCGATGCGGTCTGCTGATCTCGTCCCACGGGTGCTGCCGGATAATCCTCCGGCACCGGTGCCGAACCGCCGCCCAGCGCATTTGAAATGAGATCACCAATCGTCTGCGGTGGAGCACCGGGCGATTCGGTTGCAGGCTGACCCATTTCAGGTGCGCCATAGGCCCCGAGACCGAACAGCGGCGATGGGGTGAGGCCGGAATGGGCGGCAGTCATGAATTCTTTCCACGCCTTTGCCGGCAAACCACCACCCGTCACTTTTTTCATGGATGTGCCGTCATCATTGCCGAACCAGACGCCTGTCGTCAGCGTGCTGGTATAGCCTACGAACAAGGCGTCCCTGAAGGACTGCGTGGTGCCTGACTTGCCAGCGGCCTGCCAACCCTTGAGACGCGCAGCCTTGCCAGTCCCTTCGTTGATGACGCCGGTCAGCATACTGTTCATGGTGGCCGCGACACCTTCGCTCAGAACACGGGGCGGATTGTCGTATTTGTTCTCGTAGAGAACCTTGCCATCGGCATCGGTGATTCGCTTGACGATATGCGGCGTCGCCTTGAAGCCGCCATTCATCATCGGCGCGTAGGCCGAGGTGAGTTCGAGAAGCGACACTTCGGATGTGCCGAGCGCAATCGAGGCATTGGCTTGCAGATCGGATTCGATACCCATGCGATGCGCCACCTGCGCGACGCGATCCGGCCCAACTTCCATGACGAGCTGGGCCGCGATCGTGTTCAACGAGTTCGCCAATGCCGTGGCAAGCGTCACCTCGCCGCGATATTTCTGGTCGTAATTCTCCGGCGTCCATTTGCCGATCTTGACGGGTGCGTCGTTGCGGATGGAATTCGGGGTCAGGCCGTTTTCGAGGGCTGCAATATAAACGAAAGGCTTGAAGGCCGAACCCGGCTGCCGTTTGGCTCTGGATGCGCGGTTGAACTGGCTTTGCGCGTAGTCCGCTCCGCCGACCACCGCACGGATTGCCCCGGTGCCATCGATGGAAGCGAGCGCTGCCTGTGAAGCACCCAGTTTCTTGCCTTCACTCTTCAAGACATCGGAAAGCGCCTTGTCGGCCTCTTTTTCCAGATCGAGATCGATCGTGGTGTCGACAACCAAATCCTGCTTCACATCGCCCACCAGCATGCGGACTTCGTCCAACACCATATCGGCGGCGTAATGTTCCGCGCCAGACCAGAAGCGTTTGGCCTTGGTCGGCGGCTGGGACATCGCGGTCTTGATTTCGTCTTCGGTGATGAAGCCGACGTCACGCATCGACTGCAAGACGACCTGCGCCCGTTCTTCGGCTGCCTGCGGATCACGGGCAGGAGAAAGTCTCGACGGAGCCTTCAGCAATCCCGCCAGAAGTGCGGCCTCGCCCAGATTGACGTCACGCGCCGACTTGTTGAAATATCGCCGCGACGCCGCCTCTACGCCATAGGCATTCGAGCCGAAGTACACGCGGTTGAGGTACATGGCGAGGATCTGGTCTTTTGTGTATTTCTGCTCCAGCCAGAAAGACAGCAGGACTTCCTGGATTTTCCGCTCCATCGTCCGGTCGGGAGACAGGAACAGGTTCTTCGCCAGCTGCTGCGTCAGGGTGGAACCACCCTGGACCGTGCGACCGCTGACGACATTGGTCACGATAGCGCGGGCAAGACCGAGTGGATCGATACCGAAATGAGAATAGAAACGCCTGTCTTCGATCGCCATGACGGCCTGCGGCAGATAGGGCGACATGTCCTCCAGCGAGAGCGCCTCACCGCCCGTCGTGCCGCGATTGGCAAGAACAGAGCCGTCGACGGCGACGATTTTCAGGTTTGGCGGACGCTCGGGTATCGACCATGTGCTGGCGCTTGGCATGCGTGCACCGTAATAGAAGACGATGCCTGCAACAGCTATCCCGCCCCATATTCCAAGAACAACACACCAATAGAGGCAGGAGCGGATAAAGCCCGTAATGCCGCCGCCGCTTGCCGCACGCGTTTGGCGGTTTGGTCGCTGTGGTTTGGATTTGTCACGTTTGGGCTGCTTGGGCGAATCGAAGCCGGATGCTTTTTTGCCACCCGTCTTGGTGCCGTTGATACGGTCTGTCTCGTCAAGACGAAGGTCATCACCGGACTCGTGAAAATCCCCAAAAGAAGGTTCTACGCGCTGGCGTGACTTGCCATTACCTGCCATCTGCGGGAAATCACTCCATGATATTCGAGGGCGCTAAGCGGCTCCTGATCGCCGTTTCATCCCGATGGAGCTTAAATGCGGCGATTTAAGGTGGGGTTAAGGGACGTGCGGCTTCACGTTGCCGTCACTGGCAGACGTCTACCCACTCTGCGCCCGTCAATTCAACCAGACGATCAGGCGCGATGCGAACCGCTGCATTGGTAGCCCCGGCAGCAGGCACGACCTCGGCGTAGGCTTTCAGTGAAATATCGCAGTAGACCGGCAGCGGCGACGGCAGGCCGAAGGGGCACACGCCGCCTATCGGGTGGCTTGTTGCGGCAACCACTTCGTCGGCACTCAGCATTCGTGGCTTTGCACTGAAGCGATCTCTGAATTTTCGGTTATCCAGTCGCTTTGTCCCGGCAGTGACGACGAGAAGAATGGTGTCGCCCGCTCGCAGGCAGATCGTCTTGGCAATCTGGTCGGCGTCGACGCCATGGGCTTGAGCAGCAAGCTCGACCGTGGCCGAACTCGCTTCGGTCACCAAAATGGCGGCGTCAGGCGCGTGGGCGGCGAAATATTCTCGGACTGAATCAAGGCTCATGCGTAATCTTTAGGCGCAGAGCACAAAAAGAGCAAGCATATCGGCCCTAGCTATGCAAAATTTGCAATGCTGCGCTGCAATGTCTGGGCTGTTTTTCATGGAAAATTGTTGTATCTTCAAATCATCGAAGCGACGCACTCCTCCTCCCAGCGTCGCCCGATTTGGACTGGCAACACTCCTCCTCCCAGTTGTCAGTCAGTTTCAAGAACCCGGCGCACCTCCTCCCGCGCCGGGTTTTTGCTTTCTGCGTTCCGTTGACCTCCCGCATTCGAACAAAGTCGCGCCGGTTTTTGCACGCGGAACGGACAGAAAAATCAAGCCTTCCGCATTCGTTCTTCATCAAACAAACTTGACTTCTCCGTGGCTCCATCCTAGGTGTTTTGCCATCGATATTTGTTTGACGACCAGAGCTTCGGCGTTTCATAGACGCATACGACGATCTTTCCTTCAAATTCGAGAACACCCGCACTGAATTTCGGTGCAAACGTAATTTGCCAACGGAAGGAACATCGTTATGGCGACTGGTACAGTAAAGTGGTTCAACGCAACCAAGGGCTACGGCTTCATTCAGCCTGACGACGGCGCACAGGACGTGTTCGTACACATCTCTGCTGTTGAGCGCGCTGGCCTGAACGGCCTCAAGGATGGTCAGAAGATCACCTACGAACTGGTTCAGGACCGTCGTTCTGGCAAGATGTCTGCCGACAGCATCGTTGCTGCCTAATTAAAGCTTCCGTCGGTTCGCCGATGAGACGCATAGGTTTAAGGCCGGGTCTTCCCGGCCTTTTTCTTTTTCTGGATTCTCTTGAGCACCGAAGATGATCCATCGCTAAAATTCTGGGACATGGCCTTGTAATCGCGATGTCGTCTCACAATATAGGGTGCAGCGGTGTTTCAGTAACTTCCGATTTGGTGACACTACCACGCGTTTGCAGTTTATGCGTTAACCAAAGATTAACCAAAGCAGCGCAAACATGTTTCGGAAGACGCGAGCGACAGCAACTTTGCTGGCGCCGTGCTGAGACACCAGACCGTTTTACGCACTTTGACCACGGATGTACTGGCACTGAAGCTGAAACGGTAGGAAAGGTCGGGCTTGCCCGGCCTTTTTGCTTTTTAGAGACTGTGTCTCATGAGCAATGGCGCCACCCGTCAATCAGGTGGCGCCATTTTGTTATCTGACGCTCAGCGCCTGCAAAATCCTGACCCAGGAGCGAATGCCCTTGTGGAAGGATTGCAGATCGTATTTTTCATTCGGCGAGTGGATGCGATCATCCGTCAGCCCGAAGCCGATCATCAGCGAATCCATTCCGAGCAGATTCTGGAAATCTCCAACAATCGGGATGGAGCCACCCATGCCGATCACCACGGCCTGCTTTGCCCATTCATCCGACAGCGCGCTCTTCGCCTTCGTCAGCGCGGGCGAATCATAGGACAGCTGGATGGCCGGAGAACCACCGTGTTCGTGAAACTCGACCGAGCAATCCGCTGGAATTTTCGAGCGAACATAGGACCGGAAGCTTTCACGAATAGCTGCGGGATCCTGCTTGCCAACGAGGCGGAATGAAACCTTGGCGGACGCCTTGGCGGCGATAACCGTCTTGAAACCTTCGCCGGTGTAGCCGCCCGTGATGCCGTTGACTTCGGCTGTTGGCCGCGCCCAGGTCAATTCCAGAACAGAGCGTCCCTTTTCACCGGATGGTACGGAAAGACCGACCTCGCCCAGAAAGCTCTCGGCGGTGCGACCCAGACTGTCCCAGGAAGCCTTGATGTTAGACGGCGTTTCTTCGACGCCCTCGTAGAAGCCCGGCAACGTCACCTTTCCGGTTTCGTCGTGAAGACCAGCCAGAATTCCGCTCAAGATATGAATGGGGTTGGCAGCAGCACCACCGAAGAGACCGGAATGGAGATCGCGGTCTGCGGCTGTGATGACGATTTCCTCACCGACGAGGCCGCGCAGCGCAGCAGCGATGGCAGGCGTCTCGCGGTCCCACATGCTGGTGTCGCACACCAAAGCGTAGTCTGCCTTCAACTCATCGGAATTGGCATCGAGGAAAGGCTTCAGCGACGGCGAGCCGGATTCCTCTTCGCCTTCGAACAGAATGGTGATGCGCAGAGGCAGGGAGCCATGCACCTGTTTGTAGGCGCGGCAGGCTTCGACGAAGGTCATCAACTGTCCCTTGTCGTCGGATGTTCCGCGTCCGGTGATGATTTGGCGACCGCCACCGATGTCCTTCAATGCGGGGTCGAAGGGTTCGTTGTCCCACAGAGCGATGGGATCGACGGGCTGGACGTCATAGTGTCCGTAAAACAGCACGTGGGGCGCGTCAGCGCTGGCACCATCATGATGGGCAACGACCATGGGATGCCCTGCGGTATCGCGTATCGAGGCCGTGAAGCCGATTGTCGAGAGATCACGGACCAGCCATTCGGCAGCCTTGCGGCATTCGGCCTTGTAGGCCGGGTCAGTCGAGATCGACTTGACGCGGACGAGTTCGAAAAGTCTGTCGAGGCTGGCATTGAGATTGTCGTCAACCGCCGAGAGAACGGGGGAAATATCTGTCATTACGCGATCCTGTCATGCGAAGATCGTGTCAGGATAGAGCAAAGCGGCACCGGTTTCGAGCCGGAAAATCATTTCACGCTTCCGCGTTTGGTGCTTTGGCCGCGTCGATGGCGCGACCCATATATTCCATAAGAAGCTGCCTCTCAAACCGCAGGAGCCCGGCAAGAATGGCGTCGTCTGTCGATTTCGAGGCAGAAATCGCTTGCTGCTCCAACTCGCGACCGCGCTCTGTCAATTCGATGATCTGCGCGCGTCGGTCCCGCGGGTGCTGCTTGCGCTCGATGAGGCCATCGCGCTCCATGCGTGCCAGTGTATTGGCAAGCGTTGCTTGCTCCACTTCCACGCGGTCGAGCAACTGGCGCTGCGTCAAGCCGTCTTCATTCCACAATTCCAGCAAGACGGGGAATTGACCCGGGGAAAAGCCAAGGGCGGCGGCGCGCTTGTTGAGTGCCTTCGAAAAGGTCTTTGCCAGTTGCGCAGCAAGATATGTCGCTGAGTCGTTTCGTGAAAAACGCATGTCTCGATCCTGAAGGCGCAGCAAGTTGCCGCATTGCATATCATGCTATCTAGATATGCAGGCTTTCGTGGAGCATGCGCTTCAAGGCGATTGTCATGATCGAGCATAAAAAAACGCCATGGCCGGGAGGGGACGGCCATGGCGTTTACATTGAAGGACAAAGGCCCGGAGAGGGGGGATAGGCCTTTGTCCGGTCTGACGCGGCGGGGGACATGCCTGCAATCAGACTACGGCGTGATCAGTCGCCGTCCTCCAAGAAATGAGGCTCCAAATGCGGCTTTTCAAGGGAAGCCCGGATTACAAATTTGTAACGTTCTGGTGAGAATGAGAGCCGCCCTTCCGCCGTCTCGAAACAGTGGGTTGCCTGTGGCACGGGCGAACTTTATCTGGACGTCAATCATGGCCCGCGCTATCCATGCTTCCCATGAAAACAGGCGATCATCTCTTCCTCGTAGACGGCTCCGGCTTCATCTTCCGGGCGTTCCATGCCATCCCCGCGCTCAACCGCAAATCGGATGGATTGCCCGTCAACGCCGTCTCCGGTTTCTGCAACATGTTGTGGAAGCTTCTGAAGGATGCGCGCAATACCGATGTCGGCGTGACGCCCACGCATTTTGCGGTGATTTTCGATTATTCCTCGAAAACATTCCGCAACGAGCTTTACGATCTCTACAAGGCCAACCGCTCTGCCCCGCCGGAAGATCTCATTCCGCAATTCGGCCTGATCCGCCATGCGACCCGCGCCTTCAACCTGCCCTGCATCGAGACGGAGGGTTTCGAGGCCGACGACATCATCGCGACCTATGCCCGGCAGGCCGAAGCAATCGGCGCCGACGTAACGATCATCTCGTCCGACAAGGACTTGATGCAGCTCGTCACGCCCAACGTTCATATGTACGACGCGATGAAGGACAAGCAGATCGGCGTACCTGACGTCATCGAAAAATGGGGCGTTGCGCCCGAAAAGATGATCGACCTGCAAGCCATGACGGGCGATTCCACCGATAACGTTCCCGGCATTCCCGGCATCGGGCCAAAGACTGCCGCGCAGCTGCTCGAAGAATATGGTGATCTCGACACCTTGCTTCTGCGCGCTGGCGAGATCAAGCAGCAGAAACGTCGTGAAAACATCATCGCAAATGCCGAACTTGCGCGCCTGTCGCGCCAGCTCGTGGCGTTGCGCACGGACGTTCCTCTGGAACTTCCGCTGGATGCGCTGACGCTGGAGCCGCAGGATGGTCCCAAGCTGATCGCCTTCCTGAAAGCCATGGAGTTTACGACGCTAACCCGCCGCGTCGCGGAAACCACGGGCGCGGACGCCGCCGTCATCGAGGCAGCCAATGTCCCCGTAGAGCGCGGTGCGCAGGCCCACGGGCCGGATTTGGAAGGTGTTGCTGCCACTGGGACGGGCGATGCTGCGATCCCGCTCGATGAGACTTCCATCGCCGAAGCATCGGCAATTGCGTCCAAGGTTGAAGGCGAGACACCTGCCGACCTGTCGTCTTCGCGAGAAGCTGTCTTCTCCGCAGCGAAGATCGATATCACCTCGTATCAGACAATCCGCAATATCGAAGAACTGGATCGCTGGCTGGCGATGGCCCGTGAAACCGGTATTGTCGCTTTCGATACGGAAACGACATCGCTCGATCCGATGCAGGCGGAACTGGTTGGTTTTTCCCTGGCGCTTGCCGATAATAGCAAGGACGCCAGCGGCACCGATATCATCGCTGCCTATGTCCCGATTGCCCACAAGACAGGCTCGGGCGGCGATCTGTTCAGTGACGGAATAAAACTCGCACCAGACCAGATACCGTCGGCAGACGCGTTGGACCGGCTGAAGACGCTTCTCGAAGACCCTGCCATTCTCAAGGTCGCGCAAAACCTGAAGTACGATTATCTGCTGATGAAGCGCCACGGGATCGTCATCGAAAGCTTCGATGACACCATGCTGCTTTCTTATGTGCTTGAGGCCGGCAAGGGCCTACATGGCATGGACGCGCTGTCCGAGCGCTGGCTCGGCCATACGCCGATTGCCTACAAGGACGTTGCGGGTTCCGGCAAATCCGGCGTGACATTCGATTTTGTCGATATCGACAAAGCCACAGCCTACGCAGCCGAAGATGCCGATGTAACCCTGCGCCTGTGGATGGTCTTGAAGCCTCGCCTCGTGGCTGACCGGTTGACATCGGTCTATGAGCGGCTGGAGCGCCCGCTATTGCCGGTGCTGGCCCGCATGGAAGAGCGCGGCATCACCGTCGACCGTCAAATCCTGTCGCGTCTGTCGGGTGAACTGGCGCAAAAGGCCGCCGCCTTTGAAGAAGACATCTACGAACTCGCTGGCGAGAAATTCAATATCGGCTCACCCAAGCAACTGGGCGATATCCTGTTCGGCAGGATGGGGCTACCAGGAGGGTCGAAAACCAAGACCGGCCAGTGGTCCACCTCTGCACAGGTTCTGGAAGATTTGGCCGCAGAAGGCGCAGAACTCCCCCGCAAGATCGTGGACTGGCGTCAGCTGACCAAGCTGAAATCCACCTATACCGACGCGCTGCCCGGTTACATTCACCCGGAAACCAGGCGGGTTCACACCTCCTATTCCCTGGCGTCCACGACGACGGGGCGCCTTTCGTCGTCTGAACCGAATTTGCAGAATATTCCGGTCCGCACAGCGGAAGGCCGCAAGATCCGTACGGCCTTCATTTCAACGCCGGGCAACAAGCTTCTGTCGGCAGACTACAGCCAGATCGAACTGCGTGTGCTGGCCCATGTCGCCGACATTCCGCAGTTGAGAAATGCATTCGAGAACGGCATCGACATTCACGCCATGACGGCGTCTGAAATGTTCGGCGTGCCGGTTGAGGGCATGCCGTCGGAAGTGCGTCGCCGTGCCAAGGCCATCAACTTCGGTATCATCTACGGCATTTCCTCCTTCGGCCTTGCCAACCAGCTCAGCATCGGACGATCCGAGGCGGGGGAATACATCAAGAAGTATTTCGAGCGCTTCCCCGGCATTCGCGACTACATGGAAAACACCAAGACATTTGCGCGTGACAAGGGTTACGTCGAAACCATCTTCGGGCGCCGGATCAATTACCCGGAAATCAAGTCGTCCAACCCTTCGGTGCGGGCTTTCAACGAACGCGCAGCGATCAACGCCCCGATCCAGGGTTCCGCAGCCGATATCATCCGCCGCGCCATGATCCGCATCGAACCGGCGCTGGACCAAGCCAAACTATCGGCCCGTATGCTGTTGCAGGTTCACGACGAACTGATCTTCGAGGTGGAAGAAGCCGAGATCGACAAAACCCTGCCGGTCGTCGTTTCGATCATGGAAAATGCAGCCATGCCCGCCATCGACATGAAGGTGCCGCTCAAGGTCGATGCCCGTGCGGCCGCCAACTGGGACGAAGCACACTGACGCTGTCGTGTCATCGAAGTGTCGTGTGCCAGGAGTAGGAGGCTACCTTTCTTAAGGGAGCCTTCGCACCATGCATGTGCCGTTCGTTTCACCCAAACTTGCCCGTTTCTCCGCAACCAGCAATGACGCGCCGCCGCGTCACCTCGGAACCCGCTTTGATCTGAGCGGCGTGTTTCTGCCTGAACCGGGAAACACGGTCGTTTGCCATCTGGCAGACGGATCGCGCACGCAACAGGCGATCATCAGAGCCCGCCAGCGGCTTTTCGACATGCCTGAGGCGCACAGTCATCTGGCCTTCACACCCATTTCCAGCCTGCATATGACGGTTTTCCAAGGCATTATCGAGTATCGCCGCACCTGGCCCTTTTGGCCGAAGGAAATGCCCAGCGATTCATCCATTGAACAGATGACGGATTTCTATCTGGAAAAACTCCAGAGGTTTCCGCAGCTTCCAGCCTTCAAAATGCAGGCTATCCGGCTATCACCGCTCGGCCTGACGTTGAAAGGTGCAATGGCTGAGGATGACAGGATCGTTGCCGAATGGCGCGACGCATTTGCCGAGGCGTTCGGCTATCGCCATCCGGACCATGATGACTACGAATTTCATTTCACCTTTGCCTATATCATGCGCTGGTTCGAGCCAGAGGCCTTGCCCCGCTGGCAAAAAATGCTGGACGAATGCCTGGAAGACTTGCGATCCACCGTTCCGGTTCTGGAAATGCGCCCGCCAGCATTCTGTGAATTCAGCGATATGAATCACTTTGAGGAATTGATCGTTTTCGACCCTGTTTGATAGTCAGTGTCAAAAGCTTTCGCGCGAAACCCTTTTCCGTGATTCGGACATTCTTGAAAAAATCGACGCCGGGGCTGGTCAAAGCCCTGGGAGGCATGTATAAGCGCGCCAAATTTCCAATAAAGAAACATGTGACATTCGGCCTTGGTCCTGGCTGGTTCCCGTGTTTCGCCGCTCAAGTGGAGTTACACAAATGGCAGTACCAAAGAGAAAAACAAGCCCGTCCAAGCGCGGCATGCGTCGTTCGGCCGATGGCCTGAAGTCTGCAACCTACGTTGAAGACAAGAACTCCGGCGAACTGCGCCGCCCACACCACATCGACCTGAAGACAGGCATGTACCGTGGCCGTCAGGTTCTGACACCGAAAGAAAGCGCATAATTTCTGCGCTCCGAGAATTTTGAAAAGCCGGCCTTTGGGTCGGCTTTTTCGTTTTTGGCTGAAGCCTGCCGATCCCCCTTGGAAATTGTGGCCCCTCCCCTTACACTTTAAGCTGGAGAGCGAAAATTTCGCTTTCCGTCATTCCGGCCCTGAGCCGGAATCCAGCAGCGCCGCGTCTGCGGTGCGAAAGAGTCTTCTTCGATCAAAGACTTGATCGAACTGGATCCCGGATCAAGTCCGGGATGACGGAGGGTCGGAGGGTCGGAGGGCAGACTTTTAAAGAGATCTGTCATGGGGAGGGGTTAGAGCCGTGAGATATCGCTGGGTCGGCATTGTGCTTGTCTGCCTTGGTCTGGGTGGTGTCGCCCTGACCAAGGGAAGCGATCTGATCGCCGAAAGCTATTTCAACGAGGTGGCAGCCCAAGGCGGAACGACATTGCGGCTGGCGGTGTCTGCGCTGGGCGGGCATTTGAGTCGCTACGAGCCGCTGCCTGCGTTGATGGCGGATCACGACGATATCGAAGAGCTCGTCGCCCATCCTGACGATCAGGCTCTGCGCCTTCGCGCCAACATCTACCTGAAGTCGATCAACGACCTCCTTAAATCATCCGACATCTACATCATGACGCTGGATGGCGAGACGATTGCCGCCAGCAATTATGATGGACCGGCGAGCTTCGTTGGCCAGAATTTCAGCTACCGCCCGTATTTTCAGGATGCTGCCAAAGGTCAGCAATCAAAGTTCTTCGCGCTTGGCACCACCTCGCACAAACGTGGCTATTACTTCGCCTCGCCCATCCTGTTCAATGCCCAGATCAAAGGTGTGATCGTCTTCAAGGTCGATATCGAAGGCATCGAAGCATCCTTCGGCAATGGTGAAAACCGCATCTTCGTGAATGATCCTGAAGGGATCATTTTCATGACGGGCACACCGGAATGGCTTTATTCCGCCATACAGCCGTTGACGCCGGATAGGATTGCAAGGACCGAGGGTTCGAGGCGTTATGCCGATGCCAACCTGACCCAGCTTGCGCAGACGCGCAGCACCTTCGGCACGCATGATCTTATGACGATCCGCGAAAGTGAGCAGGACCGGGAATACATCCTGCTATCCCAGCCAATGCCCGATGCCGGTTGGACGGTTAATGTCCTCATGGACACGGGATCGGTGCGGACGCAGGCCAAAACCACCATGATTGCGATTGCGCTCTGCCTGTGCCTTGCCGGTGCGCTGGTTGCTGCCATGCTGCAACGACGCAAGCGATTGCGTGACCGACTGATCCATCAGGCAGAAGCGCAGGCCGAGCTTGAGCGACGCGTGGAGGAGCGCACCGCCGATCTCGCTCGGGTCAATCAGGATATCAAGCACGAGATCGCCGAACGGCGGCAGACGGAAAAACGCCTGCGCAAGACCCAAAAGGATTTGATCCAGGCTGGAAAGCTGGCCGCGCTTGGGCAAATGTCGGCGGCTCTCTCCCACGAATTCAACCAGCCGCTGGCTGCGGCCAAGACCTATGCCGAAAGTGCTGCCCTGCTGATCGAGCGAGGGCGGGTCGAGGAAGCGACCACCAACCTCAATCGCATCTCGGTCCTGATTGACCGGATGGCGGCGATTGGCAAGCATCTTCGCAATTTTGCACGAAAGCCCAACGAGAAGCTGGGGCCGGTTTCCCTCGATGCCGTGGTCAGCGATACGCTGGAGATCGTCAACGCCCGGCTGAAGGCAGCCGATGCCGTGCTGGATGTCAATTTCGGGCGCTGCCTTCTTCAGGTGAAGGCAGGCCCTGTCAGGCTCCAGCAGGTTCTGGTCAATATCATCTCCAACGCTGCCGACGCTGTGGAAGGCCTGAGCGACCGCCGCATCCACCTGACGGCTCACCACGAGGGTGACAAAGTCATCCTCTCCATTCGTGACCACGGACCCGGTGTGCCACCCGCCATCATGGAGCGTATCTTCGATCCGTTCTTTTCCACCAAGGGCGTCGGCAAGGGCTTGGGCCTTGGGCTGTCCATCTCCTACAACATCGTCAAGGATTTTGGCGGGCGCTTGAGTGTGACCAACCTGCCGGAGGGTGGAGCCCGGTTCGACATCGAACTGGATGCGGCATTGTCGATGGAGATTGCGGCTGAATGACCTCTTCCCGTGTGCTGCTGATCGACGATGAAGAAGACCTCCGCCTCTCCACCGCGCAGGCGCTGGAGCTCGCAGGTCTTGACGTTGTAACCGTCGACAATGCCGACCATGTTTTTGAGCTGATCGGCTACAGCTTCGATGGCGTCATCGTCAGCGACATCCGAATGCCCGGCATGGACGGCATGACGCTTTTGCAAAAGGTGCGGGAGCTGGATGCGGAAATCCCCGTCATTCTGGTCACCGGCCATGGAGACGTGCAGCTTGCCGTCAGCGCCATGCGAAACGGCGCCTATGACTTCATCGAAAAGCCGTTCAGCGTTCAATATCTCGCAGGCATCATCAAGCGCGCCATCGACCGGCGCTCGCTCGTCCTGGAAAACCGCCGACTGCGTGCCGTGGCAGGCAAGCGCGACGATCTGGAAACACGCCTGCCGGGCCGCACGCAAGTCATGGTCGATCTACGCTACCGCATCCGCGCGATTGGTGCGGCGGATGCCGATACCCTCATCATCGGCGATACCGGTGCTGGCAAGGAAGTCGTTGCCCGCGCGCTCCACGATGTCAGCGCCCGTGCCGACAAGCCATTCGTCGCCATCAATTGCGCTGCCCTGCCGCAGCATCTCATCGAGAGTGAATTGTTCGGCCATGAGGCGGGCGCGTTTCCCGGTGCGCTGCGCCCGCGTTACGGCAAGTTCGAACACGCCCGTGGCGGCACGGTTCTCTTGGACGAAATCGGCTCCATGCCTTTCGATATGCAAGGCAAGCTGTTGCGGGTGTTGCAAGAGCGTACGATCACCCGCCTTGGCTCAAACGAGACCGTGGAGCTCGATGTGCGCTTTATCGCGACCAGTAAGGCTGATTTGGCCCAAGAGGCGCTGGCGGGGCGCTTTAGGCAGGATTTGCTCTACCGGCTGAATGTCGCGACCGTGCATGTGCCATCGCTAGCGCAACGTCGCTCAGATATCCCGCTTCTCTTCCTCCAACTGGTGCGCGAGGCTGCGGCACGTTATGGCCGGGATGATCTCGACGTGCCCTCCGATATCGTCTCGACACTTGCCATGCAGGAGTGGCCCGGCAATGTGCGGGAACTGCGAAATGCGGCAGATCGGCTGGTGCTGGGGCTTGATGGCAGTGCCGCCGATGGGGCGCAAACGGCATCGGAAAGTGCCGCAAGTCTCTCAGACAAAGTCGCGGAGTTCGAAAAATCCGTGCTGGCAAGAGCGATCGCGCTCCACAAAGGCAACCTCAAAGCTGTCTACGAGACGCTCGGAATATCGCGCAAGACGCTTTATGAAAAAATGCAAAAGCATGCGCTGACGAAACATGGCTTGGTCGATGAAGACCTGAAAACCCTGCCCTGAACCTTTGCCTCTATTGCGATGGGTGGATTTCCACCCATTGATGATGTCGAATGTTTCGCTTTCCACCCATTATGCCCAGGTAGCGAGGGCTTTTCTTCTGCGTTGCTCTGCCCGGCATTGCGCCGACGCCGACACCGATTGCAAATAACCTCACCCCGACCGGCGCAATAGGAGTGCGACGGTCGATGAGGCCATATTTCATCGGGAGGAAAAGATGAAAATTCTCAATACCGTCACAGGTGCCGTGGCTGCTGCCGCCGTATCGCTGTTTGCTTTGTCCGCCGCCGCGCAGACCTATCCGCAGCGCAACATCACCATGGTCGTTCCCTTCGCCGCCGGTGGCCCGACCGATACGGTTGCCCGCCTCGTTGCCGAATCCATGTCGAAGGACTTGGGCCAGCAGATCATCGTGGAAAATGTCGGCGGTGCCGGTGGCACGCTGGGTGCGGGTCGCGTCGCATCGGCTGATGCGGATGGCTACACCGTCCTTCTCCACCACATCGGCATGGCCACCAGCGCCACGCTCTACCGCAAACTGGCCTACAACACGCTCGAAGCCTTCGATTATGTCGGCCTCGTCACCGAAGTGCCGATGACCATTCTGTCGCGCAAGACGCTTGAGACGACCGACCTCAAGGGCCTGATTGAATATGCCAAGGCCAACAAGGACACGGTCACCGTGGCCAATGCGGGCATCGGTGCGGCCTCGCATCTGTGCGGCATGCTGTTCATGAGCGCGATCCAGACCCCGCTCGTCACTGTGCCTTACAAGGGCACGGGTCCGGCCATGACCGATCTTCTCGGCGGTCAGGTCGATATCATGTGTGACCAGACGACCAACACCACCAAGCAGATCCAGGGTGGCACCGTGAAGGCCTATGCGGTGACGACACCGAAGCGTCTGGACGTGCTGCCGAATGTACCGACCTCTGCCGAAGCCGGTCTGCCGGACTTCGAAGTCGGTGTCTGGCACGGCATCTATACGCCAAAGGGCACGCCTGCCGAGATCAATGAGCGCCTGTCCAAGTCGCTTCAGATCGCGCTGAAGGACCCGAATGTCGCGGCCCGCTTTGCAGAGCTAGGCACCACGCCATCGCCTGAAGCAGATGGCACGCCTGCGGCGCTGAAGGCGAAGCTCGAAAGCGAGATACCACGCTGGAAAACGGTGATCGAGGCCGCTGGTCAGTACGCCGACTAAGTCTGCGCGCACGCAATCGACCGGTGGCGTTTCCATGCCACCGGTTTTCACTCGCCAGCGGGGGACACACACATGAAATCACTTTCTTTCGACGCAACAGAGGCGATTTGTGGCGCCTTTTTCATTCTGCTCGGCATCTTCTTTGCCTGGCAATCCTACGGGCTGGAACTGGGAACGGCATTTCGCATGGGCCCCGGCTATTTCCCGCTGGTGCTCTCGCTCATTCTCGTCGGGCTCGGCACACTCATCCTCGTCCGGGCTGGCAAGGTTCAGGGCGAACCGCTCGGACCTATCGCATGGCGCGGTATCTTCCTCATTCTGCCTGCGCCGATCTTCTTCGGCATGACGGTGCGCGGGCTTGGTTTCGTCACGGCACTCTTCATCAGCGCACTGATCGCATCCTTTGCATCGCATAAGATGAAACCGCTGATGGCCGTCATTCTGTCCATCGGCATCACCATCTTTTCCGTCGCAGTCTTCGACTACGGTCTTGGTCTGCCCTTCCAGCGCTTCGGCCCCTGGCTCAATTTCTGAGGTGCATGATGGAACTGTTCAATAATCTCGCGCTGGGTTTTTCCACCGCAACCTCTATCGACAATCTGTTCTTCTGCCTCATCGGCGTGCTGCTGGGAACCTTGATCGGCGTATTGCCGGGCATCGGTGCCACGGCAACCATTGCCATGCTGTTGCCGATCACCTTCCAGCTGGAGCCGGTCTCTTCGCTCATCATGTTGGCGGGTATCTATTACGGCGCACAATATGGCGGCTCGACCACGGCGATCCTCATCAACATGCCGGGCGAATCCTCGTCCGCCGTCACCGCCATCGATGGCTACCAGATGGCGCGCAAGGGCAAGGCAGGCGTGGCCCTTTCGGTTGCCGCTCTCGGCTCGTTCTTTGCCGGTACGGTCTCGACATTCCTCGTCGCCGTCTTTGCACCACCGCTGACCGCCATCGCTCTGGAATTCGGCGCTGCCGAATATTTCTCGCTGATGGTGGTCGGTCTGGTCTCGTCCATCGCGCTCGCGCACGGCTCCATCATCAAGGCGCTGGCCATGGTGGTTCTCGGGTTGCTTCTGGGCCTCGTCGGTACCGATATCTATAGCGGCACGCCACGCTTCACGCTGGGCATCCGCGAATATGCCGATGGCTTGAATTTCGTGGCTGTCGCCGTCGGTGTCTTCGGTATTGCCGAAATTTTGAGAAACCTCGAAAACGAAAAGACGCGCTCCGTCTTGATGGCAAAGGTCAGCGGCCTTCTGCCCAGCAAGGAAGACTTCAAGCAGATGATCGGCCCCGTCCTGCGCGGTACGGCCATCGGTTCGGCGCTCGGCATCCTTCCAGGTGGCGGTGCGATTCTTGCGGCGTTCGCGTCTTACACGGTCGAAAAGCGCGTCTCGAAGCACCCGGAAGAGTTCGGCCATGGCGCTATCGCCGGTGTGGCTGGCCCCGAATCGGCCAACAATGCCGGTGCGCAGACCTCGTTCATTCCGCTTTTGACGCTCGGCATTCCCGCTAACCCCGTCATGGCGCTGATGATCGGTGCCATGATCATTCAGGGCATCGTCCCCGGACCCAATGTCGCCACCGAACAGCCTGCTCTGTTCTGGGGCATCATCGCGTCCATGTGGATCGGTAACCTGATGCTTGTGGTTCTCAACCTGCCGCTGATCGGGCTGTGGGTGAAGCTGCTGACCATCCCCTACTACGTGCTCTTCCCCATCATCATGGCCTTTTGTGCCATCGGGGTCTACAGCGTGAACTCCAACGTCTACGACCTCTATGCCGTCGCCTTCTTCGGGCTTATCGGCTATGCGCTCGTCAAACTGCGCTGCGAACCGGCACCGCTTCTGCTCGGCTTCGTTCTGGGGCCGTTGCTGGAGGAAAACCTGCGGCGTGCGATGATCCTGTCGCGCGGCGACGCGACGACCTTCGTTACACGCCCCATCAGCGCAACCTTGCTGTTGATCGCACTGGCGGTTCTGATCGTCGTCTTCCTGCCAAGTGTGAAGAAAAAGCGCGAAGAGGTCTTCCAGGAAGAAGATTGATCCGTCATCACATCACGAAAACCATCGAAGGGCGGGCATCATGTCCGGCCTTTGTCTTGTTTGCTGGGTATAAAGCTGGCAAAGCAGGGCATTGACGAGGAGAAACCCATGGCCGACGACAGCGAAAACCGTATCATTGCGCTCGAAGAAACCGTGGCGCATCAGGCAAAGACCATCGAAGAACTGTCTGACCAACTGACCGAGCAATGGAAAGTCGTCGAGCAGACCCGCGCCAAGCTGGATCGGTTGACAGACCGGTTCCTGAACCTCGAGGAACAATCGCTCGAAGCCCCCGCCATTACCAAGCCACCGCATTATTGAGGAGAAGGCCATGAGCAAGGGCACCGCCACGTCCGCTTCTGACGTTATGGCGTTTTGGAAAGATGCCGGACCTGAAAAGTGGTTCGACAAGGACGCCCAGTTCGACGCGACGTTCCATGATCGTTTCAGGGATTTGCATTTCGCAGCAGCACGGCTCGAGTTGGAGACATGGCTTGAGGACGCTGAAAGCAGTCTTGCGCTGCTGTTGCTGCTGGACCAGTTTCCCCGCAACTGCTTTCGCGGCACGGCCCATATGTACGCGACAGACCCGCTCGCCCGCCACTACACCCACGATGTCCTGCGGCGTGGCCACGACAAGACAATCGATCCAGAACTTCCCATCTTCTTCTATCTCCCGTTGATGCACTCGGAAGACCTTGAAGATCAGCATCTATGCTGCAAGCTCTGCAAACCCCTGGGCGAGCGTTATCTGCCTTTTGCCATCGAGCATCGCGACATCATCGAACGCTTCGGCCGCTTCCCGCATCGCAACGACATTCTTCTGCGCGAGAGCACGGCGGATGAAAAACGCTTTCTGGAAGAAGGCGGGTTTGCAGGCTGATCTGGCCTGGCGAAATTGACCGAAATCAAACCGCTTGCGGTGAGATCAGCTATGGTCGAGCTCTAAGATGGAGCCTGCGCATGTCGACATTTCTGGAATTCACCGGTGCCATTCTGCTTCTTTTGTTGACGCCCGGGCCGACCAACACACTGATGGCGCTGGCGGGATATTCTCGTGGCATCCTTCGCGCTTTGCCGCTGATCCTCAGCGAGATCGTCGGATATCTCCTCGTCATCATTCCCGTCGCCGTTCTGGCCGCATCGTTTCTTGCGCAACACCCGCAATTGCTGCTCGCCGCCAAAATCTGCGCCTGTCTCTGGGTGCTGTTTTTGAGCTATCGGCTCTGGTTCAAGACCTCGGTCGAGGTAGGGGTTAAAGAGGTCACCGCGGCGGATATTCTGGTCACCACCATGCTCAATCCCAAAGCCCTGATCATTGCCATCGTCATCATGCCGCATGGTGCGATCACTCAGCTGATTCCATGGCTTGTCCTATTCACAGGATTGGTCGTCTTTGCCGCATCCGGCTGGATCGCTCTCGGTCGTCACGTATCGAGAAACAAGACGGTTGCGCTGAAGCCGGAATCCATCCAGCGCATCGCGGCAACCTGCCTCTTCGTCTTTGCCGCCATTCTCGCCACCAGCACAGTCCGGGCTATGGCATAAAAAAGCCGCGCATTCTTGCGAAGCGCGGCTTTGTCTTGGATATCAATCGACAGCATCAGCCGTCGAAGAATTCCTTCATCCGGGCAAAGAAGCCGGTAGATTCAGGGTTGTTGTCCTTGGATGACAGTTCGTGGAATTCCTGTAGCAATTCCCGCTGGCGCTTGGTCAGCTTCTGCGGTGTTTCGATCTGAATCTGGATATAGAGATCACCCTGCTGCGCAGAGCGCAGAACCGGCATTCCCTTACCCTTCAGACGGAACTGCTTGCCCGCCTGCGTGCCTTCCGGCACCGTCACGCGGGATTTCGTGCCGTCCAGCGTCGTCACATCGAACGTGCCACCGAGTGCAGCCGTCGTCATCGAGATGGGCACGGCACAATAGAGATCAGCACCATCGCGCTGGAAGAACTCGTGCGGTCGCACCGACAGGAAGATGTAGAGATCGCCCGAGGGGCCACCGCGCATGCCTGCCTCACCTTCGCCTTGCAGACGAATGCGCGTACCGTCTTCGATACCGGCTGGAATATTGACCGACAGCGAACGCTCTTCTGTCACACGGCCCTGACCATGGCACTTCGCGCAAGGATCGGTGATCGTCTGGCCGCGACCGTGACAGGTTGGGCAGGTGCGTTCCACCGAGAAGAAACCTTGTGCTGCACGCACGCGACCAGAACCCTGGCAGGTGCCGCAGGTCTTTGGCTGCGTGCCGGGCTTCGCGCCAGAACCGGTACAGACATCGCAGGTAATCGAGGTCGGAACGCGAATCTGCGCGGTCTTGCCCGCAAAGGCCTCTTCCAGCGATATCTCCATGTTGTAGCGCAGATCGGCACCGCGTTCGCGTCCGCCGCTGGAGCGACGCGCACGTCCGCCACCCATCATCTCGCCGAAAATGTCTTCGAAGATGTCGGAGAAGCCACCGCTTGCGCCACCGCCGAAGCCGCCGCCTGCATTGCCCATGCCGCCCTGTTCGAAAGCCGCATGGCCGAAGCGGTCGTAGGCTGCCCGCTTTTGCGGGTCCTTCAACGTTTCATAGGCTTCGTTGATTTCCTTGAACTTCTTCTCGGATTCAGCGTCACCCGGATTCTTGTCAGGATGGTACTTCATCGCGAGTTTGCGGAAGGCGCTTTTCAGCTCTTTTTCGTCAGCAGTTTTGCCAACGCCAAGTGTTTCGTAAAAGTCTGCTTTCGCCATTAATTAACAAGCCCCGGAAATGGATTTCCGGCTGCACGAGGCAGCCGGATTTCAGTCAAGCATCAATTGGAGTTCAAAAGCCACGCTTATGCGGACTTCTTGTCGTCCTTGATTTCCTCGTAGTCTGCATCGACCACGTCGTCCCTGTGACCTTCGGCAGCGCCTTCGCCACCTTCAGCCTGCTGGGCTTCGTAGATGGCCTGACCCAGCTTCATGGACACTTCCATGAGCGTCTGGGTCTTCGCCTGGATGTCATCGGCATCCGGCTCGGATGCTTCGACCGAGCTCTTCAGCGCAGCGATGGCGTCTTCGATGGCCTTGCGGTCCGTCTCGGAAACCTTGTCGCCATACTCCGCCACCGACTTCTCGGTGGAGTGGATGAGGCTTTCGGCCTGGTTCTTGGCTTCCACACCGGCGCGACGCTTCTTGTCAGTTTCAGCGTTGGCTTCGGCGTCCTTCACCATCTTTTCGATGTCGGCGTCGGACAGACCACCAGATGCCTGGATGCGGATCTGCTGCTCCTTGCCGGTGCCCTTGTCCTTGGCCGAAACCTGCACGATGCCGTTGGCGTCGATATCGAAGGTGACTTCGATCTGCGGAACGCCGCGTGGTGCTGGTGGCAGGCCAACGAGGTCGAACTGACCGAGCGACTTGTTGTCGGCAGCCATTTCGCGCTCACCCTGGCTGACGCGGATCGTCACGGCAGACTGGCTGTCTTCGGCGGTCGAGAAGGTCTGGCTCTTCTTGGTCGGGATCGTCGTGTTACGGTCGATCAGACGTGTGAAGACACCACCCAGAGTTTCGATACCGAGCGACAGAGGCGTCACGTCGAGAAGCAGCACGTCCTTGACGTCACCCTGCAGAACGCCGGCCTGAATGGCGGCGCCCATGGCAACCACTTCGTCCGGGTTCACACCCTTATGTGGCTCCTTGCCAAACAGCTGCTTGACGATTTCCTGCACCTTCGGCATGCGGCTCATGCCGCCGACGAGAACGACTTCTTCGATTTCGGCTGCCGTCAGGCCAGCATCCTTGAGCGCGGCCTTGCACGGTGCAACGGTGCGCTGAACCAGATCATCGACCAAGCTTTCGAACTTGGCGCGGGTCAGCTTCAGCGTCAGGTGCTTTGGACCGGTCGCATCTGCCGTGATGAAGGGCAGGTTGATTTCGGTCTGCTGCGAAGACGACAGTTCGATCTTTGCCTTTTCTGCAGCTTCCTTCAGGCGCTGAAGCGCAAGCTTGTCGCCCTTGAGGTCGATGCCCTGGTCCTTCTTGAACTCACCGGCCAGATATTCGACCAGACGCATGTCGAAGTCTTCACCACCGAGGAAGGTATCGCCGTTGGTGGATTTTACTTCGAAAACGCCATCGCCGATTTCCAGAACGGAAATATCGAAGGTACCGCCACCCAAGTCGTACACGGCAATCGTCTTGCCTTCCTTCTTGTCGAGGCCGTAAGCCAAGGCAGCAGCCGTCGGCTCGTTGATGATGCGCAGAACTTCAAGACCAGCGATGCGGCCTGCATCCTTGGTTGCCTGGCGCTGTGCGTCGTTGAAGTAGGCTGGAACGGTGATGACGGCCTTTTCGACCTTTTCACCGAGGTAGGATTCAGCGGTTTCCTTCATCTTCTGAAGGATCATCGCGGAAATCTGCGAAGGGGAATAACCCTTGCCCTGTGCCTGAACCCATGCGTCGCCATTGTCGCCCTTGACGATCTCGAACGGAACGAGGCCCTTGTCCTTTTCGACAGTCGGGTCTTCGTAACGGCGACCGATCAGGCGCTTGACGGCAAACAGGGTGTTTGTCGGGTTGGTGACGGCCTGACGCTTTGCAGGCTGGCCGACCAGACGCTCGCCATCATCGCTGAAGGCGACCATGGAAGGGGTGGTGCGCGCGCCTTCTGCGTTTTCAATAACTTTGGTGTCCTTGCCGTCCATCACTGCAACGCAGGAATTGGTCGTGCCAAGGTCGATACCGATTACTTTTGCCATGTTCTTCTCTCCTTGAAGCGAGTTGTCGGAACCCCGGGAGGCATTCCACTGACAACTCCTTGACTTGGATGGTCTTCCGGTTTGTGCAGCAAACTTGCTGCTGTCTGGGGGGTATATAAGGAGCGATTTTTCCCGCTGCAAGGCGGATAGACGCGTCGATTGCACCAAAAAATGAAGAAATAAAGCTTGCATAAAACAGATGGGGCACCCTGAGCGCCTTTCAACGCGGCAGGAATAAAAAAACGCGGGGTTGCGAAGCGCCCGTTGGATTCGCGCCGATCGTCATTTCAGTGTCATGCGCGGTGCCTATAGGCGGGGAGCTTTTTCATAAAACATAACTCCTTCGAGGTTATCATGCGCAAAATTATCGCTGCATTCGTCGCGACCACCGTGCTTGCCGGCGCTGCCCAGGCAGCAACCGTCTATCCACTTGATCGCGCAACGATTCTGGTCGGTTCTCCCTTCGACTTCAAAGTCGAATTCAAGAACGTCGTAAAGGCTGAAGACGTCAAGATCACCGTCAACGGCCAGGACTACAAGACCGTCTTCGGCTCGGACGTGAGCTTCACAGCTGAAGAAAAGGGCAAGGAAGACAAGGTTCTTGGTTCTGCGGTCAGCTTGCGTGGCCTCAAGATCGCCAAGGCGGGCGACTACAAGATCGAGGTTTCCGCAGGTTCCGAAACCAAAAACGTCACGTGGACGGTTTACGGCACCCCTGAAACGCCAAAGGCCAAGAACATCATCTTCCTGCTGGGCGATGGCCTGTCGGTTGCGCACCGCACCGCTGCCCGCATCATGTCCAAGGGCATGACCGAAGGCAAGGCGAACGGTCGCCTCAACATGGACGAGATGGACCGCATGGCCTTCATCGGCACATCGTCTACAGAAGCTGTCGCAACCGATAGCGCCAACACCATGTCGGCATACATGACCGGCCACAAGGCGCCTGTAAACGCGCTTGGCGTTTATGGCGACCGCACGCCTGCAAGCCTTGACGATCCAAAGGTCGAGACAATGGGTGAGGCTCTGCGTCGCCAGACCAAGAAGTCGATCGGTATCGTGACGACATCCGAATTGCAGGATGCGACGCCTGCGGCCACCGTCTCCCATACCCGCAAGCGTGCCGACAAGGCCGAAATCACCGGCATGATGTTCGACGTAAAGCCTGATGTCGTGCTGGGCGGCGGCTCGGCCTATTTCCTCAGCAAGGACATCCCCGGCTCCAAACGCAAGGACGACAAGGATTACATCAAGCTGTTCCAGGACGCAGGCTACACGCTGGCCACCGACAAGAGCGAGCTTGAAAAGGCTGAAGGTTCCAACACCGGAAAGCTGCTCGGCCTCTTCCACACCGGCAACATGGATACCGTGCTTGACCGCAATTTCCTCAAGAAGGGTACAGTCGACAAGTTTCCGAACCAGCCCGGTCTGGTCGATATGACCAAGGCCGCTCTGGGTGAGCTTTCGAAAAATCAAGACGGCTTCTTCCTGATGGTTGAAGCTGCCAACATCGACAAGATGTCCCACCCGCTGGATTGGGATCGCGCCGTTGTCGAAACCATCGAATTCGACAAGGCCGTTGGCGTCGCGCGTGAATTCGCTGCCAAGAACCCTGATACGCTGATCGTTGTCACCGGTGACCACACCCATGGCGTTTCCATCATCGGCACCGTGGATGATGAAAAGCCGGGCGATGAAATGCGCGCCAAGGTCGGCACCTATGCCGAAGCAGGCTTCCCCAACTACGAAGACAAGGACGGTGACGGTTACCCAGACCGGATCGACGTGACCCGCCGTCTGTTTCTGAATGCCAATAATGGTCCTGACCATTACGAAACATTCCGTCCGAAGATGGATGGTCCTTTCGTTCCGGCAATCCAGAACGAGAAGAAGGAATACATCGCCAACGAAGCCTACAAGAACGTTCCCGGTGCCGTCTTCGTCCAGGGCAACATTCCAAAGGACGGCGACAGCGGCGTTCACGCCGTCGACGACATCGTGCTTCAGTCCACCGGCCCCGGCTCGGAAGAGTTCAAGGGTTACATGGAGCAGAGCGACGTTTACCGCGTGCTCGCCGATACCTTCGCGCTTGGCACAAAGCAGACGCAGTAAGAAACGGCTTAGCCAGATAAAGCGACCCGGTCTGCATCATGCAGGCCGGGTCGCCCTGTTACAGACCTATTCGGAACAGCCGACATCGGAGACCGCCATGGCGCCTTACAAAGCCGCTCTCACACGCAGGCAGTCGTTTCAACTCGCCGGTTTGGCAGCCTTTGCACTCGGCACGAAGCAAGCCACTGCTGCGCCATCTCCCCTCACCTTCGATGAGATGTACGGCAAGATCGGTGTGCTGGGACTCGAGTTTTCCGAAAAGCTCAAGTCATTGACCGGCAAGGAAATCCGCATGAAGGGTTTCATGGCGCCTCCGTTGAAGGCCGAAGCGGCCTTTTTCGTTTTGACCGAAATTCCCATGGCGCTGTGCCCATTCTGCTCATCGGATTCCGATTGGCCAGATAACATCGTCGTCGTCTACCTCTCCGAAAAACAGACCTTCGTGCAGCCCAGCACCACGATCGAAGTGACGGGCATGCTGGAGCGTGGCTCCTGGACGGACCCGGAAACGGGCTTCGTCAGTCTTGTGCGTATCCGCGACGCTCAGTACAGGGTTTCGTGATCATGCTGCCACTAACAATATCCGGCTTGTCCGTATCCTATCCGGGGCTCGCAGCACCCGTTCTGTCCATTGAAAATCTCGTGGTTTCGGCGGGCGGAAAACTGTCGATCACAGGTGCGTCCGGCTCGGGCAAAAGCACGTTCGTCAACGTCATCACGGGGTTGGAACGGGTACGTCAGGGCAGCGTCACATGGGGCGAGCAAAGCATCGGCGACCTGACCGAGACCAGGCGAGACCGCTGGCGTGGCGAAAACGTCGGGCTGGTGATGCAGGACTTTCATCTTCTGTCTGGCCTGTCCGCGCTAGAGAACGTGCTTTTGCCTGCGCGTCTGGCCCGCAGCATGTCGAAAGAACTTGGCGAACGCGCAGCAGCACTGCTCGAAAAGACCGGATTGTCGCGCCCCGACCAGAAAATCGATACCATGTCGCGTGGTGAAATGCAGCGCGTGGCCATTTCCCGTGCGCTGCTACGAAAGCCGGGTGTCATCGTTGCCGACGAACCGACCGCAAGCCTGGACCCTGAGAATGGCGAGGCCATCGGTGGGCTGCTGGTCGATCTTTCCAAAGCAGAGGGCTCGACCCTGATCGTCATCACTCACGACCGGCTTTTGGCAGAACGGCTGGACCGTCGTCTGGAACTCGCCAGTGGCCGTGTTGTCACCGACACCGCCGGGAAACCCTGATATGTTGCGTTTTATTGTTTCAGACCTCAAGCGTCTGTGGGCAGGATCACTCGTCGTCGTCATTCTGGTTGCGATGGCAACTGCACTGGGCGCGACCGTCACCTTGCAGGAACGGGCGCTGCGACTGGGCTCGGCGCGCGCTGCCGATAAATTCGACCTCGTCATCGGTGCGGCGGGCAGCGAAACGCAGCTCGTCCTGTCGTCCGTTTTCCTTCAGGCTGCCCCACTGCCACTCGTCAGCGGTCAAACGCTGGCCTCGCTGTCGACAGATCCCCGTGTCGCATGGGCCGGGCCGGTCGGCTTTGGCGATTCCTTCGCCGGCTATCCTATTGTGGGAACGACGACCGCCTTGATCAAAAACACCTCCGACGGCTTTGTCGAAGGTCAGGGTTTTGCAGATGGCGAAGATGCCGTCATCGGCTCTGCGGTGGATTTGCCGCTGGGTGCTGAAATCAAACCTATGCATGGCAGTGCGCAGGAAGGTGGCCATACGCATACTGAAATCGTCTACCATGTTCAGGGCAGAATGAAACCCACGGGCACGCCGTGGGACAGGGCTATTCTGGTACCCATCAGCTCCGTCTGGCACATCCATGGCATGGGCGATCATGATCATGCACACGAGCATGGCGCCGAGGCCCACGAAGAGGGGCACGAAGGCCACGACCACGATACGCTGAACGAGGCTTTCGATGCCGATACGCCCGGTGTCCCAGCCATTCTGGTCAAGCCCAAATCCATTGCAGATGCCTACAAGCTCAGACAGCAGTACCGTCAGGGCAACACGCTTGCTGTTTTCCCCGGCGAAGTGCTGACGAAACTTTACGCGACGTTGGGGGATGCGCGTCAGGTGCTGTCCATCGTGGCAATCGGCGCGCAACTGCTGGTCGCGGCATCGCTCATTCTCGTCACCCTGACGCATATCGTGCAGAGACGAAAGCAGATCGGGGCTCTGCGCGCGTTTGGAGCGCCACGCTCCTCCATATCGCTGATCGTATGGACGGAACTCTTCACGCTGTTCGCGACCGGCATTATTTTAGGCTTCGGCATCGGCTTTGCCGCCGCCAAGACGATCACAGGCATGCTTGTTGCCCAGAGCGGCGTTGCCATGCCGGTCGAATTTGCCCGCGCCGACCTCACTCAGGCCGGGCTGCTGCTTGGCGTCGCAGCGGTTCTGGCGATATTGCCTGCGTGGCTCGCCTATCGTCAGTCCGCCGTTGAAGCTCTGCGCAGCTAAGCGCAGGTCTATTACCGGGGGCCGGCGAGGGCTTTGACCCGTTGCGCAAACACATCAAGCTGGAACGGCTTGGTCATGACATGCATGCCATGATCGAGATGCCCGTGATTGAGGACCGCGTTTTCGGCGTAGCCCGTGATGAACAGCACCTCCAGCCCGGGTCGGTTGACGCGGGCTGCGTCGGCCAGCTGTCGCCCGTTCATTCCGCCGGGTAACCCGACATCGGTGATCAGAAGGCTGATGTCGCGCGCCGAGTTCAATATCCGCAACGCCGACGCACCATCTTCCGCCTCGATGACCGAGTAGCCCAAATCCTGAAGCTCCTCGACCGCAAGCATGCGCACCAGTGGCTCGTCATCGACGACGAGGATGGTTTCGCCGCCATCGGCACGCAGCGCATCCGTCACGCCAAGCGGCTCGGCCTCAGTGGTTTCGATGTCACCGGCGTGTCTGGGCAAATAAAGGCATATCATCGTGCCCTTGCCCACTTCGGAATAAATTCGCGCCGCACCACCCGACTGGCCTGCAAATCCGTACACCATGGAAAGACCAAGGCCGGTGCCCTGACCGATCGGTTTGGTGGTGTAGAAAGGGTCGAATGCCCGGTCGATGATTTCCTGGCTCATGCCGGTTCCCGTGTCGGACACGCAGAGCGAAACGTATTGCCCCGGCTCCAGCCCGCGCATGCGTGCCGCCCTGTCATCGATCCAGCGATTGCCGGTCTCAATGGTCAAGTTACCGCCGCCGGGCATCGCATCCCGCCCATTGATGCAGAGGTTCAAAAGAGCATTTTCGAGTTGACCGGCATCCACACTGGTTGCCCACAGCCCCGCCGCACCCACCGTTTCCACCTTGATGGCGGGACCGACGCTTCGGGTGATGAGGTCGAGCATACCGTCCACGAGGGTGTTGACGTTGAGCGGCTTGGGATCGAGCGTCTGTCGCCGTGAGAAGGCGAGAAGCCGTTGCGTCAGGGCCGCAGCACGCTTGGTTGCGCCCACCGCACCGTTGATATAGCGCTCGATATCACCGACACGGCCTTGCGCAAGGCGCGTGCTCATCATCTCCAGACTGCCGCTGATACCAGCAAGGATGTTGTTGAAGTCATGCGCAAGGCCACCGGTCAGTTGCCCCACGGCCTCCATTTTCTGGCTGTGGCGCAAAGCCTCTTCCGCGACCATCAATTCGGCTGTGCGCTTCTCCACCTGCTGTTCCAGCGTGGCGTTGAGTTTTGCCAAAGCAATTTCGGCTCGGCGTCTGGCGGTGATGTCCTGAAACATGACCGCGACCTGCCGCTTGCTTTCCGGCTCGATGCGCACCGCCGCCAGCTCCAGATAGCGGCCTGTCGCAACCAGTTCCTGCTGAAACCTGATCGGCTTTCCGGTCCGTAGAACTTCGCCGTAGCGAGCGACCCAGGCATCGGCCTCATCCCCAACCATTTCGCGCAGCTTTTGCCCAACGACGTTGGGAATACCGGCGTGTCGGGCATAGGCGTCATTGGCCTGTATGTGGATATAGTCGCTGTTTGGACCGTGTGGACCATCGAAGAACTCGATGACGCAAAAGCCCTCGTCTATCGCGTCGAACAAACCCTTGTAGAGTTCTTCGCTCTCGCGACGTTTCCGCTCAGCCAATGTCCGCTCGGTGACATCGGACCCCTCGACGAAGATCGCTTCCACCTTTCCATCCGCTCCCAATATGGGCTGGTAGATGAAGTCGAGGTAGCGCTCGGTGACGGGCCCATCGATTTCCGGCTGCACCGCATAAAGCGCTCCGGGAGCAGAATAGGGTGAGCCCGTTCGATAGACGTCGTCGAGAATGTTCACGAAACCCTGCGAGACGGCATCCGGCAAGGCTTCCGCAACTGTCCGGCCGACGAGATCGTTTCGACCTACCAGTGTCATATAGCTGCGATTGGCAAGTTCGAAGCGGTGATCCGGGCCATGAAGAAGGGCGATGAACGTCGGCGCTTGCTCGAATAGCTTATCCAGAATTGGGCCTATGCCGCTCGTCTCTGTGTACAATTGTCTGCCCCGTCATGCCTAAAGTCTTTGATAAATGTCGTCGTTCTCAAAAAGAGCGCAGTTTTCACATGCGGTATCTGGTGGAAGCCTTGGCGCAACGGGGCGAGAGCCATGGCGCAGGGCTGCGTCTCAGGCGCGGACTTTCGAAGGCTCTCATGACTTTCCCCTGACCATATGAGACGCATGAAGCCGTTACGGTCAAAAAAGTTCCCGAGGGTAGAGTATTTTAGCGAAGCCGATGATCCGTCTGATCCGGTCATGCTGCCTTCAGTGCGGGTCGATATGGGCTTTATGGAAGATATCATCCTGCGGCGGTATGGCCTGACGTTCGATCATACGATGCACGCGGGGACGTGTACTGCCGCGGTGGAGCGCCAGAATACTATCCCAACTCTCGGCATCGGCCTGCGTTCGCCGGTGGTTGTGACGCACATATTCCACCCATGTCGGTACGTGGTAGATTTCCGTCCAGATATCCGGGTTCTCCAGATCCCGCATCAACGTCCAGTTCTGGGCTCCGTCCCGCAGGCGGATGCGTCTTCTCTCTGCCATGATCGACATGAATTCCGGCAGGTCGGCATCATCGATTTCATAATCGACGAGAATGGCAATCGGCCCGCTTCGCGGTTTGACGTCGAGGCGCAGGTTCGGTTCGACGAAACGGTTGAGCGGATCGAGATTGAGCGACGCGAAGGCTGGCATTGCCAGCTTGAAGCCGACCAGAACACCTAGCAGCATCAGCAGGCACGAACAGAGCAGCGAATAGGTCAGGCCGTAATTTTCAGCAAGCGAACCCCACAGCCAACTGCCCACGGCGATGCCACCAAAGGTCAGCGTCTGGTAGAGCGAGAGCGCGCGGCCCACGACCCAGCGCGGCGTGGACAATTGCACGATGGTGTTGAACAGCGACAGTGCGAGAACCCAGCTTGCGCCGGAAATTGTCAGGACCAGCGCCGTCAGGATGGCACTCGTGCTGACGGCGGTAACCGCGGAGCTCAAGGCAAAGCCGAGAAACGCAACGCGCACGATCCATTCGCTGCTGACCATTTCCCGCAAGCGCGCGCTGACCAGAGCACCGCCGATTGCGCCGACACCAAAGGCGCCCAGCATAATACCGTAGGTCAGAGGTCCCCCCTGCACCAGATCGCGCGCGACCAGCGGCATCAGCGCCAGAATAGCACTGGCGGAAAGGCCGAACAGGAAACCGCGCACCAGAACCTTGCCGATATTCGGCGACATGGCGACATAGCGCATGCCAGCGGAGATCGCGGCGAAGAGATGCTCGCGTGGCAAAGTGGAGGTGCTCTTGGGCGGTTGCCATTTCACCAAAGCATAGATCAGCGCAAAATAGCTGAAGGTGTTGACGAGAAACGCGGCTGCCGCGCCCGCAATCGCCACGACGACACCGCCAATGGCCGGGCCGACGCTACGGGTGATGTTGAAGCCGACACTGTTGAGCGTCACTGCTGCCGGAAGATCCTCGCGCGGCACCATCTCGCCAACGGACGCCTGCCATGACGGATTGTTGAGCGCAGTACCGCAGCCGATCATGAAGGTGAAGAACAGGAGCAGCCACGGTGACAGCCATCCAAACCAGGCGAACACCGTCAGCATGATGGAGGCGGCAAGCATCAGAAGCTGCGCCGAAATCATGATGCGCCTGCGGTCGAAACTGTCGGCCAATGCGCCCGATACCAGCGAAAACAGCATGATGGGCAGCGACGTCGATGCCTGCACCAGTGCGATCATGTTTTCGGACGAGGATAGCGCCGTCATCATCCAGGCAGCGCCCACCGCCTGAATGAGCCCGCCGAAGTTCGAGGCAATGCTCGCAAACCAGATTGTGCGGTAGGTTTGATGCTTGAGTGGCGTAAGGGGAGATTTTCTATCGGGCACGGGCAGTCCAATTGATGCAATTGCTGGTCATCCGGGTCACACTATAGACGCCGTTTGAGAGGATGCCACTGTTTCGGCGCGTGCCAAGGTAAAATTGTGACGAAAGCCAATTTCGCTGCTTTTGCGCCTCATCCTTGCAATATCGACGATTTGGGTTTATACGGACCTTCAAATTCTTGATCGTCTGATGAAGAGTGGGGCCGCAAGGCTCCGCTCTTTTTCGTTAGGCGCCCTAAAAACCGGAGCCAGCCTCCGGCGCAGAGAAAGACCGGAAGGCCAGAATGGCAGACGCCGAACCAAGACTGATAACCGAAACAGGCATCGACCAGCGCATCGCCGAAATCATCGAGCCGGTGCTGACAGGCATGGGCTTCCTTCTGGTGCGCGTCCGGCTTTCCAGCCAGAACGGCTCGACCCTGCAGATCATGGCCGAGCGCGAAGACGGAACCATGACCGTACAGGACTGTGAAGCCGTCTCCATGGCGATTTCACCGGTTCTTGATGTGGAAGACCCCGTCGAAAAGGCGTATCATCTCGAAGTGTCGTCGCCCGGCATCGACCGGCCGATGGTGCGCAAGACCGACTTCGTTCGCTGGCAGGGCCATATCGTCAAGGTCGAAACATCGATCCTGGTCGACAACCGCAAGCGCTTTCGCGGCAAGATCGCCAGCGTCGAAGCGGACGGTTTCAGACTGGAGCGCGACCAGATTGCCTATGGCGAAGAGCCCGTGGTGATGATCCCGTTCAACACACTTTCCGACGCGAAGTTGGTCCTGACGGACGATCTTATTCGCGACGCACTGAAGGCGGACAAGCAGGCCAAGGCCGCGGCCGCCAATCAGAACGAAGAAGCAGACGAAGACTAATTCCAAAGTAAGCCCTGACAACGCGGGCAAAACGACTTACGGAGACATAAAAATGGCAGTCAGTGCTAATAGGCTTGAGCTTCTGCAGATCGCCGATGCTGTGGCGCGCGAAAAGGTCATCGACCGCGAAATCGTGCTGGCCGCAATGGCTGATGCTATCCAGAAGGCTGCCCGCTCGCGTTACGGTTCCGAGACCAACATTCGCGCCGACATCAACTCCAAGACCGGCGAAATCCGCTTGCAGCGTCTGCTCGAAGTCGTCGAAAAGGCCGAAGATTACGGCACGCAGATTCCGCTGGAGTTGGCGCGTGACCGCAACGTCGATGCCAAGATCGGCGACTACATTGCCGATCCGCTGCCCCCGATGGATTTCGGTCGTATCGCTGCGCAGTCTGCCAAGCAGGTCATCGTCCAGAAGGTTCGTGAAGCCGAGCGTGACCGCCAATACGACGAGTTCAAGGATCGTATCGGCGAAATCATCAACGGTACCGTCAAGCGCGTCGAGTATGGCAACGTCATCGTCGATCTCGGTCGTGGCGAAGGCATCATCCGTCGCGACGAGATGATTCCTCGCGAAAACCTGCGTTACGGCGACCGCGTTCGTGCCTTCGTCTACGACGTGCGCCGCGAACAGCGTGGCCCGCAAATCTTCCTGTCGCGTACGCATCCGCAGTTCATGGTCAAGCTCTTCACCATGGAAGTGCCGGAAATCTACGACGGTATCATCCAGATCAAGTCTGTTGCCCGCGACCCGGGTTCGCGCGCCAAGATCGCCGTCATCTCCAACGACTCGTCGATCGATCCAGTCGGCGCCTGCGTCGGTATGCGCGGTTCGCGCGTTCAGGCCGTTGTCGGTGAACTCCAAGGCGAAAAGATCGACATCATTCCCTGGTCTCAGGACCCGGCATCCTTCATCGTCAACGCGCTTCAGCCCGCTGAAGTTTCCAAGGTCGTTCTCGATGAAGAGGCAGAGCGCATTGAAGTCGTCGTGCCGGATGAGCAGCTTTCGCTGGCCATCGGTCGTCGCGGCCAGAACGTGCGTCTCGCATCGCAGCTGACCGGCTGGGACATCGACATCATGACGGAAGCCGAAGAGTCCGAGCGCCGTCAGAAGGAATTCAACGAACGCACCGGCATCTTCATGGAAGCGCTGGATGTGGACGAAATGGTTGGCCAGGTTCTGGCATCCGAAGGCTTCGCGCAGGTCGAGGAACTGGCTTATGTGGACCTGAGCGAAATCTCGTCCATCGACGGTTTCGATGAAGACACGGCTGTCGAAATCCAGACCCGCGCGAAAGAATATATCGAGCGTATCGAGACGGAAATGGATGCCAAGCGCAAGGAACTCGGCGTTTCCGACGAACTGCGCCAGATCGACGGTCTGACATCGCAGATGCTGGTCGCTCTGGGCGAAGAAGGTGTGAAGAACATCGAAGACTTCGCAGGCTGCGCCGCTGACGATCTGGTTGGTTGGAGCGAACGCAAGGACGGCGAGACCAGGAAGTTCGAAGGCACGTTCTCCAAGCTCGACGTGTCGCGCGTTGAAGCTGAGAACATGATCGTTCAGGCCCGTCTTCTGGCTGGCTGGATCACCGCTGAAGATCTTGCTGCACAGCAGGAAGAGGTTGCTACCGAGGAGGCGGATACCGCCGATCAGGAATGATTTCGCAAGCGCATGAGCCTGACGACCTGCTCGATGACGAGCTGGTCGAAGGTACAGGCAGCGAGCGGATGTGCATTGTAACGCGGCAGAGTGGAACACCCGATGAGTTGGTCCGTTTTGTCGCAGGCCCGGACAAAAGCGTTGTTCCGGACCTGAAACGCCAATTGCCAGGGCGCGGATGCTGGGTCACTCCCGAGCGCGCCCTGATCGAGAAGGCCATTGCGAAGAAGCTTTTCGCGCGCGCCTTGAAGACGGATGTCAAAACCGGACCTGAACTCCTGGAGATGATGGACCGGCTGATGGCGCAGCAGTTGACCGGAATGATGAACATGGCGCGCAAGGCGGGCCAGTTCATCAGCGGCGCCACAAAAGTGGATGCGTCCGTGCGTTCGGGACATGCCCTTGCGGTGTTCCATGCAACGGATGCTGCGCCGGATGGCGTGAGAAAGATCAACCAGGCCCGCAAGGCCTGGACCCTCGGCTCAGGCGCCGAAACAGAAATACCGTCCTTTCGGCTCTTCAGCGAGCAGGAAATGGACGAACTGATGGGCCAGAATGCTTTTATCCATGCCTGCGCGCTTGCAGGGCAGGCGGGTGAGGGTGTAGTGAAGCGCGCAAAGATGCTCGAGCGATATCGCAATGGCGATAAACCTCAGGCGGATTTAGACGCTGCCCGGACAATACAATGACGCGGTCATCGGACTCTATCCGCCACCGCGTTCGGATGCAGCTAGTTAAAGACAGGGCCTGATGAATGTCATCCGGCTCTCGTCCGAAGGAACGGGAACGGAATGACCGATAACAACGACGACAAGACACTCAACGCACAACCCAAGAAGACCCTCACTCTGAAGCCGAGTGGAGCGTCGACGGGAACTGTGCGTCAGGATATGGGTCGTGGTCGCACCAACGCGGTTGTCGTGGAGACACGCAAACGCCGGCCATTGCGTCCCGAAGACGAAAAGCCCATCACGCCGACAGTGACAGCAACACCACAGCCAGCACGGCCTGCAGCGCCTACTGCAGCTCAGCGCCCGCAGCAGCCTCAGGCGCAGCGGCCCTATCAGTCTGGCAACCAGAACAATAACAACAATCAGAACCGCTCTGCGCCATCTTCGCAGCCTGCGCGTCAGCCGGACCGCCCGCGTGGCGCCGTCCTGCATGACCTTTCGGCTGGCGAAATGGATGCGCGCCGTCGGGCTCTCGCAGAAGCTCAGGCTCGCGACATCGTAGAAGCCAAGCAGCGCGCCGAAGACGAAGCACGCCGAAAGATCGAAGAAGAAGCCCGTGCAGTGGCCGAGAAGGAAGAGGCTGCACGCCGCGCAGCCGAAGAAGCCCTCGCCGCCAAGACGGCACCGGCTCCTGTTGCAGCGCCTGCCGAAGCCGCACCTGCGCCTGCTGCGACCAGAACACCTGCCAGCGCGGGCCGCCCGGACTCACGTCCGCAACTGCGCACCGTTCCGGCTGCCGTTCCGACACCGATCGACAATGCCGGTCCCCGTGGCCGTCGCCCCGGTGGCGAAGAAGAAGACGATCGTGGTGCACGTCGCAGTGGTGTACCGGTTCGCGGCAAGGTCGCGGCCCCTGCCCCGACCAAGCCTGCTGCCCGTCTCAAGACGGAAGAAGAGCGTCGTCGTGGCAAACTGACGGTAACGTCCAATCTGGAAGAAGACGGCAGCCCGCGCGGTCGCTCGCTTTCCGCCATGCGCCGCCGTCAGGAAAAATTCCGTCGTGGCCAGATGCAGGAAACCCGCGAAAAGGTCATGCGCGAAGTCATTCTGCCTGAGACCATCACCATTCAGGAACTGTCGCAGCGTATGTCCGAACGGGCCGTCGATGTGATCAAGTACCTGATGAAGGAAGGTCAGATGATGAAGCCAGGCGACGTCATCGACGCCGATCTGGCCGAAATCATCGCTGGCGAATTCGGCCATACCGTCAAGCGTGTATCCGAATCCGACATCGAAGAAGGCATCTTCAACGTATCCGACGACGATGGCGGCGAACTGGTTTCGCGTCCTCCTGTCGTTACCATCATGGGTCACGTCGACCACGGCAAGACATCGCTGCTCGACGCCATCCGTCAGACAAGCGTTGTTTCGGGTGAAGCCGGTGGCATCACTCAGCATATCGGCGCCTATCAGGTCGAGAAGAACGGTCACAAGATCACCTTCATCGACACCCCCGGCCACGCCGCCTTTACGGCCATGCGTGCTCGTGGTGCACAGGCGACCGACATCGCCATTCTGGTGGTCGCAGCCGATGACAGCGTGATGCCGCAGACGATTGAATCGATCAACCACGCGAAAGCCGCTGGTGTGCCGATCATCGTCGCGATCAACAAGATCGACAAGCACGAGGCAAACCCTGAAAAGGTTCGCCAGCAGCTGTTGCAGCATGAAGTCTTCGTCGAATCCATGGGTGGTGAAGTTCTCGATGTGGAAGTGTCCGCCAAGAACAAGCTCAACCTCGACAAGCTTCTCGAAGCGGTTCTGCTCCAGGCCGAAATTCTCGATCTGAAGGCAAACCTCAACCGCACCGCGGAAGGTACGGTTATCGAAGCGCAGCTCGATCGCGGTCGTGGTTCCGTGGCGACCATTCTGGTTCAGAAGGGCGTGTTGCGTCCGGGCCAGATCATCGTTGCCGGCGACCAGTGGGGCCGTGTGCGCGCACTCGTCAACGACAAGGGCGAACACGTCAAGGAAGCCGGTCCGGCTACACCAGTCGAGGTTCTCGGCCTTTCGGGTACACCATCTGCCGGTGATCGCTTCGCGGTCGTCGAAAACGAAAGCCGTGCGCGTGAAATCTCCGAGTACCGTCAGCGCCTGACACGTGACAAGGCTGTTGCCCGTCAGACTGGCCAGCGCGGTTCGCTGGAACAGATGATGACGCAGTTGCAGGCCAGTGGCCGCAAGGACTTCCCGTTGCTCATCAAGGGTGACGTGCAGGGTTCTGTCGAAGCGATCATCGCATCGCTTGAAAAGCTTGGAACAGACGAAGTTCGCGCACGCATCATCCACTCTGGTGCAGGTGCGATCACGGAATCGGATATCTCGCTTGCCGAGGCCTCCAACGCTGCGATCATCGGCTTCAACGTACGCGCCAACGCTCAGGCACGGACCGCATCCGAACGCGCCGGTATCGAAATTCGCTATTACAACATCATCTACGATCTGGTGGATGACGTGAAAGCAGCGATGTCGGGTCTTCTGTCTCCAGAACGCCGCGAAACCTTCCTCGGCAACGCCGAAATCCTGGAAGTCTTCAACATCACCAAGGTCGGCAAGGTTGCCGGTTGCCGTGTGGTCGAAGGCAAGGTGGAACGTGGTGCAGGCGTTCGTCTGGTGCGCGACAATGTCGTCATCCACGAAGGCAAGCTCAAGACGCTCAAGCGCTTCAAGGACGAAGTCGGCGAAGTGCCTGTCGGTCAGGAGTGCGGTATGGCGTTCGAAAACTACGAGGACATCCGTGCAGGCGATACCATCGAGTGCTTCCGCGTAGAGCACATCACCAGAACGCTCTAAGCGTTTCGCCACAACGAGAATACACTGTCGGGCGCCGGCTTAACCGGCGCTCGCTTTGTTTAAGGCTAAGATAAAATGGCAAAAGCATCATCATCCGCGCCCTCGCAACGCATGCTGCGCGTTGCCGAACAGGTTCGCGCTGCGGTGACCCAAATTCTGCAACGCGGCGAAGTTCGCGACGATCTGATCGAAAAGACGGTGATTTCCATTTCGGAAGTGCGCATGTCGACAGATCTCAAGATCGCGACCGCATACGTGACGCCGATTGGCGTTGACGACCACACCGATACGATCACGGCACTGAACCGCCACGCCAAGTTTCTGCGTGGTCGGCTCGGCCCGCATTTGCGGCAGCTGAAATACGTGCCGGAACTGAGGTTCCGCGACGATACCAGCTTCGACAATTACAAGAAGATCGACGCGCTCCTGCGTTCGCCGGAGGTGCAGCGCGATCTGGGACCTTCAAACGAAAAAGACGACGAACAGAACTGAAGCATGTCCAAACCACGCAAACAACAACACCGTAAGCCCAAGGGCCGACCGATTTCCGGCTGGCTCATTCTCGACAAGCCGTTCGACTTTGGCTCCACCGAGGCTGTTTCGAAAATCAAATGGCTCTTCAACGCCCAGAAGGCCGGTCATGCTGGCACGCTCGATCCTTTGGCCTCCGGCATGTTGCCGATTGCGCTGGGAGATGCCACGAAGACCGTTCCCTACGTTATGGATGGCCGTAAGATATACGAGTTCACCGTAACCTGGGGCGAAGAGCGGACCACCGACGACATGGAAGGTGATGTGCTCAACACATCCACCGACCGTCCGAATGAGCAGGCGATCCGCGACCTGCTGCCCAACTATACCGGCACGATCCTCCAGATACCGCCGCAGTTTTCCGCGATCAAGATTGCGGGAGAGCGGGCCTATGATCTGGCGCGCAGCGGCGAGGAAGTGGAAATTCCGGCCCGTGAGGTCGAGATACACCGGATCACCCTGCTGGCCTGCCCGGATGCCGATACCGCCCATTTCGAGGTCGAGTGCGGCAAGGGAACCTACGTCCGTGCGCTTGCGCGTGACATGGGCCGCGATCTGGGTTGCTATGGCTTTATCTCTGAGCTGCGACGCTCCATGGTCGCACCCTTTGCCGAAGACGCGATGGTGCCGCTTGCAAAGCTGGTCGAGTTCGAAGTCATCGAAGACCGCGACGAGCGGTTGGCGGCACTGGACGCCTATTTGATCGACACGTCGGAGGCGCTATCGTCGCTGCCGCATCTCATCATCAATGATGACCAGGCCCATCGGCTCAAAATGGGTAATCCCATTCTTCTGCGCGGACGCGATGCGCCGACACAGGAGATGGAAGCCTATGCGACCGCTCGCGGCAAGCTTGTCGCCATCGGAGAAATCGCCGAAGGCGAGTTCCGCCCGAAGCGCGTTTTCGGCTGATAACGACAGCACACGCACCCACGTTGATGGCTGAGCGACCCAAAGAGGCGAAACCAATCGCCTCTTTCCTTTATGGGCCGTTTGGTTTATAGGCAGCGCAGCTTGGGCTTGGCCCGCGCTACTACATGGCCAGTGCTGGACGACATCCCGGTGCTTGGCGTCCCGTTTTTCCTTAAATAGAAAGGATCGTCCGATGTCGATTACTTCAGAGCGCAAAGCCGAACTCATCAAGGAATACGCCATCAAGGAAGGTGATACCGGTTCGCCGGAAGTTCAGGTCGCAATTTTGACCGAACGGATCAACAACCTGACAGGCCACTTCAAGGATCACAAGAAGGACAACCACTCGCGTCGTGGCCTTCTGACCATGGTTTCCAGCCGCCGTTCGCTTCTCGACTACGTCAAGAAGAAGGACGAAAGCCGTTACACCAAGCTGATCAGCGCACTCGGCATTCGCCGCTAAAAACTTTTCCGGCGGGTTTCGATCACGAAATTCCCGCCGGTTTTTATTCCAGCCCTGTGCTGGCATGCTGATAATGGCAGTCCCTCAGGACGCCAACAGAAGATGGGCCGGATGGGCCGGTGCCGTCTGATATAACCGATGACCTGTCATGGGGCAGGATTGCCGGATGCTTTTGCAACGTTTCGACGCGTTGCCATGTTTCACATGAAATATGGACCAAAGCGCCCTGCTGTCTTGCCCGTGATACGTTGCAGCCCGCGTGTCTCCGCTTTTTGAGAGGACCGTGGCTACATTTGAGGACAAGATATGTTCAATCAACACTCCGTGGAAATCGAATGGGCAGGCCGCCCGCTCAAGCTTGAAACCGGCAAGGTCGCCCGTCAGGCTGACGGCGCCGTTATCGCAACCTACGGCGAAACAATGGTTCTCGCGACCGTCGTTTCCGCAAAGTCGCCAAAGCCCGGTCAGGACTTCTTCCCGCTGACCGTCAACTACCAGGAAAAGACATATGCAGCCGGCAAGATTCCCGGTGGCTATTTCAAGCGCGAAGGTCGTCCTTCTGAAAAGGAAACTCTGGTTTCCCGCCTGATCGACCGCCCGATCCGCCCGCTGTTTCCTGAAGGCTACAAGAACGACACCCAGGTTGTCGTCACCGTCATTCAGCACGACCTCGAAAACGATCCTGACGTTCTGTCGATGGTTGCAGCCTCTGCTGCCCTGACACTGTCGGGCGTTCCCTTCATGGGTCCCGTCGGCGGCGCACGCGTCGGCTACATCAACGGCGAATACGTCCTGAACCCGCATCTCGACGAGATGGACGAGTCGGTTCTCGATCTGGTGGTTGCCGGTACGCAGGACGCCGTTCTGATGGTCGAGTCCGAAGCCAAGGAACTCAACGAAGAAATCATGCTTGGCGCTGTGATGTTTGGTCATCGCGGTTTCCAGCCGGTCATCGACGCCATCATCAAGCTGGCTGAAGTTGCTGCCAAGGAACCACGCGAATTCGAGCCGGAAGATTTCTCCGCTCTCGAAACGGAAATGCTCGGCCTTGCCGAAGCTGAACTGCGCGACGCCTACAAGATCACCGAGAAGGCTGCCCGTTACAACGCGGTCGACGCCGTCAAGGCAAAGGTCAAGGCGCACTTCTTCCCGGAAGGTGCAGAGCCGAAGTACACCAATGAAGTCATCGGCGCTGTCTTCAAGCACATTCAGGCGAAGATCGTTCGCTGGAACATTCTGGACACCAAAAGCCGCATCGACGGTCGCGATCTGTCCACCGTTCGTCCGATCGTATCTGAAGTCGGCATGCTGCCACGCACGCACGGTTCGGCGCTCTTCACACGCGGCGAAACCCAGGCCATCGTTGTTGCCACACTCGGCACCGGCGAAGACGAGCAGTACGTGGACAGCCTGACAGGCATGTACAAGGAACGCTTCCTTCTGCATTACAACTTCCCTCCCTACTCGGTTGGTGAAACAGGCCGCATGGGCTCCCCGGGCCGCCGCGAAATCGGTCACGGCAAGCTGGCATGGCGCGCTATTCGCCCGATGCTGCCATCGGTCGAACAGTTCCCTTACACGCTGCGTGTCGTCTCCGAGATCACCGAGTCCAACGGCTCGTCCTCGATGGCAACCGTTTGCGGCACATCGCTCGCTCTGATGGATGCAGGCGTTCCGCTTGCCAAGCCAGTGGCCGGTATCGCCATGGGCCTTATCCTTGAAGGCGAACGCTTCGCCGTTCTCTCCGATATCCTGGGCGACGAAGATCACCTCGGCGATATGGACTTCAAGGTTGCCGGCACAGCTGACGGCATCACCTCGCTGCAGATGGACATCAAGATCGCCGGTATCACGGAAGAGATCATGAAGGTCGCTCTGGAGCAGGCAAAGGGCGGTCGTACGCACATTCTCGGCGAAATGGCCAACGCCATCACCGAAGGACGTTCGCAGCTTGGCGAATTCGCTCCACGCATCGAAGTCATGAACATTCCGGTCGACAAGATCCGTGAAGTGATCGGCTCCGGCGGCAAGGTTATCCGCGAAATCGTTGAAAAGACCGGCGCGAAGATCAACATCGAAGACGATGGTACCGTCAAGATCGCCTCGTCCTCGGGCAAGGAAATCGAAGCGGCCCGCAAGTGGATCCACTCCATCGTTGCAGAGCCTGAAGTCGGCATGATCTACGAAGGCACGGTCGTCAAGACCGCTGACTTCGGTGCATTCGTCAACTTCTTCGGCGCACGCGACGGCCTCGTTCACATCTCGCAGCTGGCATCCGACCGCGTTGCCAAGACCTCCGACGTCGTCAAGGAAGGCGACAAGGTTTGGGTCAAGCTGATGGGCTTTGACGAGCGTGGCAAGGTTCGCCTGTCCATGAAGGTTGTCGATCAGGCAACCGGCAAGGAAGCCGTTGCTGAAAAGAAGAGCGAAGGCGAAGCTGCCGAATAAGGTAGCTGGCGCTAACCGATATCGAGGCGCGGGATTTCTCCCCGCGCCTTTTTTCTATTTGAACTTAGGAACGACCCCATGAGCCGTGACGCTGTCAAAACCCTGTTTCATCCCTTTGCCGCAGATATGCTGGCGAGCCCCAAAGCGGGCGAACGCGTTCTGTTTTTGGGCGCTGAAGCAGGCGCGCCACGTCTGGAAGGGTTCGAGGCTGCCATCACCGCCGTTCAGAACCTGCGCCCACTCTACCGTGCACTGCAAGCGCAGGGCGCAGAGGTCGCGCCTGAGATATCAGGTGAAGATTATGACGTGGCACTTCTGATCGGTGGCAAGCACCGCGGCGAAAACGAAAACCGTCTTGCCGAGGCACTGACCCGCGTCAAGGCTGGCGGCCTGATCGTCGCTGCCGGTTCGAAGGAAGATGGCATCGTCACCCTGCGCAAGACCCTGTCGAAGCTCGGCATCGAAGCGGAATCGACACCGAAATATCACGGCGTCGCCATCTGGTTTACACGTCCTGACGATGTCTCCGCAGCCGTTGCCAAACTCCAGCAGGGCACTGTGACCATCGATAGTCGCTTTACGGCCATGCCGGGCATGTTCTCGCACGACCGCGTCGATGGCGGCTCCGAGCTTCTGGCTTCGCGCCTGCCGACGGATTTCGATGGCAACGCTGCAGACTTTGGCGCAGGCTGGGGTTATCTGTCTGTCATGCTGGCTGAGAAGTCTTCGCGCACGGCCCGCATCGACCTGTTCGAGGCCGATTGGAACGCGCTGGAATTTGCAAAGACGAATATGCTGGAAAATTGCCCGCGTCTGACGGCACGCTTCTTCTGGCAGGATCTGGTCGCAGAGCCGCCGAAGGAAAAATACGACCTCATCATCATGAACCCACCCTTCCATGCCAATGGTCAGGCGTCAGAACCGGCTCTCGGCCAGGCCATGATCAAGACAGCCGCAACGGCGCTGCGCAGCGGCGGAAAACTGCTGATGGTCGCCAATCGCGGCATGCCCTACGAGACGATCCTGTCGACCGAGTTCCGCTCCAGCCAGGAAGTCTGCCGCAACTCGCGCTTCAAGGTTTTGGGCGCACAGAAATAATTAGCTCAGCAGCCACGCCCAGAACGATACGGTCAGCACACCGAAAAGGGTGGAAATGCTGATCGTGGAGGCCGCGATGCTGTGGCCGATGCCGAAACGGTTGGCCAGCAGCCAGGAATTGATGCCTGTGGGCACACACGACGTCAGAACCAGTGCTGCCGTCCAGGCCGGGCTCAGGCCCAGGGCATGCGCCATCAGCCACACGCAGGCTGGCATCAGGATCAGCTTGAACGCCGTCATCGTCACCGCAATGCGCAGATTGCCGCGTATGGGATATTTGGTGAGCGCCATGCCGAGCGAAATCAGCGCCGCTGGTCCCGCCATGCTGGCGATTTGATCGATCACCGTCGTCATCACCTCCGGCATGGCAAAGCCCGTCATGTTGAAGCTCAGCCCCAGCACGAGCGCGATTACAAGCGGGTTTTGCGCCAGATTGCGCCCCACCTGTTTCAGCACGGCAAATGCACTGCGCTTTTCTCCGCCCAGAACCTTGTGCGTGGCATTTTCCATCAGGATCGTACCGGCAATCATCATGATCGGCAGATGCACCACCAGCAGAATGGAAATCGCGACGATGCCATCGCTGCCGATCGAGCGACCGACGAGCGGCAGGCCGATGAAGATGTTGTTGGCAAAGGCAGACGATATGCCAGCGATGACGCTGACCCGTAAATCCTGCTTGAAGACGTGGCGCGTCACCAGTTGCCCTGCTGTCCAGGTAATGGCGACCCCGACAAAATAGGTCACCCAAAGCTTGAAGGGCGAGGCACCGTGGAAGTCGGCAGAGGCCAGCGTGCGAAAAATCAGTGTGGGAACGGCGATCTTGAAGACGAAGTCGCTCAGCACATCGCTGGCTTCCGCCTTGAACAGCTTAACCTTGACGGTTGCCCAGCCAATGAGAATGAGAAGGAAGATCGGCGCGACATTGATGGCGACAGCATACATTGCGGAGGGACTTTCGCGGGCCTGCAGAAGCTTTCGGTCTAACGCATCTCTAGGGACCGAACAACGCCAACCGCCTCCACAAAAGAAAAAAGCGAGGTCGCCCCCGCTTTCATCCGCTTGCCCCATCAGTACATCCGTGATGACGCAATGCGCATTCTATACCAACGCTGCATGACAGACACATGACGCGTTGTTTTTTTGTGGCATCGCTGTTCTGTTGCAACCGGAACGCGGTTTTGGCTTTTCTTGTCGCCAGAATTCTTTAAGACCGGATGGTATATAACGCATCCACCGATGCATCCCGGACAAGAGGCCCATGACAAAATTCGACGTACTGACGGTTGGCAATGCCATTGTGGATATCATCTCCCGCTGTAACGATCAGTTTCTAGAAGAAACCAAGATCACCAAGGGCGCGATGAACCTCATCGATGCCGAGCGTGCCGAATTGCTCTATTCGTTGATGGGCCCGGCGCTGGAAGCCTCCGGCGGCAGCGCTGGCAACACGGCAGCGGGCATTGCCAATTTCGGCGGAAGCGCGGCCTATTTCGGCAAGGTGGCCGAAGATCAGCTCGGCGAGATATTCCAGCACGATATCCGCGCCCAGGGCGTTCATTTCGAAACCAAGCCACAGGGCACATTCCCGCCAACGGCCCGCTCGATGATTTTCGTTACCGAAGACGGCGAGCGTTCGATGAACACCTATCTCGGTGCCTGTGTCGATTTTGGCCCTGAGGATGTCGAACCGGCAGTCGTCGCAGAATCCAAGGTCATCTATTTCGAAGGTTATCTCTGGGACCCGCCGCGCGCCAAGGATGCGATCCGCGATTGCGCCCGCATTGCCCACGAAAACGGTCGCGAAGTCTCGATGACGCTTTCAGACAGCTTTTGCGTCGGTCGTTACCGGGATGAGTTTCTGGAACTGATGCGCTCCGGTACGGTCGATATCGTTTTCGCCAACAAGCAGGAAGCGCTTTCGCTCTACGAGACCGATGATTTCGATCTGGCGCTGACGAAGATCGCCGCCGATTGCAAGATCGCCGCCGTGACCATGAGCGAAGAAGGTGCCACCATTGTGCGCGGCACAGAGCGTGTGAAGGTCGAAGCCTACCCGGTGTTCGACGTGGTGGACACGACAGGTGCTGGCGATCTGTTCGCCTCCGGCTTCCTCTATGGCTACACGCAGGGCCGTTCGCTGGAAGACAGCGGCAAGCTTGGCTGCCTGGCCGCCGCCGCCGTCATTCAGCAGGTCGGGCCGCGCCCCATGTCGTCGCTGAAGGCGCTGGCCGAAAAGCATGGTCTTGTCTAAAGGCTAGGCTTACTTGAAGGCTTCTCCGGGGTATGCACCCCAGATTTCGCCCTGAGACACCCAGCCGGTCACCTGATCGGCTTGGGCCTTGCACCAGTCACCGTTGCATTCGCCGATCCGGATTTGGACGCCGGGCTCCAGCTTGGCGACGACGGATGCGCTCGATTGCGCTTCGCGGCGCATGTTGACGTAGACATCCTTGCCTTTGCCGCGCATCCATGGGGCCGCGACGGCGGTGCGCTCGCCCGAGAGAAGGGCCTGATTGACCCAGCCCTCGGTGCCATCGGCATCGCGAATGCGCCGCCAGTTTTCATATTCCTGAATGATTTCCACCGGCATGCCGGACTTCATATACATCCATGAAACCGCATAATCGGTGCTTGGCCCAATGCGCATGTTGACGCGCCGCGATTTCAGGCTGACGAAGCGTGGCAACGGCAGGCCGCTTGCGCCCTTGGCGGCACCTTGTGCCATCACAGGTGCGCTTGCAGCGTCGAGAAAACCCAGCGACAATGCAATGCAGACAATAAAGACAATGCTACGCATGCCGGTTTCCGTTTCCTTGCGGTTGGTAATCTTGGGTGACGAACGAAACCACCATTTTTAAAAGTCGACGACGGCAACATGCGAGATTTGTTTGTCTTCGCCGGTGGGTCTGGTAGAAACGCCCGTGGTGAAAGAAATTATCGCTCTTTTTGGTTAACGACCTCTGAACAAGGTGCCCTCGGACAATGACGAATAAGAAGAGACCGACCGTCTATTTGACACGCAAATTGCCGGATCTGGTCGAAACCCGCATGCGAGAGCTGTTCGACGCGGAACTGAACATCGAGGACACCCCGCGCACCAAGGCCGAACTCATCGCGGCCATGCAGACCGTGGACGTTCTGGTGCCCACGGTCACGGACCGTATCACCGCCGAGATGATCGAACAGGCAGGCCCGCAACTGAAGCTGATCGCCGGGTTTTCCAACGGCATCGACCATATCGATGTGGATGCCGCCGCCCGCAAGGGAATTACCGTTACCAACACCCCAAATGTTCTGACCGAAGACAGCGCCGATATGACCATGGCGCTCGTGCTGGCCGTGCCGCGTCGGCTGGTGGAGGGAACCCGCGTTCTTGCCAATGGCTCGGATGAATGGCTGGGCTGGTCGCCCACCTGGATGCTGGGCCGTCGCCTGTCGGGCAAGCGCATCGGCATCGTCGGCATGGGCCGCATCGGCACTGCCGTCGCCCGCCGCGCCAAGGCGTTTGGCCTGTCGATCCACTACCACAACCGCAAGCGCGTCAACCCGGCAACAGAAGCAGAGCTTGAGGCGACTTATTGGGACAGCCTCGACCAGATGCTGGCCCGCGTCGATATCGTGTCCGTCAATTGCCCGTCCACGCCAGCGACCTACCACCTGATTTCCGCGCGCCACTTGGCGCTGATGCAGCCGACGAGTTACATCGTCAACACCGCGCGTGGTGATATCATCGACGAGGCAGCGCTGATCCGCTGCCTGATGGACGGCAAGATTGCCGGTGCGGGTCTGGACGTTTTCGAAAACGAACCGGTCGTGAACCCCAAGCTCATCAAGCTGGCCAAAGAGGGCAAGGTCGTCCTGTTGCCGCATATGAGCTCGGCCACCATCGAAGGCCGCATCGATATGGGTGACAAGGTCATCATCAACATCCGCGCCTTCTATGACGGCCACCGCCCACCCAACCGCGTGCTGCCGGGCCGCAGCTAGACGATCAGCTAAGCCGCTTCGTCATTTCGATGGACGTGACACGCGTATAGCCGCGATGGGAGTTTTCTGCCGTCCTCACAAAACCCCATGCTGCGAAGCGACGATGGTTGCCGGTAAGCTCGATGCGCGTTTCCAGTCGCAGTGCGGAAAGCCCCAGATCACTGGCCACCTCTTCCGCTCTCCGCAACAATGCGGAGCCCACGCCTTTACCCTGCGCCAACGGGGAAACGGCCAGTTTGCCAACATATAGGCTTGTCACTTCCGGCTTGCAGAAAATACAGCCCAACAACAGCTCGCCATCCAGCGCAACAAAGGCGATTTCGTCTTCGGTTTTCTGCGCCAGCGTGTCCAATGTCAGCCGGTGCGCGGAAGACGGTGGATCGATGATCCCGTCCATATAGGCAAAGGACGACCTGATAAGCGCCAACAACTCGGCAAATCGCTTGAATTCGCCATCGATCTTCACGATCTCGATCATGATGTCTGCGCACGCCGCTTGTAGCGAACGGTGTCGAACCGCGCCGCCAACGCATCATATAACAGCAGACGCCCGATCAACGGTTCGCCAGTCTGGGTAATCAGCTTGATCGCCTCCATCGCCATGATCGTGCCGATCACCCCCGTCAGCGCGCCGATAATGCCGGTTTCAGCGCAGGACGGCACGACGCCCTCTGGCGGCGGTGCGGGAAAAAGGTCACGATATCCCGGCAGCAAGGTGCCGTCCGCACCAGCCTCATAGGGCTTCAGCACGGTCACGGAGCCATCGAAACGCCCAACCGCCCCCGTCACTAGCGGCACTTTTGCCGTCTCCGCCGCATCGGCGGCGGCATAGCGCGTATCGAAATTGTCGGAGCCATCGATGACCAGATCGAAACCCTTCAGGTGGTCATGCGCCCAGACGATCGAGAAGCGCTCTTCGAAATGCAGCGTCCGCACATGCGGGTTCAGCCGCGCAATGGAGCGACGTGCGCTCTCCGTCTTCTGCTCACCAATGGTGCCTGTATCGTGAATGACCTGTCGCTGAAGGTTGGAGAGCGACACCACATCGTCATCGATGATGCCAAGCGTGCCGACACCCGCCGCTGCGAGATAATAGAGCACCGGCGCACCCAGCCCGCCCGCGCCGATCACCAGCACTTTGGCAGCCTTCAGACGCTGCTGGCCCGCGCCACCGATTTCCGGCAACAGAATATGGCGCTTGTAACGGTCGATTTCCTCTGGCGTCAGCGGTTCCAAAGTTGTGTCTCCTGGCAATAGCTACAGGATTTAAGAACTATCACCCGATGCTGCCATGGGAAACATCGAAAAATTGCGCCCGCTCGCCCAGACCCGCAAACATCGACGCATCTGTCCCGGTCATGAAGCTCTGCCCGCCCAGCGCGTGGATGAGGTCGAACAGCGCCGCGCGCCGCCCCTCGTCCAGATGGGCAGAGATTTCGTCCAGAAGCAGCACCGGTGCGTGGCCGGTCATGTTGGCCGTGAGCTGCGCATGGGCCAGAACCAACCCGACGAGCAGCGCCTTCTGCTCACCCGTCGAGCAGCGTCCCGCATCCATGTCCTTTTCCGCATGGCGCACGAAAAGATCGGCGCGGTGCGGACCCTCCAGTGTGCGTCCGGCGGCAGCATCGCGGTAGCGATTGTCCTTCAATGTCGCGAGATACTCGTCTTCCAGATCGACCGCCGGGCGATGAAACTCGCCATCCATGAAGCCGGAGAGCGTCAGCGATGCCGTCGGAAAATTTGTGTCATTGCTGCGGCTGTTGATCAGCGCTCTCAGGAGGCCCAGCATTTCGTGGCGTGCCACCGCCATGGAAATCCCGAGTTCTGCCATCTGCTTCTCGATGCCCTCCAGCCAGACGGGATCGAAGCGACCGTCCGACAACAGGCGATTGCGTCCGCGCATGGCTTTTTCGAAGTCGCTGGCCCTGCGTCCATGGCTGGGGTCCAGCGATAGAACAAGCCGGTCGAGAAACCGGCGGCGGTCGGATGAGGAGCCGGTGAACAGGCCATCCATGGCCGGTGTCAGCCATAAGACGCGGAGGTGGTCTGTCAACTCATCGACGGATTTGACAGAGGTGCCATTCAGCCGCAGACGGCGCGACAGCGTTTCGCCTTCGCCCTCGACGCCGGTGCCGATGGCAACCTCGCCATCCATGCCATCAACCTCGGCAAAGATGGAAAAGCCCACATTCTCTGCGCCAACGCGCGTCACATCGGAAAGCGTCGCGCGCCGCAATCCGCGACCGGGCGACAGAAACGAGATGGCCTCCAGCAGATTGGTCTTGCCTGATCCATTGTCGCCCGTCAGCACAACATGCCGCGCATCGAGGCGCAGGGCAACCTCCGCATAATTGCGAAACTCGCTCAGTTTCAGCCGGGAGAGGAAAACCTTGGCAGTCATGCCACATCCAGAATCGTCATGGGATCATGACCTACAACATGCGCTGGAAAATCGGAATGGATTTTCAAACAAAGCGCATATTGATTGCCCGTTCTGTGCCGCTATTCCCAGATGTCGATGCTGATATCCGCGCCTAAGGAGTTCTCGACCACGCGTTTGCCGTTGGGCAGATCGTTTTCGTAAAGCTTGGCCTGAATGCCCGCCTCGTCAAGTCCATATCCAACCCAGCGATCCCGCAAGCGCTGTTCCAGAACCTCGACGGATGGACCGACGAAAATCGAAAAGTCGTAGCTGCTTTTCAGATGAACCCATGGCTCTTCATTGAGCAGGAGATAATTGCCTTCGGCCAGAATGAACCGCGTATCAGGCGCAATCGCCCGTGCCGAGGCAATCGCAATCTCCCTCGAACGGTCGAACACCGGCACCAGCACTTCCTGATCCGCCTCGCGAACGGCGGCGACAATGTCGGAGAAACCGCGCACATCGAAGGTCTCAGGCGCACCCTTGCGGGCAAACAGTCCGCGTGCTTGCAGAATGCCGTTGTCCATATGAAACCCGTCCATGGGCAGGACTTCGGTTTTTTCACCGCGTCTGGTCAGTTCGTCCCGCAACGCATCGGCCAGAGTAGACTTGCCGGCCCCAGGGGGACCGGCAATCGCAACGATGAAGCGGGGATTGTCTGACGCGCGCTTGACGATGTCGTCAGCTATCGCATCGAGTGTCATCGTCATGCCGCGAGCGTCTCTTTCGGTGGTTCCTTGGCGCCCGTCATGAAAGCCACCGCATCGGACATGGTGTATTCCTTCGGGTTGATGACGCAAAGGCGCTTGCCCAGACGGTGAATGTGAATGCGGTCTGCGACCTCGAACACATGCGGCATATTGTGCGAAATCAGCACGATCGGCATGCCACGCGAGCGCACATCGAGGATGAGCTCCAGCACGCGACGGCTTTCCTTCACACCGAGTGCCGCCGTTGGTTCGTCGAGAATAACGACCTTGGAACCGAAGGCTGCCGCGCGTGCCACGGCCACACCCTGTCGCTGACCACCCGAGAGGGTTTCCACCGACTGGTTGATGTTCTGAATAGTCATCAGCCCGAGTTCAGACAGCTTGTTGCGGGCAAACTTGTCCATGGCGGCATGGTCGAGCTTGCGCAGGACAGACCCCAGGAAGCCTGGCTTTCTCAGCTCACGACCAAGGAACATGTTGTCTGTGATCGACAGGGCAGGCGAGAGCGCCAGATTCTGGTAGACGGTCTCGATGCCAGCATCGCGGGCTTCGAGCGGAGTCTTGAACTGCACCGGCTTGCCATCGAGCCTGATTTCGCCTTCATCGGGACGGACGGCCCCTGACAAAGCCTTGATCAGAGAGGATTTGCCCGCACCATTATCGCCGATAACGGCCAGGATTTCGCCGGGGTAGAGATCGAAATCTGCATTGTCGAGGGCGGTCACACGGCCATAACGCTTGACGAGACCATGGGCGGAGAGAACGGGTTGCTTTGTGGTGTCTATGCTCATCACACGCCTGCCTTTCGGATCCATTGGTCGATTGCAACGGCAGCGATGATCAGCCAGCCGGTCAACATGACTTTCCATTGCGGGTCAGCACCAAGCATGTTGAGACCCATGGAGACGACACCCACCAGCATGGCACCAAACAGCGTGCCGAGAATGGAGCCACGACCGCCAAACAGCGAAATACCTCCGATCACAGTCGCCGTAATAGCTTGCAGGTTATAGTCGGTCACGGCAGCGGACGGCGAAATCGAGCCGTTACGACCGATGGCAACCCAAGCTGCGAAGGCGGCGATGACGCCTGCAACGGTATAGACGCTCAATAGAACCTTGCGGGTCTGGATGCCGGAAAGCTTTGCCGCTTCGGGATCATCACCCACGGCATAGACGTGGCGACCCCAGGCGGTGTGGTTGAGAATATACCAGAGCAGCCCGACCAGCAGCACCATGGCGATAACGCCCAGCGTGAAGGTGGCCGTGCCAATGCGGAAGTTGGTGGCGAAAATCTGGAGAAGCGGTGCGTTTTGCGAAACGTCAGCATCACGGATCGTCTGGTTTGCCGAATAGATGAAATTCGTCGCCATGACGATGTTCCACGATCCGAGCGTGACGATGAAGGGCGGCAATTTGACAACCGCAACCAGGAAGCCGTTGAACAGACCACAGAGCCCGCCAACCACGAAGCCTGCCAGAACGGCAACGCCGCTCGGCAGCCCGTAGGTCACGGCCACATTGCCCATCACCACGGACGAAATCACCATGACGACGCCGATCGAAAGATCGATACCGGCGGTCAGGATAATCAGCGTCTGCGCCGAGCCGAGAATACCGACGACGGCGATCTGCTGTAGAATCAGCGTTAGCGTATAGGATGAAAAGAAACGCCCACCGATGCTCAGTCCGAAGATGGCGACCGAAAGGATCAGCACGATCAGCGGCACCGCTGCCGGGGTCGAGTGCAGGAAATGCTGCGCGCGTTTCAGGGGTGAAATTTTCTGGTGCTCGAACGACGCGACATTCTTGTCGCTGCCATCGAGCACTTGCTCGAATTCCTGTATTCCGCTCATGGTTTCTCCTCCCGCTCGCCAGCCCAAGCCATCCAAGTCGCTCGATCTTTAGCCGGATAATCTGACAGCGAAATCTTCTGGGCGAAACCGGCCGGAACAATGTTCCGACCGGCATGGGTTTATCGAAGGATGGGGATTAGCCCCAGCACTTGGCCAGGCCTTCCTTGACGCTGATCGACGGCACCCCGGATACCGGCTTGTCGGTGACGAGCGAAACGCCTGTGTCAAAGAAGGACTTGCCTTCGGTTGGCTTTGGCTTTTCACCGGTGTCAGCAAACTTCTTGATCGCTTCCACGCCGAGTGCTGCCATCATCAGCGGGTACTGCTGCGATGTCGCGCCGATAACGCCTTCTTCAACCGACTTCACGCCGGGGCAACCGCCGTCAACAGAGACGATCAGCACGTTCTTTTCCATGCCGACGGCCTTCAGCGCCTGGTAGGCACCAACGGCAGCAGGTTCGTTGATCGTGTGAATGACGTTGATACCTGGGTCCTTCTGGAGAAGGTTTTCCATGGCTTTGCGGCCACCTTCTTCATTGCCGTTTGTCACGTCATGGCCAACGATGCGCGGATCGACTTCATCGCCGATCTTGGATGGATCCTTGGGGTCGATGCCGAAGCCGATCATGAAGCCCTGGTCGCGCAGAACGTCGACGCTTGGCTGGTCAGGTGTCAGGTCGAGGAAGCCAACCTTGGCATCCTTGGACTTGTCGCCCATCGTACCCTTGGCCCATTCGCCGATCAGTTTGCCGGCAAGCAGGTTGTCGGTGGCAAAGGTCGCATCGGCAGAATCGACCGGATCGAGAGGGGTGTCGAGAGCAATCACGAGAACGCCTGCGTCACGTGCCTTCTTGACAGAAGAAACGATGCCCTTGGTGTCGGATGCGGTGATGAGGATACCCTTGGCGCCATCGGCGATGCAGGATTCGATAGCGGCAACCTGGCTTTCGGAATCGCCGTCGATCTTACCGGCATAGGACTTCAGCGTCACGCCGACTTCCTTGGCCTTGGCAGTCGCGCCTTCCTTCATCTTGACGAAGAAGGGGTTGGTATCTGTCTTGGTGATGAGGCAAACCGACGTATCGGCGGCAGATGCCACGGATGCAAAAGAAACGCCAAGCGCAAGCGCGCCGAGAAAGGCGGAAACGGTGCTTTTCATGTAGTCCTCCCAGTGAGCGAAGTGCTTCTTGTCGAAGCGACCTGTGCGGCCCCTCTCCTCCTAGAGCGGGTACCACTGCGGCAGATGGAACCACCAAATTAAAAAACTGTCAATAAATAAATCCAATTGAATTATTAATTCGATGTGCCATCTTATCGTTTCGCGACGATGGAAAGAACGGTGGGAGGAGACTGTTCTTCGAAACACGATCCTTGCGAATTTCTTGATGCTGGCTACAGACCGTCGTAGGCCGGGAGGGACATGCACATGAGACGATCAGCGGAACCGACGATACAGGTATCGGCCAATGCGATGGACAGCGGCGGGGCAAACCAGGTCCGTGTCCGCGCCTATAATGAACGCCTCGTGCTGTCGCTCGTCAGACGCCACAATGGTCTCTCAAAGGCTGAGATTGCCCGCAGAAGCGGTCTTTCTGCGCAAACTGTTTCGGTCATCATGCGGTCGCTTGAAAGCGACGGGCTGCTTATTCGCGGCGAACCGCTCCGGGGCAAGGTTGGCCAACCCTCGACACCGATGAGACTGAACCCGGATGCCGTTTTCTCCTTCGGCGTCAAGATCGGCAGGCGCAGTGTCGATCTCGTTTTGATGGATTTCGTCGGTCGCATCCGGCTGAAACTCCGCAACACCTACCCCTATCCCATGCCGGAATGGATATTGCCCTTCGTGATCGATGGCATCGCCGAGTTGGAGGCACGCCTCACCCCCGCCGAACAACAACGGATCGCTGGCATTGGCATCGCGGCCCCTTTCGAGCTCTGGAGCTGGGCGCAGGAAGTGGGCGCGCCGCAAAAGGAAATGGACCGCTGGCGTGGCGTCGATCTCAGGGCCGAGATTGCCCGGCAGATCAGCTACCCCGTGTTTCTGCAAAACGACGCGACGAGCGCCTGCGGCGCAGAGCTCGTGTTCGGCGTCGGCCAGAACTACCCCGACTTCCTCTACGTCTTCATCGGGTCTTTCATCGGTGGCGGCGTCGTTTTGAATTCCGCCCTGTTTTCCGGGCGCACCGGTGCGGCTGGCGCAATCGGTCCCTTACCGGTGCAGGGCCGGGATGGTTCCGTCGTGCAGTTGCTGAAGATCGCCTCGATCTTCGTGCTTGAGGATATGTTGCGTGAAAAAAATATCGACCCGAAACCACTGTGGTTTTCCCCGGACGAATGGGTCGATTTCGGCGAACCGCTCGAACGATGGATCGAGAACACGGCGGCAGCCCTCGCCCAAGCCGTCGTCGCCGCCTCCTCGATCATCGATTTCGCGTCCGTTATTATCGATGGCGGGTTTCCAAGCTGGGTGCGCGCAAGAATAACCGCAGCGACACGCAAGGCGCTGGATCTGCATGATCTCCAGGGCGTCGTCGTGCCGGAAATTCTGGAGGGTGCTGTTGGAAGCCAGGCCCGCGCCATCGGCGGCGCAAGCCTTCCGCTTTTCTCACGCTACCTTTTGGATCAGAACGTGTTGTTCAAGGAAACAACGGGGCTGGGTGAGCAGCAGAATGGAATGCGTGCCGTTCAATAAGGGGATATTTGCAAGCCAAACATCGAGGTTGCTCGCGGTCAAGAGATATCTTGTCGCGTCGAAACTTGGGTGAGGTTTTTAAGTGTGGGATGGCGGACAGGGTGGGATTCGAACCCACGGTACGCTTTCACGCACACACGCGTTCCAGGCGTGCGCCTTAAACCACTCGGCCACCTGTCCGTCTAAACATCTGCATTTTGTGAAAACTGCAAATCACTGGAACGGCGCGATATATACCGATGAATTCGCAGGGATCAACCCAAATTTGACAGTTTTTTTATTTGCGCATCAATTCGTTGCCGTTAGCGCGATTGCAATGCGTGTTACGCAGCTTTATCCCGAGGTAGACAAACGAGCGCGTCGTGCGCCGGAAAGGCCGAGGCACTGCTTTCCTGTAGCAGTATCGGAAGAGGTTTCATGAAAGCGATTTTGCGGCTCATCAGTTTTTTGTTTCTGGCGGCAGCGGTGGGCGTCGGTGCGCTCGACTCTGTACGCTCGGTTGCGACATCATCAGTGGATATGATGAGTGCGCAGGATGTCTGGTCGAAATTCTTTCCTGCATCGCTCACCATGGCAGAAGGCATTGTGGCGCACTATATTCACCCGGAAGCGTGGCGCTGGGTTGGAAACGGCCTGTCTGCGGTTCCCGCCTTTGCCGTTCTTCTGGCGTTGTCGCTGCTCTTCTGGATGGCGGGATACAGAAAACCGAGGGTCATGGGCCGTTTCTCCGCCTGATGCAGAGATAGCCACGTACATATGCGCGAACCATGTAGCGGCCCTTTGTGGGCGCAAGGAGAATGCAATGTTCGGATTTGATACCATGTCCAAGAAAACCACCATGCCGACGCCGGAGACGGCATATCCGGGCCGCGACGAGGCGGTGATTGTTCCGGAGCATCACTTCGTCAACGGCAACCCTCTCAAAGGCCCCTACCCCGATGGTCTAGAAACGATCTATCTCGGCATGGGCTGTTTCTGGGGTGCGGAACGGCTGTTCTGGAAAACGCCCGGTGTCTGGGTGACGGCTGTCGGCTATTCCGGTGGCATTACCCGCAATCCCAGCTATCAGGAAACGACGACCGGCCTCACCGGCCATGCCGAAGTGGTCAAGGTTGTCTATGATCCCGCTCAGGTGTCGCTCGCCGCTCTGCTCAAGAAATTTTTCGAGGAACATGATCCGACACAGGGCATGCGGCAGGGGAACGATGTGGGTACCACCTATCGCTCCGTCATCTACACGACCAGTGATGAGCAGTTAAGCCAGGCCAAAGCCACACGCGACACTTTCCAGCAGGCGCTGAAGTCTGCCGGGCATCCGGCGATCACGACCGAGATCGAACCGCTGGATATCTTCTATTATGCGGAAGATTACCATCAGCAGTATCTGGCGAAAAATCCCGGCGGTTATTGTGGTTTGCGCGGTACGGGCGTGAGCTGCAACATCGATTAGTTTCGAAACTTTTGGTGGTTCGACCTGCTTTCGGACCTACAAACACGCCTATCGGCCCGGCCACGCTCTATCATCGCGCACAGCCGGGCCGATTTTTTGTGCTGAATGCCTGAAGAAGTAGCAGTTAACGGTTTTTCCACCGGGTCAAAAAAAGCGGATGAATTTTTCTTGCAGCCGTGCAAGGATAATCCTTACGCACAGTCGAAAACAGGCTGGCAGTTCCGCAGACATGCCCGTATCAGCGGGTTTGCGGGAGGACCCTTTAAAAAACCAAACTGTAACAACAGGGCTGCACAATGAAAAAATCCCTTCTGACGCTTTTCGCGCTAGCCGCGATGTCGGCTTCCGCTTTGGCTGCGGACATCAAGCCTGCGCTGGTCTATGGCACGGGCGGCAAATTCGACAAGTCGTTCAACGAAGCTGCTGCCGCAGGCGCTGAGAAGTTCAAGGCTGAAACCGGTACCGAATACCGCGATTTCGAGCCGACAAGCGACACGCAGGGCGAACAGGCCATCCGCAACTTCGCCAGCCGTGGGTTCAATCCCGTTGTTGCGGTGTCGTTCGCATGGACATCGGCCATGGAAAAGGTCGCAGCCGAATTTCCCGACACCAAGTTCGTGATCGTCGATTCCGTCGTCGAGCTGCCGAATGTGCGCTCCGTCGTCTACAAGGAAGAAGAGGGTTCCTACCTCGTCGGTCTTCTGGCCGGCATGGCATCCAAGACCGGCAAGGTCGGCTTCATCGGCGGTATGGATATTCCGTTGATCCGCAAGTTCGCCTGCGGTTACGCCCAGGGTGCCAAGGCTGCCAATGACAAGATCGAAGTCTTCCAGAACATGACCGGCACGACCGGCGCTGCATGGAACGACCCGGTTCGCGGTGGTGAACTGACGAAGAACCAGCTCGATCAGGGCGCGGACGTGATCTACGCGGCAGCGGGTGCCACGGGTCTCGGCGTTCTCCAAACCGCAGCCGACAACAAGAAATACTCCATCGGTGTGGACTCGAACCAGAACCACCTGCACCCCGGCTCTGTCCTGACTTCCATGGTCAAGCGCGTCGATCTGGCCGTCTACAATGCGTTCAAGGACACCAAGGACGACAAGTTCACCGGTGGCGTTCAGTCTCTGGGCGTCAAGGAAGACGGCGTTGCATATGCTGTCGACGACAACAACAAGGCTCTGATCACGCCGGAAATGACGGCAGCCGTCGACAAGGCGAAGGCCGATATCATTGCTGGCACCGTCAAGGTTCACGACTATATGTCGGACAATTCTTGCCCAAAGTGATGTGATTTTCGGATCAGGGCGCATCGCGGTATCCGCGTTGCGCCCTTTTCATATCCAGCCTCCGGAGACGTTTGGGTTGACGATGGAACCTGCAATCGAGCTTGTCGGTATCGATAAAAAATTCGGCACCGTACACGCCAACAAGAATATCAATCTCACCGTTGCCAAGGGCACCATCCACGGCATCATCGGGGAAAACGGGGCGGGGAAATCGACATTGATGTCGATCCTTTACGGCTTCTATTCTGCCGATTCAGGTGAAATCCGCATCGACGGCAAGCCCGTCAACATCAAGGACAGCCAGGCCGCCATCGATGCCGGCATCGGCATGGTGCATCAGCACTTCATGCTGGTCGAGAATTTCTCGGTGCTGGAAAACATCATGTTAGGTGCCGAAGGCGGCATGCTGCTCGCCAAGGGCACGGCGGCAACCCGCAAGGAATTGAAGCGGCTGGAAGACGAATACGGCCTCGAGGTCAATCCCGATGCGATCATCGAGGATTTGCCGGTGGGCCTGCAACAGCGCGTCGAAATATTGAAGGCCATGTATCGCGGTGCCGAAATCCTCATCCTCGATGAGCCCACAGGCGTGCTGACCCCGGCGGAAGCCGATCACCTCTTCAATATCCTGGGCGTCCTGCGCGATCAGGGCAAGACCGTCATTCTCATCACCCACAAGCTGCGCGAAATCATGGCGATCACCGATGAGGTCTCCGTCATGCGCCGCGGCGAGATGGTGGCGACACGTAAGACGTCGGAAACCACGGTCGAGGAACTGGCCGAACTCATGGTGGGTCGCCGCGTGCTTCTGCGCGTGGAAAAAGGCGAAGCCAATCCCGGCGAAGTCCTGTTTTCCGTGCGCAATCTCACCGTCAAGGATAGCCGTGGCGTGACCATGGTGGACGATGTGTCCTTCGATGTGCGCGCAGGCGAAATCGTCGGCATTGCCGGGGTGGCGGGCAACGGCCAATCGGAATTGCTGGAAGCCATCGCAGGCATCCGCAAGCCGCATTCCGGTGAAATCCTGATGGGCGGCAAGACGGTCGACAAAGTCGATCCCGCCGTTCTACGCAAGCTGGGTCTGGCGCATATTCCCGAAGACCGCCACCATATGGGTCTGGTCTTGAAATTCGAGGAATATGAAAACTCAATCCTCGGCTATCACCGTGATGACCGCTACGGCAAAGGCATGTTCCTGAATCCCGAAGCCATTCGCAAGGATGCCGTCGAAAAGATCGAGAAATACGACATCCGCCCGCCGAATGCCCGGCTGAAGACCGCCAACTTCTCCGGCGGCAATCAGCAGAAGATCGTCGTTGCGCGTGAAATCGAGCGCGATCCGAAGATGCTGATCATCGGCCAGCCGACGCGTGGCGTGGATATCGGGGCCATCGAATTCATCCATCGCCGCATCATCGAAATGCGCGATGCGGGCAAGGCCATTCTGCTGGTCTCGGTAGAGCTGGATGAAATCCGCTCTTTGTCGGACCGCATTCTGGTGATGTTCGCAGGCCGGATCGTCGGAGAAAAAACGGCGGAAGCCGAAGAACAAACGCTGGGCCTGATGATGGCCGGCATCGCCGCATAAGGCAAAGGCTTTAAAGCTCATGAGTACAGCTTCCGTCCCCCTTCCCAACTGGATGTCCTACGGCCTTCTGCCGTTGCTCAACCTCGTCACCGCCTTTTTCATCTCCGGCCTCGTGGTCTGGGGCATTGGCGAAGATCCGTTTGCCGCCCTGCGTCTGCTGATCGAGGGTGCGCTCGGCCGTGGTGACGCCATCGGCTTTACCCTGTTTTACACCACCAGCTTCATCTTCACCGGTCTGTCGGTGGCCGTCGCCTTCCATGCGGGCCTCTTCAATATCGGCTCGGAAGGTCAGGCCTATATCGGCGGTCTGGGTGCTGCCATGGTCGCACTGGCGCTGGATCGTTACGTGCCCTGGTATGTCACCATGCCTTTCGCCGTTATCGGTGCCGCCGTGTTTGGTGCGGCCTGGGCCTTCATTCCCGGCTGGCTTCAGGCGAAGCGCGGCAGCCACGTCGTCATCACCACCATCATGTTCAACTTCATCGCAGCGGCCTTGATGGTCTATCTGCTGGTCAACGTCTTTATCGTGCCCGGCAAGATGGCGCCGGAAACCCGTACCTTCCTGCCCGGTGGCCAATTGCCGAAGCTGGATTGGTTGATGGCGATGTTCGGCCTGAAACTCGGCCCCGCGCCCTTCAACGTCTCCTTCATCATTGCGCTGGTTGCCGCCTTCCTCGTCTGGGTGCTCATCTGGCGCACAAAGCTGGGTTATGAAATGCGCACGCTCGGCATCAGTCCTTCTGCGGCTGTTTATGCTGGCATTCCCTATTCCCGCACCGTCATCATCGCCATGCTGATCTCAGGCGGTCTGGCAGGCATGATGGCACTCAACCCTGTCATGGGCGCGTCTGCACGCTTGCAGGTGGAATTCGTCGGTGGTGCAGGCTTCGTCGGCATCGCCGTGTCGTTGATGGGGCGCAGCCACCCGCTCGGCATCGTCTTTGCGGCCCTTCTCTTCGGCATTCTCTATCAGGGCGGCGCCGATCTTTCGTTTGAAATGCCCAACATCACCCGCGAGATGATCGTCGTCATTCAGGGCCTCGTCATCCTGTTTGCTGGCGCGCTTGAATATATGTACCGCCCCGCGCTGGTGCGCATCTACCAACAATTCGTGAAGAGGTAAGGCCCATGGAAACCTTCGATATGCTGGTCAGCATTCTCGGTTCGACCGTCCGCCTGACCATTCCGCTGTTGTTTACGGCCCTTGCAGGCCTGTTTTCGGAACGCGCCGGTGTGTTCGATATCGGCCTTGAGGGCAAGATGCTGGCTGCGGCCTTCGCATCGGCCTGCGTGGCCTATATCACGTCCGACCCCTGGGCGGGTCTGGCCGCCGGTATCGGCGTTTCGATCTTCTTTTCGCTGGTCCACGGCTTTGCCGTCATCACCAACCGCGGCAACCAGATCGTTTCTGGCGTGGCGTTGAACTTTGTGGCTGCCGGTCTCACCGTCGTTCTGGGTCAGGCATGGTTCGGGCAGGGCGGTCGCACGCCGCAGATCACTGGCGAAGGCCGTTTCACGCCGATCATTCTGCCGGGTGTGGATGCCATGCGCGAGGTGCCTTTCATCGGCCCGCTCTATGCCAATGTCATCTCCGGCAACAATATCCTGACCTATCTCGCCTTCATCGCCGTGCCGATTTCTTGGTGGGTCTTGTACCGCACCCGCTTTGGTCTGCGCCTGCGCGCGGTGGGTGAAAATCCGGGCGCTGTCGATACGGCTGGCATTTCCGTCACATGGATGCGCTTCCGCGCCGTCATCGTCGCCGGTTTCCTTTGCGGCTTTGCAGGGACGTATCTCGCTGTCGCGCAGTCCGCCGCCTTCATCGCCAACATGTCGGCGGGCAAGGGCTATATTGCGCTGGCCGCCCTGATCTTTGCCAAATGGAAGCCGGTGCCGGTCATGTTTGCCTGCCTGCTGTTCGGCTTTCTGGATGCGGTTGCAAACTTCATGCAGGGCAAGGCCATTCCGGGCATCGGTGAAGTCCCGGTGCAAATCTTCCAGGCGCTTCCCTATATCCTCACCTGCATTTTGCTGGCCGGTTTCATCGGCGTTGCCAAGCCGCCAAAGGCCGGTGGCGTCGCTTACTCGAAGGAGCGTTAAACCATGTCCCATGAGCTTTTTGAAGCCGCCCGCGAGGCCATGGCCTTTGCCCACGCACCCTATTCGAAGTTTCCCGTCGGTGCGGCCATCCGCGCCGAAGACGGCAATATCTACAAGGGCGCCAATATAGAGAACCTGTCCTTTCCTCAAGGTTGGTGCGCAGAACCCTCCGCCATCAGTGCCATGGTCATGGGCGGGGCAAAGAAGATCACCGAAATCGCCGTCATTGCCGAGAAGCTGGCGCTCTGCCCGCCCTGCGGCGGTTGCCGCCAGAAGATCGCGGAATTCGCCTCCGCCGATACGAAGATTTATCTCTGTGACGAAGCGGGCGTACAAAAGGTCATGACCATGGATGAGCTCCTGCCCTTCAGCTTCAAGACAGAGTTGGATTGATGGATCACGCGATCATCGACGTCCTCGTGGACAGGCTGAACGGGCTGATGCCGCGCACCGCCGTGGTTCTCGGCTCCGGCCTAGGCTCTCTGGTGGACGAGGTGGCCGACCCGATCCGCATTCCCTATGCCGAAATCCCCGGCTTTCCCGAAAGCGCTGTTTCCGGCCATGCGGGCGAGCTGGTGGCGGGATATCTCGGCGGCCAGCCCATCCTCATGTTGGCGGGCCGCGTCCATTATTACGAACAGGGCAATGCCAGCGCCATGCGCCCGGCCATCGAGGCTCTCTGCGGCATCGGTGTTCAATCGCTGATTCTCACGAATTCCGCAGGCTCTGTTCGCCAAGACATGCCACCCGGATCGGTCATGCAGATCACCGACCACATCAATTATTCCGGCATGAACCCGCTGATCGGCGAAGAAAGCGACAGCCGTTTTGTTGGCATGACCAGCGCTTATGATGCGGATATGTCGATTGCCATGCGCAACGCCGCCATGCGCGCCACCGTGCCGCTATTTTCGGGCGTTTATATGTGGTTCTCCGGCCCCAGCTTCGAAACACCGGCGGAAATCCGCATGGCCCGCACGCTGGGTGCGGATGCCGTTGGCATGTCCACCGTGCCGGAAGTCATCCTTGCGCGCTTTTTCGGGATGCGCGTTGCCGCCGCTTCCGTTATTACCAATTACGGTGCCGGAATGACCGGGGCCGAACTGAGCCATGACGAAACCAAAGACATGGCGCCCATAGGCGGCAAGAGACTGGCCGCGATCTTAACGGAAATGATTTCAGGAGGAAATTGAGCATGGAACTTCAGCGCCCGCGCGAAGCCGCCGCTCTCGCCTTGTCCTTGCTGGACCTCACCAATCTCAAGGAAGACTGCACGCCGGAGCAGATCGCTGCCCTGTGCCAGAAAGCCCACACGCAATACGGCACAACAGCTGCCATCTGCATCTGGCCGCGTTTCGTGGCTCAGGCCCGCGCCGCTTTCGGCAAGGATCACTCGATCCGCATCGCAACCGTCGTCAATTTCCCCTCCGGCGATCTCGATGTCGCAACCGTTGTCGGCGAGACCGAACGCGCCATTGCCGATGGTGCCGATGAAATCGATCTGGTCATTCCCTACAGGAAATTCATAGCAGGCGATGAAAATGCGGTGTCAGAAATGGTCGCTGCCGTCCGCAAAGCCTGTGTTGCACCTGTCCTGCTGAAAGTCATTCTCGAAACCGGCGAGTTGAAGGACAAGGCGCTCATCCGCCGCGCTTCCGAGATTGCCATTGCCGAGGGTGCGGATTTCATCAAGACCTCCACCGGCAAGGTCGCGGTCAACGCCACGCTGGAAGCCGCCGACATCATGTTGCAGTCCATCAGAGACAGCAAGAAGAAGGTAGGGTTCAAGCCCGCCGGCGGCATCGGCACGGTGGAAGATGCAACGCTTTATCTGCGTCTGGCGGAAACCATCATGCAGCCCAACTGGGCCATGCCCTCCACCTTCCGCTTCGGCGCCTCAGGCATTCTGGACGATATCTTGAACGTGCTGGGCGGTGGCGAACCGGCCAAGTCCGCCAGCGGATATTGATCCCGCATGATCCCGCAGGAAATCATCCGCCGCAAACGCGATGGGCAGGTGCTGACGGCGGATGAGATTTCCGCCTTCATCTCCGGTCTGTCCAAGGGTTCGATTTCCGAAGGGCAAGCCGCAGCCTTCGCCATGGCCGTGTTCTTTCGCGGCATGCGCCGCGATGAGACGGTGGCCCTGACGCTGGCCATGCGCGACAGCGGCGATGTTCTGTCATGGGCCGATATCGGCAAACCCATTGCCGACAAGCACTCCACCGGCGGCGTGGGCGATAATGTCTCGCTCATGCTCGCCCCCATCGTCGCCGCCTGCGGTCTGGCGGTTCCGATGATTTCGGGCAAGGGCCTCGGACACACCGGCGGCACGCTGGATAAGCTCGAATCCATACCAGGCTATGATATCATGCCTGACGAAGCCCTCTTTCGCCGCACGGTCAAAGACGTAGGCTGCGCCATCATCGGCCAGACGGGTGATCTCGCCCCAGCCGACAAGCGGCTCTATGCCATCAGAGACGTAACCGCGACGGTGGATTCCGTTCCCCTGATCACCGCCTCCATCCTGTCGAAGAAGCTCGCTGCGGGCCTTGAAACGCTGGTTCTGGACGTGAAATTCGGCAATGGCGCCTTCATGCAGAGCGCCGACGAGGCCGAGCAACTGGCGCGGTCTCTGGTGGAGGTCGCCAATGGCGCAGGCGTCAAAACCTCCGTTCTCATCACCGATATGAACGAGCCGCTTGCCGATGCGGCAGGCAACGCGCTCGAAATCATCCATTGTCTGGATTTTCTGAGCGGCAAAAAGGCCGGAACCCGTATCGAAACGCTGGTGCTCGCCTTCGCCGCTGAAATGCTCATGCAATCTGGCCTTGTCAACAGCCTCATCGAAGGCGAAGCCATGGCGCGCAAGGCGCTTGCCTCCGGTGCGGCCATGGAGCGTTTCGGCCATATGATCTCAGCCCTTGGCGGCCCCTCGGATTTCATCGAAAAGCCGGGTGACTATCTCAAACCGGCACCCCATATCGCGGCGGTTCTGGCAACCGAAACCGGTTTTCTGTCCTCCTGCCAGACGCGCGATCTTGGCATGGTCGTGGTCGGCCTTGGCGGCGGTCGTCGCCATCCAAGTGATGTCATCGATCATCGTGTCGGCATGTCACATATTCTGCCCTTGGGAACGAAGGTGGAGAAGGGTCAGCCGATTGCTGTGATACATGCGGCAACGCAGGACGATGCGGACAAGGCAGTGGCGGTGGTGTCGACGATCTACACGACCTCAGACGAGCCCGTATCGTCGAGCCCGATGATCGCGGGTCGCATAGGCTGAATGTGAGGGTGAAATACCCCGGATAGCAGCCGTCTCAGAAAATCCGCGAAAACCAAAAAAAGTCAAAAAACTTTTCTCCACGGCTATCTGACCCATGCCTACAATCCTCCCACTTTCGCCGCGGAGCTGTTTCGCGAGACATGGAGGCGGCGAAGGCTGGTGGGTGGACGCAGACGTGCGGCCAGACATCAGGAATACCATGTCAGGGTAAGACCGGTGGACCTGATTTTCTCGACGCGAAAGACCATTCACGGCTTTCGGACTGGGCGAGGCGAAACGGTTCGGCGGATACTGCCTGTCACGCTCAGCCCGGATTATTCACGGTCCGGTCTGGGCAAGACATGGCTGCAAGAACGAAAGACCAGAGGCCAAGCAAATGCGGACGCCAACGACACCACCATACCAGAGACCTTTCCGCATTTGCGTGTGTTCTCCGGGTTGAAACGAAACAGGACACGGGTGCCTCGCATCGCGTGAACGGCGAGGCGTATCTTAAACGTTAGCAGTCCTCATCCATCATCCTGAGCCCTGTCGAAGGAGAGGTGCGCGCGAAGCGACCCTCGAAGGACGAGGGCTGCGGAACGGATGCTTCGAGGCTTTGCCCTTTGGCCAAAGCACCTCAGCATGAGGGTGGAGCGCGCCCACGCGATTGCACTTTGAAAGCCAAGGGCTTAGGTTTCCATCAAACAGGAATTCGGTCGGCATCATGGCACTTTCGGGCAAGCATATTCTTCTCATCATCTCCGGCGGCATCGCAGCCTATAAGAGCCTCGATCTCATCCGTCGCCTGAAGGAGCGCGGCGCGAAGGTGACGCCTGTCATGACGCGCGGGGCACAGGAATTCGTCACACCCCTTGCCGTCGGTGCCCTCTCGGCCACCCATGTCTTTAGCGAACTGTTTTCGCGCCAGGACGAGCAGGATGTCGGCCATATCAGACTGGCGCGTGATTGCGATCTGGTTCTGGTCGCACCTGCCACCGCCGATCTGATGGCGAAGATGGCCAATGGCCTGGCCGATGATCTGGCCTCCACCGTTCTGCTGGCCACAGATCGCAAGGTGCTTGTCGCGCCCGCCATGAACCCCAAAATGTGGACCGCCAAGGCAACTCGGCGCAACATCGAAACCTTGAAAGCCGATGGCATCTATTTCATCGGACCTATGTCCGGCGAGATGGCGGAAAAAGGCGAGGCCGGCCTTGGCCGCATGGCCGAGCCGTTACAGATCGTGGAGGTGGTCGAAACACTTTTGGACGACAGACCGAAGCCGCTTGCCGGCAAAAAAGCCATCGTCACGTCAGGCCCCACGCATGAGCCGATCGACCCCGTCCGCTACATCGCCAACCGCTCCTCCGGCAAGCAAGGCCATGCCATTGCGGCAGCGTTGGCGGAACTCGGCGCCGAGGTAACGCTCGTCTCCGGCCCCGTCACGATTGCCGATCCGGCGGGCGTGAACACCGTCCACGTCGAACGGGCCGAGGAGATGCTGGATGCAGTCATCTCGAATCTGCCGGTCGATATTGCGGTGATGGTCGCAGCTGTCGCCGACTGGCGGGTGGCAACGGCGGTCGATCAGAAGATCAAGAAGCAACCGGACGGCCAGCCTCCCGCCCTGCACATGGTCGAAAACCCGGATATTCTCAAAACCATCGGCCACCACGCCAACAGGCCGAAAATCGTCGTCGGCTTCGCCGCGGAAACTCAGGATGTCGAAACGAACGGGCGAGCCAAGCTCACGCGCAAGGGCGCCGACCTCATCGTCGCCAACGACGTGTCTGCCCAAACCGGTATCATGGGTGGAGATCGCAACAGCGTGAAGATCATCTCGGCAGATGGCGTCGAGGCATGGCCTGATCTCGACAAGACCGAGGTCGCAAGACGCCTTGCAGCGCTGATTGCGGATAGATTCGCATGACGATTTTTGACCGAGATGGGTTCGATGCATTCTTGGGGACGTGGCCGGGTGTCGCCTTCGTTGACCAATGGGATTCCCATGTCGCGAAAGTGGGAGACAAGGTCTTTGCCGTTCTCGGAGAGCGGGAAAATTGGCGGCTTGTCATCAAGTGTTCCGAGGAAAGCTTCGAAATTCTGACGTCGCTGGACGGGATTGGGCAGGCGCCCTATTTCGCCAAACGCAAATGGATTTCGATTTCCGACCAAGCGTCGCTCGAACCCGAAGAGATAGAGCATTACGTCCAACGATCCTATGCGTTGGTTGCGTCAGGATTGACGAGGAAGTTACGAGCAGAGCTGGGCATCGTGTTGACGTGAGCGACCCGGTCTTCGGACAACGTAAGACCAATGAAGAAAATCATTTGTGCAGGAAAGCAGAGCGATGAGTACGAAATTTCCGCAGATCGTTCTCGTCAGACACGGAGAGACCGAATGGTCCCTCTCCGGTCGCCACACGGGGCGCAGCGACATACCACTGACGGAAAACGGCGAGTTGGCTGCCAAGACGCTGGCGGCGCGCCTGCCAGCGCTCGATTTCGCTGCCGTTTACACCAGCCCCTCGCAGCGGGCGCGCAAAACCTGTGACCTCGCAGGCCTCGGTTCCCGTGCAGCGATAGACAATAATCTGGCCGAGTGGGACTACGGGCGTTACGAGGGCGTAACGACCAAGGACATCCAAGCCGAAGCACCGGGGTGGAACGTTTTTCGCGATGGTTGCCCCGGCGGGGAATCGACCAGAGATATCGAAAAAAGAGCCGATGATGTCATCGCAAAACTGAAATCCGGGACTGGCAATATCCTCATTTTCTCCAGCTCCCATTTTCTCAGAGTCCTCGCTGCCAGATGGTTAGGACTGACGGCGGAAGCGGGCTCGCTTTTCATTGTTGATACCACTGGTATCAGTGTCCTCGGTTACGAACACAATCTGGATGAACCCGTCATCCGAAGCTGGAATCAGACATAATCCTGTCCGAAGGCTGAACTAGGTTAAAGCACAGATTGAAAATGTTGGAGATTTCGCCTTGGACGCTGCACCTGCCCCTCCGGTAACACTTGTGATCTTCGGCGCCACTGGCGATCTCACCAGTCGCCTGTTGATTCCGTCCCTCGTCAATCTCACGCGCAGCGGACTGGTTGGAGACGATCTCCACATCCTAGGTGTTGGTATCGAGCCCGGTGACGATGCCATGCTGGTGGACAAACTCGATGGCTTTCTCTCAACGTTGGGCGGGACAGAGCCGCTGTCTGCCGATCCGGCATGGCTGCGTCTCAAGCAGCGCATTTCCTATGTGAGCGGCGACTTCACAAAGGACGAAGTCTTTACAGAGGTCGCTCGTCGACTGACCCAAGCGCCATCAGGAAACGCTGCCTTTTACCTCGCAGTGCCGCCGCAGTTTTTCGGAACGATCGTGGAGAAGCTGGGCCAGCATGGTCTCGTGACTGAAAACGATGCTGCTTTCAGACGGCTGGCGATTGAAAAGCCATTCGGGACCGATCTCGCTTCGGCGCGCGCCCTGAACGCAAAAATCCTGAACACCGTCTCCGAGAACCAAGTCTACCGGCTGGATCACTTCCTCGGCAAGGAGACCGTCCAAAACATCATGACGGCGCGTTTCGCCAACATGATGATCGAGTCACTCTGGAACAATAACTACATCGATCATGTCCAGATCACCGCTGCGGAGGTTGTGGATGTTGGATCACGGGGCAAATTCTACGATGCCACCGGTGCCCTGCGCGACATGGTGCCGAACCATCTTTTCCAATTGCTCGCAATGGTCGCCATGGAGCCGCCGAACAGCTTCGACGCGGAGGCAATCCGCAACGAAAAGAGCAAGGTGCTCCAGGCGCTACGCATTTGCACACCGGAAGAAGCCGCCAGCCATTCTGCACGTGGCGTCTACACGGCCGGAACGCTCAACGGCGTTGAAGTCCCCGCCTACAGGGACACGAAGGACGTCGCCCCCGCCAGCACCACGGAAACATTCGTGGCTCTCAAACTGTACGCGGACACGTGGCGCTGGGCAGGCGTTCCCTTTTATCTCAGAACTGGGAAAGCCATGGCTGCACGAGACACCGAAGTGGTCGTCACCTTCAAAAAAGTACCCTTCGCCCAGTTTCGCCAAACGGAAGTCACGCCCAAACTGCCTCCCAACAGGCTCGTCATTCAGGTCCAGCCCGACGAAGGCATCAGCATGGAAATGTCCATCAAATCACCCGGTCAGTCAGTAGACACCGTCCCCGTCTCGCTTGACTTTCGCTACGCTCAACAATTCGATATCAGCAAAATGACGGGGTACGAGTCGCTGCTGTACGAACTGTTCATGGGAGATCAAACCCTGTTTCAACGCGCCGATGGCATCGAAGCCGGATGGGCGGCGGTCCAACCCTTTCTGGATTTGTGGGCGAAAGAAGGCGTGCCAGAGGACTATGAGGCCGGCAGCCTGGGGCCGCAGTCAGCTCAAGATTTGATAGAAGAGGATGGGCGTGAATGGCGAGGGCTCGGCGTGCTGAGACCCCATGCGAAGCCAAAAAAGTGAGAATGCGGTAGTGACAAGGTAACCTAGTGCCTTCGTCAAGCTTCCCGGACAGGTTGATTGGGCGGTATTTTGCATTGGTTGCGGGGGCAGGATTTGAACCTGCGGCCTTCAGGTTATGAGCCTGACG